>DATJYC010000020.1:0-21289 GCA_035499735.1 Burkholderiales bacterium
ACCGGCGCGTGGACCCCGTTCATGTTGAACACCGGCGCGCCCGTGCGCTCCTTCGCGACCGCCCGGATGAAGGCGCTCGCGACCTCTCCCGTATACAGCCAGGACACGCCGCCGGTGAAGGGCACGTCATAGGGCCTGCCCGCGGCGGCGGCGAGGATCGCGACGGTGGTCTTCGAGGTGAGCCCCTGGTCGCGCCCGACGCCGTAGACGACGCCGGGTCGGATGCCGATGCTGTGCACGCCCCAGTCGCCGGAGTAGACGAGCGCGATCTGCTCGTCGCAGTGCTTGTACGCGCCGTAGAGCGTGTGCATCGCTCCGAGCCCTTCGTCCATCGCGCCGTAGGCGGCGATCGAGCTGGCGTAGGCGAGGCGCCGGATGCCGAGCTTGCGCGCCGCCTCGAACACGTTCACCGTCCCGACCACGTTGACTTTAGCCCCCGCAGCCGGATCCGCCTTGCAGAAAGGCACCTGGAGCGCCGCGAGGTGAATCACCGCGCACGGTCGCACTTCTTCGAACACGCGCATCACCGTGCCGCTGTCGGAGATATCGCCGGTCTTCCAGGCGACCTTCGCCAGATCCTTCTCGTCGATGAGAAGCCGCGGCCTGCGCTTGTCCTCCGAGAGATCGAAGGCGCACGCCGAAACGCCCGCGCGCGCGAGCAGCGACAGCACCCAGCTGCCGATACAGCCGCCCGCGCCGGTCACCAGCACCGGGCCGGGGAAGCTCGCCCTGTCGACGGCAAACTTCATTTCCGCTTCCTCGATCCCTGCGGCTTCACCGGTGCCCGCGTCGGGTCGCCGCCGTCCTCGGCGAGGACGAAGGTGCCGCCCTGGTATTTCTCGGCACGCGGGTCCGCGCCCGGCTTCTCGCTCTTCAGGATCTCCTCGGCGAAGGCCTCGCTGTCGTCCTGCGGCTTGTAGCCCAGGCGCTCGGCGTTGGCGTTGTCGTACCAGCTGCGGCGGTTGCCCGACACCCCGTAGACGATCTCGAAGCGGATCCCGGGCCGGTCGACCGCGATGGAGACGAGCTGAGCGAGGTCGCGCGGCGAGAGCCAGATCGACAGCCGCCGCTTGTCCATGGGCCTGGGGTTGACGTTGCCTATCCTGACGCACACGACTTCCATTCCGTACTTGTCGGCATAGAGGCTGCCGAGCGCCTCGCCGAACACCTTCGACACGCCGTAGCGGCTGTCGGGCTTGGGATAGACGCGATGGTCTATGGTCTCGTCGCGGTCGTAGAAGCCGACCGCGTGGTTGCTCGTCGCGAACACGATGCGGCGCGCGCCGTTGCGCCGCGCCGCCTCGAACACGTTGTAGGTGCCGACGATGTTGGCGCGCAGGATCGTCTCCCACGAGCCCTCGACCGAGAAGCCGCCGAGGTGCACGACCGCCCCGACGCCTTTCGTCGCCTTGAGCATGTCGCGCAGGCTGGCGCAGTCGCCGCGGATGAATTCCTCCTCGGGCGCGAGGCCGGGGACGGGACGTATGTCGGAGAGCCTGAGGGCGTAGCGCCCGGCGAGCTCGCGGCGCAAGTGCCCGCCCACGTCTCCCGCGGCGCCCGTGATCAGGATCTTCTTCGGCTGCACGCTCAGAATTCGAGGCGATCGGCGATCGCCTTGATTCCGGCCTTGGCGCACGCGTCGTCGCTCGTCCCGTTCGGCGAGCCCGACACGCCGACCGCGCCGAGGATCGAGCCCTGCGCCTCGATCGGCACGCCGCCGCCGATCGCCGCGACGCGGGGAAGGTTGCGAATGCCGCTCGCCGGCTTGTTCGGCGCCGTGTCCTCCATGAGCTCGAGCGTGCTGATGCGGAACGACACCGCGGTCCAGGCCTTGCTGATCGCAGTGTCGACGGTATGCGGGCCGGCGAAACGGTCGCGCAGCAGCACCTGCACGACCCCGCCGCGGTCGGCCACCGCGACCGCGACCTGGAACCCTTGCTTGCGGCAGCGCTCCAGCGCCGCCTGCGCGAGCGCGAGCGCCGTCTCCGGCGTGAGCTGCCGGACCGAGAAGGTGGCCTCCTCGGCCGCGGCGCTCGCCGTGATTCCCAAAAGCAGCAATCCAACCAGCGACGAACGCATATGGAAAGTCTACGCCAAAGTCATCGGTCACAACTTGACCGCCACGGCGGGCGCAGCTAACCTGCCCTCGCCCCCCCTGGATCCCCCATGGCTTCGGTCACTCTCTCCGGCGTGAAGAAGAGCTTCGGCTCGACCGAAGTCCTGCACGGCGTGGACGTCGCGGTCGAGGACGGCGAGTTCTGCGTGCTGGTCGGCCCCTCGGGCTGCGGCAAGTCGACGCTGCTGCGCATGATCGCGGGCCTGGAGGAGATCTCCGCGGGAACGATCTCGATCGGCGCGAAGGTCGTGAACTCGGTCGCGCCCAAGGAGCGCGACATCGCCATGGTGTTCCAGAACTACGCGCTCTATCCGCACATGAGCGTGTTCGACAACATGGCGTTCAGCCTCAAGCTCGCCGGCGAGTCGAGGGAGGAGACGCGCGCGCGCGTCGAGGAGGCGGCGCAGATCCTCGGGCTGCAGGAGTACCTCGCGCGCTACCCGCGCCAGCTCTCGGGCGGGCAGCGCCAGCGCGTCGCGATGGGCCGCGCGATCGTGAGGAAGCCGCAGGTGTTCCTGTTCGACGAGCCGCTCTCCAACCTCGACGCGAAGCTCAGGGTCGCGATGCGCACCGAGATCAAGGCGCTGCACCAGCGCCTGAAGACGACCTCGGTCTACGTCACCCACGACCAGATCGAGGCGATGACCATGGCCGACAAGATCGTGGTGATGAACTCGGGGCGCGTCGAGCAGGTCGGCTCGCCGCTCGAGCTGTACGACGATCCGGCGAACTTGTTCGTCGCCGGCTTCATCGGCTCGCCGGCGATGAACTTCCTGCCCGAGAGGCGCAACGGCCGCGACGTGCTCGTCGGCGTGCGCCCCGAGCACCTCGACATCGCCGACGACGGGCTCGCGGCCGAGGTCGTCGTGGTCGAGCCCACCGGCGCCGACACCCAGATCTACTGCAAGGTCGAGGGCGTCGACGTCACCGCGGTCGTGCGCGAGCGGCACGCCTTCCATCCGGGCGAGGCGGTGCGCCTCAAGCCCCGGCAGACTTTCCTTTTCGATCCGGCGAGCGGCAATCGTCTCGCCTAAGACGTCAACCAAGGAGGGGTCATGAGCTACATGAATCGCAGGGATTTCCTGAAGGTCTCCGCAGGCCTCGCAGGCGGGGCGGCGGCGGGCGTGCCGCTCGTCGCTACAGCACAGACCGCCTGGAAACCGGAGAAGGGCGCGAAGCTGCGCGTGCTGCGCTGGAAGCGCTTCGTGCAGGGCGACGAGGACCAATACATGAAGAACGTCGCCGCCTTCACCAAGCGGACCGGCGTCGAGGTGCGCGTCGACAACGAGAGCTGGGAGGACGTGCGTCCGAAGGCCGCGGTCGCGGCGAACGTCGGCTCGGGGCCGGACATCATCCTGTCGACCTTCGACGACGCGAACCTCTATCCCGAGAAGCTGCTCGACGTGACCGACCTCGCCGAGTACCTCGGCAGGAAGTACGGCGGCTGGTACGACGTCTGCCGGCAATACCTCCAGCCCGGCGGCAAGCGCTGGATCGGCCTTCCGCTCGGCGCGGCGGGCAACACCTTCGTCTACCGCATCGGCCAGATGAAGGAGGCGGGCTTCGATTCCTTCCCCAGGGACATGGACGGATTCCTGAAGCTCGCCAAGGCGCTGAAGGCGAAGAACCACCCGCTCGGCTTCGCGCTCGGCAACGCCACCGGCGACGGCAACACCTGGACTCACTGGCTGCTGTGGTCCTTCGGCGGCAAGCTCGTCGACGACAAGAACAACGTCGTCGTCGACAGCCCGCAGACGCTGCAGGCGCTCGAGTACGCGAAGGAGCTGTACCAGACCTTCGTCCCGGGAACGCTCGCCTGGCTCGACCCGAACAACAACAAGGCTTTCCTCGACGACCAGATCAGCGTCACCGAGAACGGCATCTCGATCTACTACGCGGCGAAGACCTCGCAGGACCCGAAGCTCAAGGCGATGGCGGCCGACATCGGCCACGCCAACCTGCCGGTCGGGCCGGTGGGCAAGCCGACCGAGCTGCACCTGTTCTTCAACCAGATGATCTTCAAGTACACCAAGTACCCGAACGCGGCGAAGGAGTTCCTGCGCTTCATGATGGAGAAGGAGCAGTACGAGCCCTGGCAGGCGGCCTCGATCGGCTACGTCACGCATCCGCTGCGCGCGTACGAATCGAACCCGATCTGGACTTCCGACCCCAAGCACACGCCGTACCGCGACTGCATGAAGATCATGCTGCCGAACAGCTACTCCGGGAAGCCGGGGTACGCCTCCGCGCAGTGCATGGCCGACTTCATCGTCGTCAACATGGTCGCCGAGGCCGCTTCGGGGGCGAGCACGCCGAAGGAAGCGGCGCAGAAGGCGCAGAAGCGGGCCGAGCGGTACTACAAGGTCTAGGGCAGCGTGAGCCCCGGGAGCCCTCGCGGGCGCGCAGGCGTCACGCGCCGCGAGGCGCTGGCGGCGCTGGGCGCGCTCGCGCTCGGGGCATGCGCGTCGCACGGCGCCGACGTGCTGGAGTCCGACCCCGAGACCGCACGGCTGCTCGACGGCGTCATCGGGGTAGACATTCATTCGCACGCCGCGGGTGCGAACGGGCGGCGCACGCCGACGTACGACCTCGCGGCGCGCATGCGCGAGGGGCGCATGACCGCGGTGTGCCTCCAGCACGCGGGCGACCTGCCGGTCCTGCGGCGCGATCCGCAAAACCGCGTCGTCGTGACGCGCGCGCCCCGACCCGGCGAGTTGTGGCGTCTCGCGCAGAGCCGCCTTGCCTGGTTCGATTCCATCGTGAAGGATCAGGGGCTGCGCCGCGCGCTCTCGCCGGGGGACCTCGAGGCGGCGCACCACGACCGCGCGCCCTCCATCGTGCAGGCCATCGAGGGGTGCCAGTTCCTGGACGGGAAGCTCGAGCGGATCGCCGAGGTCCATCGCCGAGGCGTGCGGCATCTGCAGCTGGTGCATTACCTGCGCAGCGACCTGGGAGACAACCAGACCGAGACGCCGACGCAGGGCGGCCTGACGCCGCTCGGCCGCGACGTCATCGCCGAATGCAACCGGGTCGGCGTGGTGGTGGACGTCGCGCACGGAACGATGGCGATGGTGGAGGGGGCGGCGCGCGCGAGCCGCACCCCGCTCGTGCTGTCCCATACCAACCTCACCCCGCGCATCCTCGATCCCTACACGCGGCTGATCCCGACCCAGCACGGCAGGCTCGTCGCCGACACCGGCGGCGTGGTCGGCATCTGGGCGAGCCCGAGCTTCCTTACGCTCTCGCGCTACGCCGACGGCGTGGCCCATGCAGCGGAAATTCTGGGGGTCGATCACGTGGCGCTCGGCACCGACAACTCCGGCTTCGGGACGACCGAGGCGATCTGGACCGACTACGGAGATTTCCCCGTCGTCGTGCAGCTGCTGCGGCGCGTGGGCTTCTCCGCCGCGGACGTCGGCAAGCTCGCCGGCGGCAACTACGTGCGCGTGTTCAACCAGTCGGTGTCGGCCCCCGGGCGGGCCTAGGCGGCGATGCGCAACCTCCTCGACAACCGCAACGCGCTGGGGCTCGCCTTCATGCTGCCCGCGGCGGTGCTGCTGCTCGTATTCCTCACCTATCCGCTGGGGCTCGGGCTGTGGCTGGGCTTCACCGACGCGCGCATCGGCCGGCCGGGCCACTGGATCGGCGCGGAGAACTTCGAGTCGCTGTACGGCGACTCGCTCGCGCGCCTGTCGCTGTTCAACACGCTCTTCTACACGATTCTCGCGAGCATCGTGAAGTTCGGCCTGGGCCTGTGGCTCGCGCTGCTCCTCAACCGCCACCTGCCGTTCAAGTCGTTCGTGCGCGCGATCGTGCTGCTCCCCTTCATCGTGCCGACCGCGCTCTCGGCGATCGCCTTCTGGTGGATCTACGACGCCCAGTTCTCGGTGGTGTCGTGGGCGCTCGCGAGAATGGGGCTCATCACCACCTACATCGATTTCCTCGGCGAGCCCTGGGCCGCGCGCCTCTCGACGATCGCGGCGAACATCTGGCGCGGCGTGCCTTTCGTCGCGATCTGCCTGCTCGCGGGGCTCCAGACCATCTCGCCCACGCTCTACGAGGCGGCGGCGCTCGACGGCGCGAGCGAGTGGCAGAAGTTCAGGCACGTCACGCTGCCGATGCTCACGCCGATCATCGCGGTGGTGATGACGTTCTCGGTGCTGTTCACGTTCACCGACTTCCAGCTGATCTACGTGCTGACGCGCGGCGGCCCGCTCAACGCGACGCACCTCATGGCGACGCTCTCCTTCCAGCGCGCGATTCCCGGCGGCAACCTCGGCGAAGGCGCGGCGCTCGCCACCGCGATGGTGCCCTTCCTGCTTGCCGCGATCCTGTTCTCGTATTTCGGGCTGCAGCGGCGAGCGTGGCAGCAGGGCGGCGGAGACAAGTGAGCGCCGAAGACTCCAGGGGAATGGACTACCTCGAATCGCTGCCGCGGCGCTGGGTGACCTTGTACCTGCCGCTCCTCTGCTTCCTCGTCGTCCTCCTCTTCCCCTTCTACTGGATGGTGATGACCTCGTTCAAGCCGGACGCGGAGCTGATCAGCCGCGAGGCCAACCCCTTCTGGATCCACAGCCCGACGTTCGCGCACTTCGAGAAGCTCCTGTTCCACACGTCGTACCCGGACTGGATGTGGAACACGGTCATCGTCTCGGTCGTCTCGACCTTCGCCTCGCTCGCGGCGAGCGTGCTCGCCGCGTACGCGATCGAGCGGCTGCGCTTCCGCGGCGCGAAGGGCACGGGCATGGCGATCTTCCTCGCCTACCTCGTGCCGCCGTCGATCCTGTTCATCCCGCTCGCGACCATCGTGTTCAAGCTGGGACTGTTCGACACGCGCTGGGCGCTGATCCTCACCTACCCGACCTTCCTCATCCCGTTCTGCACCTGGCTCCTGATGGGGTATTTCCGCTCGATCCCCTACGAGCTCGAAGAGTGCGCTCTGATCGACGGCGCGACGCGCTGGCAGATCCTCGTGAAGATCGTGCTGCCGCTCGCCGTTCCCGGCCTGATCTCGGCGGGGATCTTCGCCTTCACGCTGTCGTGGAACGAGTTCATCTACGCGCTCACTTTCGTCTCGTCCTCGGAGGTGAAGACCGTGCCGGTGGGCGTCGTCACCGAGCTGGTCGAGGGCGACGTCTACCACTGGGGCGCGCTCATGGCGGGGGCGCTGCTCGGCTCGCTTCCCGTCGCGATCCTCTACTCTTTCTTCGTCGAGTACTATGTCTCGGGCATGACCGGCGCAGTCAAAGAATAGGTTGGAGGGAATGAATCGTCTCGATCTGCGGGGAAGGGTCGCCATCGTCACGGGCGGGGCCCAGGGCATCGGCGCCGCGATCGTCGAGCGTATGGAGGCCTCGGGCGCCACCGTGCGCGTGTGGGACGTCGCCGCGAAGAAGGACCCGGTGGACGTCACCGATCCCGCGGCGGTCGAGAAGGCGGCCGCGCGGGCCGTCACCGAGTTCACCAAGATCGACGTGCTGGTCAACAACGCCGGCATCGCCGGCGCGAACGTGCCGACGGTCCAGTACCCGCTCGAGGAATGGGAGAGAGTGCTCAAGGTCAATCTCACCAGCCAGTTCCTGTGCTGCCGCGCGGTCGCGCCCCGGATGGTCGAGAGAAAGTACGGGCGCATCGTCAACATCGCTTCGATCGCAGGCAAGGAGGGCAACCCCAACGCCGTCGCCTACAGCGCGTCGAAGGCCGGAGTGATCTCGCTCACGAAGTCGCTCGGGAAGGAGCTCGCGCAGACCGGCGTGCTCGTCAACTGCGTCACACCCGCCGCCGCCAGGACCGCGATCTTCGACCAGATGACCAAGCAGCACATCGACTACATGCTCTCCAAGATCCCGATGGGCCGCTTCGTCACGGTGGAAGAAATCGCCGCGCTCGTGTGTTGGCTGGCTTCGGAGGATTGCTCTTTCTCGACCGGCGCGGTGTTCGACATCTCGGGTGGAAGGGGAACGTACTGATGGCGAAGAAGCCGCAGTTACGCAGCATCCAGTGGTTCGGCCGCCAGGACATCTACGGCATGATCTACCGCGGCTGGGTGAGGAACCGCGGCGTGCCGCAGGACCAGTTCGACGGGCGCCCGGTGATCGGCATCTGCAACACCTTCTCGGAGCTCGCGCCGTGCAACAGCCACTTCCGCATCCTCGCGGAGCACGTGAAGAACGGCGTGCTCGAGGCGGGCGGATTCCCCATGGAGTTCCCGGTGATGTCGCTCGGCGAGACGCTGCTGCGCCCCACCGCGATGCTCTACCGCAACCTCGCCAGCATGGACGTCGAGGAGTCGATCCGCGCGAACCCGCTCGACGGCGTGGTCCTCCTCATGGGCTGCGACAAGACCACGCCCGCGCTCCTCATGGGCGCGGCGAGCGTGGACCTGCCGACGATAGGCGTCTCGGGCGGCCCCATGCTCTCGGGCAAGTACCGCGGCACCGACATCGGCTCGGGCACGAACACCTGGTCGATGTCGGAGGACCTGCGCGCCGGCAGGATCACGCTCGAGGAATTCCACGAGGCCGAGTCGTGCATGAGCCGCTCGCACGGGCATTGCATGACCATGGGCACCGCCTCGACGATGGCCTCCATGGTCGAGGCGCTCGGCGTGGGCCTGCCCGGCAACGCCGCCTACCCCGCCGTGGACGCGCGCAGGAGCGTGATCGCGCGCCTGGCCGGCCGGCGCGCGGTCGAGATGGTGCACGACAAGCTCACGCTCTCGAAGATCCTCACGCGCGAGGCCTTCGAGAACGCGATCCGCGCGAACGCGGCGATCGGCGGCTCGACCAACGCCGTGATCCACCTCATCGCGGTCGCGAGGCGCATCGGCGTCGACCTGTCGCTCGACGACTTCGACCGGCTCGGGCGGGGCGTGCACTGCCTCGTCAACCTCATGCCCAACGGCAAGTACCTGATGGAGGACTTCTGTTACGCGGGCGGACTGCCGGCGGTGATCCGCGAGCTGGGCGAGAATGGAAAGCTCCACAAGGATGCGCTCACCGCGAACGGCGCGTCGATCTGGGACAACAACAAGGACGCGCCCTGC
Organism: Burkholderiales bacterium; assembly: GCA_035499735.1. Classification (GTDB taxonomy): domain Bacteria; phylum Pseudomonadota; class Gammaproteobacteria; order Burkholderiales; family SG8-39; genus VBDM01. The sequence goes on from DATJYC010000020.1 coordinate 9,162, forward strand.
TGGAATCAGGACGTCATCTTCCCGTTCGCGAAGCCGTTCAAGCGCGAGACCGGCATCGCGGTGCTGCGCGGCAATCTCTGCCCCGACGGCGCGATCATCAAGCCTTCGGCGGCCACGCCCGCGCTGATGAAGCACCGGGGCCGCGCGGTGGTGTTCGAGGACATCGAGGACTTCCACAAGCGCATCGACGACCCCAAGCTCGACGTCGACGAGCGCAGCGTGATGGTGCTGAAGAACTGCGGGCCCAAGGGCTACCCGGGCATGGCCGAGGTCGGCAACATGCCGCTGCCGCCCAAGCTGCTGAAGCGCGGCGTCACCGACATGGTGCGGATCTCGGACGCGCGCATGAGCGGCACCGCCTACGGCACCGTGGTGCTGCACGCCGCCCCCGAGGCCGCTGCGGGAGGCACTCTGGCGCTGGTCGAGAACGGCGACGAGATCGAGCTCGACGTGGAGAAGCGGAAGCTCGAGCTCCTCGTCCCGGAGAAGGAGCTCGCCGCCCGCCGGAAGAAATGGAAGCCGCCCGAGCCCCCGCTCGACCGCGGCTACTGGAAGCTCTACCACGACCACGTCCTGCAGGCCAACGAGGGCGCGGACCTGGATTTCCTGGCGGGAAAGAGCGGCGCCTTCGTGCCGCGCGACAACCACTAGGCTTCCGGCGCACCCGACGCTATTCTTGAATCATGACATTCCTTCTCGGTCTGTTCTCGGGCGTCCTGGTCGGGAGCCTCGCCGAGTACTGGGTGCACCGGCTGCAGCACTGGCGGGTGCTCAAGGCCGCGGACCATGCCGATCATCACGCCCGGAACGCGCCGCGCAGCTGGCTCGAGGAATACTGGGCCTACGTCAGGCCGGGCGCCGTCCCGGTCGTTCTTGCCGCCGCCCTGTGGCTGCCGCTTTCCCCGTGGGCGGCCGCGGGATGGGTGACGGGCGCGCTGGGCTACGGGGCGTATTCGGCGTACGTCCACGAGCTGCAGCACACCGATCCGAGCCTCGCGTTCTGGATCGAGCGGCCTGTCCACTATTTCCACCACAAGCACGACCAGCGGGAACACAATTTCGCGTTCGCGACGACCGTTTGGGACCGCCTGTTCGGGACATTCAAGGACGATCCCCAGTGGCGGCGCACGAAAATGCCGCTCGCGAAGATCTTCAGCATCAAGTGGTTCTGACCGGAATCGCTTTCCATAGAATACTCACGAGGGAGCCGTCATGAAGACCGCCGTGCCCAAGTTGCTCGCCGCTTTGCTCCTCACCGCGCTTTTCGCCGCCCCGGCGCTCGCGCAGCAGAAGCTGAAGTTCGCCCACGTCTACGAGACCTCCGAGCCCTACCACACCTGGGCGCTGTGGGCCGCGGGCGAGATCGCCAGGCGCACCAACAACGCCTACACCATGGACGTGTTTCCGGCGTCGTCGCTCGGCAACGAGACGCAGATCAACCAGTCGCTGTCGCTCGGCACGGTCGACATCATCTACACCGGCCAGGCCTTCGCGGCGCGCACCTACCCTCCGCTCGGCATCGGCGGCGCGCCGTACATGTTCCGCGACTTCAACCACTGGAAGAAGTACGCCGAGAGCCAGGTGCTGCAGGATCTCGCCGAGGAGTACTACAAGAAGAGCGGCAACAAGCCGATCGCGTTCGTCTACTACGGCGTGCGGCACACCACCGCGAACAAGCCCATCGTGAAGCCCGAGGACATGAAGGGCCTGAAGCTGCGCGTGCCCGACGCGCCTCTGTACATCATGTACCCGAAAGTCGTGGGCGCGAACGCCACCCCGATCGCCTTCGCCGAGGTCTACCTCGCGCTGCAGAACGGCACGGTGGACGCGCAGGAGAACCCCCTTCCGACGATCCTCGCGAAGAAGTTCTACGAGGTGCAGTCCCACATCAACCTCACCGGCCACATCACCGAGATGCTGATGGTCATCGTGAGCGGCTCGCTGTGGAGCCGGCTCTCGGTGGGCGAGCGCGAGGTGTTCGAGAGCGTGTTCCATGAGGCCTGCGCCAAGGCCACGCTCGAGATCGCGGCCTCGGAGACCCGGCTCGTCGACGAGTTCGCGAAGAAATACGGCAAGACCGTGGTGAAATCCGACCGCGCCGCGTTCAAGCGCGCGTTCGCGAGCTTCCTCGTCGGCCCGGACGTGGCCTGGGACAAGGCGCTGTACGACAAGGTGCAGGCGCTCAAATAGCGCGCGCTCACCGTGCTTGACGAGGTCCCTCGCTCGGCTCTGGACGACGCGGGAAGCGACCACGTCCTCGGCGAGGACGGCCGCTTCCACGCCGTCGACGGGGAGGTCCGCCTCTCGGTCTACGCGTGGGAGGACTGGATCGTGCTGGCGGCGTTCTGGATCCTCGCGGCGGTGGTGTTCTACCAGGTGTTCACCCGCTACGTCCTCAACGACGCGGCGGGCTGGACCGAGGAGATCGCCCGCTACCTGCTCATCGCGGTGACCTTCCTCGGCTGCTCGATGGCGGTGAGGAAGAATTCCCACATCCAGGTGGACTTCGTCTACCGCTTCCTTCCGCGCGGAGTCGCGCGCGCCGCGTCGACCTTCGTCGACGCCGTCCGCATCGCCTTCTTCGGCTACGCGGCCTGGCTGACCTGGCTGCTGCTGCAGAGGATCGGCAGCCAGCGCATGGCCGTGGTCGAGCTGCCGATCGGCCTCGTGTTCGGCGCGATGCTCGCCGGGTTCGCGCTCATGCTCGGGCGCTCGCTGCAGGTCGCGCGGGCGCACTGGCGGCAAGGGCACAGCATCCTCGAGCGGCCCGACGTCCGGGAGGACGCGCCGTGACCGCGGTGCTGCTCGCCGGCTTCGTCGCGCTCATGCTCCTCGGCCTGCCGGTAGCGCTGGCGATGGTGGTCGCCTCGCTCGCCTACGTGATGATCTCGGGAACGATCCCCGACTTCGTCGTGATCCACCGCATGTACGGCGGCATCGATTCCTTTCCGCTCCTCGCCGTGCCCTTCTTCATCCTCGCGGGAAACCTCATGAACTCGGCGGGCATCACCAACCGCATCTACAACTTCGCGCTGGCGCTGGTCGGCTGGCTGCGCGGCGGGCTCGGGCACGTGAACATCGTGGGGTCGATGATCTTCGCCGGCATGTCGGGCACCGCGATCGCCGACGCGGCCGGTCTGGGAACGATCGAGATCAAGGCGATGAAGGACCACGGCTACCCGATCGATTTCTCGGTAGGCGTCACGGCCGCCTCCGCGACCCTCGGCCCCATCATCCCGCCTTCGCTGCCCTTCGTCATCTACGGCATGATGGCGGGCGTCTCGATCGGACAGCTCTTTCTCGCGGGCGTGATCCCGGGCATCGTGATGGGCGTGTTCATGATGGCGACGGTGAGCTGGTACGCGCACCGGCGCAAGTACGGGAGCGACGCGACGTTCTCCTGGCCGGCGCTCCTGCGCACCGGAGCGGACGCCTTCCTCGCGCTCATGACTCCGGTGATCCTGCTCGGCGGCATGACCTTCGGCGTATTCACCCCGACCGAGGGCGCGATCATCGCCTCGGCGTACGCGCTCGTCCTGGGGTTCGGGTGGTACCGCACGCTCAGCCTGCGCATGCTCGCCAAGATCTCGATGGACACCATAGAGACCACGGCGACGGTGCTCCTCATCGTCGCGGCGGCGTCGATCTTCGGCTGGCTGCTGACCGTGACGCGCGTGACCGACGCCGTCGCCGCGTGGGTGCTGTCCTTCACCCACACTCCCTGGGTGTTCCTGCTCCTCGCCAACGTCCTCATGCTCTTCATCGGCTGCTTTCTCGAGCCGGTGGCGGCGATCACGCTGCTCGTGCCGATCCTGGTGCCGATCTGCCAGAAGCTGGGCATCGACCTCGTGCACTTCGGGCTGGTGATGGTGCTCAACCTGATGATCGGGCTGCTGCACCCCCCGCTGGGGACGGTGCTGTTCGTGCTGTCGCGCACGGCGAAGCTCTCGATCGAGCGCACCACGATGGCGATACTGCCCTGGCTGGTGCCGCTGTTCGCCGCGCTCATCGTGTGCACCTACGTGCCCGGGATCGTGCTGTGGCTGCCGCAGCATTCGGCCGCGATGAGCCAGGCGGTCGGCGGCCTGCTCCGGTAGCACGGCGGAGCAGATGAGGACTCTCTTCGTCCTGACCGCCCTGCTGTTCGCGGACGGCCAGGGCGCTCTGGCGTTCTCGCCTCCCGAACGGCTCGTGGTCGTGAGCGACGGGAACTATCCGCCCTACCTGTTCCGCGACGGCTCGGGCGAGCTGGAGGGGATACTCGTCGACAAGTGGGCGCTCTGGTCCGGGAGGACGGGCGTTCCCGCGAGCGTCGTGGGAATGGAATGGGCCAAGGCCCAGCAAAGCGTGCAGGAAGGTTCCGCCGACGTGATCGACGCGCTCGCCTACACCGAGGCGCGCGCGCCGCTCTACGAGTTCTCCCCCGGCTACGCGGACGTGGACGCGCGCGTCTACTTCCACAAGTCGATCAGCGGCATCAACACCGTGGCGAGCATGCGCGGCTTCACTATCGGCGCCAAGGACGGCAGCGCCTGCGCGGCCTGGCTCGAGGAGCACGGCATCACGACGCTGCGCAGCTTCCCGACCTCCGACGCCGTGGTCGAGGCGGCGCGCACCCGGGAAGTGCCGCTCTTCTGCATGGACGTCCCGGCCGCGGAATACTTCATCTTCAAGGACAGCCTCGAGGGGGAGTTCCGCCAGACCGAGCCGCTCTACGTGGCGCGCTTCCACTGGGCGGTCGCCAAGGGGCGCACCGAGCTCCGCGACTTCATCCAGAAGGGCTTCGAGCAGATCAGCGCCGACGAGCTGCAGGATATCGACACGCGCTGGACGGGAACGCCGCTGCGCACGCCGTTCGACACGCGCTATCTGTACTACCTGGCGGCGGGCTTCGCGGGGATCCTGGCCGCCGCGGCGCTGCTGGTCGCGTGGAACCGCACGCTCCGCCTCAAGGTCTCCGCCAAGACCGCCGAGCTGCGCCAGGCCCTGGATAGCGCGCGCATGCACGAGCAGCGCTTCGGCCAGGTGTTCCGGATGTCGCCGGACGGCATCGTGGTCACCTCGGTCGCGGAGGGGCGCGTCATCGAGGCGAACGACGCCTTCCTGCGCATCCTCGGCCGCGCCCGGGACGATGTCGTCGGCCGCACGGAAACCGACCTCGGGATCTGGCGCGACGCGCACGAGCGCATGGCGATGCTGGCGCTGCCGGCCATGACCCCGGGCGGAGGCGTCCGCCAGTACGAGCACTCCATCCGCACTCCCGCCGGCGACAAGCGGGACGTGCTCGCGCGCGCCACGGTCATCGACCTCCAGGGAGAGACGGTGCTGCTGTCGATCTTCAGGGATATCACCGAGCGCCGCCGCGCCCAGCTCCTTCTCGAGGAGTCGGAGCAGCGCCTGGCCCGGATGATCGACGGCAGCCCCGAGGCCATCACCATCGCGAGCGTCGAGGACGGGACTTTCATGCTGGTCAACCCGGCCGGCGAGCGGCTGAGCGGGTACACCCGCGAAGAGATGATCGGCCGCAGCTCGGTCGCACTCGGGTTCTGGCCCGATCCCCAGGAGCGGCGGCGCCTGGTCGAGGACCTGCAGCGGGACGAGGCGGTCCACGCGCGCGAGATCCGCCTGCGGCGCAAGGACGGGCAAGTGAGGGACGCCCTCTGCTCGGCCGCGCTGATCGACTTCAGGGGCAGGAAGTTCATCCTGTTCCAGGCCATCGACATCACCGAGAGGAAGGACGCGGAGAAGGGGCTGCACGAGCACCAGGAGCTGCTGCGCGAGCTGTCGGCGCATCACGAGTCGGTGCGCGAGGAAGAGCGGGCTCACATCGCGCGCGAGATCCACGACGAGATGGGGCAGGCGCTGACCGCGCTCAAGATGGACCTCGCGGTGATCGGCCTGGAGTCCGCGAAGAGCGCGCCCAAGACGGCGAAGGAGATACAGGACCTCAAGGGGCGGGTCGACGACATCATCCAGCTCGTCCGGGACGTGGCGACCGCGCTGCGCCCCTCTGCGCTCGACCTCGGGATCCTTCCCGGGATCGAGTGGCTGGTCGACGAGTTCCAGAAGCGCAGCGGCATCCGCTGCGAGGTCAGGGTCGAGGACGACGACATCGACCTGCCCGAGGACCGCGCGATCGTCCTGTTCCGCATCCTCCAGGAATCCCTGACGAACATCTCCCGCCACGCCGACGCGCGCAACGTCGAGATCCACCTGCGGAGCAACAGCACGCACATCCGGCTGGACGTCAAGGACGACGGCCGGGGCTTCGACGTCGAGGCGGTGCGCAGGAAGAAGACCTTCGGCTTGCTCGGCATCCGGGAGCGCGTCATCATGCTCCACGGGACCCTGAACATCTCCAGCGTGCTCGAGGAGGGAACACAGGTGTCGGTGTCGATACCCCTGTGATGAAGCCGATCCGGATACTCGTGGCCGACGATCACGCCGTGGTGCGGCGGGGCCTGAGCCACATCCTCGCCATGTCGCCGGACATCGTCATTTCCGCCGAGGCGGTCGACGGGGCGGACGTCCTCGAGAAGCTGGGGGCGACGGCGGTCGAGGTGCTGCTGATGGACGTCAGCATGCCCGCGACCGACGCCGTCGAGCTCGTTAAGCGCGTCAGGGCGGATCATCCCGGGGTGGCGGTGCTCGTGCACAGCATGCACGCCGACGCGCCGATCGCCTCGCGGATGCTCAAGGCCGGCGCGGCCGGCTACATCACCAAGGACAGCGAGCCCGAGCAGCTGGTCGCCGCCCTGAGAAGGGTCGCCGCGGGCGGACGCTACATTGGCCCGGAGCTCGCCGAGCGGCTCGCTTTCGGGGACGGCGCCGCCAGAGCCCTGCACGAGCTGCTCTCGGAGCGCGAAAGCCAGGTGTTCGTCCTGCTCGCCTCCGGAAAGCCCCTCAAGGCGATCGCTCGGGACCTCCACCTCAGTCCCAAGACCGCGAGCACCTACAAGACCCGCGTCATGCAGAAGCTCGGGGTGGGCAGCGACGCCGAGCTCGTCCGCTACGCGGTCGCTCACCAGCTGGTCAAGTAGCTCCCGTCTTCGCGTGTAGGAAAAGCCCTACACGGGGATCGGCGACATCCCACGCGCGGGTAGGCGCGCGCTGATTCTTCTCCCCGCCCGGCCCCGGGACAATGCCGCATCGGCATTCGTTCAGGAGAGGAACCATGCGGATCACGGTTTTCATCGCGGACGATCACACCCTGGTGCGCGAAGGGCTGCGCTCGCTCCTCGCCGCGCACGCCGGCATCGATGTCGTGGGAACCGCGGCCAACGGCCGCGAAGCCGTCCGCGAGGTCCAGCGCCTGCGGCCCCACGTCGTCCTGATGGACATCTCGATGCCCGTGCTGTGCGGCATCGAGGCCACGCGCCAGCTCGCCGGGCGCTGCCCGATGACCAAGGTGGTCATGCTTTCGATGCACGCGACAATCGAGCACTGCCACCAGGCGGTCCGCGCCGGGGCCGTAGGCTACGTGCTCAAGGAATCGGCGGCGGACGAAGTCGTGGCCGCGATCCGGGCGGTGCACGTCGGCAAGCGCTTCGTCAGCCCGAAAATCGCTGAGCGCTTCCAGGCCCGGTTCGACGCCGACTCGCCCATCGAGAGCCTTTCGCGCCGCGAGCGGGAGATCCTCCAGCTCGTCGCCGAAGGCCACCGCAGCGCCAAGATCGCGTCCCTCATCAGCATCTCCAGAAAGTCCGCGGACACCTACCGCTGCCGGCTGATGCACAAGCTCGGCATGCGCGGCCTGTGCGACATGGTGAAGTTCGCCATCCGCAACCGGCTGACCTCCGTCGGATGAACTCGACCGGACTCCACCGCCCCATGCAGACCCAGAACGGAACACTCCCCGGGCAGGCGAGGCGCTGCTCGATCCTGGTGGTCGAAGACCACGAGCCGCTGCGGCGAAGCGTGGTGACCTGGCTCGAATGCCGGTTCCCCGCCTGCCGTGTCCGCGGCGTGGAGACCGCCGAGGAGGCGCTCGCGCTGCCGGACCGTCCGGACATCGTGCTGATGGACATCAACCTCCGCGGCGTCGACGGTCTCGAGGCCACTTCCCGCATCAAGGCGCTGAAGCCCGGGACCCGCATCATCATACTGACGATGCACGACACCCCCCACCACCGCCGCGCGGCCGCGGAGGCGGGCGCCGAAGGATTCATCGCCAAGCGCGACATGGAAATGCAGCTCGAGCCCGCAGTGGCGAGCCTGCTCAAGTCGCGATCAGGGAGCGCGTCATGACGCAGGCCGTGCTGCGCAAGGCCCCGGCGCGCCGCGCGACGCTGCTGCGCTGCGTTACGAGGCTCGCGCGGAAGATCGCCGCTCTGCGCCTGCCGGGCGCGTCGGAGAGCGAGCGGCTCGAGCTGCTGCGCCGCGCCTCCCTCGAGGGACAGTGGGACTGGGATCTGCCGAGCGACCAGATCAACTACTTTCCCCGATTTCGCGAGCTGCTCGGGTATACCGCCGACGAGCCCTTCAGCAGGCTGCATCTCGTCGTCCATCCGCAGGATGCCGCGCGCATGAGAAAGGCGGTCCGCCGCCTGTTCGACGAGCGGGTCTCGGTAGAGGAGGAGTTCCGGCTTCGGTGCAGGAACGGCGAATACCGCTGGTTCCGCGGGCGCGGTCACGGCATCTGGGACCGGCGCGGCAACCCCGTGCGCGTCGCCGGATCGATCACAGACATCAGCGGGTACAAGGAGAACGAGCTCCGCCTGCTTCATCTGGCCGATCACGACGCCCTGACCGGATTGCCGAACCGGCGCCTCTTCCTCCACCGCCTCTCGCGCGGCATCGAGAGCGCAGCCGGCTCCGAGGGCACGATCGCGGTGCTGTTCGTCGATCTGGACCGCTTCAAGCGGATCAACGACGTCTTCGGGCACGACGCCGGGAACCTCGTGCTGCGCGAGGCCGCAAGGCGCATAGGCGCCGGCGTGCGCGAGGGCGACACCGTCTCGCGCCTCGGCGGCGACGAGTTCACCGTGCTGCTGGAAGGGGTCGAGACGACACCGGGCATCTGCGCGGTGTCGGACAGGATCCGCGCCGAGCTGAGGCGCCCGTTCCCGGTCGCCGAGAGCGAGGTCTACGTGTCGGCGAGCGTCGGAATTGCCGTCTTCCCGCGCGACGGGACGTCGGCCGAGGAGCTGCTCAAGCGGGCGGACGTCGCCATGTACCAGGCGAAGAACAACGGGCGCGACAACCACGAGTTCTACTCCCCGGAATCCGAATCCCGCATCTCGCGCAGGCTCGACATGGAGGTCCGGCTGCGCCGGGCCCTCGAGAACGGCGAGCTCGAAGTGCACTACCAGCCCCAGGTGAGCTTCACCGACGGCGAGATCCGGTCGGTCGAGGCTCTCGTCCGCTGGAACAACCCTGATCTCGGCTGGGTGCCGCCGACGCAGTTCATCCCGCTTGCCGAGGAAACCGGGCTCATCCACGCGATCGGAGCGTGGGTGCTCGAGACCGCCGCCGCGCAGGCGAAGGCCTGGCAGGCTGCGGGCGCGGACCCGATACGAATGTGCATCAACGTGTCCGCGCGGCAGCTCGACGACAAGCTGGTCGGGACGGTTTCGCGGGTCCTCGCCAGCACGGGGATTTCTCCCTCCTGCCTCGAGCTCGAGATCACCGAGAGCGTGATGGTCAGCAAGGACCCGGGCACCGAAACGGCGCTCCAGGCGCTGCGGACGCTGGGCATCGGCTTCGCGATCGACGATTTCGGGACGGGCTACGCCACCTTCGACTACCTGAAGCGCCTTCCGGTGCGCACGCTCAAGGTCGACGGCTCGTTCATCCGCAACGTCTGCGACAGCCCGGACGACGCCGCCATCGTCGCCGCGAGCGTGTCGCTGGCGCGCAGCCTGTCGCTCAGGGTCGTCGCCGAAGGCGTCGAGACCGCGGAGCAGCACGCGCTGCTCTGCAAGCTCGGCTGCGACGATTGTCAGGGATACCACGCTTCCCGGCCGCTGCCGCCCGCGGCGCTGGAGAACCTGCTCAGGCGCCGCGACCGGCCGCGGCCCGCGATCGCGAAATAGATCCAACCCCAACCCATAGAGGAGCATCATGCCCGTACAGAAGATCCTGATCGTCGACGACTCGCCTTCGGACCGCCAGTACCTGCTGGAGAAGCTCTCGCCGCACGGCTTCGAGTGCGTCACCGCCGTGGACGGCGCCGACGCCATCGCCAAGGCGAAGGCCGAGCTGCCCGACCTCATCCTGATGGACGTCATCATGCCCGGCACTAACGGGTACGAGGCGACGCGCGCGATCACGCGAGACGAGAGGACCAAGGGCATCCCGGTGATCCTGTGCACCGGCAAGGACGGATCGACCGACCGCCTGTGGGGCCTGCGCCAGGGCGCGAAGGACTACGTGACGAAGCCGATCGACCACCACGCGCTCATCGAGAAGATCGCCGCGTTGTCATAGAATCGGCCCCATGCGGGTCGTCATCACGGGAGGCGGCGGGTTCATCGGCGCGAGGCTCGCGCGCGCGCTGCTCGCGCGCGGCGCGCTCGACGGCCGCGGGATCACGCGCCTGGTGCTCGCCGACCAGGCGTTTCCCGATTTTCCGAAGGACGCGCGCCTGGAGACGCTCGCCGGCGACATCTCCGATCCGGCGTTCGCCGCGCGCGCGGTCACGCCCGACACCGCGGCGATCTTCCACCTCGCGGCGGTCGTCTCGGGCGCGGCCGAGGCCGACTTCGACCTCGGCATGCGCGTGAACCTCGGCGGGGTGCGCGCGGTCCTGGACGAAGCGCGCAGATGCACGCGCCCGCCCCGCCTCGTGTTCGCGAGCTCGGTCGCGGCCTTCGGCGGCGATCTCCCCGCCGTGCTCGACGACTCGACTACGCCGGTTCCGCAGACCTCCTACGGCTCGCAGAAGGTGGTGAGCGAGTACCTGATCGCCGACTTCTCGCGCAAGGGCTACATCGACGGCCGGTCGCTGCGCCTGCCGACGATCGTGGTACGCCCCGGCAAGGCGAACGCCGCCGCGTCCTCCTTCGCGAGCGCGGTGGTGCGCGAGCCGCTGAACGGGATCGCGTACGAGTGCCCGCTGCCGGCGGGGACCGGCGTTTGGCTGCTGTCGCCGCGGCGCGTCGTCGAGGCCTTCATCCACGCGCACGAGCTTGCGCCCTCGGCCTGGGGCATCAACCGCTCGCTCAACCTTCCGGGGATCACCGTCACCGTCGCGGAGATGATCGAAGCGATGGGCAGGATCGCGCCCCGGGCGCCGAAGCGCGTCTCCTTCAAGGTCGATCCCCGCATCGAGAAAATCGTGATGGGCTGGCCCGTGCGCTTTCAGACCCCGCGCGCGCTCGCGATGGGGTTCAAGGCAGACCCCGGAATCGAGGCCGTGATCCGCGACTACGTCGCGGACGAGAACGTCGAGCCCGCCTAGAAGAAGGCGAGCGTGCGCGCCTCGATGCTCTGGCGCGGAGGCGCGCCGGCTGGCGTGGTCGGATCCACGAAGGAGCTGTGCGCGGTGAAGCGCGCGCGCCCGTCTCTCGCCGAGTCGAACACCTTGAACACCAGCGCTTCGTCGCGCCTCATACGCGGGAAGTAGTACCAGCGGTGCGCCGGGTTGTAGCCGACCCGGTAGGTCTCGCCGACGCGGTTCGGGTAGCGGCGCTCGGCGCGTATGAGGTCGCCCGGCGCGAGACTCCTCGCGTCGGCGATCGCGAGGGGGTTCGACTGGATCGGCTTGTTTGTAGCCCGCCACACCTGGATGATCGCGAAGCGGCGCTCGAGCAGCTTCCCGGCCTCCTCCGGCAGCAGGTCGCGCACGCGCTGCGGCCCCGACCACTCGGTGTAGTCGTTGTGCACGTTGAGCACGGGCTCCCTCACCAGCCGCGCCTCGCGCTCGGCCTCGTCGCCCGAGCGCAGCGTGTGGTCGAACACCACCACGCGCGACGCGCCCGATACATTCCTCACGAGCGCCTCGACCTCGGGGTAGTAGACGCGCTTCAGCTCGCCGGCGTCGAAGAAGTCGCGGACTTCGGTCCTGTGCTCGACGAGCTCGAAGCCGTTCACGTCGAGGTCGAGCTCGCCCGCGAGCGGCCGGCCGTCGCGGATCGTCATCTGCCTGACGTCGTGCTCGCCGGTCTCGCGGCGGCGGATGTTGTTCG
>DATJYC010000021.1:0-26262 GCA_035499735.1 Burkholderiales bacterium
GTCCTGTCCGCCGCCCTCTCCTTTCTCGCGCCGGGCAAGCACGTGCCCGAGCACCGCGGCCCGTTCCGCGGGGTGATCCGCTTCTACATGGGTCTGTCGGTGCCTACCTTGGCCGACGGCCGCCCTGCTGCGGTTCTCACGATCGACCATCGGGAGCATCGGGTCGCAAACGGGGAGTGCCTGCTGTGGGACGACACGTTCCCGCACGAAGTGCGGAACCGCGGCGACCAGGTCCGCATCGCGCTGCTGCTCGATATCCGCCGGCGGGGCATGCCCCTCGACATGGCGCTGCTATCGGGGGCGCTGATCTCCGCGATCGGGCTATCGGTCAGGCTGCGGAGGAGCCAGCTCGATCACGCCTGACCGGGCGGGGGCGCGACCTTGATGACTTCCTCGAGCGTGGTGACGCCCATCGCCACCTTCATCGCGCCGCTGATTCGCAGGGGCTTCATGCCTTCCTTGTAGGCGATGTCGCGGATCTTGGCGATGTCGGCCTCGGCGGTGACGAGGCGCCGCACTTCCGGGGACAGCAGCAGGATCTCGTAGAGCCCGACACGCCCGGAATAGCCGGTGTTGCGGCATTCGAGGCACCCGACGGGCCTGTAGATGTGCGTCGGGCGCTTCGCCTTCCAAGGCGCGACGAATTCCTCCCAGCTCATGTCGCCCGCCCGCCCTTCGTCGAAGGGGATCTTGTCCTTGCAGTGCCTGCACAAGGTGCGCACCAGCCGCTGCGCCATGACGCCCAGGATCGTCGAGTTGAGCAGGTAGGGCGCGACGCCGAGATCGAGAAGCCGCGTGATGGCGCTCGCCGAGTCGTTGGTGTGCAGCGTGGAGAGCACCAGGTGCCCGGTGAGCGCGGCCTGGATCGCCATCTCCGCGGTCGGCAGGTCGCGCACCTCGCCCACCATGATGATGTCCGGGTCCTGGCGCATCAGCGCGCGCACGCCCTCCGCGAAGCCGAGGTCGATCGCCTGCTGCACCTGCATCTGGTTGAACGCGGGCTCGATCATCTCGATCGGGTCCTCGATGGTGCAGACGTTGACCTCGGGGGTGGCGAGCGTCTTCAGCGTCGAGTACAGCGTCGTGGTCTTGCCCGAGCCGGTCGGTCCGGTGACGAGGATGATCCCGTTCGGCTGCTCGATCATCTGCTTCCAGCGCGCCTTGTCGTCCTCGGAGAAGCCGAGCTCGGCGAAGTCCTTGACGATGACCTCCGGGTCGAACACGCGCATCACCAGCTTCTCGCCGAACGCGGTCGGCAGGGTCGACAGCCGCAGCTCGACGTCCTGGCCGTCGGCGGTGCGCGTCTTGATGCGGCCGTCCTGCGGCCGGCGCTTCTCGACCACGTCCATGCGGCCGAGGATCTTGATGCGCGAGGTCATCGCCGCCATCACCGGCATGGGGATCTGGTACACGGGGTGGAGCACTCCGTCGATGCGGAAGCGCACCTCGCCCACGTCGCGGCGCGGCTCCATGTGGATGTCGCTCGCGCGCTGGTCGAAGGCGTACTGCCACAGCCAGTCGACGACGTGAACGATGTGCTGGTCGTTGGCGTCGAGCTGCTTGTTGGTCTGGCCGATCTCGACGAGCTGCTCGAAGTTGCCGACGCCGCTGCGCTGCTCCCCCTTCTGCGCCGCGCCCTTCACCGATTTCGCCAGGTTGTAGAACTCGACCTGGTAGCGGCTGATGTCGAGCGGGCTCGCGAGCACGCGCTTGATCTCCAGCCGCAGCACCTGCCTCAGCTCCTTCTCCCAGTCCTTGACGTAGGGCTCGGATGTCGCGATCACCGCTTCCTTCGTGTTCACCGCGACCGGCAGCACCCTGAAGCGCGCGGCGTAGGCGCTCGACATCACCTCGGTGATGGCGGAGAAGTTGATCTTCAGGGGATCGATGTGGAAGTACTCCATCCCCGTCTGCTTCGCAAGCCACTCGGTGAGCGACTCCACGCCGAGGACCCTGTGGGGAGGCTTCGCCGAGCGCCACTTCTGGTCCGCGACCACGACCAGCGGGTGGTGATCGCCGCGGTGCAGCCTGCGGTCGGCGACGAGCTTTTCCGCCTCGGCCTTGGGCACCAGCCCGTCCGCGACCATGGCCTGCAGCACCTCGGAGAGGGTCAGGCGATGGTCCTGCCGCGCTTCCGCCACGGTCTGCATGGCGGGCAATATAGCCACGCTCTGCGTGCCCGGCAAGGCATTTTGACTTTGCAATGCAACTGCGCGATGCTAGCCCTTCCCAAGAACTCACCATTCCCGGAGACCGAAATGACGATCAAGGTCGGCGACAAGCTCCCCGACGGCAAGCTTTCCGAATCCACCGAATTCGACGAGGCCGCGGGCTGCCCGATGCCGCCGAAGGACGTTGCAGTGAGCGACGCGCTGAAGGGCAAGAAAGTGGTGATCTTCGCCATTCCCGGCGCGTACACGCCGACCTGCTCGGCGAAGCACCTGCCGAGCTACGTGAAGAACTACGACAAGCTCAAGGCGAAGAAAGTGGACGAGATCTGGTGCGTGGCGACCAACGACGCGTTCGTGATGGCCGCCTGGGGCCGCGACCAGAAGGCGGGCGGAAAGATCCGCATGCTCGGCGACGGCAGCGCCAACTGGACCAAGGCGCTCGGCCTGGAGCTCGACCTGAGCGCGCGCAACATGGGCATGCGCTCGCAGCGCTACTCGATGCTGGTCGAGAACGGCGTGGTGAACAAATTGAACGTCGAGGCGCCCGGGAAGTACGAGGTGAGCGGCGCCGAGACGATGCTGTCGCAGCTTTGAAGCTCCGCCTGCCCGCAGCGGCGCTCGGTCTGATCGCCGCCCTGGGCGCGATCGCGCAGGAGTATCCGTCCCGGCCGATCCGCCTCGTCGTGACCTATCCGCCGGGCGGCACGGTCGACATCACCGCGCGCATCGTGCAGCCGAAGCTGTCCGAATATCTGGGGCAGACGGTCGTCATCGAGAACCGCGGCGGCGCCGGCGGCGCGGTCGGCACCGAGGCGGTCGCGAGGAGCGCGCCCGACGGCTACACCTTCCTGTACACGCTCTCCTCGCACACGATCAATCCCTTCCTCTACAAGCTCAGCTACGACGTCGAGCGCGATTTCGCCCCGGTGTCGCTGGTCGTCAGCGCGCCGCAGCTCATCGCCGCGAACCTGAACGCGCCGAAGACCCTGAAGGAGCTGGTCGCCGCGGCCAAGGAGCGCCCGGGCTTCTACACCTACGCCTCGCCCGGCGCCGGCACGCCCGGCCACATCGCGGCGGAGCTGCTCAAGCTCAAGACCGGGATCAACCTCGTGCACGTGCCCTACAAGGGAGGAGGCCCCGCGGTGACCGACGTGCTCGCCGGGCAGGTTCCCTATCTCTTCCTCACCGCCTCCGCGGCGTTTTCCTTCACGCGCTCGGGAAAGCTGCGCGCGCTCGCGGTCACGACCAAGAAGCGCACCGCGGCCGCGCCGGACATTCCCACCGTCGCCGAGGAGCTCGGCCTCCCCGATTACGAGGTCGATTCCTGGTGCGCGATGTTCGCGCCGGCGAAGACGCCGCCCGCGTACGTGGCGCGCATGCAGAAGGAGATCGCGCGGGTCGTGAACCTGCCCGAGGTGAGGCAGAAGCTCCTCGAGCAGGGCGCTGATGCCGTGGGCAGCAGCTCTGAAGAGCTCGACCGCGTGGTGAAGTCCGAGCTCAAGAGCTGGGCCGCGGTGATCCGCGACGCCGGGATCAAGCCCGAGTAGCGGGCGGCGCAGCTACAGCGAGCGCAGGAAGTTGAGGACGTCCTGCTTCTGCTCGTCCTGGAGCCTGTCGAAATTCTTCACGACGCCGCTCGCTTCCGATTCGTTGCGGGCGAGGAAATTCCCGCTCCGGTGCGCCTGGATCGCCTCCTTGAGGTCGGCGGTTCTCCCGTCGTGCAGGAAGAACAGGCGCTGTCCCAGGCCCCAAAGGGGGGCCGTGCGGAATTCCCGCGGGCCGGCTTGTCCCTGCGTGACCCCGTCCTCGAGCCCCGGCCCCATGTCGTGGACGAGGAGGTCCGAGTACAGATTGACCGGCTGATTGCGCAGCGCGGCGACGTTGCTGTTGCCCGTGTGCAGCGTGGGCGTGTGGCAGAGCGCGCAGCCCACGTCCTCGAAGAGCTTGCGGCCCCGCGCGATGGAATCGGCTCCCCCGGGGGTGTCTTTCGACGGCGCCGGCGGCGCGAGGAAACGCGAGAAGAAGGAGAACTTCTCGATCGCGCTGACCGCGTCTGCGGGCGTCTTGGCCGCGGTGTTGCCGACGTCGTTCGGAAGCGCCGCGAACTGGCAGCCCGGCGTCTCGTCGCGCTCGGTCTGGAACAGCTCGTTGGTGATGCCCATCTCGACGTTGTAGGCCTCGCCGGAAAACAGCAACAGCGACTTGTTCTGCGCCTTCCAGCCGAAGCGCGCGACGGTTCCGTCGTTGCCGTTGTTGTTCGCCTGGCCCGAGATGGCGTGGCCGGCGAGGACGAAATTGGCGCGGCCACGCACGCCCATCTCCTTCTTCTTGGGCGCTTCGGTACGCTGGTTGCCGAGGATCTCCCGGTCCGGGATCTGCTCGATCAGGCCCGCGCCGAACACCGGGGTCGGGATCCTGAAGATCACGTTGCGGTTCGCGAGCTCCTTCGCGAAGTCGGGTTGCGCAAGCGCGCACCCGGGTGCATCCGAGCGTCCGCTGATGGTGAACAGATCGTGCACCCCGCCGTCCGGCGTTCCGTCCGCGTTCCTCACGAACCTCGCCTCGCGCACCGGGCCCTTTGCGGAGATGAACGAAGGTACCGCGTTGGTCGCGCCCTTCTTGGTCGCGAACGCGACCTGCGGGTTCACCGCAGGGCTGGTTCCGCCCACCGCCGGCTGGAGATGGCAGCCGCCGCAGCCGTCCAGGTTCATCGTCGGCCCGAGGCCGTCTGGGACTTCCTCGGCCTGCGAGAACTCATCCTTGCCCGCGTTGAAGAACGCGAGCTCGCTCGCCGTCAGCCCGGCGATCGGCCCACCGGCGCCCGCCGGCCCGCCGCGCACGCCGGGATCCCGGGCCTTGGACGTATCCGGGGAAGAATTGGGTGAGCAAGCCGCGACTGCAAGCGCCAGCGGCAGCACGATGAGAGACTTCTTCATAGCCACTCCTTGATCGCCAGCAAGCCGGACTGCGGGAAAACCCGATCCGGGCGGTGGTTGCCAGGAAATTATTCTTGGGTGACGCTGCAGCGCTAGAAGACGGCGCGAGCGGGCGCGCCCGAGCCCTTGATCTGGGTGCGGTGCATCACGCGCCGCGACTTGGGGTCGAAGGCGTCGCGGCGGTGCATGGTGGTGCGGTTGTCCCAGAGCACGAGGTCGCCGAGCGCCCATCGGTGCTTGTACACGGCGGTCTCGACATAGGACCAGACCTCGTCGAGGAGCTTCTCGGATTCCGCGACTTCCAGGCCCATGACGTAGGCGTTCAAGCGCCGCCCGAGATAGAGCGCGGCGTCGCCAGAAACCGGGTGCCGGATCACCATGGGATGCGGCGTGCCGACCGAGGTGCGCGGGTCGTTGGAAGGCGTCACGCCCTTGCGCACGTAGCCCCCGGAGTCGTAGGTGCCGTCGTGCTTGATGTCCCGTCCCCTGATGCGCTCGACGAGCTGCTTTGGCATCTTCGCGAGCGCCGCCTTCATGCCGCAGAACCAGGTATCGCCGCCGGAATTCGGGATCTCGAGCGAATAGAGCATCGACGCGTCGGGCGGCTGCGCGATATAGCTCATGTCGGTGTGCCACGCGGCCTCCCCGTCGCCGAGCGCGCCGATCGGCTCGCCTTTGTCGTCGAGGACGTTCGACACCACGTAGATGTCCGGGTATCCGGGAGGCGACTTCCTGCCCGCGCCCTGGTTGGGGGGCGGATCGAGCGCGCCGAAATGGCGCGAGAACGCGAGCAGGTCATCGTCGCCGATCTTCTGGTTGCGGAAAACCAGGACGTCGTGCCTATACCAGGCGCGCTTGATCGCCTCGATCTCGCCGCGCCCGGCGCCCGCGATGTCGACGCCCTTCACCTCGGCGCCGACGCTGCCGGTGGGTACAACTTCGATCGCCAGGGAGACGGACATGCCGAAATACTCTAACATCTTGCGAGGAGGTCGGCACATGGCTACGCACTCTTCCACGCGGAGGTCCTTCCTGAAAACGATGAGCGCACTCGGAATCGCCGGCGCAGCGGGGCTGAACGTCCCGGATGCCGAGGCAGCCTATGACCCCAAGGCCAGGTTCGAGCTGAAGGTGAGCGAGGTTCCGTTTCGCCGCAACGCGCAGGGGCGCCAGCTCATGGCGCGCATCTACCAGCCGCAAGGGACCGGTCCCTTCCCCACCGTGCTCGACCTGCATGGCGGCGCCTGGAACCGCAAGGATCGCAGGGCCGAGGAGCCGATGGACCGCGCGATCGCGTCGAGCGGCGTGCTCGTGGTGGCGATCGACATGACCGTCGCGCCGGAGGCTCCCTACCCGGCGTGCGTTCAGGACGCGAACTACGGGGTGCGCTGGCTCAAATGGAAAGCGCCCGGGTGGAACGGCGATCCGTCGCGGGTCGGCGTCTACGGCAGCTCGAGCGGCGGCCACGTCGCCGAGCTCCTCGCCCTGCGGCCGCGCGACCCGCGCTACAGCGCGATCCCGCTCCCGGAGGCGCCGGCTCTCGACGCGACCGTCGCTTGGGTCGCGACGCGCTCGCCGATAAGCAACACCTTCGCGCGCTACCAGAATGCAGAGAAGCACAAGCGCGAGGGCATGATCAAGAACAACACCACCTTCTTCGTGCCGTGGGAGAGCATCCACGAAGCGAACCCGCAGGAAATCCTCGACCGCAAGGAGAAGATCGCCCTGGTACCGATCCTCATCATGCAGGGCGCGCTCGACGACAACGTTCTCCCGGCTTTCCAGGAAAAATTCGTCGCGACCTACAAGGCGGCGGGCGGCCAGGTCGAGTACCACGTGTTCCCGGACAGCGAGCACGAGTGGGTGGCGAAAGAAGGCCTGCAGACCGACCGCGCGAGAGAGACCGTCAAGGCCTTCATCGCGCGCCAGGTGAAGGCGGCCTGAGAAAGAGAGACCGGGTGAGAACCCCGGCGAAAGCGATCCTGCCCCCCGCCCTGGCGCTGACGCTCGCAGCCTGCGCCTCAACGCACTGGGCGAACGACAGGGGCGAGATCGCCAGCCAGCAGATCATCTCCGAGTGCGAGCACCAGGCCTCGGCGCGCGCGAGCGCAGAAACACTCGCCAGCGGGACCTACGTCTCGGCGCAGGGGGGCGCAGGAGCGAAGACAGGACGTACGGAAGTTCCCTGGAACCAGGCTCCTCCTCCGAACACGGGCATTCAGGAGCAGACCTTCTTCGATCTGTGCATGAAATAGAGAGGGTATGAGCTCACGCCCGCCGCGCGCGAGCGGGTGCGATAGGTCGACTAGCGGCTGCTGGCGTCGAAGACCGCGTCTACCGGGACCTGCAGCGCTGTTGCCAAGTGATTCGTTTTGGCCGCTAGAGCGATGATCGCCAGCAACTCTGCGTGCTGCGCTTCGGTCATGCCCTTGGCACGCGCAGCCGCAGTGTGAGAGTGGATGCAGTAGCTGCACGAGTTGGCTACAGACACCGCGATGTAGATCATCTCCTTGGTCAGTGGGTCAAGCTGCGTGGGCTTCGCCATCAACTCCTTGACCTCTGACCATGTTCGCTCCAGCAACAGAGGGTCAGAGGCCAGCATGCGCCACAGGTTGTTAACGAAGTCTGTCTTTCGGGTGCTGCGGATGTCTTCAAAGACGGCCTTGACGCGCGGATCGGATTCCGGGTCTCGAGGCTGGGGTAGTGTGCTCATGTCGCGCGACCTTTGGGATGTTTGCATACCGGTCTGGGGTGCATGCAGCTACGTGGCAGAGCCACGGCCATCGATCCTGTTCCTGTCTGCCTCATTCTCGCTCCATCATGATTTCGCTCTCGCCGAGCTTCGCGTAACCGTCGCGCGACTGCGGCGTCCTGATGCCGAGGATCTCGCCGGCCACCTGCGTGCGCAGGATCTGAGCCGTCCCGCCGGCGATCGGAAACATGCGTGCATCGCGCACCTTGCGCTCCAGCGCCAGATTGCGCGAATAGCCCATTGCACCATGAATCTGCAGCGCGTCGTTGGTCACGCGAACCGCCGTTTCGGAGGCGAAGATCTTTGCCTGGGCGGCGTCGTGCTTGTTTGGGAAACCGTCGCCGGCGCGCGCGGCCGCCCTGTAGATGAGAGCCTGCGCCGCGGCGAGCTGGATCGACATGTCGGCCAGCATCCACTGAATGCCCTGGAACTCGGCGATGGGACGGCCGAACTGGCGCCGCTTCCGAGCGTACGCAAGCGCGAGTTCGTAGGCGCTCGCGGCGATGCCCTGCGCCACCGTCGCCGCACCCACGCGCTGTCCGTTGTAGGCGTTCATCAGGCCTGCGAAACCCTTGCGCATCCCTTCCGGAGGGACGAGCACCATGTCATCCGGAACTTCGAGGTCGCGCAGGAGAATCTCCGTCTCCGGGATGCCGCGGACGCCCATCGCGGGCTCGCGCTTGCCGACGATCAGCCCCTTCGGTTCGCCCTTTTCGGGACTGCGCACGGCGATGAAGCCGCCGATGCCCTGCTCTTTGCCGTCGTGGTAGACGCGGGCGAAGATGAGGTGCAACCGGGAAACGCCGCCGCCTGTAATCCAGTGCTTTGCGCCGTTGAGCACGTAGCGGCTGCCCACGCGGTCGGCGCGCGTGGTCATCTCGGTCGCCGCGCTGCCGGCCTCGGGCTCGGTAATGCAGATCGCCGGCTTGTCGCCCGCGAGCACCAAGGACGCGGCCAGGCGCTTCTGCGCCTTGCTTCCATATTTCATGATGGCGCCCAATGCGCCCATGTTCGACTCGACGCAGATTCGTCCGGCCGTGCTGCACGCCTTGGCCATCTCCTCGATGAGCACCACGGCGTCCAGATAGGGAGCGCCTTTGCCGCCGTATTCGACCGGAATCGTCATGCCCATGAAGCCCTCGCGCTTGAGGACATCGACGCAGGCCCAAGGGTACTGCTCGCTTGTGTCGGTCTCGGCCGCATGCGGCGCGATCTCCTCGCGCGCAACGTGCCGCACCCGTTCCTGGAACTCCCTGGTTTCCGGTGGCAAATCAAAGAGCATCGTTCACCCCCTCTTCGATCCAAAGGCGTTTCCGGACTTTAGCCCCTACCCGACGTAGGGGCAATTGCCGACGATCCTCTCCGAGCCGAGGTCGGCCGGGAAATGTGCTACAAAGAAGTGCTCGCACTACAAAAAGGAGACTACTATGCGATTCTCGTCCGTTTCTCAGCTGCGCCTGGTGTCGCGGGGAAGCTTGGCAGCTCTCGCCCTCGCGGGCTGCATGGCACCGCTTCCGGCCCTTTCGTGGGAACCGACCAAGACGGTCGAGTTCATCGTTCCCGCGGGCACAGGCGGCGGCGCCGACCAGATGGCACGGTTCATCCAAGGCACGATCGCGAAGTACAAGCTGATGAAGGAACCGATGGTCGTCATCAACCAGGGCGGCGGCGCCGGCGCGGAAGGCTTTCTCAACGTGAAGGACGCGCGGGGCGATCCCCACAAGCTGATCATCACGCTGTCGAATCTCTTCACGACGCCGCTCGCGACCAAGACGCCGTTCAACTGGCGCGATCTCACGCCGGTTCAGATGGAAGCGCTCGACGAATTCGTGCTCTGGGTGAACGCCGATACGCCCTACAAGACCGCCAAGGAATACATCGCGGCCGTAAAAGCGGCTCCGGGCAAGTTCAAGATGGGGGGCACGGGCTCGAAACAGGAGGATCAGATAATCACGGTTTCGATCGAGCAGGAAACCGGCGCGAAGTTCACCTACATCCCCTACCGCGGCGGCGGCGAGGTGGCGGTGCAGCTCGTCGGCAAGCACGTCGACTCCACCGTCAACAATCCGATCGAGGCGGTGGCACAGTGGCGCGGCGGCGAGCTGCGGCCGCTTTGCGTTTTCGACGAGAAGCGCATGCCTTATACGGATAAGATGACGAAGACGATGTCCTGGCACGACATTCCGACCTGCAAGGATTCCGGGCTGGACGTCGCATACCTGATGCTGCGCGGCATCTTCATGCCGGGCGGAGTCACCCAGGAACAGGTCGACTACTACATCGGCCTGCTCAACAAGGTTCGGGCGACTCCCGACTGGAAGACGTTCATGAGCACGGGCGCCTTCAACCAGTCGGTCATGACCGGCAAGGAGTTCGACGCGTGGCTAGGGCACGAGGAAGCGCGGCATTTCGAGCTCATGAAGGCAGCGGGGTTCATTGCGCAGTGACCTGAACGGGGAAATGGGGCCGCCTGAGCGCGGCCTCATGCTTTAGGCATCGTTCTCCTCGAGCGTTGCGCGAGGGCCGAAGTCAGTCTCCCACCGCCACCCCTTCCCTCCTCGGATCGGCTCCTCCCGCCCAGCCGTCCTTCGTTCGCATGATGCCGTGCAGCCCGCTCGCCTCGTCGCGGATGCTCACGGCGTGGCCCATGCGCTCCAGCTCGGGTGCGAGGCGCTCGAGCGGCGTGCCGCGCTCCAGCTCGGTCGGGCCGTTGCGGCTTCCCATGCGCGGCGCGTCGATCGCCTGCTGAATGTCCATGCGCCAGTCGAGGACGTTGACGATCGTCTCGGCGACGTAGTTGATGATGGAGTGGCCGCCGGGTGAGCCCACGAGCAGAACCAGCCTCCCTTTTTCGTCGAGCACCATCGTCGGCGCTATGGAGCTGCGCGGGCGCTTGCCGCCCTCGACGCGGTTGGCGACGGGCTTGCCGTCCTGTTCCGGCCGCCAGGAGAAATCCGTGAGCTCGTTGTTGAGGAGGAACCCCCGCACCATTTGCCGGCTGCCGAAGGCCGCCTCGATCGTCGCGGTGAGCGCCACGGCGTTTCCTTCGGCGTCGACCACGGACAGATGCGTCGTCGAAGGCAGCTCGAGCGGCTCGGCGGCTCCGAACCTCGCGGCGAGGCGCGCCGGGTCGCCGGGCTTCGCCCGCCCCATCGAGCGCGCCGGGTCGATCAGCTTCGCGCGGGAATCGAGATAGCGCGGTTCGAGGAGCGCGGCGAGCGGCGCCGCGACGTACGCGGGATCGGCGATGTACAGATTGCGGTCGGCGTATGCGAGCCGACCCGCCTCGGAGAACAGGTGCACCGCCTCGATCGAATCCGGTCTCAGCGCGCGCAGGTCGAAATGCGAGAGGATGCCGAGGATCTGCAGCACCGCGAAGCCGCCCGAGCTGGGCGGCGGCACGCCGCACACCCTGTAGCTCCGGTAGCGGCCGCACAGCGGCTCGCGCTCCTTCGCCGCGTACCCGGCGAGATCGGACTCGGCGAGGTCGCCCGGCGAGCGCTTGCGGCTCTGCACCGCGCGCGCGATGTCGCGCGCGATCTCTCCACGGTAGAAGGCGGCAGCGCCTTCCGCGGCGGCGCGCCTGAGCACTTCGGCGAGCTCGGGGTTCCTGAGCACCGTGCCGACCGGCTTCGCCTTGCCGTCCGCCCCGTAGAAATAGCGCCGCGCGTTCTCGTCCAGCGCGAGCCAGCGGTCGGCGGACACGAGCGCGTGCAGGCGCGGCGAGACCGGGAAGCCGTCTTCGGCCAGCCTGATCGCCGGGGCGAACAGATCCTTCCAGGGAAGCCGGCCGTGCCTGCGGTGTGCCAGCTCGAGCATGGCGAGCAGCCCGGGAACGCCCGCCGACTTCCCGCCGATCACCGCGCCGGCCCAGTCGAGCGGCCTGCCGTCCGCTCCCAGAAAGCGGTCCGGCTTCGCCGCGGCGGGCGCCGTCTCCCTCCCGTCGTAGGCCTCGAGCCTCCCGTCGCTCGCCGCGAAATGGAGCAGGAACCCCCCTCCTCCGATTCCGGAGGATTGCGGCTCGACGAGGTTGAGCACCATCTCGGTCGCGATCGCCGCGTCGACCGCGCTGCCGCCGCGCCTCAGGATGTCGAGGCCGGCACGCGCCGCGAGCGGGTGCGCCGCGACCACCATGAAGCGCGAGGCGGAGACGAGGCGCTTCTCGCCTCTGGGCGTCGCAGGCTCGGGATCGCCGTCCGCGGGCTGCGCGAGCGCAGGAGCGCACGCGAGGAGCAGCGTTGCGACTGCGGCCGGCCAGGCGAACGGGATGCGCACCCGGCGCAGACTAGCACGGCCCCGCGCTAGCGGTGCCCGCTGAGCGCCTCGCGCTCCGCCCCCGTCCTCAGGTAGCGCTTCTCGATCTCCTCGCGGGAGACGGGCTCGCTGAAGAGATACCCCTGGTACTCGTCGCAATGGAGCTTGCTCAGGATCTCGAGCTGCTCCCTCCTCTCCACGCCCTCGGCGATGACGCCGATACCCAGGCCCCGGCACATGGTGATGACCGCGCGCACGATCGCGAGGTTCTGCGAGGACAGGGTGATGTCGCTCAGGAAGGTGCGGTCGATCTTGAGCGCGTCCACGCTGAAATGCCTGATGTAGCCCAGCGACGAGTACCCGGTGCCGAAGTCGTCGATGGTGACCCTGGCGCCTAGCCGCGACAGCCCCTTGAGTATGGCGCGGACCTCGGCCGCGTCCTGCATGAACAGGCTCTCGGTGATCTCGACCTCGATCTGCCCGGGCCCTACGCCGTGCGCGATCATCGCCGTGGAAATCTCGCCCACCAGGGCCGGCGTGAACTGGCGCACGGAAAGGTTGACCGCGACCGGGCGCAGGGACAGGCCGCGCTTGCGCCACTCGCCCAGCTGGCTGCACACCTCCTCGAGCACCCAGCGCCCGATCTCGACGATCAGGCCGGTATCCTCGGCCACCGCGATGAAGCGGTCGGGTGCCACCACACCCCACTCGGGATGCCTCCAGCGCAGCAGCGCTTCGAGGCCCGTGACCTCGCCGCTCGCGATGTTCACCTTGGGCTGGTAGACCAGCGCGAACTGGCGCTCGGCGATGGCCTTGCGCAACCCGCTCTCGATGCGCAGCCGCTCCTGCATGCGCGTGTTCATCTCGGCCGAAAAATACCGGTACGATCCCCGGCCGCTCTCCTTGACGTGGTACATCGCGGTGTCCGCGTCGCGGATGAGCATCTGCGGTTCGGTCGCGTCCGTCGGAAAGACGCTGATCCCGATGCTGCACGAGCAGCTCAGGGTGTGGCCCTCGACCGAGAAGGGCTCGGCGAAGCAGCCGAGAATCTTGCGCGCCACCTGGCCCGCGGCGTCCTCCATGGTGACGATGCTCTCCAGCAGCACCACGAACTCGTCCCCCCCGATCCGGGCGAGCGTGTCGCCCTGGCGCACGATGCCCGACAGGCGCTCGGCGACCAGCTTGAGAAACGCGTCACCGATCACATGGCCGAGCGAGTCGTTGATGTACTTGAAGCGGTCGAGGTCGATGAAGAGCAGCGCGAGGCTTCCCCCGTGCCGCTGCGCGTTGCTGATGGCGAGCGCAAGGCGGTCGTTGAGCAGCAGGCGGTTCGGCAGGCCGGTGAGCGCGTCGCGCGTCGCCAGCTGCTGGATGCGTTCCTCGGCGCGCTTGCGGTCGGTGACGTCCAGGATGGGCACGATCACGTGCGGCTCCCCGCCGATGTCGATGACGTCCGCGGAAATCAGCGCGTCGATGATCGCCCCGGACTTCTTGCGGAAGCGCGCCTCGAAATCCTTCACGGACCCGCGCTGCCGGACCTCGGCGACGAAGCGCGGTCGCTCGGCCGGATCCACCCAGACGCCCAGGTCGTGGGCGGTGCGGCCGACGGCTTCCTCTCTCGCGTACCCGAAGAGCTCGAGCCAGGACCGGTTCACGTCGAGATAGCGGCCGTCGCTCAAGCGGCTGATCACGATCGCATCCGGGCTCGCCTGGAAGATCTTCTCGAAGCTCTCCTCGGAGCGCCGCAGCAGCTCCTCGGCGCGGCGCACCTCGGTGATGTCCACGGCCGACATCAGCATCTGCTTCTGGCGGTCGATCTCGACCCAGGCGGCCGACACCAGGATGTCGCGCAGCTCGCCGTTCCCCCTGCGGATGGTGAGCGGATGGAGGCTGATCGGCCGGCCGGCCTGCATGGTGCGCATCAGCTCGCCGCGGTCATCGGGGTTCGGCCAGATGCCGAGCGACACCGCGGTGCTGCCGATCACCTCCTCACGGGTTCGCCCGAAGAGCTCCAGGGCCGCCCGGTTCGCCTCGAGAAAGGTGCCGTCCTCGTAGCGGGTGACGGTAGTGGCCGCTGGCGTGGCCTCGATCATCCTGGCGAAGCGCTCCTCCTGCCCTCGCGCCCGGCGCACGCTCCCGACCACGCTGTCCATGAGATAGCGGACTCCGACGGCCATCAGCACGAACGCGATGCACACCGCCGCGAGGTACCTGGCGTCGGTGAGACCGCTCAGGCGGTTGGAGAGCGCACCGCTCAGCTCGGCGTGGCCGACCAGGCAGAACAGCGCCACCGTGGCCAGGGTGAACACCGCCAGCGCGCGCCACCGCATCAGGGTGCCGGCGAGCGCGAGCGCGCCGACCAGGCTCACGACCGCCGAATCATGAACGCCGTCGCGCCCGAGCAGCTCGCCGAAGAGGAGCGCCACGACGACCAGCGGGAGCAGGGCGCTCGCGAGTCGAAGATGCCCGCGCCGCGAGCCGGCGAGCAGCAGCGCTATGGCAACCATCGCCGCGAGGATCTCCGCGGCGAAGCGGCTGTCCTCTCGGGCGATGAGATTGTTGACGAAGGCGACGGTGAGGCCGGCAGCGAGCACCCAGGCAGAAAACGTAAACAGCCGCGACTGGACGCTCAGCTCGGCGTCTTCAGGAAATTCCGGTGCAACCAGGAGCTTGCGCAGCCAGCTCACGTCTCTCCCCGTCCGCGGATCTCCCGTTTCCACGGAATGGGAAGCCTGGAAGGCTTCTCTTATACGGGCAGTCTAGCACCGCCCTCCCGTCAGCGTCCCGGGACAATTATCCGGCCTCCCTCACCCGCCATCTCGAGCATCAGCCCGTTCATGCGCCGCACGAAGCCGGCGGGGTCGTCGAGCTGACCGCCCTCGGCGAGCAGCGCCTGGTCGAAGAGGAGGTTTCCCCAGTCGGCGAAGCGCGCTTTCTCCTCCTCGAGGCGCTTCACCATCGGATGCGCGACGTTGACCTCGAGGATCGGCTTCGCCTCGGGGCCCTTCTGCCCCACCGATTTGAGGATGCGCGCGAGGTTGCCTCCCATGTCGTGCTCGTCCGCGACCAGGCACGCGGGCGACTCGGTGAGGCGCGAGCTGACGCGCACGTCCTTGACCTTGTCGCCCAGCGCGTCCTTCAGCCTCGCCACCAGGGCACGGTGCTCTCCCGCCTGCTTCGCTCCCTCCTTCGTCTCCTCCTCGGTCTGCAGCTTGGACAGGTCGAGCTCGCCCTTCGCGACCGAGGCGAGCGTCTTGCCCTCGTGCTCGGCGAGGTTCGCGACCAGCCACTCGTCGACGCGCTCCGAGAGCAGCAGCACCTCGATCCCGCGCTTCCTGAAGATCTCCAGATGCGGGCTGTTCTTCGCCGCGAGGAAGCTCTCCGCCGTGACGTAGTAGATCCTGTCCTGCCCCGGCTTCATGCGCGACACGTAGTCCGCCAGCGACACGCCCTGCTCCTCCCGGTCGTCATGGGTGGAGGAAAAGCGCAGCAGCTTCGCGATGCGCTCCCGGTTCGCGAAGTCCTCGCCGATGCCCTCCTTCAGCACCCGGCCGAATTCCTTCCAGAACTGCGCGTACTTGTCCTTCTCCTTCTCGGCGAGGTCCTCGAGCAGCGAGAGAGCGCGCTTGGTGCAACCGGCGCGGATGGCCTCGATGTCGCGGCTCTCCTGCAGGATCTCGCGGGAGACATTGAGCGGAAGGTCGCTGGAGTCGACCACGCCGCGCACGAAGCGCAGGTAGGCCGGCAGCAGCTGCTCGGCGTCGTCCATGATGAACACGCGCCGCACGTAGAGCTTGAGGCCCCGGCGCTCGCGCCGGTCCCAGAGGTCGAAGGGAGCGCGCGAGGGAATGTAGAGGAGCTGCACGTATTCCTGCCTGCCCTCGACGCGGTTGTGGGTGTACGCGAGCGGGGCATCGCCGTCGTGCGCGATATGCTTGTAGAACTCCTGGTACTGCTCCTCGCTGATCTCGGACTTGGGCCGCGCCCACAGGGCGCTCGCCTGGTTGACCGTCTCGTCCTCGTCGGTGACGATCTCCCGCGACGCGTCCTTGTCCCATTTCACCTTCTTCATCACGATAGGGATCGCGATGTGATCGGAGTACTTCCGCAGGATGGCCTTGAGCTTGCCTTCGGAGAGCAGCTCGTCCTCCCCTTCGCGCAGCTGCAGGATCACGTCGGTGCCGCGCCCGGGCTTTTCCGCCGCCTCGACGGTGAATTCCCCTCCGCCGTCGCTCATGTCGCAATGCCAGCGCACCGCCTGGTCGCTGGGAAGCCCCGCGCGCCGCGTGAGCAGCGTGACCCGGTCGGCGACGATGAACGACGAGTAGAAGCCGACGCCGAACTGGCCGATCAGGCGCGCGTCCTTGGCCTGGTCTCCGGTAAGGGACTGGAAGAACTCGCGGGTCCCGGACTTGGCGATCGTGCCGATGTTCTGGACCACCTCGTCCCGCGACATGCCGATGCCGTTGTCCGACACCGTGAGCGTGCGGGCCTCCCTGTCGTAGGCGATCCGGATCTTCAGGTCGGCGTCGCCCCCGTAGAGCGCGTTGTTCGAGAGCGCCTCGAAGCGCAGCTTGTCGGCCGCGTCCGAGGCGTTGGAGACCAGCTCCCGCAGGAAGATCTCCTTGTTGCCGTAGAGGGAGTGGATCATCAGGTGAAGCAGCTGCTTCACCTCCGCCTGGAAGCCCAGGGTTTCCTTGGTCGCTGTCTGTGCCATGCTGACTCCGGCTGTGCTGGTGCGTTGCGGCCGGGAGAATGAGGCCCCGGCGGGGCGAATTCAAGCCCGTCCGGGATACAATTGAACTTGCCCGGCGCGTGCCGGTCAAGAACCGAGCCGATGGCCTTCTCCAGGATCCTCGCCGCCCTCCTCCTTCTCGCCCCGGCGCTCGCGCCGGCGCAGCCCGCGCCCGCGGGCCTGCCCTCGGGAGTGACCCGTGTCACCTCCATCGAAGGGGTGACCGAGTACCGGCTCGCCAACGGCCTGCAGGTCCTGCTGATCCCGGACCGCTCGACCGACACGATGATGGTAAACGTCACCTACCTCGTCGGCTCGCGTCACGAAGGCTACGGCGAGACCGGGATGGCGCATCTGCTCGAGCACCTGATGTTCAAGGGCACTCCGCGCTTTCCGAACGTCAAGAGCGAGTTCCAGAAGAACGGAGTCCGCTACAACGGCAGCACCTCATACGACCGCACCAACTACTACGGTACCTTTCCGGCGAACGAGGCGACGCTCGACCGCGTGCTCGACATCGAGGCCGATCGCATGGTCCACGCCTCGATCGCGCGAGCGTCTCTCGACTCGGAGATGACCGTGGTGCGCAACGAGTTCGAGTCGGGCGAGAACAGTGCCTCGAGCGTTTTGCAGGAGCGCGTCGCGGCGAGCGCGTACCTGTGGCACAACTACGGCCGGGCCATCATCGGCTCGCGCTCGGACATCGAGAACGTCCCGATCGAGCGGCTGCGCGCCTTCTACGCGAACTACTACCAGCCCGACAACGCGGTGCTGCTGATCTCGGGGAAAATCGACGAGGCGGCCACCCTCAGGCTGGTGCAGAAGCGCTTCGGCGGCATACCGAAGCCCGCGCGCAGGCTGCGCGCCACCTACACCGTCGAGCCCACGCAGGATGGCGAGCGCACGGTCACGCTGCGCCGCGCCGGGGACGTGCAGATCGTCTCGGCGCTCTACCACGTGCCGCCGGGCTCCCATCCCGCCTACGCGGCGATCGACGTCCTCGTCGCGCTGCTCAACCACGTGCCCTCGGGGCGCCTGCACAAGGCGCTGGTGGAGACGGGCCTGGCGAGCTCCTCGTTCGGCACAGAGCGCCAGCTGCACGAGGCCGGGTTCGCCTATTTCGGCGCGAACGTCAAGCAGGACGCCCCGATCGAGGCCGCGCGCGACGCCCTGCTCGGCGTCCTGGAAGGCTTCGCGGCGAAGCCCGTCACGGAGGAGGAAGTCGAGCGCGCGCGCACCCGGCTCCTCAACGACATCCAGCTCACGCTCGCCGATTCGCGCGAGCTCACCATGGCGCTCTCGGAGTGCGCGGCCATCGGCGACTGGCGGGTGCTGTTCCTGCACCGTGATCGGCTGAAGAAGGTGACCGCCGCCGACGTGCAGGCCGCCGCCGTGCACTACCTGAAGGCCTCCAACCGCACGCTGGGGATGTTCCTCCCGACCCAGACGCTCGACCGCGCCGACATCCCGGCGGTGCCCGACCTCGCCCTCGCGCTCAAGGACTACCGCGGCTCGTCGGAGGTCTCGCAGGGCGAAGATTTCAACCCGACGCCGGCCAACATCGAGGCCCGTGTGATCCGCAGGACGCTCCCCGGCGGAATGAAGCTTGCGCTGCTTCCCAAGAAGACCCGCGGAGGCACGGTCGTAGCCCAGCTCGGCCTGCAGTGGGGCAACGAGCAGAGCAAGGCCAACCGCGCCGCCGCCTGCGCCGCCACCAGCGGCATGCTGCTCCGCGGCACGCAGAAGAACTCGCGCGAGCAGCTGCGCAACCGCTTCGACAAGCTCAATGCGAGCGTGGCGGTCGACGGCGACGGCGGCTCGATCGAGACCGTGCGCGACAGCCTTCCCGAGTCCCTGCGCCTGATGGCCGAGGTCCTGCGGCAACCGTCCTTCCCGAGCGCGGAGTTCGAGCAGCTGCGCCGCTCCTCGCTCACCAGCATCGACACCCAGAGGAGCGATCCCAGCGCGCTCGCCGGGCTCAAGCTCACCCGGCACCTCAATCCCTATCCTCCCAACCACTGGCTGTATACAACGTCGCTCGATGAGCGCAGCGCCCGGATCAAGAACCTTTCCCTGGAGGACGTGAAGCGCTGCTACCAGGACTTCTACGGCGCTTCCGACAGCGAGCTCGCGGTCGTGGGCGACTTCGACCCGGAGCAGGTCGTGCGCGTCGCTCAGGAGCTGTTCGGCGACTGGAAGAGCCCCCGTCCCTACGCGCGAATCCCGCTCAAGGTCGCGCAGGTCGCGCCGGTGGACGAGGTGATCGAGACGCCCGACAAGGCGAACGCGGTGCTGCGGTCGGGAATGCTGTTCAAGCTCCGGGACGACGACCCCGACTACCCGGCCCTGCTCCTCGCGAACTACATGCTCGGCGGCTCGTCGGATTCGCGTCTGATGCGGCGCGTCCGCGAGAAGGAAGGCCTGTCCTACAGCGTCGGCTCGCTCCTGAGCGCCGATAGCTTCGACCCCCGCGCGGCCTTCGGCACCTTCGCCATCTACGCGCCGCAGAATCGCGCCCGCGTCGAGGAAGCCATGAAGGACGAGCTGCGCAGGACGTTCGCCGAGGGCTTCACTGCGCAGGAGGTAGAAGCCGGAAAGAAGGGCTTTCTCCAGGCTCGCCAGCTCTCGCGCAACAACGACACCGCGGTCGCCGGCCGACTGGTCGCCTACCTCGTGCTCGGGCGCACCTTCGCCTGGGATCAGGAGCTCGAGCGCGGGGTCGCCGCCCTGACCCCGCAGGGCGTGCTCGAGGCGATGCGCCGGCACATCGACCCTTCCAGGCTCTCGTTCGTCAAGGCCGGGGACTTCTCCAGCCTCGCCGCCAACCCGCCGGGCCCGGCCCGGGCGAACTGAGCGTCAGCCCAGCGCCTCGTAGCGGATCGCCAGCACCTCGAGCTGCTCCTCCCCGGCAGGGGTTCGAAGCGTAACGGCATCCCCCTCGCGCGCCTTGAGCAGGGCGCGCGCCACCGGCGACACCCAGGAAACGCGTCCGCGCGCCGGATCGACCTCGTCGGTGCCGACGATGCTGACGGTGTGCTCTCCGCCCGAGGAGTCGGTGTAGGTCACCGTGGCGCCGAAAAAGACGCGGTCCTGGTCCTGGTCCCGGGGGTCGACCACCTCGGCGGCCTCCAGGCGCTTCATGAGGAAGCGTATCCGGCGTTCGATCTCGCGCAGGCGTCTCTTGCCGTAGAGGTAATCGGCGTTCTCGGACCGGTCCCCGTTGGCGGCCGCCCAGGACACGGTCTTGATGAGCTCCGGCCGCTCGATCTCGACCAGGGCCTTCAGCTCGGACTTCAGGCGCGCGTGGCCGGCGGGGGTGATGTAGTTCTTCGTGCCCGCGGGCATCTGGGGCTCGACCTCGAGCTCCTCGTCCGGGGCGTCGTCCTCGCGGGTGAATGCCTTGCTCATCCCTGCCTCATGGCCGCGCACGCGGCTCAACTATAATAGCCGCGGCAGCAGCGCGTGTCAGGGAGACCTCATGAAGTGGAATACCAAGCGCGTACGCGAGATTTCGCTCGTGGTCCTGGTCGGGTTGACGGCGGCTCTGGCCAACCTCCCGGAGGATCTGCTCGCGCGCTTCGACGTCAACCGAGACCTGCTCCTCGGCACCCTTGCGCTCACCGTGTTCATCGCGCTGTTCCTGTACCTCAAGTTCCAGTTCTTCTTCCTGGTGGTGCTGCTCGCCGTGGCCGCGAACATGCCCGGCGAGGTGGCCGATAGCCTGGGAATCTCCACCACGCCGCTGATCATCGCCATGGCGACCATGGTCGGCTTCTCGCTCATCAACTACGTGGTCGACCTGCTGCCCACGGGCCTGGAGAAAAAGGCCAAGGAGGCGAGCGCCGAGAGCATCAAGGTGCTGTTCTACGCCATCGAGAAGGGCAATCTGGCGTACGCGCAGAAGATCCTGTCGCAGAACTTCGATCCCAACCTCGTCGCCGAGAACGGCT
Source organism: Burkholderiales bacterium (assembly GCA_035499735.1). Taxonomy (GTDB): domain Bacteria; phylum Pseudomonadota; class Gammaproteobacteria; order Burkholderiales; family SG8-39; genus VBDM01. The sequence continues at coordinate 20,799 of DATJYC010000021.1, forward strand.
ACACGCCCCTTATGTACGCCGCCGCCCGCGGCGATACGAAGATGGTCGACCTGCTGCTCCGCAACGGGGCCAACGTCAACCTCGTCAGCACGAGCGGTGATACCGCCATCGAGCTCGCCCTGCGCATCGGCTCCTCCGAGTGCGCCGAGATCCTGAAGAAGGCGCGCACCGAGCAGCAGCTGCGCGAGCAGGCCGTCCAGCCCAAGGCCGCCCCCCAGGAATAGGTAACAATGTGTGTCCCGGGGCGCTCGGGCGGAACTCGCCGCGGCGCGCGCTGCCCAAGGGGCCAATAGAAATCTCTCCGGAGGATCGCATGTCGAAGAAAGCCCTCACCGCAATGCTGGCCGCCGTAGCCGCCGCGGCAACCCTGGGGTACGAGGGCGGAAAGTTCTCGCCCATCTCCCCGACCCAGGCCCAGACCGCCCCTGTCCAGTCCGCCGCCGCGCCGCAGGCCCGGGCACTTCCCGATTTCACCGCCCTGGTCGAGCAGAACGGGCCGGCGGTCGTCAACATCAGCACCACAGCCAAGGTACGCACCTCGGCGCAGGAGCAGATCCCCGGGGAGCCCGGCGACCCGTTCTACGAGTTCTTCCGCCGCTTCCAGATTCCCGCGCCCCAGGGCGACCAGCTCCGCCGCGGCGTCGGCTCGGGCTTCATCGTCAGCGCCGACGGCTACATCCTCACCAACGCGCACGTAATCGACGACGCGGCCGAGGTAACCGTCAAGCTCACCGACAACCGCGAATTCACCGCCAAGGTAATCGGCGCGGACAAGCGCACCGACGTGGCGCTGGTGAAGATCGACGCGAAGAACCTGCCGGTAGTGCGCATCGGCGAGGCGGCCAAGTCCAGGGTCGGCGAATGGGTCGCGGCGATCGGCTCGCCCTTCGGCCTGGAGAACACCGTCACCGCGGGCATCATCTCCGCCAAGTCGCGGTCGCTGCCCGACGAGAACTACGTGCCTTTCATCCAGACCGACGTCGCGATCAATCCCGGCAACTCCGGGGGCCCGCTATTCAACATGGCCGGCGAGGTGATCGGCATCAACTCGCAGATCTACAGCCGCACCGGTGGCTACATGGGGCTGTCGTTCGCGGTGCCGATCGAGGTCGCGATGAAGGTCAAGAACGACCTGCAGAAGTACGGCAAGGTGAGCCGCGGTCGGCTGGGCGTCACCATCCAGGGCGTGACCCAGGAGCTCGCCGACTCCTTCGGGCTGAAGAAGCCCAAAGGCGCGCTGGTCGCCGCCGTCGAGCCCAAGAGCCCGGCCGAGAAAGCCGGGATCAAGACCGGCGACATCATCCTCGCGGTCGACGGTCGCGACATAGAAAACTCGATCGAGCTGCCGCGCGTCATCGGCGAGTCCCGCCCGGGGACCCAAGTGAAGCTCAAGGTCTGGCGCCAGGGCGAGACCAAGGATCTCACGGCGTCGCTCGGCGAGATGCCCGCCGAGAAGGTGGCGAGAGCCGACACCGGCGGAAGCAAGAGCCAGTCCGGCAAGCTCGGCGTCGCGGTGCGCCCCCTCACCGACGAGGAGCGCAAGCAGCTCGAGGCCGAGGGCGGCCTCATGGTAGAGCAGGCCGAAGGCGCAGCGGCGCGCGCGGGGGTGCAGGCGGGCGACGTCATTCTCGCCTTGAACAACCAGCCGGTGAAGAGCGTCGATCAGCTGCGCCGCCTCGTCGACAAGTCGCGCGGCAGCGTCGCGCTCCTCATCCAGCGCGAGGGCAACAAGATCTACGTGCCGGTCAGGCTCGGCTGAGCGTCCCCCGTCCAATGGAAACCGCGCCGCGAGGCGCGGTTTTTTTTCGCCCGCTGGCGCCCGGCTCCCTGCTGTTAGAATCGGCCGGACTCCGAGGAGGACGCCATGGCCGCACCCCGATCCCCGCGGTTCGATACGCTCAGCCTGCACGCGGGCCAGCGCCCCGACCCCGTCACCGGCGCGCGCGCCACGCCGATCTACTTCACCACTTCCTTCGTGTTCCGCGACGCCGACCACGCGGCGGCGCTGTTCAACATGGAGCGCGCGGGGCACGTCTACTCGCGTATCTCCAACCCGACCAACGCCGTTCTGGAGGAGCGCGTCGCCGCGCTCGAGGGCGGCGTCGGCGCGATCGCCACGGCGAGCGGCCAGGCGGCGCTGCACCTGGCGGTCGCCACGATCGCCGGCGCCGGCTCGCACGTCGTCGCCTCGCGCGCGCTCTACGGCGGGTCGCACAACCTGCTCTCGTACACGCTCCCGCGCTTCGGAGTGGAGACGACTTTCGTCGAGCCGCGCGATCTCGCGGCCTGGAAGAGCGCGATCCGGCCGAACACCAGGCTCCTTTTCGGCGAGACGCTCGGCAACCCGGGGCTCGACGTGCTCGACGTCCCCTCGGTCGCCGAGATCGCGCACGCGGCGAAGCTGCCCCTCCTCGTCGACTCGACGTTCACGACGCCGTATCTTCTCAGGCCCTTCGATCACGGCGCGGACCTGCTCTACCACTCCGCGACCAAGTTCCTCGGCGGCCACGGCGTCGCGATCGGCGGCGTGCTGGTCGACGGCGGCACCTTCGACTGGGAGGCCTCGGGCAGGTTTCCCGAGCTCACCGAGCCCTACGCGGGGTTTCACGGAATGGACTTCCAGGAAGAATCGACGGTCGGCGCCTTCCTGCTGCGCGCGCGGCGCGAGGGCCTGCGCGATTTCGGCGCCTGCATGAGCCCCGCAACCGCCTTCCAGATCCTTCAGGGCGTGGAGACGCTGCCCCTGCGGATGGAGCGGCACGTCGCGAACACGCGCAAGGTGATCGCGTTCCTCCGCGGACAGCCGGCGGTCGGGGCCATCGCATACCCCGAGCTCGAATCCCATCCCGATCACGCGCTCGCGAAGAGGCTCCTGCCGAAGGGCTGCGGCGCGGTATTCAGCTTCGACCTGGAAGGCGACCGCGCCGCCGGGCGGCGCTTCATCGAGTCGCTGCGGCTCTTCTCGCACCTTGCCAACGTCGGCGACGCGAAGTCGCTGGTGATCCACCCGGCGAGCACCACGCACTTCCGCATGAGCGACGCCGCGCTCGTCGCGGCCGGGATCGGCCCCGGCACGATCCGGCTCTCTATCGGTCTCGAGGACCCCGACGATCTGATCGAGGACCTGTCGCGGGCTTTTCGCGCTGCGAAAGGCTGAGCGTGGAGCTGCGCCTCGCTAGCCAGCCGGTTTACGCCTACACCGGCGGCAAGGCCTTCGACCCCGGGCTGCCGGCGGTCGCCTTCATCCACGGCGGCGGGCAGGACCACAGCGCCTGGACCCTTCAGTCGCGCTATCTGGCGCACCACGGCTACGCGGTGCTCGCAGTCGACCTGCCCGGGCACGGCCGCAGCGGCGGCGCGCCGCTCGCGAGCATCGAGGCGATGGCCGACTGGATCGTCGCCGTGCTCGACGCGAGCGGCGTCAAGGCGGCGGCGCTGGTCGGGCACAGCATGGGCTCGCTCGCCGCGCTCGACTGCGCCGCGCGCCATCCGGAGCGCGCAACGCGCATCGCGCTCATCGGCACGGCCTTTCCCATGCGCGTCTCGCCCGAGCTGCTCGCCGCGACGCAGGCGAGCGAGCCGGAGGCGCAGCGCATGATCAACGTCTGGTCGCATTCGGGATTGGCGCACTACCCCGGCAACCCCGGACCGGGCGCGTGGGTGATCGGCGGAACACTGCGCCTGATGCAGCGCCAGAAGCCGGGCGTCCTGCACGCCGACTTCGCGGCCTGCGACAACTACAAGTCGGGCCTGGAGCGCGCGAAGCAGCTCAAGTGCCCGGCGCTGTTCGTGCTCGGCCGGTTCGACGCCATGACGCCCGCCCGCGCCGGGCGGGATCTCGCCGCCGCCGTTGCGAGCGCCCGCGTGAAGACGCTGGACGGAGCGGGCCACAACCTCATGGGCGAGAAGCCCGACGAGGTCCTCGACGCGCTGGTGGATTTCCTGCGTGCGTAGGGCTGTGGCGCTCGCGCTACTCGCGCCCCTGCCCGCTCTCGCGCAGATGCAGGTGCCCGACTACAACTGGCTCGGCGCCGGGGTTCGCACGCGCCCCGCCTACGACGGCTCCGCCGCCCACGAGACCGAGCCGATTCCCTCGGTGAGGTACTTCGGCAAGCCCTGGTTCGCGCGAACCACGCAGGGCATCCTCGAGGGCGGCGCGCGCGTCGCGGTCACCCCCGATTTCCACCTCGGAGCGCAGATCGCCTACGAGGGCGGACGCAAGTCGAGCGAGGCGGCGTTCCTCGCGAGCCGCAACGTGCCCGACATCAACCCGGGCGCATCGGCCGGCGTGCACGCCGAGTGGGACGCCCGGCTCGGGCCGGCGCCCACGACGCTGCTCGCGCGCTTCCGCCAGTTCCTCGAGTCCGACCGCGGCGCCCAGGCCGACCTGCGCTTCACGGCGGGTGTCTTCGGCAGCCGGATTTTCAGCGCGGCCTTGTTCTTCCAGGGCACCTGGGCGAACACGAAGTCGAATCAGTCCTTCTACGGCATCACGCCCGACGTGTCGGCGAGCACGGGACTGCCTGAGTACGCGCCGGGAGGCGGGCTGCTGTATACGACGGGCGGCATGCTCTGGGAGGTCGACCTGAGCAGGAGCTGGATCGTGGTCGGCAACCTGGAGGCGCGCCTGCTGCACGGCGCCGCGGCCGGGAGCCCGCTGGTCGAGCGCGCCACAAGCCGCTACGCGAGCGCGAGCCTCGCATACCGCTGGTACTGAGCTAGCCGCGCAGCGACAGCAGCACCGGCTGGTGGTCGGAAGCGTCGGTCTCGGCGTTGACGACCACGTCCTCGACGCGGCGCGCGATGTCGTCGGTGACGAAGACGAAGTCGCACGCGAACGAGGGTCCGGGCCACTGCGCCTTGTCGTGCACGCCGAGCGTCGGCGGATGCGGCCGCCCCGGGTAGCGCAGCTGCCACGCGTCGCGGTAGGCGGGAACCCCCGGTGCGAGCGGGGCCTGGATGCGCGCGTGCAGCGGATCGTCGGGGCGGAAGTTGAAGTCCGCGGTGAGTATGCCGGAGGCCGGGCGCGCCACGGGCTCGAACGGCCCGCCCTCCTTCCCGGGCTGCGGCGCAGCCGCATGGCCCGCGGCCTCCGCCTGCAGGTCGCGCAGCGCCTCGACCTGCGCGCCGCGCTGCCTCGCCGAGTAGTACTCGAGATGCGTCGTCGTGACGCGCAAGGGGCCGGAACGCGTGGCGAGCACGACTTCGAGCGCCGCGCGCTGCATGCTCGGCGCGGCGCCGTCGGCCGGCCAGGGCAGCAGCCGCCGGTACACCTGCAGGATCGGAAGCCGCGTGATCAGCGCGTTGCCGAACTCGCGCCGATCCCCGTTTGGCGCGAGCACATCCGTCGCCACGCCCTCGACGACGACGTACCCGGGGAACAGGCCTGCGAGGGCCTCGTACTGGTTTTCACCCTCGCTGCCAGGCAGGGCGGGGAAATTGCGCGCCACCTCCTGCAGGCAAA
>DATJYC010000022.1:0-113625 GCA_035499735.1 Burkholderiales bacterium
AGAATCGCGATTATGAAGAAGAAGCCGCAGGAACTGTTCCATTTGGCGAAGCAGTCCCTGCAAAAGGCCGGCGCGCACGAGGCGATGGCGAGCGCCGCAGCGCAGCATCTCGTGCGCGCGGAGGAGCAGGGCCTGCCCACGCACGGCATGTCGCGCGTGCCGTTCTACTGCTCGATGCTGCGCAACGGCCGCGCCGACGGCGCGGCGCGCCCCTCGCTGAAGGCCGAGAAGGCGGGCGTATGCCTGATCGACAACGCCGACGGCCTGCCCTACGAGTCCTGCGCCTGGGCGATCGAGGAAGTCATCCAGCGCGCGCGGCGCAACGGCATCGCCTTTGCCGGCATTACGAACAGCGCGCACGTGGGCGTGCTGGGCATCCACCTGCTGAAGGTCGCCGCTGCGGGGCTTGTCGGCGTCGCGTTCACGAACTCGCCGGCGGCGATTCCCGCCTGGGGTGGAAAGAAGGCCTTGTTCGGCACCGATCCGGTCGCGTTCGCGTTTCCGCGCAATGACGCCGATCCCATCGTCGTCGACCTCGCGCTCACGACGGTGGTGCGCGGCAAGATCATGATGGCGATGCAAAAGGGCGAGAAGATCCCGGAAGGCTGGGCGCTCGGCCGCGACGGCAAGCCGACCACGGATCCGAAAGAAGCGATCGAGCGCGGCAGCCTGTTCCCGATCGGTGGCGCGAAGGGCGCGATGCTGGCGCTCGCCTTCGAGCTGGTCTGCGCAGCGCTCACGGGTGCCGCGATCGGGCCCGAGGCGGATTCGTTCTTCTCCGAGCAGGGCAACCACCCGAGGATCGGCCAGGCGTTCCTCGCCATCGACCCGGGCGCGCTCGCCGGACGCGAAAGGTATCTCGAGCGCGTCGAAACCGTCGTGCGCGCGATGCTCGCGGACGAGGGCGTGCGGCTGCCGGGATCCAAGCGCTTCGCGTCCGAGAAGGCGCTGCGCGCCGGGGGCATCGAGGTCCCGGACGAGCTGCTCGCGAAAATCGAGAAGCTGTGTACGACGTCATAGTCGAGTTTCCGAAAATGAAGGTCGGCGTGGCGACGCGCGACGGGCGCGTGGTCGGCATTCGGTACCTGCCGCCCGCGGCGGCCGCGAAGCCGCCGGCGAGCGCGCTCGCCGAGCGCGCGGCGCTCCAGCTCGAGCGCTACCGCGAGGACCCGGACACCGTGTTCGATCTGCCACTCGAGGTCGAGGGGACGCCGCTGCAGAAGGGCGTCTGGCAGGCGATGTGCGCGATTCCGAGGGGCCGAACGCGGACCTATGGCGAGCTGGCGCGCGAGCTCGGCACGGAGCCGCGCGCGGTCGGGCAGGCTTGTGGCGACAATCGCCTGCCGATCGTCATTCCGTGCCACCGCGTCGTCGCCTCGGACGGGCTCGGCGGCTTCGGGCACGCGACTGGGGGCTACCTGCTGGAGGCCAAGCGTTGGCTGCTGATGCACGAGGCGCGCGCGGACGCGTTCGAGCTCGCCCCCTGAGCGAAGCCGACGCGGCGCTCGTCGATGCCTTCGGCGACGCGCTGTGGCTCGAAGACGGGCTGGCGCGCAACACGCTTGACGCCTACCGGCGCGACCTCGGGCAGCTCGCCGCATTCCTCAAGGGGCGGCCGCTCGCCGCGGTGCGGGAGGAGGACCTATTCGCCTTCCTCGCCGCGCGGCGCGGCCGTGCGACGAGCGCGGCGCGCATGCTTTCGACGCTGAAGCGCTTCTACCGCTACTGCCTGCGCGAGGGCCGGCGCCGAGACGACCCGACGCTCAGGCTCGATCCGCCCAAGCGCGCGCCGCGCTTTCCCAAGACCTTGTCGGAGGCCGACGTCGAGGCGCTGCTCGCGGCGCCCGACGCCGCGACGCCGCGCGGGCTGCGCGACCGCGCGATGCTGGAAGTGCTCTACGCCTCGGGGCTGCGCGTGTCCGAGCTCGTCGCGCTGAAGACGTTCGAGGCCAGCCTCGACGCCGGCGTCGTGCGAGTCCTGGGCAAGGGGAGCAAGGAGCGGCTCGTTCCGCTCGGCGAGGAGGCGGTGTCCTGGGTGCAGCGCTACCTGCGCGAGGCGCGGCCGGCCCTGCTCAAGCGCCGATCGAGCGACGCGCTGTTCGTGACCGATCGCGGCTCGGGCATGACGCGCCAGGCGTTCTGGCACCTGCTCAAGCGCTACGGTCGCGCGGCGATCCCGGGCAAGGCGCTGTCGCCGCATGTGCTGCGCCACGCGTTTGCGACGCACCTGATCAACCACGGGGCGGACCTGCGCGTGGTGCAGATGCTGCTCGGCCACGCGGACATCTCGACGACGCAGATCTATACCCACGTCGCGCGCGAGCGCCTGAAGAAGCTGCACAGGGACCATCACCCCAGAGCCTGACTCAACCCCTGGAGCGCTCGATGCTCACCCCGACCTGTTTCGCGTCGCGCAGCACCCCGAGCTTGGCGACACTCACCCTGACGCGGGGCGAGCGGAACTCTCCGAGTATCGTGTCGGCGACGCGCTCGGCGAGGCTCTCCACGAGGCCGAAGCGCTCTCCCCCGAGGAGAGCGCGGATGCGCTCCACCACCACTCCGTAGTCGATCGTGTCCGCGACCCTTCCCGTCCGGAACACCGTGCCGTCGGAGGGAAGGGCGATTTCGAGATCGATCTCGATCGTCTGCGGGGCGATCTTCTCGTGGCGGTACAGCCCGATCCAGGCCTGGAGGCGCAGCTGGCGGATGAAGACGGCATCCAAGGCGGGACTTTCGCGTAAACTTCCGTCGCGAATTCTAGAGTAAGGCCATGGCGGACGCAGCATTTATTTTGGTCGCCTATCTGATCGGCTCGCTGTCTTTCGCGGTCATCGTGAGCCGCGCTCTCGGCCTGCCGGATCCGCGCTCGTACGGCTCGGGGAATCCCGGCGCGACCAACGTGCTTCGCACGGGACGGAAGCTCGCCGCGCTGCTCACGCTCGCGGGCGACGGCGGCAAGGGCTGGCTCGCCGTGTTCCTCGCGGCGCGCTACGCACCCGAATACGGGGCCGGCGGCACGGCGGTTGCAACGTGCTCGGTCGCCGTCTTTCTCGGCCACGTGTTCCCCGTATTCCTCGCCTTCAAGGGAGGAAAAGGCGTGGCTACGGCAGGTGGCGTGCTGCTCGCGCTCGACCCCTGGCTGGGCCTCGCCGGGCTGGCGACCTGGGCCGCGGTTGCGCTGATCTCCCGATACGCTTCGCTCGCTTCGGTCGTCGCGGCGGTATTTGCGCCGGTCTACGCGCTCTTCATGTCCCTGCCACAGGGCGCGGTTCCCGCGCTGGTCTTCATCGGTGCTGTGAGCGTCTGGCGCCACCGGGGCAATATGCGCAGCCTCGCCGGCGGACGAGAGCGGAAGATCGGGGAGAAGGAGAGCCCGGGCGCCGCGGCGGGGGATTCGGCGAGCGCGGAAAAGAGCTAGCGGCGCTCCGGCCCCGCATAGGCGCCGGCGAGATCCCACCCGGGTCGGACAGCGAAGCTGTAGCCGGCGCCCCGCGACGGCTCCGCTTTGAGCCGCATCGCCCCGGCGAGGGCGATCATCGCGCCGTTGTCGGTACAGAATTCGACTGGCGGGTAGTACACGGCGAATCCGTCGCGCGCGGCGGCGTCGTCGAGGAGAGTCCGCAGGCGCGCGTTGGCGCCGACTCCGCCCGCGACGACCAGCCGATCGAGCCCGGTGCGCTCGATGGCGGCGCGCGATTTCGCGACGAGCACGTCGACCACGGCTTCCTGGAACGCTGCGGCGACGTCCGCACGCGCCGCCTCTTCGACCCTCTCCTTTCGCAGCAGCGTCACGACCGCGGTCTTGAGCCCGCTGAAGCTGAAATCGAGGTCGCCGCTCTTTTCCAGCCGGTCGAGCATGGGGCGCGGCAAGGCGAAGCGGTCGCGATTTCCGCGCTCGGCGAGCGCGGCAAGCGCCGGCCCACCCGGGTAGCCCAGGCCGAGCAATTTGGCCGTCTTGTCGAAGGCTTCTCCCGCTGCGTCGTCCAGCGTTTCGCCGAGCAATTCGTAGGCGCCGAGGCCGCTCACGCGCATCAGCTGAGTATGGCCTCCGGACACGAGGAGCGAGACGAAGGGAAAGCGCGGCGGGTCGCTGTCGAGGAGAGGGGAGAGCAGATGGCCCTCGAGATGGTGCACGCCGATCGCCGGGATGCCGAGCCCGAAAGCAAGGCCGTTCGCGAACGCCGTGCCGACGAGGAGCGCGCCCGCGAGCCCCGGACCCTGCGTGAAGGCGACCGCATCCAGCTCGCGCTCCGCGGTGCCGGATCGATGCAGCACCGAGCGCACGAGGGGAAGTATGCGCCGGATGTGGTCTCGCGACGCGAGCTCGGGCACCACGCCGCCGTATTGATCGTGCAGCGCCACCTGCGAGTGCAGCGCATGCGCCAGCAGGCCGCGATCGCTGTCGTAGACGGCTACGCCGGTTTCGTCACAGGAAGTCTCGATGCCCAACACCAACATGATTTTTATGGCGTTTTGCTGATTTCAGTCAGCCCGCTGTCAGCTACATCTAAATAGAATTCCGCTCCCTATGTCCAGGCTCCACGCCCAATTGGCGAGCGCAACACTCATCGGCCTCGCGCTTGCGCAGCCATTAGGCGCACTCGGCCAGTCGGTCGACCTCACTGCGCTCACGTTGATGCGAGCCGAGGAACTCCTGCAAGCGCACAACCGTGAGCTTCAGGCGGCACGGCGCACCGTCGAGGCTGCCGGAGCCAACACTATCTCCGCCGGCGCACGGCCAAACCCTACCTTGAGTTTCGGGGTGAGCACAATCAATCCGAAAGAAGGCATCGGGTCGGGCCCTCTGCGAGACAAGATCGTGGACAGCTCGGTGCGCATAGATCAAATCATAGAGCGCGGCGATCGCCGCGAGTTGCGTTTGGCGAACGCAAGAAGCCTAGAGTCGGCGAGTACCGAAGATCTGTCAGATACGCAGCGCCAGCAGCGCCTTGCCCTCAGGTACGCATATTACGACCTGCTTTTCGCCCAGGACAAGGTCGATATTGCCCGCGACACCATCGCCTTGTTCGAGGGCTCCGTGCGGGCTGCCGAGCTGCGCCTGAAGGCAGGTGACATCGCGATGGCCGACGTCGCGCGATTGCGCGTGGATGCCTTGCGTGCGCGGAACGATGCGCGCGCCGCGGAAGCGGATCAGCGCCGCGCGCAGCTCGCGCTCGCCTACATGATCGGGGCCGAGGGGAGGGCGATCGGAATTCGAGCTGCAGACCCCTGGCCGTCGATCTACTCGGGGCGATCCGGCGGGTCGGTTGATGAGCTGATCGAGGGCCGACCGGACGTGCGCGCGGCCAGGAAACGGTTCGAGGCGGCCCAGAGCGCGCGCGAACTGGCGCGGAGCCTTCGCACCCGCGACGTCTCGGTGGGAGCGTCATACGACCACTATCCGGTGAATCCTTCCTATGCGCAGGGCAGCGGCGCTGGCACGGGCAATAGCTTCGGCGTGTTCTTGAGCGTGCCGATTTTCACAGGCTACTACTACGAGGGTGAGATCCGGCGCTCCGAGGTCGATTACGACACCGCCATGGAGGCACTGGACAGGGTGCGCGCCCAGGCGCGCACCGAGATCGCGCGGTCATTTTCGGACCTGCAAGCCGCTGCCGAGCGCCTGCAGCGCTACGACGAGTCGCTCCTGATCGAAGCGCGAAGGGCCGCAGATTCGGCGGAATTTGCCTACAAGAACGGAGCCATCGGCGTCATGGACCTGCTGGATGCGCGCCGCACGCTCCGGGCGATCCAGATTGACGCGGCGTCGGCGAGAAACGATCATGCGAAGGCGCTCTCGGCTTGGCAGGCCGGCATCGGACGGCTGGACGACGAATCCAAATGAGGTGGGCGAGAACGCGGGGGAGGGAATGAAGGCTTGGCAATGGCGGGCGGCGGCGCTGGCGATTGCTCTCGCCGCGGCGCCGATATCGGGCTGCGGTAACGGAGACGCAAAGCAGGACATCGCCCGGCCGCGACTGGAAAACGGCCAGATCGTCTTCCCCGAGAGCAGCCCCCAGGTGGGGTTGTTCGTTACCGATACGGTCAAGGAGAGCGGACCGCAGCGTCTGCGCCTCACGGGACGGCTTGTGTGGGACGAGAACCGCACGGTGCGCCTCTACCCGCCGTTCGCCGGGCGCGTGCTCCAGATCCTGGTGAGAGTCGGCGAACGCGTGAGCAAGGATCAACCGCTCGCAACGCTCGCATCGCCCGATTTCGGACAGGCGCAGGCAGACGCCAGCCGCGCGCGATCCGATTTCGCGCTCGCGGAAAAGAACCGGAAGCGTGTGCAGGAACTGTACGCCGGAGGCGTCGCGCCACGAAAGGACTTGAGTGCGGCCGAGGCGGACTACGCGAGAGCCGAAGCCGAGCTCGCACGCGCCATGGCGAAGGTGAAGCTCTACGGAAGCGCTGGGGAGTCGGTCGATCAGAATTTGTCGTTGGCGAGCCCGATCGCCGGGGTCGTCGTCGAGCGCAACATAAACCCCGGCCAAGAGCTGCGGCCGGACCTGCAGCTCGCCAACTCCCCCGCGATGTTCGTCATCACTGACCCCTCCCACCTGTGGGTCCAGCTCGATGCGGCCGAGGCCCAGCTCGGCGTGCTGCGTCGTGGCCAGACGGTGACGCTGCACACGACCGCTTGGCCTAGTGACGGATTTGCGGCCACCATCGATGCAATTTACGATTTCATCGATCCGGCTACGCGCACGATCAAGGTCCGCGGGAGTGTCGACAACCGCGAGCGTAAGCTCAAAGGGGAAATGTTCGTGACGGCGGAGATCATGGCGCCGTCCAGGGCGGCCGCCGTCCAGGTCCCCGAGAAGGCCGTGCTTTCAGCTGGCGGCAACAACTACGTTTTCATCCAAGAGGCGCCGGGACGCTACGCGCGCGCCGAGGTCAAGCTCGACGGGGTCCAAGACGGGGTCGCCGGCGTTACAGGCGGCCTTGCGCTGGGGCAGAACGTCGTGGTCGAGGGGAACCTGTTTCTTTTTCGCCTGTATCGCCAGCTCGCCATGGGTGCGTCGGACTGACCTGCATGGGGTTCGTTCTCTGCGTTGACGCCATCCCGCAGCCCGCGCATCGGCGATAGGTCTGCGGCGCCCGGAAATCCAAAACGCAAAATGATCGAGCGCGTCGTCTCGTTCGCTCTAACCAAGCCCCTGTTCATCGTGCTCGGGGTGATCCTGTTCATCGCAGGCGGCCTGGCGGCGTTCGGGTCGCTCCCGATCGAAGCATTCCCCGACGTCACCGATACGCAGGTGAACGTCATCACGCTTTTTCCAGGACGAGCCGCCGAGGAGGTGGAGAAGCAGGTTACGGTGCCGTTAGAGGTGGCGTTGTCGGGACTGCCGAGCGCGGTGAGGATGTTTTCGCATACGCAGTTCGGCCTGTCCTTCATCATCATCACCTTCGACGACCGCGCGAACGCCTATTTCGCACGCCAGCAGGTCGTGGAGCGGCTGAACGGGGTCGATCTGCCACCGGGTGCTCAGCCTCAGCTCGCGCCCCTGTCGACGCCGATCGGCGAGATTTTCCGTTACCGACTCAAGTCTGAGACCATCGACGCACGCGAGCTGCGCTCGATCGAGGACTGGGTCGTGGAAAGGCAGCTCCGCCTGATTCCAGGGGTGGCCGATATCGTCACCATGGGCGGGCTGATCAAGCAATACGAAGTGAACCCGGATCTCGGACGACTGCGCGACTACAAGGTAACGCTGCAGCAACTCTTCGTAGCACTCGATCGCGGAAATTCGAACGTCGGTGGCAGCTATCTCGAGCAGGGCCAGCAGCAGTACCTCATCCGCGGGATCGGCCTGCTGCGCTCCGCGGAGGACATCGGCAACATCGTCGTCGCGGAGAGGAACGGCGTGCCCGTCCTGGTGAAAAACCTTGCCGCCGTCAGCCTCGGCGCGGTGCCGCGCCAGGGCCTAGTCGGCCAGGACGGCGAAGACGACGTCGTGACCGGCATCGTTCTCATGCGGAAGGGGGAGAATCCGTCTCAGGTTCTGAGGGCGGTGAAGGAGAAGGTCGAGCTCCTCAATGCATCGGGGCTTCCGAAAGGCGTGGAGATCGTTCCCTTCTACGACCGGACCTGGCTCATCGACAAGACGCTGACGACCGTGTTCACCAACTTGGTCGAAGGCGCGGCCCTGGTTACGCTGGTGCTGCTGCTCTTCCTCGGCAACCTTCGCGCGGCCCTCATCGTCGCGGCCCTGATTCCGCTCTCGCTTCTCGCTACCTTCATAGGCCTCACATGGGTGGGAATTCCGGCGAATCTGCTGTCCCTTGGCGCCATGGACTTCGGCATTATTGTCGACGGGGCGGTTATCGTCGTGGAGAACATCTTCCGCAAGCTGACCGAGAACGTCCACGACCGCACGCCGAGGCTGCAGAAGATCCTCGACGCTACCGTGGAAGTAGGGCGGCCGACGCTGTTCTCGATGCTGATCATCATTGCGGCAAACATCCCGATATTCACTCTGCAGCGTCACGAGGGCCGAATCTTTTCGCCGATGGCGTGGTCGGTAACCTCGGCTCTGGTGGGCTCGCTGATCCTGTCGCTGACGCTGGTGCCCTTGCTGTGCTTCGGGTTGCTGCGAAAGAACCTCCCTGAGAAAGAGAACCCCCTCGTCCACGCGTGCAAGCGTGTGTACGAGCCAGTGCTCGCCTGGGCGATCCGGAACAAGAAGACTGTGGTCGGAATAGCGCTCACCGCGCTCGCCGCGAGCCTTGCGGTGGTGCCTATGCTCGGCACGGAATTCCTGCCGGAGCTGAACGAGGGCTCGATCTGGGTCAACGTAAACCTCCCCCCCTCGGTCTCGGTGACAGAAGCTCAGCGAATGACCGCTAGGTTCCGCGCGGCGCTCGCCAGCGTTCCGGAAGTGGAAAGCGTCATTTCGAAGGCCGGTCGACCCGAGGACGGCACCGACCCGAAGCTCATCAACATGTGCGAGATTCTTGTCAATCTCAAGCCCGAGTCGATGTGGCGATCAGGAGTGAGCAAGGCGCGGCTGGTGGACGAGATGGACCGCGCGATGTCTCGCTTCCCCGCCATCGAGGTGAGTTTCTCGCAGCCGATCCGCGACAATGTGCTCGAATCGATTTCACAGATCGACGGGCAGATCGTGATAAAAGTGTTCGGGGAGGACCTTGATGTACTGCGCGACAATGCGGTGGCGGTACTGAACGCCGTCAGAGACGTCCGTGGGGTCAAGCGTGCCTTCATCGATCGGCTTGGCGAGCTGCCCCAGTTGCTTATTCGAGTCGATCGCGCCGCGGCGGCGCGTTATGGATTGAATGTAGCCGACATACAGGACGTGATCGAAATGGTTCTGGGCGGGAAACCTGCGACGCAGCTTTGGGAGGGCGAGCGCCATTTCGCCGTCGCCGTGCGCCTGAAAGATTCGCAGCGTTCGATCGAGAACCTCAAGGCGATCACGGTGACTACGCCAGACGGCGCCTATGTTCCGCTCTCGCAAGTGGCAGAGTTTCAGACCATTGGCGGGTCGATGAACATAGCGCGTGAAAACGGCGTTCGCGTCCACTCGATCGGCGTATTCATCGCAAACCGTGATATGGGGAGCGTCGTCGCCGATATGAAAGAGCGCGTCGCCGAGAAGGTCAAGCTGCCGCCCGGATATAGCATCACTTGGTCAGGCGAATTCGAGAACCAGGAGCGTGCGATGGCTCGGCTGACCATCATCGTGCCCGTGTCTGTCCTGATCATCTTTCTGCTCCTGTTCGACGCCTTTGGAGCTTTTCGAAGCGCGCTTCTCATACTCTTGAACATCCCGTTCGCCCTCATCGGGGGAATTTTCGCGCTGCTCGTCACGGGAATCCCCCTGTCGGTATCGGCCGCGATCGGCTTCATCGCCCTGTTCGGGCAGGCGGTGCTGAACGGCGTCGTCATGGTTGCGTATTTCAATCAACTGCGTAACGCGGGCGCGTCGCCGGAGGAGGCCGTAATGCAGGGATCGCTGACGAGGATGCGCACGGTGATCATGACGGGCCTGCTGGCAATGCTGGGGCTCCTCCCCATGGCCGTCTCGACCGGGATCGGCTCGGAGACCCAGAAGCCTCTGGCAGTGGTGGTAATCGGGGGCCTGGTGACCGCGACCCTGCTCACCCTGGTGGTGCTGCCGACGCTGTACCTGGTGTTCCAGCGACTCGGCGAGCGCCTCAGCGGCCCGCGCTGGCCGAGGCCCCGGGCGTAATGACCCGGAACGATTGTTTCTGCTACAATCCGCGTCCTTTCAACTGAGAGACGGACCGGAATGCCGACCGTACGCGTCAAGGAAAACGAGCCCTTCGAGGTGGCCCTCCGCCGCTTCAAGAGGACCGTGGAAAAGACCGGGCTTCTGACCGAGCTGCGCGCCCGAGAGTTCTACGAGAAGCCGACGGCCTACCGCAAGAGAAAGCTCGCTGCGGCGGTGAAGCGCCACTACAAGCGTCTGCGCAGCCAGACATTGCCCCCGAAGCTCTACTAGGATTGGGAGCGAGATTCGTGAGGGCTGGACCGGGAAACCCGTCCAGCCCTCGCCTTTTCTGCAGCGGCTAAAAACCGGGCTCCCCAAAATCCCATGTCCCTCAAATCCAAGATCACCGAAGACATGAAGGCCGCGATGAAGGCGAAAGAAGCGCAGCGCCTCTCCGCGATACGCCTTCTGCTCGCCGCGATCAAGCAGCGCGAGGTCGACGAGCGCAAGGATCTCTCCGACGGCGAGATCGCGTCCGTGATCGAGAAGATGATCAAGCAGCGCCGTGACTCGATCGCCCAGTTCCAGGCGGCCAGCCGCAAGGACCTGGTCGACGTGGAGACCTTCGAGTTGAACCTCCTGTCGGGCTATCTGCCCAAGCAAATGTCGGACGCCGAAGTCGCGGCCGAGGTATCGGCCGCGATCGCGCAGGCTGGCGCCAAGGGCGTCGCGGACATGGGCAAGGTAATGGGGGTGCTGAAGAGCAAACTGGCGGGGCGTGCCGACCTGGGCAAGGTTTCGGCGATGGTCAAGGCGAAGCTCGCGGGCTAGGTCGATTGCGGACTTGCGTTTCGGGCAAATTCGCCTATAAAGAGAACATGGTGAGGAGGGGCGGGCCTGAACGGCCCAACGTGCACGGCGCGCTCGCTGCAGCGATGCCTCGTATCGCAATTCCGACGTGATCCCCGACTCTTTCAAGCAAGAACTGCTCCATCGCGTCGACATCGTCGACGTGATCGAGCGCTACGTTCCCCTGAAGAAGGGCGGATCGAACTACGTCGCCTGCTGCCCGTTCCATTCCGAGAAAACGCCTTCGTTCACGGTCAGCCCGGCCAAGCAGTTCTACCATTGCTTCGGCTGCGGGGCCCACGGAAACGCGATCTCCTTCCTGATGGAATACCAGGGGCTGGGATACGTGGAGGCGGTGAAGGACCTCGCCGAGTCGGTCGGCATGAAAATGCCCGAGTTCGAAGCGCGCGAGAAGAGACCGGACGCGGGGCCGGACCTGTACGCGATCATGGAGCGGGCCTGCGACTACTATCGCGACCAGCTCAGGGGCTCGGCGCGCGCGGTCGAGTACCTCAAGGGCCGCGGCCTCACCGGGAAGATCGCCGCGCGCTTTGGCATCGGCTATGCGCCCGAGGGCTGGCAGAACCTCGAGCGCGTGTTTCCGAACTACGCCGACAAGGCGCTGAAGGACGCCGGCCTGGTGATCGACGGCGATGGTGGGCGGCGATACGACCGGTTTCGGGACCGCGTCGTGTTCCCCATCCTCAACCAGCGCGGGTCGGTCATCGCCTTCGGAGGTCGGGTGCTGGGCGAGGGGGATCCCAAGTACCTCAATTCGCCGGAGACACCGCTGTTCGAAAAGGGGCGGGAACTCTATGGGCTCCCGCAGGCGCGGCCGGCGATCAGGAACGCGGGCCGCGTGCTCGTCGTCGAGGGCTACATGGACGTGGTGGCGCTAGCCCAGCACGGCATCGAGTACGCCGTTGCGACCCTGGGCACCGCGACCTCTCCGGTTCACGTGCAGAAGCTCCTGCGCCAGACCGACGAGGTCGTGTTCTGTTTCGATGGCGACGCAGCGGGCCGAAAAGCCGCCTGGCACGCGCTCGAAGTGAGCCTTCCCTATCTGGCGGACAACAAGGCGGTGCGTTTCCTGTTCCTTCCTCCGGAGCACGACCCGGACACCTTCGTCCGCGAAAAAGGCGCCCCGGCTTTCGAGAAGAAGCTGGGAGAGGCTCGGCCGCTTTCGGAATTCCTCCTCGATGAACTGAAGGGACGAAGGGACACGGGCACCGCGGAAGGGCGCTCGCGGCTGGTTCATGAGGCGAAGCCCCTGCTGCAGAAGCTCTCCGCCCCGGCGCTTCGTCTGCAACTGCTGAAAGCGCTGGCCGAGGCGGCGCTCATGAGCCAGGAGGACGCTGGACACATCATGGACATCCGGGTCACTCGGCCCTACGACGCCAGACCGGCTCCGGCGCAGGGCGCCGCCCGTGCCTCGCACCTTCCGCAGAGGAAGCGCGAGCAAAAGCTCCTCCAGTGCCTGCTGGCAAAGCCCGCGCTGGCCGGGGAGCTGCCCGCCGCGATGCTCGACCCGGGCTCCTTCGAAGGGCGCCTGCTCATCGCGGTCGCCGATTTCTGCCGGCGCAGTCCGCAAGCGCAGGGCGGGGAGCTCATCGAGCACTTCAAGGACAGCGAATTCGCTTCGGCACTGGAAACCAGCCAGGCTGCGCTACTTGAAACCAGGCTGGAAGCGGACCATATGGAGCCTGAGTTCCATGGAGTGGTCGCTAACTGGCGGTACGAGCGGAGCAAGGACAGGCTCGATACCCTCATCGCGAAGACCGAACGCACGCCCGAGGAGCAGGTCGAGATCCGCGATCTGCTCGCCCAAATGAACGAACGCAAGAGCCAAACCGAGGCGAGCCCAAAGAATGCTAGAATTTAAGGTTTGCGTTCGGCGCCGCAAAGGACTTGGAAAACATGGCGAATCAGAAGCTTAGTAAGGCAGCGCGAGCAAAAGCATCGGCGAGGCTCAAGGCCCAGAAAGCCCGAGCCGCGGAGAAGCTCCGGCTGCAGAAGCAGCGCCTGAAGGAGCGCAGGGTGCTGGAGATGAAGCGTCAGCGGGCGGCGAAGGAAAAGGAAAGGGCTCGCAGGATGAAATTGAAGGAAGCGGCCCGGGCCAAGGCGGCACGGGAGAAGGAAAAGGCAAGGCGGGCGCTGCAAGCGGCGCGCGCGAAGGCGGCCACGGAGAAGGAGCGTGCGCGCCTGAAGGTCGCGAAAGACAAGGCACGGGCGCGACTGCAGGCCGCGCGAGAGAAGGAGCGGGCGCGCAAGGCCGCAGCCCGGCAGAAGGCGCGCGAGCGCGCGGAGAAGGAGAAAGCCCGCCTCAAGGCTGCGAAGGAAAAGCAGAAGGAGCGCGAGCGCATCGCGCGCGAGAAGGCGAAGGCGAGGGAGCTTGCCGCGCTCGAGAAGGCGAAGGCGAAGGAAGCCGCGCTCCTGGCCAGGCAGAAGGAGAAGGAGCTCAAGGCTCAGCTGAAGCAGCAGGCGCAGGAGCTCCTCAAGCTGCGCAAGGCCGGCCGCCCGCGGCGCAACGGCGACGCCGAACGCGCGCTGCTGCTGCGCGCGGAGAGCCGTCCCGAGGACGCGGAAGCGCGGCGCACGCGGCTGAAGAATCTCATCAAGCTCGGAAAGGAACGGGGCTTCCTCACCTACGCCGAGATCAACGACCACCTCCCCGACGACATGGTCGACGCAGAGCAGATCGAGTCCATCATCTCGACGTTCAACGACATGGGCATCCAGGTCTACGACGAGGCCCCGGATGCCGACGCGTTGCTCATCTCCGAGACGGCGCCGGCGGGCGTGCCCGACGAGGATGCCGAGGAGGAGGCCGAGGCGGCGCTCTCCACGGTCGATCCCGAGTTCGGCCGCACTACCGACCCGGTGCGCATGTACATGCGCGAAATGGGCTCGGTCGAGCTGCTGACGCGCGAGGGCGAGATCGAGATCGCCAAGCGGATCGAGGACGGCCTGAAGCACATGATCCAGGCGATTTCCGCCTGCCCGACGACCATCGCCGAAATCCTCGACCTCTCGGGCAAGGTCCAGCGCGACGAGATGCGTATCGACGAGCTCGTCGACGGGCTGATCGACCCCAACGCCAAGGACGAGCCCATCCAGGAGCTCGCCGACGACGTCGAGCCCGAGGAGGAAGAGGAGACCGAGGGCGAGGACGAAAGCGCGGCCCTGTCCGCAAGCCTGCTCCGGCTGAAGGAGGACGCGCTCGCGCGGTTCGCCAAGATCACTCGCCTGTACGAAAAGATGAAGAAGGCGCTCCTCGAGCACGGCCATCGCAGCAAGGAATACATCAGGGTGCGCGACCAGATCGGCAACGAGCTGATGAACATCCGCTTCACCGCCCGCATCATCGAGAGGCTGTGCGACAGCCTGCGCGGCATGGTGGAGGAGGTTCGCGGCCACGAACGCGAGATCATGAACCTGTGCGTCAACAAGGGCGGGATGCTGCGCCCGCATTTCATCAAGGAATTCCCCGGCAGCGAGACCAACATGCGCTGGGTGAAGAACGAGATCGCGGAGACGAAGCCCTGGAGCGGCCAGCTCGCGCGCTTCGAGCCGAACATCCTCGAGCAGCAGCAGAAGCTGCTCGCGATCCAGAAACGCATCGGGATTCCGCTCAAGGATCTCAAGGAGATCAACAAGCAGATGTCGACGGGCGAGGCCAAGGCGCGGCGCGCGAAGCGCGAGATGACCGAGGCGAACCTGCGCCTGGTGATTTCGATCGCCAAGAAGTACACCAACCGCGGCCTGCAGTTCCTCGACCTCATCCAGGAGGGCAACATCGGCCTGATGAAGGCGGTGGACAAGTTCGAGTACCGGCGCGGGTACAAGTTCTCCACGTACGCCACGTGGTGGATCCGGCAGGCGATCACCCGCTCGATCGCGGATCAGGCGCGCACCATCAGAATCCCGGTGCACATGATCGAGACAATCAACAAGATGAACCGCATCTCGCGCCAGATCCTGCAGGAGACCGGGCAGGAGCCCGATCCCGCGACGCTCGCCCAGAAGATGGAGATGCCCGAGGACAAGATCCGCAAGATCCTCAAGATCTCCAAGGAGCCGATCTCGATGGAGACCCCGATCGGAGACGACGACGATTCGCACCTGGGTGACTTCATCGAAGACCAGGCGACCTTGGCGCCGAACGACGCCGCCATGTACGCCTCCCTGCGCGAGGTCACGAAGGACGTGCTGGACTCGCTTACTCCGCGCGAGGCCAAGGTTCTGCGCATGCGCTTCGGCATCGAGATGAACACCGATCACACTCTGGAAGAGGTCGGAAAGCAGTTCGATGTCACGCGCGAGCGCATACGCCAGATCGAGGCCAAGGCGCTGAGAAAGCTCCGCCATCCGTCGCGTTCGGAGAGGCTGAAGAGCTTCCTGGACAACTCGTGATCCGGCGGGCTCGTCACCCATCGCGGGCCTGTAGCTCAGCCGGTTAGAGCAGAGGACTCATAATCCTTTGGTCCCTGGTTCGAATCCAGGCGGGCCCACCAAAAAAATCAGCTTGAAGTCTTGGAGGAGGGAATGCTTAAGCGATTCTTGATTCTTCTCGCCGCATCGATGTTCGCGACGGCGGCGCACGCCAACATGGAGGAGGAGGTGCGCGCGGTGTTCGACAAGTACATCGCAACCCAGAATGCGCACGACCTGAAGGGAATGCGGGGTCTGCTTGCCGATACTCCCGACATCCTGTGGATCAGCCGCGGCAAGCCCATCTGGGGCCGGGAGGCCGTGCTCAAGACCCTGGAAGAGCGCTACAAGGGCACGTGGAAGATCGACGTCGACAAGAAGGAACTGCGGGTCATCTCGGTCAGCCGGCGGGTCGCGCAGGTCTACGCGCCGACCCAGCTGAGCGCGGGCGAGCCGGGCGCCGAGCCGTCGAGGAATCGTCTGTACATCAACCTGGTGATGGTAAAGAAGCCCGAAGGCTGGCAGATCGTCAGCATCCTGCCGATCCTCCTGGTGCCTCCGCAGTAGGCGCGGCCGGGCGATAATTCGACGGGTCGCCCGCCACAGCGAGGTCGCATGAGCGCAGCAGTCTACGAGCTGCACGGCCAGACGGCCGTGATCACCATGAACAATCCACCGGTCAACGGCCTGGGGTTCGATCTGCGCCGGGAGATCGCCGAGGGGCTCGCCCGCGCCGAGGCCGACGCAAAGGTCAAGGCCCTGGTGCTGATCGGCACCCCTCGGGCTTTCTCGGGAGGCGCCGACATCCGCGAGTTCGGCACGCCCAAATCCACCGCGGAGCCCAATCTCAACACCGTGGTCCGCCTCGTCGAGAACGCGGCGAAGCCCGTCGTCGCCGCGGTCAGCGGCGCGTGCATGGGCGGAGGCCTGGAGCTTGCCATGGCCTGCCATTACCGCGTCGCCGCGAAGGGCGCCCAGATCGCGCTGCCGGAAGTGAAGCTGGGCCTGATGCCGGGCGCGGGCGGCACGCAGCGCCTGCCCAGGCTCGTCGGCGCCGAGGCGGCGCTCAACATGATCGTATCCGGCGAGACCGTGCCCTCGGAGAAGCTCGCCGGGACAGCGCTCTTCGACGAGATGATCGAAGGCGACCTGCTCGCCGGGGCGCTTGCCTTCGCCGGCAAGGTCGTCGCCGAGGGACGTCCGCTCAAGCGCGTGCGCGACATCAAGCCGGTCCTCGCCAACGCGGAGGGCTTTTTCCAGTTCGCGCGCAACACCGTCGGCTCGGTCGCGAGGAACTTCCCCGCGCCGCTCAAGTGCGTCGACGCGGTCGCCGCCTCGATCAGCCTGCCATTCGACGAGGGCGTGCGCCTGGAGCGCGAGCTCTTCCTGCAGCTGATGCAGTCGCCGGAGTCCCGTGCGCTGCGCCACGCCTTCTTCGCCGAACGGGCGGCGGCGAAGATCCCGGACGTGCCCGAGGACACGCCGCTGCGCAAGATCGCGAAGGTGGCTGTCATCGGGGCCGGCACCATGGGCAGCGGAATCACCGCAAGCTTTCTCTCCGCCGGCGTCCCGGTGACGCTCCTGGAAGCCAAGAAGGAGGCGCTGGATAGGGGACAGGCCGCGATCCGGAGCATCTACGAGGCGAGCGCGAAGAAGGGACGGCTGAGCGCGCAGCAGGTCGGGGAGCGGATGGCGCTGCTGAGCCCGACGCAGTCCTACGAAGAGGTCAGGGACGCGGACATCGTGATCGAAGCGGTGTTCGAGGACATCGCGGTGAAGGAGAACGTGTTCAGGAAACTGGACGAGATCGCGAAGCGCGGCGCGATCCTCGCGTCGAACACTTCCACGCTGGATCTGAACCAGATTGCGGCGTTCACGAAGCGCCCCGAGGACGTGGTAGGCACGCACTTCTTCAGCCCTGCCAACGTGATGAAGCTTCTCGAGGTCGTGCGCGGCGCGCGGACTGCAAAGGACGTCCTCGCCACGGTGATGGGCCTGGCGAAGAAGATCAGGAAGACTGCGGTGGTCTCGGGCGTGTGCGACGGCTTCATCGGCAATCGCATGGTTGAGCAATACTTCCGCCAGGCGCTCTTCCTGCTCGAGGAGGGCGCGACGCCCCGGCAGGTGGACCGGGCGGTCGAGAAATGGGGCATGGCGATGGGTCCGTTCCGCATGTCGGATCTCGCCGGCAACGACATCGGCTGGGCGATCCGCAAGCGGCGCTACCGCGAGCGGCCGGAGATGAAGTACTCGAAGATCGCCGACCGCCTGTGCGAGCAGGGGCGTTTCGGCCAGAAGACGGGCCTCGGCTGGTACCGCTACGAGGCCGGGCGCCGCGACGCGATTCCCGAACCCGCGGTCGAGAAGATGATCGCAGACTACAGCAGGGAGATCGGCGTGCAGCGACGCAAGGTCGGCGATGAGGAGATCGCGCAGCGGCTGATCCTCGCGCTCGTCAACGAAGGCGCGGCGATTCTCGAGGAGGGCATCGCCCAGCGGGCCTCAGATATCGACATGGTCTATCTCACCGGCTACGGATTTCCCCTGTATCGCGGCGGACCGATGTTTCACGCCGACGAGGTCGGGCTGTACAACGTGGTCGCGGCGATGGGCCGGTTCGCGGCGAACCCCCACGGGGATCCGGGCTTCTGGAAGCCCGCCCCGCTGCTTGCGCGCCTCGCGGGCGAAGGCAAGCGTTTCAACTAGGAGCATGACATGACCGAAGCCGTCATCGTTTCCACCGCACGCACCCCGCTGTGCAAGTCTTGGCGGGGAGCCTTCAACATGACGCACGGCGCCACGCTGGGCGCGCACGTCGTGCAGCACGCAGTTTCGCGCGCCGGGGTCGATCCCGCGGAAGTCGAGGACGTGATCATGGGCTGCGCCCATCCGGAGGGCGCGACCGGCGGGAACATCGCCCGCCAGATCGCGCTGCGCGCCGGCCTGCCCGTGGACACCGCCGGGCTCACCGTCAACCGCTTCTGCTCATCGGGCCTGCAGACGATCGCCATGGCCTCTCAGCGCATCCTCGCGGGGGAAGGTGGGATCTACGCTGCCGGCGGGCTGGAGTCGATCTCGTGTACGCAGAACGAGATGAACAAGCACATGCTGCACGAGGACTGGCTCGCACAGCACAAGCCCGAAATCTATTGGCCGATGCTGCAGACCGCGGAAAACGTTTCCAAGCGCTATGACATCTCGCGCGAGCGCCAGGACGAGTACGGCGCGCGCAGCCAGCAAAAGGCGGCCGCGGCGCTCGCCGCGGGGAAGTTCGTCGACGAGATCGTGCCGATCAGGGTCGTGATGGGCGCGGCCGACAAGGAGACCTCGCGCATCGGCATGAAGGAGGTTACTGCGTCGGCCGACGAAGGCATACGGCCCGACACCACCTACGATGGCGTGTCGAAGATCCGCCCGGCAATCGAGGGCGGAGTCATCGCCGCGGGCAACGCCAGCCAGTTCTCGGACGGCGCGTCGGCCTGTGTCGTGATGGACGCGAAGACCGCCGCCTCGCGCAAGCTGAAACCGCTCGGGGTCTTCCGCGGCTTCGCGGTTGCCGGCTGCGAGCCCGACGAAATGGGCATAGGCCCGGTATTCGCCGTGCCGAAGCTCCTGAAGCGCGCCGGGCTCAAGGTGGAAGACATCGGGCTGTGGGAGCTGAACGAGGCCTTCGCCGTGCAGGTCATCTATTGCCGCGACCGCCTCGGCATCCCCGACGAAAGGCTCAACGTCAACGGAGGCGCAATCGCGGTGGGCCACCCTTACGGGGCATCCGGAGCGCGCCTCACCGGCCACGCCCTCATCGAGGGCAAGCGCCGGGGCGTGAAGCACGTGGTGGTGACGATGTGCATCGGCGGGGGCATGGGTGCTGCGGGGCTCTTCGAGGTGGCGTGAAATCTGCCCGCCGGAGCGCGGTCGGGCGTGGTGTAATATCCGGCGAGGGGAGGGGATACGCTTGGAGATCCCTCATGGCGATGGCCGCTCGGCTGGTGTTGATCGGCGCCGCAGTCTCCCTCTCGGCGGCGGCGTGGGCGCAGGACAGGAGAGTCGTGACCAAGACTCTGGTCGTCTCCGAAGCCCAGAAGGAATGCATCGCGCTCACCAACAAGCAGCGTCTGCTCTACAAGTTCCGCGCCGACGGACCGGTCAGCTTCAAGCTCTCGCATCAGGACCAACAGGAGGTCATCGACCTCAAGCGCGACGCGACCGGAAGCGCCTCGGGGAGCTTCGCGCCGCGCGCGACCGGGGATCACTGCCTGGTATGGACAAACACCGGCAAGCACTCGGTGACGCTTCGCTACGAGTTCCAGCGCGGACCCCAGTGAGCGTGCGGCCCGGCCCGCCGCGCCGCCGGGCTTGAGCGTCGGAACGGCGGGAAGCGCGCGGCTCGTCGCCGCGCTCGCGGTTTCCCTTGCCGTGCAGACGCTGACCGCGCTGGGGCTCGCCGTGCCCGCCGTGCTCGCGCCGGTGGCCGCGGGCGACTTCGACGTGGCGCCGACCGCGCTGGGCCGGTGGGTGGGCTTCTCCTACATGATGGCGATGTTCGCCGGGCTTGCGGGAGGGACGCTCGTCGGACGCCACGGCCCCGTCCGCGTGCACCAGGCGGCCGTGCTGGGAGTCGTGCTGGGACTCGCGATCGGCGCGGGCGCGAAGGTGGCCTTGCTTTTCCTGTGCGGGGCACTGCTTGGGGCCGCGCACGGCCTGGTCAATCCCGCCAGCTCGACCGTGCTTGCCGCGGCGTCGCCGCCGCGGATACGCTCGCTGGTTTTCTCGATCAAGCAGACCGGGGTCCCCCTCGGCGGGGCCTTCGCAGGGCTTCTCGTTCCGGCCCTGCTGCTGTGGATGAGCTGGCAGGCCGCTGTGCTCGCCCTCGCCGTCGCCGCGGCCGCGCTGCTCCCGCTCGTCTCGCTGCATCGCTCCGTTCACGACACCGCGCAAAGGGCGGAGCGCCTGCACATCCGGACCTTCGCCGCGCCGGTGGCCGAGGTCTGGTCGAACCGTCCAGTCCGCGATCTGGCGTTCGCGTCCGCGGTGTACTCTTCGATCCAGATCAGCTTTCTCACCTACCTCGTGTCGTATCTCAAGCTTGAGCTCGGATACTCCCTCGTCGCGGCGGGAGCGGTGTTCTCCGTCGCGCAGGTCTCCGGAGCGCTCGGCAGGGTCCTCTGGGGAGCGGTCGCCGACCGCCTGTGCAGCCCGCGCTCCGTGCTGGCCGCCCTCGGGGTGGTGATGATCCTGTGCGGCGGCGCGCTCGCCTCGTTCAGTCCGGCCTGGGCCCCGGCCGCCGTGCTCACGGTGTGCGCGCTCTACGGCGCCACGGCGGTGGGCTGGAACGGAGTGTTCCTCGCCGAGGTCGCGCGCCTTGCGCCGGAGGGCCGCGTCGCCTACCTCACCGGCGGAACCCAGTTTTTCACCTTCGCAGGGGTATTGATCGGTCCGCCGCTGTTCGGGACGATCGCTTCGCTCGCGGGGAGCTACGGGGCGGGATTCCTCGCCACGGCGGCCTTGCCCCTGCTCGTGGTCGCGCTGATGGTCGCGAGGCGGGGGCCGTGAGCGCCGGCTCCAGGGAAGCCGTTCTGCTGCTGCACGGGGCGTGGATGAACCCCCTGGTGATGAGCTACCTCGCACACGCCCTGCGCTCCGAGGGCTTCGCGGCCCAGACCATGGGCTACCGGACCATTCGCGACCCGCTCGAGGCGCACCTGTCCCGACTGGCGATCCGGATAGCGAGACTCGGCGCGGCGCGGGTGCACCTCGTCGGTCACAGCATGGGCGGCGTCATCGCGCTGCGCTACCTGCAGCGAACCGGGGACCGGCGCGTGCATCGGGCGGTCCTGATCGGCGCGCCGGTCGCCGGCTGCCGCGCGGCGGACGGATTCGCCGCCTTCGCCGGCGGAGAGATGATGATGGGGCAGAGCCTCGCGGTGTGGCGCGAGCCCGTCGACGTGTCCGTCGATCCACGCTTCGAGATCGGCGCAATCGCCGGCACGCGCGCCTTCGGCCTGGGCGCCGTGATGACGCGGCTCCCCAAGCCGAACGACGGCGTCGTCTGCCTCGACGAGACGAAGTTCCCCGCCCTGCGCGACCACCTCGCCGTGCCGCTTGGGCACACGATGATGATCGTGTCCTCGCGGGTCGCGCGGCAGACGGCGGCGTTTCTGGGCGGCGGCGCCTTCCGGCGATGATGCGGCTCGCCGCGCTGCTGGCCGCGCTTGCCTGCCTATCGGGCTGCAGCTCGATCGAGTACTACGCCCAGGCGGTGAGCGGCCAGTTCGAAGTGATGTGGCTCGCCGAGCCGATCGAGGAGCGCCTGCAGGAAACCGGCACGCCGCCGCCTCTTAGAGAGAAGCTCGAGCGGGTGCTCGCGATCCGTGATTTCGCCAGCCGAGAGCTCGCCCTTCCCGACAACGACAGCTATCGCCGCTACGCCGACCTCAAGCGGCCCTTCGTGCTCTGGAACGTGTTCGCGGCGCCCGAGTTCTCGGTGATGCCCGTCCTCTCGTGCTTTCCCGTCGCGGGCTGCGTGAGCTACCGTGGCTTCTACTCCGAGGAGGCCGCGCGAAAGCACGCGGACGCTCTCGCGAAGGCGGGCGACGACGTCTACGTGGGCGGCGTCTCGGCCTACTCGACGCTCGGCTGGTTCTCCGATCCGGTGCTGTCCACGTTCGTCAACTACCCCGAGCCCGAAATCGCGCGCATCCTGTTTCACGAGCTCGCCCACCAGGAGGTCTACGTCAAGGGCGACACGGTGTTCAACGAATCCTTCGCGGTGGCGGTGGAAGAGGAAGGCCTGCGCCGCTGGCTCGAGCGCGAGGGGACGCCGCAGCAGCGGGCGGCCTACGCGGACTCGCGGCGCCGGCAAGCCGAGTTCGCCGCGCTGGTGCTCAAGTATCGCGCGCGGCTCGCCGAGTTCTACGCGCGGCCTCTCCCAGCCGAGGAGAAGCGCGAAGGAAAGCAGCGCCTGTTCACCGAGATGAGCGGCGAATACGGGTCGCTCAAGGCGTC
This sequence comes from Burkholderiales bacterium, assembly GCA_035499735.1. Lineage (GTDB taxonomy): Bacteria > Pseudomonadota > Gammaproteobacteria > Burkholderiales > SG8-39 > VBDM01. The sequence continues at coordinate 22,482 of DATJYC010000022.1, forward strand.
CTGGGGCGGATTCGCCGGCTTCGACCGGCTTCTTTCGCGCGGCCTGAACAACGCGTTCCTGGTTTCGATCGCGAGCTACACTGAGCTGCTCCCGGCGTTTCGCGCGCTCCTCGCGCGGGAGAAGGGCGACCTTCCCGCCTTCTATCGGGACGTCAAGGACCTGTCCAAGCTCGACAAGCCGGAGCGCGACGCGAAGCTTGCCGCGCTCGCCGCTAATCCTGGTCGCTAACTGAGCGGCAGCATGACGTGCTTCTTGTACGCCGGGCGCTGCTGCAGGCGCCGGTAGTAGGCCTCGACCCGAGGAAGCGCGGGCCGCTTCACGTCGAGCGCATTCCACCGGTACACGAAGGTGCCCAACGGTATGTCGCCCATGGTAAAGGACTTCCCCCCGACGTAGTCGCGTCCGTCGAGCGACTGCTCCAGGGCCTGGAACGCCTGGGCGGCCTTCTCGACCCCGTCCGCGATCGCCTTGTGATCGCGCTTTTCGGGCGGCGTGCGGACAAGGCCCCAGAAAACCGGCGTCAGCGCCGGGGCGACGGTGCTCGTCGCCCAGTCCATCCAGCGGTCGACGTCCGCGCGCTGCTTCGGATCGTTCGGCCACAGAGTCCCCGCCCCGTGCGTGGCCGAGAGATAGCGCACGATCGCGTTCGACTCCCACAGCACCAGCCCCTCGTCCTCTATCGTCGGCACGCGGCCGTTGGGGTTCATCTTGCGGTAGAACGGCTCGTTCACCACGCCGTACTGCAGGCCGGCATCGGTGCGCTCGTAGGGCACCCTCAGCTCCTCGAGCGCCCACAGCACCTTTTGCACGTTGATCGAATTGATCCTGCCCCAAAGCTTGAGCATGCGTTCCTCCTAAGGCGTCGCCGCGCATTCTACGACGGCGCGACTGGGTTACCATAGCGTCCGCTCATGTCATTGCGCGCCCTCCCCCTTTGCCTCGCCACGCTGCTCGCCGGCTGCGCGATCTTCACCGAAACCTACGGCATCCAGGACGTCGACAACTGGGCCGCGAAGAACGAGCCGCTCGCCGAGTCCGGCAAGATGAAGTGGTCCGAGTTCTATGCGCAGTACCTCGAGCGAGTGGCGAACACGCCCGTGATCAGCCAGGGTCCGGTAGTGGAGCGGCTGGGGATCATGGTGACGGCCTCGCTGTTCTACGAGCGGGGCCGCGTCGACAAGGCCGGATTCGACTCGGTCCGGGGCATCGTCCAGAAGTACCAGACGATCGACGATCCCGCGGCGAATCTCCTCGCGAGGAACGCGCTGGTGAAGGCGCTCGACCAGAGCGCGGCGTCAAAACCCGACCGGTAGGCTGTCGCGGCGCGGGTCCGCGGCCGCGAGATAGCCGTCGTCCATCCGGTGCGCGATCTGGGCGCAGCCGAAGGCGTTGTAGTCCTCGGGCAGCTTCATCACCTGGTGACCGCGCGAGGCGAGCCCGGAGATCGTCGCGGCCGGCCATTCGTCCTCGAAGGTGACCTGCAAGCCCTCGACGACGCGGAAGCGCGGCCCGTCGATCGCGCCCTGCGGCCCCAGGCCGTAGTCCGCCATGCGCACCATCATCTGCGTGTGGCCCTGCGGCTGCATGCTGCCGCCCATCAGGCCGAAGCTCATCAGGGGCTCGCCGCCGCGCGTCACGAATCCCGGGATGATGGTGTGGAAGGGGCGCTTGTTCGGCGCGACCTGGTTCGGATGCCCGGGCGTGAGCACCAGCCCCGAGCCCCGGTTCTGGAGGCTGATCCCGGTTCCGGGCACGACCACGCCCGAGCCGAACCCCGCGAAGTTCGACTGGATCATCGACACCATCATGCCGCTCGCGTCCGCGGCGGTCAGGTAGACGGTGCCGCCCTTGGGCGGCGCGCCATGGCCGAAATCCTGCGCGTGCTTCATGTTGATCAGCTTCGCGCGCAACTTGAGGTAGCCGGGGTCGAGCAGCTGCGAGGTGCTGACGTCCATCGCCCGCGGATCGGCGACGAAGCGGCGCGCGTCGGCGAAGGCGAGCTTCACGGCCTCGATCTGTAGGTGCACGCTGTCGGCCGAGTCGACCGGGTAGTCGGCGACGTCGAAGTTGGAGAGGATTCCGAGGGCCATCAGGCACACGATCCCCTGTCCGTTCGGCGGGATCTCGTGCACGGTGATGCCGCGGTAGTCCTGGCTGATCGTGCCCACCCAGTCGTTCGTGTGCGCGGCGAGGTCGGCGCGCGTCATCGCGCCGCCTGTCTTCCTAGCGTAGGCCTCGATTTTCTCCGCGAGCTCTCCGCGGTAGAACGCCTCGCCCTTGGTCGCGGCGATCTTCTCCAGGGTCTTCGCCTGGTCGGGAAAGCGGAAGATCTCGCCCACGCGCGGCGAGCGGCCTCCGGGCAGAAAGGCTTGAGCGAACCCGGGCTGGTCGCGCAGCTCGGGCACCTGCGGGTCCCAGCGCTCGGCGATGAAGGGGGACACGGGGTAGCCGTTGGCCGCGTAGTCCATGGCCGGCTCGAACAGCCTCGCAAAGGGGAGCTTGCCGAATTTCTTCGACAGATCGGCCCACGCCGAGACCGCTCCGGGCACCGAGACGCTGTCCCAGCCGCGCGCGGGTATCGATTTGCGGCCCTTGAAGTATTCGGGCGTCCACGCCGCCGGCGAGCGCCCCGACGCGTTCAGGCCGTAGAGCTGCTTCCCGTCCCAGACGATGGCGAAGGCGTCGCTGCCGATCCCGTTGGAGATCGGCTCGACCACGGTGAGCGTGATCGCGGTGGCGAGCGCCGCGTCCACCGCGTTGCCGCCGGCGAGGAGCATGCGCAGGCCCGCCTGCGCGGCGAGCGGCTGGGAGGTGGAGACGACGTTCCTCGCCAGCGTCGGACGGCGATAGGTCGGGTAAGGCGTGTCGAAAACGAGGGGCTTTACGGCTCGCTGCAGCATCGGTGATCAGGCCTTCGAAGCGACGGAAAGCGCATTGTCTATGTCCCAGAGAATGTCGTCCAGCGTCTCCAGGCCGACCGAGATGCGGATCATGTCCGGAGTCACGCCCGCCTTGGCCTGCTCTTCCTCCGACATCTGCCGGTGAGTGGTCGAGGCGGGGTGGATGATGAGGGTCTTGGCGTCGCCGATGTTGGCGAGGTGGCTCATGAACGTCGCGGCCTCGATGAACTTCTCGCCAGCCTTCGCGCCTCCCTTGACGCCGAAATTGAGAAGGCCGCTTGCGCCCTTTGACAGGTACTTCTGCGCAAGCTTGTAGTACTTGTTGGCGGGAAGGCCCGGGTAGTTGACCCAGGAGACGCGCGGATGGGCATCGAGGAATTTCGCCACCGCGAGCGCATTGGCGCAGTGGCGCTCCATGCGCACGGGCAGGGTCTCGAGACCCTGCAGCAGCATCCAGGAGTTGAACGGCGAGAGCGATGCGCCGAAGGTGCGCAGCGTCTCCATGCGCGCCTTCATGGTATAGCCGAAGTCGCCGAAGGTCTCGTGGAAGATGACGCCGTGGTAGCCGCGCGAGGGCTCGGTCATCCCGGGGAACTTGCCGTTGCCCCATGGAAACTTTCCGGATTCGACGATGATCCCGCCCATGGTCGTGCCATGGCCGCCGATGTACTTGGTCGCCGAGTGCACCACGATGTCGGCACCCCACTCGAACGGCCGGCACAGATAGGGCGAGGGCACGGTGTTGTCGACGACGAGAGGAATTCCCGCCTCGCGCGCGATCTTTCCGACGGCCTCGATGTCGACGATGTTGATGAGCGGATTGCCGAGCGTCTCGGCGTATAGGAGCTTCGTGTTGTTCTTCAGCGCGCGGCGGAAATTCTCCGGATCGTCCGGATTGACGAAGGTCGTGTCGATGCCGAGCTTGCGCAGGTTCACCTCGAGCAGCGTGTAGGTTCCCCCGTACAGCGTGGACGCGCTCACGATGTGGTCGCCCGCCTCGCACAAGGTGAGGAGAGCCGTCATCTCCGCGGCTTGGCCCGTGGCGGTGGCGACCGCCGCACGCCCGCCCTCGAGCGCCGCGACGCGCTCCTCGAGGACCGCCGTCGTCGGGTTGGACAGGCGCGTGTAGACGTTGCCGAAGGTCTGAAGGTTGAACAGGCTCGCCGCGTGATCCGCCGAATCGAACACGTACGAGGTCGTCTGGTACAGCGGCACCGCGCGCGAGCCCGTGGCCGGATCGGGGATCTGCCCCGCGTGCAGCGCGAGCGTCTCGATGCCGTACTTGCGGTCAGCCATGTCGGGCTCTCAGTACGGCAGCCACTGCGGGCGCTTGGCCGAGATCACGCGCGTGTTCACCCCGCACCAGTTGAGCCCGCCGAACAGGCGCCCGTGCTCGATCTTCACGCAGCGGTCCATCACGGTCTCGAGCCCGGCGGCCTCGGCCTTCTTCGCGGCCTCGGTGTTCATCACGCCCAGTTGCTGCCACAGGACCTTCGCTCCGATGGCGATCGCCTCCTCCGCGATCGGCATGATGTCCTGGGTCTTGCGGAAGCAGTCGACGATGTCGACTTTCACAGGGATGTCCCGCAGCGACTTGTAGCATTTCTGCCCGAGAATCTCCGGATAGCGCGGATTCACCGGGATCACGGTGTAGCCGTGCTCGATCATGTACTTGGCGGCGAAGTAGCTCGGGCGGAACCAGTCGCCCGAGAGGCCGACGACCGCGATCACGTGATTCGTCTTTAGAATGCGGCGCAAGCCGGGAATGTCGTCGACCATGGCTGCGGAATTCTATCGTATAGTCTGGACCTCACCATGGCCCGCACGGCAGCCCAGATCCTCGTCGACGCGCTGAAGATCCACGGCGTCGAGGCGGCGTTCTGCGTGCCCGGCGAGAGCTATCTCGCGGTGCTCGACGCGCTCTACGACGCGCGCGAGGAGATCCGGCTCATCGTCGCCCGGCAGGACGGCGGCGCGGCGTACATGGCCGAAGCCTACGGCAAGGTCACCGGTAAGCCCGGCGTATGCTTCGTCACCCGCGGCCCCGGCGCGACGAACGCCTCGATCGGCGTGCACGCCGCGCAGCAGGATTCGACTCCGATGGTCCTCTTCATCGGCCAGGTGCCGGGCGAATTCGCCGACCGCGAAGCCTTCCAGGAGGTCGACTACCGGCAGATGTTCGGGCCCTTGGCGAAATGGGCGGCGCAGGTCGACCGTCCCGAGCGCATGCACGAGTACGTGAGCCACGCCTTCCACCTCGCGACGTCGGGGCGCCCCGGCCCGGTGGTGCTCGCGCTTCCCGAGGACATGCTGACGCAAACCGCGACCGTCGCCGATGTCGCGCCGTATCAGGTGGTGCAGGCGAGCCCGTCGCCGGCCGACATGGAGAAGCTTCGCGGCCTGCTCGCCCGCTCGCAGCGGCCGCTCGTCATCCTCGGGGGCTCGGTGTGGACGCAGGAAGCCCGCCGTGACCTGCAGGTATTCGCGGAGGGGAGCGGCCTGCCGATCGCCTGCTCGTTCCGCTTCCAGGACCTGATCGACAACGGCCACGACCACTACGTCGGCGACGTCGGCATCGGCATCAACCCCAGGCTCGCGGCGCGCGTGCGCGAGGCCGATGTCCTGCTAGTCGTCGGCGCGCGGCTGGGAGAGATGACCACAGGAGGCTACACGCTCGTCGAGCCGCCGCGGTCGAAGCAGAAGCTCGTCCACGTGCACGCCGGAGCCGAGGAGCTGGGGCGCGTCTACCAGGGCGAGCTGCTCGTCAATTGCGGCATGCCGCAATTCGCCGCGGCGTTGAGGACCGTCAGGCTCGACGGCGCTCCATGGAGATCCTGGCGCGAGCAGGCGCGCGCCGACTACCTCGAATGGACGAAGCCCGCGCCGATGCCGGGCAGGGTGCAGCTCGCCGAGATCGTCGCGTGGATGCGCGAGCGTCTGCCGAGGGACACGATCGTCGCGAACGGTGCCGGCAATTTCGCGGGCTGGATATCGCGCTTCTACCGCTACCCGGGTTCGCGCACGCAGGTGGCGCCGACCAACGGCTCGATGGGCTACGGCGTGCCCGCGGGTATCGCCGCGAAGGTCGCGCGGCCCGACCGCCTGGTGGTCTCGGTGAACGGCGACGGCGACTTCCTCATGAACGGCCAGGAGCTCGCGACGGCGGTGCAGTATCAGCTGCCCGTAATCTTCATCGTCGTGAACAACGGCATGTATGGCACCATCCGTATGCACCAAGAGCGCGAGTACCCCGCGCGGGTGTATGCGACGGCGCTCCAGAACCCGGATTTCGTGGCGCTGGCGCGCGCCTACGGCGCGCACGGCGAGCTGGTCGAGGAGACAGCGGAGTTTGCGCCGGCGTTCGAGCGCGCGGCCACATCCGGGAAGCCGGCGCTGCTGGAACTGCGCATCGATGCGCAGGCGATTACGACCTCGACGACGCTCGACGCGATTCGGGCGCGCGCGCTCAAGGGCTGAGCGCCGTCTCACTTCAGGTCGGTGCTGAACTCCGCGAGGTAGACCGCGTAGGGCGGGATGTCTCCGCCCGGGTAGAACGCGCGGCTGTAGCGCCTCCACAGCTCCTGGGCTTCCGCGTGCTCGCCGGCGGCGTGAGCGCCGAGCATCGCCGTGTTGAGCAGGAAGCGTCCCCAGTTGTCTCCGCCGGTCGCGGGTCCGGCGAGCAGGGCCCGGGCGTGGGCAAGCATCGCCCGGGCATCGTGCGCAGCGACCGCGGCGTAGACGTCGAGCCGGTCCCGGACGTGCTGCGAGCGCGGCGCGCAGCCCAGCCACCGGTGCTCGATCCAGAGCGCGCGCAGCGGCGCGGGGTCGAGCGAGCTGAGCGTAACCTCGGCGGCGATCTGCAGCTGCTCGAGCGCCGTCTTCGACGGCGCCTCGCCGCACAGGGCGCCCGGGTATCTCAACACGAGCGCGATCTCCGCGGCGAGCTTCTCGGGGGACTGCAGCGGGTCCGCGGCGCGGTCGGACAGCAGCCGCGCGATCTCCACGGCGGCCGACTGCCTGCGCATGCGCAGCGCGGGATCGGACTCAGGCACCGGGGCGCTCAGGTGGGCCTTGGGCGTGTCCCCCAGCATCTCGAGGATCGGCAGGGGCGCGACGGCGAGGCTCATCAGGCCCTGCGCGCGGCTCCCTTCGAAGCGCGCGCGCGCAGCCTCGAGCTGCACGAAGGGCCTGAAATCGGAGTTGACCGGCGCGGCGAGCGCGGCGAACAGCGGCTCGAGCTGGCGCATGGTGCCCAGGCTGCGCGCCGAGATCTGCTCGATGCGCTTGATGCCGAGGCGGTCGAGCTGCTCCATGAACCCCTTCTCCCTGACGGGAAGGGGCCCGAGTCGCGGCACCCGGCCTTCCGCCACCGCGAGGACCAGCAGGTCTCCCGGGTTCGACTCGTAGATCTCGTAGTCGGAGAAGTTCTCGCGCAGCGCGCCGACGATGGAGGCGAGCAGCTGGTCGTTGAACTCGTAGACCTGCAGCCACTGCACGAACAACCCCCCCGGCGCGAGGTAGCGCTTGGTGTCGCGGTAGAACTCCGTCGAGAACAGGCTCGCGACGCCGTTCACCCAGGGGTTGGACGGCTCGGCCATGATCACGTCGTAGCGCTTGCCGTAGCGCGCGAAATAGCTCTTCGCGTCCTCGAAGAACACCTGGCCGCGCCTGTCGTGGTAGGGCCGCAGCACGCGCGGCGCGAACGCCATCGCGGCCGTGTACATCGCAGGCTCGATCTCGATGCTGTCGATCTCTCTGGGACCGCTGTGGGACAGCGCGACCTCGGTCGTGAGGCCCGAGCCCCAGCCGATGTTCGCGAACGTCTTCGCGTCGGGCTTGGCGAGCAGGGGCAGCGCCGCGACCAGGCTCATCGTGTACTCGTCCGGCGTAGGGGGAAGGTCCGTGTCGAGCCGGATCGCGGCGTCGGGCTTGCCGTTGGTGACGATGGCGACGATGCCCCCGGGCTGGCTGCGCGCCGCGACCGAGGCCGTCTTGCCGTCGCGGTAGAAGACTACCCGGCCGAAGTCGGGAGTGGCCCTGCCGTAGCGGTACACGCCCGAGGAGAGGCGCTCGGGCTCGAGTATGTCGATGCGCGCGGTCAGCGCGGCGACGAGCAGGCCCGCGATGAGCGCGGCGAAGGCGTGGGCGCGACGCAGCCGCTCCTGCGTATAGCGCAGTATCCACGCGCCGAGCAGCATGTCCGTCGAGGCCCCGACGACCAGCGCGAGCTTCAGCCCCGCCTCGGGCAGGAGCAGATGGACGGCGACGAGGACGCCCGCGATCGAGCCCAACGTATTCGCGGCGTAGACCTGTCCGATCGCGCGCTCGCCGCGTCCGCCGCGCAGCAGCACGTGGGTGAAGAGAGGCAGCGTCATGCCGGCGAAGAAGGTCGTGGGCAGCATCACCGCGAAAGCGAGGGCGTGGCTGAAAAGATTGAACAGCCCGTAGGCGCTGTCGGTCTTCTGCAGCACGCCGAGCGCCCAAGCCATCCAGTCGAAGGTCCAGTGGTAGACGAAGACGGTCGAGAGCGCCGTGAGCCCCATCAGGACCTGGACGACGCCGGCGAAGCGCACCGGGTCGGCGACGCGGTCGATGCGGCGCCGGATCCACAGGCCACCGAGCGCGAGCCCGGTGATGAACGCCGAGAGCATCAGCTCGAACGCGTGGAACGACGAGCCCAGGACGAGCGAGAGCATCCTGATCCACACGATCTCGTAGACGAACGAGGCGAGCCCGGTGACGAAGGCGCCGGCGAGGAACAGACGGAAGATGTAGCTCCCCGCGAGCGGCGATCCTCCCGGAGGGGCAGGGGCGATCGCCGGCGGCTCGCCGCGCCGCGCGATGGCGAGCACCGCCGCGGCGAGCGCGAGGTTCAGCGCCCCCGCCAGCCGCATCGTCCCCGGCATCCCCATCCACCCGATCAGCACGAAGGCGGAGGCGAGGGCCCCGATCGCCGCGCCGATCGAGTTGGTGAAGTAGAGCATCGCCAGGTGGTGCCCGCTCTCCTGAGGTCCGCGCCGGATGACGGCGCCGGAGAGAAGCGGGAAGGTCATGCCGAGCAGCACGGTCTGCGGGACGATCAGCAGCGCGCACAGCGAATACTTGTACACCTCGACCGTGCCCGGGGAGCCGAGCGCAGGAATCACGCGATCGAGCGAAACCTGAGTGAGCAGGACGAAGACCTCGTGAAAGACGAGCGCGGCGACGCCGATCGCCGCCTCGATCCAGCCGTACGCGCCGAGAAGGTTCGCGACGCGCGTGCTCCAGCGGCTCGCGAGCCAGGCCCCCAGCGCCATGCCTCCCATGAAGGCGGCGAGCACGAACGACTGCGAGAACGCCGCCGCGCCTAGGAAGAGCCTCAGATAGTGCGACCAGACCGACTCGTAGATGAGCCCGGTGAAGCCCGACACCGTAAACAGAGCGAACAGCAGCTTCACGTCACGGTTCATGGGGAATCCGGGGGGCTCGCGAAGGCGCAAGTGTACCCGAGCATGGAGCCGGCGCGGCGGAATTGCTGCACGCGCGACGGCCGGATTCAGTGCTGCAAGATCTTTGACAGGAACTGCTGCGCGCGCTCCGAGCGCGGCTTGCCGAAGAAATCGTCCTTGGCCGCGTCTTCGACGATCTCGCCGCGGTCCATGAAGATGACACGATGCGCCACCTTGCGCGCAAAGCCCATCTCGTGGGTCACCACCATCATCGTCATGCCTTCGCGCGCGAGCCCGACCATGACGTCGAGGACCTCGTTGATCATCTCCGGGTCGAGCGCCGAGGTCGGCTCGTCGAAGAGCATCGCGATCGGGTCCATGGCGAGCGCCCGGGCGATCGCGACCCGCTGCTGCTGGCCGCCCGAGAGCTGTCCGGGGTACTTGTCCTTGTGGGCGAGGAGCCCGACGCGCTCGAGCAGCTTCAACCCTTTCTGGGTGGCCTCGTCCAAACCGCGCCCGAGGACCTTCTCCTGCGCAAGGGTCAGGTTGCGGGTCACGCTCATGTGGGGAAAGAGCTCGAAGTTCTGGAACACCATGCCGATCCGCGAGCGCAGCCTGGGCAGGTCGGTCTTCGGGTCGCCGACCGACACGCCGTCGACGGTTATGTCGCCCTCCTGGAAGGGCTCCAGGCCGTTGACGCACTTGATCAGCGTCGATTTGCCGCTTCCAGAGGGGCCGCATACCACCACGACCTGCCCTTTCCTCACCTCGGTCGAGCAGCTCTTCAGCACCTGGAAGGCGCCGTACCACTTGCCGACGTTCCTGATCGAGATCATCACGCCCCTCCGCGTCAGCGGATTATGGCGATTTTTGCCTGCAGGCGCTTGACCCCGTAGGAGAGGAGGGAGCACAGCACGAGATACACGAGCGCGACGAACAGGTACATCTCGACGACGCGGCCGTCGCGCTGCGCGACCTTGGTGGCGGCGCCGACAAAGTCGGTCACGTTGAGGAGCGACACCAGCGACACGTCCTGGAACAGGATGATGGTCTGGGTGAGCAGCACCGGAAGCATGTTGCGGAAGGCCTGCGGCAGTATCACCAGGCGCATCGCCGGCCAGTAGCCCAGGCCCAGGGCGAACGCGGCCCCGCCCTGGCCCTTGGGGATGCTCTGGATCCCGGCGCGCATGATCTCGCAGAAGTAGGCGGCTTCGAACATGATGAAGGTGATGTAGGCGGAGCGCTCGGCGCCGATCTGCGGAGGGCGCTCGGCGCCCGTCAGCGACTGGATGATCACCGGCAACAGGAAGTAGAACCAGAAGATCACGAGCAGCAGCGGGATCGAGCGCATCAGGTTCACGTAGCCCGCCGCGACGAGCGCGAGCGGCTTCATGGACGAAAGGCGCGCCATGGCGAGCAGCGTCCCGAAGATCGTGCCGCCGATCGCGGCGACGACCGTGATCTGGACGGTGTACTGCAGGCCCGTTGCCACGTAGGGCAGGGTGCGCGAGATCTCGCCGAAGTCCAGGTCGGTGATCACTTGGTCGACCCGATGTAGCCCGGAACCGAGACCCTGCGCTCGAGCATCGCCATGACCCGGTTGGACGCGAAGGCGATCACCGCGTAGATCACGGTCGCCGCGCCGAAGGCCTCGAAGTAGCGGAACGTCATCTCGCCCATCTCGCGCGTGCGGAAGAACAGCTCGGTCAGCCCGATCGAGTAGGCGACCGCCGTATTCTTGATGAGGTTCATCAGCTCGGAGGTCAGCGGCGGGATGATGATGCGGTACGCCATCGGCAGGAGCACATAGCGGTAGGTCTGGACCTGCGAGAGTCCCAGCGCGTAGCCGGCGTTGCGCTGGCCCCGAGAGAGCGACTGGATGCCGGCGCGGACCTGCTCGGCAAGGCGCGCCGCGGTGAACAAGCCCAGGCACACGACCGACGTGATCAGCTGGTAGGTCAGGGGATCGACCGACACGACCCAGCGCTTCACCGGAGGGATCACGCCCGGCACCACGAAGAACCACAGGAAGAACTGGACGATGAGCGGGATGTTACGGAACAGATCGACGTAGGCGTTGCCCAGGCGGACCATCCAGGCGCGGTCGGTCGTGCGCGCGACGCCGATGACCGAGCCGATCACGAAGGCCACGATCCAGGCGAGCGCCGCGACGACCAGCGTCCACTCCAGGCCGGAGGCGAGCGAGCGCCACCACGGGCCGTCCCCGTCGGGGATCTGCTCGAGAAGGATGCCCAGATGCACCGGGGGCGGCCGGACCTGCCGGAAGAACGCTAGGTTCTCAGACGCCCGTGTCGTTCGGGTTCTTGAATGCGTCCCGTATCGCCGGCGTCATCGGGAACTTCAGGTTGACGCCCTTGGGCGGGATCGGGCTGGTGAACCACTTGGCGTAGATCTTGTTGATCTCTCCGGATTTCATCACGCCGCCGATGGTCTTGTCGACCAGCGCCTTGAACTGCGGGTCGTCCTTCCTCAGCATCATGCTGTAGGGCTCCTGGCGCAGCGACTCGGGGATGATGCGGTAGGCGGAAGGGTTTCTCGAGTTGGCGATCTGGCCGGCGAGCAGGATGTCGTCCATCACGAATGCCGCAGCGCGGTCGTCGGCGACCAGCAGGAAAGACTCGGCGTGGTCCTTGCCGTAGATCTCCTTCACCTCGATATTCTGGGTCTTCTGGTATTTCTTGAGAAGCGGCACCGAGGTGGTGCCCGAGGTCGTCGAGATCGTCTTGCCGTTCAGGTCGGCAAGCGACTTGATCTTCGAGTTCTTCTTCACCGCCGCGGTGACGTTGATGACGAAATAGGTCGGGCCGAACGACACCTGCTTCTGGCGCTCGACCGAGTTCGTGGTGGAGCCGCACTCGAGATCGATGGTGCCGTTCTGCATCAGCGGGATGCGGTTGGAGGAGGTCACCGGCTGCAGCTGCACCTTCAGGCCGGGCATTTTCAGGTCCGCCTTGACCGCGTCGACGATCTTCATGCACAGGTCCATCGCGTAGCCGACCGGCTTCTCCTTGTCGTCCAGATACGAGAACGGGATCGACGATTCCCGATAGCCGATGGTGATCGAGCCGGTCTCCTTGATCTTCTTGAGCGTGCCCGTCAGCTGCTGGGCCGCGGCCGGCGCCACCAGCATCGCGCAGGCGACGGCGAAAAGTGAGAGTCGCGTGGTTTTCGTCATGGTGGGTTCCTCCGTATGCTGTTGGGCGATTCTACGCAGTCCCCGGGTGCTTGTCTAAGCGGCGGCGTTTCGTCTGTTTCAGGCGGCCCGGCGCACTTTCTTCGCGAGGACGTTGCGCAGGTAGCGACCCGTGAAGCCCGCCTCGCTCCCGGCCAGGTCCTCGGGCGTGCCCTGCGCGACGACGCGGCCGCCGCCGTCGCCGCCCTCGGGCCCGAGGTCGATCACCCAGTCGGCCGTCTTGATGACGTCGAGGTTGTGCTCGATCACCACCACCGTGTTGCCGGCGTCGCGCAGCCGGCGCAGCACCGAGAGCAGCAGGTCGATGTCCTTGAAGTGCAGTCCGGTGGTGGGTTCGTCCAGGATGTAGAGCGTGCGCCCGGTGTCGCGCTTGGAGAGTTCCAGCGACAGCTTCACCCGCTGCGCCTCGCCTCCCGAGAGCGTGGTCGCCGGCTGGCCGAGCTGGATGTAGCCCAGCCCCACCTCGAGCAGGGTCTGGAGCTTGCGCTCGACCGCAGGCACCGCCATGAAGAACTCGTGCGCCCCCTCGACGGTCATCTCCAGCACCTCGTGGATGCTCTTGCCCTTGTACTGCACTTCCAGCGTCTCGCGGTTGTAGCGCTTGCCGTGGCACACATCGCAGGGAACGTAGATGTCGGGCAGGAAATGCATCTCCACCTTGATCACGCCGTCGCCCTGGCAGGCCTCGCAGCGCCCGCCCTTGACGTTGAAGGAGAAGCGGCCCGGCCCGTAGCCGCGCTCGCGCGCCGCGGGAACGCCGGCGAACAGCTCGCGGATCGGCGTGAACAGCGCCGTGTAGGTCGCGGGGTTGGAGCGCGGCGTGCGGCCGATCGGGCTCTGGTCGACGCTGATCGCCTTGTCGAAAAATTCCATGCCGCGGATCGAATCGTGCGGCGCGGGCTCGTGCGCCGAGCCGTAGAGCTCGCGCGCGACCGCGTTGTACAGCGTGTCGTTGATGAGAGTCGATTTGCCGGACCCCGACACGCCGGTGACGCAGACGAACAGGCCGATGGGCAGAGCGAGCTCCACGTCCTTCAGGTTGTTCCCGCGCGCGCCGCGCAGCCGGAACACGCGCGCCTTGTCGAAGCGGCGCCGGTTCTTCGGGACGGGGATCTCGAGCGCGCCCGAGAGGTATTGCCCCGTGAGCGAGGCCGGATTCCTGCAGATCTCGGCGGGCGTGCCCTCGGCGACCACCTGCCCGCCGCGCTCGCCCGCGCCCGGCCCCATGTCGAGCACGTGGTCGGCCGAGGCGATCGCCTCCTCGTCATGCTCGACCACGATCACGGTGTTGCCGAGGTCGCGCAAGTGCTTGAGCGTGTCGAGCAAGCGCCCGTTGTCGCGCTGGTGCAGGCCGATCGAGGGCTCGTCGAGAACGTACATCACACCGGTCAGCCCCGAGCCGATCTGGCTGGCGAGCCGGATCCTCTGCGCCTCGCCGCCGGAGAGCGTCTCCGCCGAGCGGTCGAGTGAGAGGTAGTCCAGCCCGACGTTGTTGAGGAAGGACAGGCGCGCGACGATCTCGTTCACGATCTTCTCGGCGATGGCCTGTTTTGCGCCCTCGAGCTTGAGGCCGCGGAAGAACTCGAGCTCCAGCCTCAGCGGGATCGCGCTGACCTCGTAGATGGCCTTGTCGCCGACCTTGACGTGGCGCGCCTCCAGGCGCAGGCGCGTGCCCTCGCAAGCCGGGCAGGAGCGCGCGTTGAGGAATTTGGCGAGCTCCTCACGCACCACGAGCGAGTCCGTTTCCTTGTAGCGCCGCTCGAGGTTGGGCAGAACGCCTTCGAAGGAATGCTCCTTGACCACCGTGCGCCCGCGCTCGTTGAGATACGAAAAGGCGATCTTTTCCCTGCTGCCGTCGAGGACCACGCGCCGGGCCGTCTCGGGAAGCTTCTCGAACGGAGTCTCGACGTCGAAGCCGAAATGCGCCGCCAGGCTGGTCAGCATCTGGAAGTAGAACTGGTTGCGCCTGTCCCAGCCGCGGATGGCGCCGCCCGCGAGGGACAGCTCGGGATGGGCGACCACGCGCTTGGGGTCAAAGAAGGTGATCGTCCCCAGGCCGTCGCATTCGGGGCAGGCGCCCATAGGATTGTTGAACGAGAACAGGCGCGGCTCGAGCTCCGGCAGCGAGTAGTCGCACGCGGGGCAGGCGAAGCGCGCCGAGAACAGGTGCTCGCGCCCGGAGTCGAGCTCGACCACGATCGCGCGGCCGTCGGCGTGCCGCAGGGCCGTCTCGAACGATTCCGCCAGGCGCTGCTTGGCGTCGGGGCGTACCTTCAGCCGGTCGACGACCACGTCGACCGAGTGCTTCACGTTCTTCGAAAGCCGCGGCACGGAGTCGATCTCGTGGATCCTGCCGTCGATGCGCAGGCGCGCGAAGCCCTGCGCGCGCAGCTCGGCGACCAGCTCGTGCTGCTCGCCCTTGCGGCTCGCGACGATGGGCGCGAGGATCATCAGCCCCGAGTCGGGCGCCAGCGCGAGCGCGTGGTCGACCATCTGCGAAACCGACTGGGCCGCAAGCGGCAGCCCGTGCTCGGGGCAGTAGGGCGTGCCGACGCGCGCGTACAGCAGCCGGAGATAATCGTGGATCTCGGTGATCGTGCCGACGGTCGAGCGCGGGTTGTGGCTCGCCGCCTTCTGCTCGATCGAGATAGCCGGAGACAGGCCCTCGATGAGGTCGACGTCGGGCTTCTCCATGAGCTGCAGGAACTGGCGAGCGTAGGCGGAAAGCGACTCGACGTAGCGCCGCTGCCCCTCGGCGTAGAGGGTGTCGAAGGCGAGGGACGATTTTCCGGACCCGGAGAGGCCCGTGATCACGATCAGCCGGTTGCGCGGCAGGTCGACGCTCAGGTTCTTGAGGTTGTGCGTGCGCGCGCCGCGGATGCGGATCTGTTCCATTCTGCCTGAGAGCGAAACTAAACCTGCTACTATACGAAATTCCGTGGTATCCCCGCTACACCGATGATGTCCCCGGCATCGTCCGGGCGCATGTCCCCCTTCGAGCTGCGCGCGAGCCTGTCGCTGGCGTCGCTTTTCGCCCTGCGCATGCTGGGGCTGTTCCTGATCCTGCCGGTCTTCGCCGTCCACGCGCGGCACCTCCCCGGGGGCGACAGCCAGACCCTGGTCGGGGTCGCCCTGGGCGCCTACGGGCTGACCCAGGGGATCCTGCAGATCCCCTACGGCATCGCGTCCGACCGCTATGGGCGCAAGCGCGCCATCGTGGTCGGGCTGCTGCTCTTCGCGGCGGGCAGCTTCGTCGCGGCCTGGGGCCCGAACATTGCCGTCGTAATCCTGGGGCGCGCGCTCCAGGGGGCGGGGGCGATCGCGGCGCCGGTGACGGCCTTCGCCGCCGACATCACGCGGGAGGAGCACCGAACCAAGGCGATGGCGCTGATCGGCGGCTCGATCGGGCTCATGTTCGCGGTGTCCCTGGTCGCCGCGCCGGCGCTGTATCCCCTTATCGGGATGGGCGGCATCTTCGCCGCGACGGGGTTCCTGGCCCTCGCCGCGGTCTGGGTGACGCTCGCCGTAGTGCCCGCCGAGCCGGCGTCGGGCGGCGGCGCGCGGCGCGTCGTTCCCGGGGCGCTGAGAGCGGTGCTGCGCAACGCCGAGCAGCTGCGCCTGAACTTCGGGATCTTCTGCCTGCACGTGGTGCAGATGGCGATCTTCGTCGTCGTCCCCACGGCTCTGGTGCGCTACGGCCGGCTGCCGGTCAGCGAGCACTGGAAAGTCTACCTGCCGGTGGTGCTCGGGTCGTTCGCGCTGATGGTGCCGGCGCTGCTGTACGCCGAGCGCAACCGCCGCATGAAATTTCTCTTTCTCGCATCGATCGGCCTGCTGCTCGCGGTCGAGCTGGGCCTCGCCGTGTGCCTGGACAATTTCCCCTTCCTGGTGGGGCTGCTGCTCTTCTTCTTCGTCGCGTTCAACATCCTCGAAGCCTGCCTACCGTCTCTGGTGTCGCGCGTCGCAGCCGCGGATTCGCGGGGAACCGCGCTGGGGGTCTACAACACCACCCAGGCGCTAGGCCTCTTCGCGGGCGGGGCGATGGGGGGCTGGCTGGCCCAGCACTGGGGGGAGCCCTCGGTCTTTGTATTCGGATTCGCGCTGGCTGCGTTATGGCTTCTTGTAGCCTCCAGCATGCGTGTCCCGGTCGATGCCGCTGAAGGTGTATCCTGAATTATTCATCGGAGGAAAGAGCTCATGGCATCGGTCAACAAGGTCATTCTCGTAGGGAACCTGGGGCGCGATCCGGAAACCCGCTACAACCCCGAAGGCGGGGCGATCACCAACATCTCCATCGCCACCAGCGAGCAGTGGAAAGACAAGACGAGCGGCGAGAAGCAGGAGCGCACCGAGTGGCACCGCGTGGTGTTCTTCAACCGCCTCGCCGAGATCGCCGGCGAGTACCTCAAGAAGGGTTCGCAGGTCTACGTCGAGGGGTCGCTGCGCACGCGCAAGTGGCAGGACAAGGAAGGCAAGGAGCGCTATACAACCGAGATCGTCGCCGATCGCATGCAGATGCTCGGCAGCCGGCAGGGTGCGGGCGACGCGGCGTCGCGCGACCGCGGCGACGAGGACAAGGCGCCCGTGGGAGTGGCCGAGGGCAAGCCCGCGAAGAAGCCCGCGGGAAAGTTCGACGACATGGAGGACGATATCCCGTTCTAGCCGCGGGGGTGCCCCACCTGCCCATTCTGTCACGGTAAAATCGGGGCTAGCAGATAATTTTCGGGGTCGCATCGCATGGACATGGGAAAGCGTGGGTTCCTGAGAGCGGGCGGAGCGCTCGCGCTCGTGGCGACCGGGCTGCTGCGCCCGCTCAGGGCATTCGCCCAGCAATGGAACAAGGCGGCGTTCGAGACCAAGGGCATCGCCGCGACGCTGAAGGCGCTGGGCGGCAGCGGATCGACCGAGAGCGCGCAGATCCAGATCACCGCGCCCGACATCGCCGAGAACGGCGCGGTCGTGCCGATTACCATCGAGAGCGCGATACCGAGGACGCAGTCGATCGCGATCCTGATCGAGAAGAACCCGACCACGCTGTCGGCGAGCTTCGACATCCCCGACGGAACCGATCCTTTCATCACCACGCGCGTGAAGATGGCCGAGACCTCCAACATCTATGCGGTGGTCAGGGCCGACGGGAAGTACTTCCACGCGGCGAAAGAGATCAAGGTCACGCTGGGCGGGTGCGGAGGCTGACATGGCCGAACCGATGCGCATCCGCGCGAACATGACGGGCGACAAGGTCGAGGTCCGCGTGCTGATGGCCCACGAGATGGAGACCGGCCAGCGCAAGGACGGGAGCGGAAAGCTCGTTCCCGCGCATTTCATCCAGAACGTGACCGTGACCTGCACCGGCAGAACCGTGCTGTCCGCGCAGTGGGGCACGTCGATCTCGAAGAACCCCTTCATGCACTTCCGCTTCAAGGGAGGCAAGCCCGGCGACAAGGTGACCATCAGCTGGGTCGACAACAAGGGCGAGCGAAGGACCGACGAAGCCGTCATCGCCGGGGGATGAGAGAGATCATGCCTTCCCCTCGACTGGCCGCGCTCCTTATCGCGGCGGCGCTTCCGTGCGCGGGCCTCGCGCAGCAGGACACGCAGAAGGAAGTCGAGCGCTACCGCCAGCTGCTCGCCGAAGGCAATCCGGCCGACCTGTTCGAGGCAAAAGGCGAGGAGCTGTGGAAGGCCCGCCGCGGGCCGAAGAACGCGTCTCTCGAGCAGTGCGATCTCGGCCTTGGGGCGGGCGTCGTGAAAGGCGCCTTCGCGCACCTGCCGCGCTACTTTGCGGATACCGATCGCGTCCAGGACATGGAATCCCGTATCGTCACCTGCATGGTGACGCTCCAAGGCTTCACGCCCGAGCAGGCGATGAAGAATCCCTTCTCGGCGCCGGGTCGCCCTTCGGACATGGAAGCGCTCGCGAGCTACGTCGCCGGCGAGTCGAAGGGCATGAAGCTCGACACGCCTCTCGCACACCCGAAGGAGGTCGAGGCTTTCCGCGTCGGTGAGCAGCTCTTCTACCGCCGCGCCGGGCCGCATGATTTCGCCTGTGTCAGCTGCCACGGCGACAACGGCAAGCGCATCCGGCTGCAGGACCTGCCCAAGCTGACCGATCCCAACGACGCGCAGAAGATCTTCACCACTTGGCCGGCGTACCGCGTGTCGCAGGGCAGCGTGCGCACCATGCAGCACCGGCTGTACGACTGCTACTGGCAGATGCGGCATCCCCAGCTGGACTACGCGTCCGAGGCCTCGATAGCGCTCGAGGTGTTCATGGCGAAGTACGCGAACGGCGGCGAGATCCGGGCGCCGGGGCTCAAGCGATGAAGCGGTTCTCCCCGCTTGTCCTGCTCGCCCTGGCCGCCTGCGCCACCGGACCCGCTGATGAGGAGGCGCGGCAGCGCGCGGAGCAGGTCTTCCGCGGGTCGTTCACGCACGGGAATCGCGCAATAGCCGCGAGGGTGGAGAAGCAGGACGAGGCGCAGGCCCTGTGCACGCGCTACCGCAACGAGCCGCCCAAGGACGTCGCCGAGAAGATCGAGAGCACCGAAGCCGCCGGCATCCGCTACCCCGTGCCGGGGAAATTCCTCGGCGACTGGCGACAGGGCGAGAAAATCGCGCAGGACGGCTACGGCCTGCGCTTCACCGATCCCGACACCAAGCGCCCCAACGGCGGAGGCTGCTACAACTGCCACCGCATCGCACCGGCCGAGATCTCCTACGGCACCGTCGGGCCGAGCCTTTACCGCTTCGGCGCGCTGCGCGGAGCGGGCGAGCCCGTGCAGCGCTACGTGTACGGCAAGATCTACGACGCGCAGGCCTACCTCGCCTGCTCCCAGATGCCGCGCTTCGGCAAGAACGGCGTCCTCACCGAGGAGCAGATCACGCACCTCGTCGCGCTCCTCCTCGATCCGCAATCCCCGGTCAACAAGTAACCGCCTGATGTTCCTGTCGCGCCGGGAGTTCCTGCAGGCGCTCGCCGCCGCCGCGGCGGCCGGCTTGCCGCTCGGATCTTGGGCGGCGGGCGACGAGAAGTTCTACGACCTTCCGCGCTTCGGCAACGTGTCGCTGCTGCATTTCACCGATTGCCACGCGCAGCTGCTGCCGGTGTATTTCCGCGAGCCGAGCGCCAACATCGGCGTGGCGGGCAGCATGAACCGTCCGCCGCACGTTGTCGGCGAGCCACTGCTCAGGCTGTTCAAGATACGCCCGGGAAGCCGCGAGGCGTACGCATTCTCGCACCTCGACTTCGCCGCCGCGGCGCGGCGCTACGGCAGGCTCGGCGGCTTCGCCCACCTCGCCACGCTGGTGAAGCGCCTGCGCGCGGAGCGCAGGGCGAGCCTGCTGCTCGACGGCGGCGATACTTGGCAGGGCTCGGCGACCTCGCTGTGGACGCGCGGCCGGGACATGATCGAGGCGCAGAAGCTGCTCGGCGTCGAGATCATGACCGGCCACTGGGAATTCACCTACGGCGCGGACCGCGTGAAGGAGGTGATCGAGAAGGATTTCGCAGGCCGCATCGAGTTCCTCGCGCAGAACGTCGAGACCGGCGACTTCGGCGATCCCGTGTTCAAGCCGTACACCATCCGCAGCGTCGGCGGCGTGCCGGTGGCCGTGATCGGCCAGGCCTTTCCCTACACGCCCATCGCCCATCCGCGCCGCTTCGTTGCCGACTGGCGCTTCGGCATTGCGGAGAAGCGCCTGCAGGGGATCGTGGAGGAGGCGCGCGGCAAGGGCGCCGCGGTCGTGGTTCTGCTCTCGCACAACGGCATGGACGTCGACATCAAACTCGCCTCGCGCGTCACGGGAATCGACGCGATCCTGGGCGGCCACACGCACGACGCGGTGCCGGTCCCCATCCCGGTGCGCAACCGCAGGGGCAAGACGCTGGTCACGAACGCGGGGTCGAACGGAAAATTCCTGGCGGTCCTGGATCTCGAGGTGAGGGACGGCAAGGTCTCCGGGTACCGCTATCGCCTGCTGCCGGTCTTCGCGAGCCTCCTGCAGCCCGATCCGGAGATGGCGAGGCTGATTGAGGCTCAGCGCGCCCCTTACGCGGACAGGCTGTCAGAGGAACTCGCTCGCACCGATACGCTGCTCTACCGCCGCGGCAACTTCAACGGCTCCTTCGACCAGCTTATCCTCGACGCCCTGATGGAGGCGAAGGGCGCCGAGATCGCCTTCTCCCCGGGCTTCCGCTGGGGAACCTCGCTCCTGCCCGGCGAGGCTATCACGCTCGAGCAGGTCATGAACCTCACCGCGATCACCTACCCCGAGACCGTCGTCTCAGAGCTGACGGGGAGCGCAATCAAGGCGTTCATGGAGGACGTGTGCGACAACCTGTTCCATCCCGATCCCTACTATCAGCAGGGCGGGGACATGGTGCGGGTGGGCGGCCTGAGCTACAGCTGCGCCCCGGGCAACCGCATCGGCGCGCGCATCGGCGACCTGCGGCTGCGCGGGCGGCCGATCGATGCCGGCAAGACCTACAAGGTCGCGAGCTGGGCGCCGGTAGCCGAGGGCGCTTCAGGCGAGCCGGTGTGGGAAGTGCTCTCGCGCTATCTGCGCGACAGGAAGACCGTGACTCTCCGCAAGCTCGAGTTGCCGCGCCTCATCGGCATGGCGGGCAACCTCGGCGTCGCGCCGTCCGGGCCTTGAAGGCGGGGCGGGGACCCCGCAGCTTCGCGGTATAATCGCCGCCTTGCGTGGAGCCGCCATGCCGATCTACGAATACCGCTGCTCGTCCTGCGGGTTCCAGAAGGAATACCTGCAGAAGATCACCGA
Source organism: Burkholderiales bacterium (assembly GCA_035499735.1). Classification (GTDB taxonomy): domain Bacteria; phylum Pseudomonadota; class Gammaproteobacteria; order Burkholderiales; family SG8-39; genus VBDM01. Next base: position 43,809 of record DATJYC010000022.1, read on the forward strand.
CCCGGTCATGACCGTGTGCCCGGGGTGCGGCAAGGCCACGTTCTCCAAAATGTTGAGCGCCGTGGGCTTCCAACTCAAGGGCAGCGGCTGGTACGCCACCGATTTCAAGAACAGCGGCTCGAAGCCGGCGGCGAAGGCCGACGCGAAGGATACGAGCGCGGACAAGTCGGAAAAGAAGGACTCCGCGGATAAGAAGGACTCCGGCCCCGGCACGTCCGGCGGCAATACGCAGTCGAAGTCGGAAGCCGCGGCTTAGCCGCGGCGCCCGAAGGGATTCTCCGGCCCGCTCGGAGGCCGCGCAATGAAAAAAATCCTCATCACCGGTCTGCTCATCTGGATTCCGCTCGCGATCACCATCTGGGTGCTCGAGCTGATCGTGAGCACCATGGACCAGTCGCTGCTGCTCCTGCCGCCCCAGTACCAGCCGCAGGCGCTGCTCGGCTACCAGATTCCGGGCATTGGCGCGCTGCTCACGGTGATCGTGGTGTTCATCACCGGGGCCCTCGCGTCGAACATCCTCGGGCAGCGCCTGCTCCTGTTCTGGGAGGGGCTGCTCGGCCGCATCCCGGTCGTGAAGACCATCTACAGCAGCGTAAAGCAGGTGAGCGACACGCTGTTCGCGCCGGGCGGCCAGGCGTTCAGCAAGGCGCTGCTCGTCCAGTATCCTCGAGAGGGCAGCTGGACCATCGCGTTCCTCACCGGGCGGCCCGGGGGCGACGTCGCCAACCATCTCAAAGGCGACTACCTTAGCGTCTACGTTCCCACGACGCCGAACCCCACCTCGGGCTTCTTCCTGATGATGCCCAGGGCCGACGTGATCGAGCTCGACATGACCGTCGACGAGGCGCTCAAGTACGTCATCTCCATGGGCGTGGTGTCCCCGGAATAGGCGGCCGTGCGCACCCATTACTGCGGCAAGCTGAGCACGGCGCTCCTCGGGAAGACGGTGACTCTCGCCGGCTGGGCGCACCGGCGCCGCGACCACGGCGGGGTGATATTCATCGACCTGCGCGACCGCGAAGGCCTCGCGCAGGTGGTGTCCGATCCCGACCGCAGGGAGACCTTCGCGACCGCTGAGAAGGTCCGCAGCGAGTACGTGCTCAAGGTGACCGGCGTCGTGCGCCGGCGTCCCGAGGGAACGGTCAACCCGAACATCGCCTCGGGCGAGATCGAGGTGCTCGCTCACGACATCGAGATACTGAACCCGTCGCTCACTCCGCCTTTCCAGCTCGACGAGGAAGGACTCTCCGAGACGGTGCGGCTCACGCACCGCGTGATCGACCTGCGCCGCGAGCCCATGCAGAAGAACCTGATGCTGCGCTACCGCGTCGCGATGGCGGTACGCAAGTACCTCGATGCGCAGGGCTTCATCGACATCGAAACGCCCATGCTCACGCGCTCCACGCCGGAGGGGGCGCGCGACTACCTCGTTCCTTCGCGGCTGCACGAGGGCGAGTTCTACGCCCTGCCGCAGTCGCCTCAGCTCTTCAAGCAGATGCTGATGATCGCGGGCTTCGACCGCTACTACCAGATCACCAAGTGCTTCCGCGACGAGGACTCGCGCGCCGACCGGCAGCCCGAGTTCACCCAGATCGACTGCGAGACCTCCTTCCTCGACGAGACGCAGATCCGCGCGATCTTCGAGGGCATGGTGCGAACCGTGTTCAAGGAAGTGCTGGGCGCCGCGCTTCCCGAGCCTTTCCCGGTGATGAGCTATGCGGACGCGATGCGCGACTTCGGCTCGGACAAGCCCGACCTGCGCGTGCCGCTCAAGCTCGCCGAGCTGACCGAGGTCATGAAGTCGGTCGAGTTCAAGGTGTTCTCCGGCCCCGCGAACCTCCCCGGCCACCGCGTCGCTGGTCTGCTCGTTCCGAAGGGCGGGGAGCTCTCGCGGGGCGAGATCGACGCCTACACCGAGTTCGTCGGCGTATACGGCGCGAAGGGCCTCGCCTGGATCAAGTTCAACGAGACGGCAAAGGGCAGGGACGGCATGCAGTCGCCGATCGTGAAGAACCTCTCGGATGCCGCATTGAAGGCGACCGTCGAGCGCTCGGGGGCGAAGGACGGCGACCTGATGTTCTTCGGCGCGGGGAAGAGCAAGGTCGTGAACGACGCGCTGGGCGCGCTGCGCGTCAAGATCGGCCACGAGAAGGGCTACGCCGAAGCCGGCTGGCGCCCGCTGTGGGTCGTCGATTTCCCCATGTTCGAGTACGACGAGGAGGAGAAGCGCTGGAACGCGATGCACCACCCCTTTACCTCGCCCAAGGACGGCCATGAGAACCTGCTCGCGACCGATCCGGGATCCGCGCTCGCCAAGGCCTACGACGTCGCCCTGAACGGATGGGAGATCGGCGGAGGCTCGGTGCGCATCCACCGCGAGGAGGTGCAGTCGAAGGTGTTCAGGGCTCTTTCGATCGGCCCCGAGGAGGCGCGGCAGAAATTCGGCTTCCTGCTCGACGCCCTCCAGTACGGCGCGCCGCCGCACGGCGGCATCGCCTTCGGCCTGGACCGCATCGTCGCGATGATGGCGGGCGCCGAGTCGATCCGCGACGTCATCGCCTTTCCCAAGACTCAGCGCGCCCAGGACCTGCTGGTGCACGCGCCGTCGCCGGTCGACGAGAAGCAGCTGCGCGAGCTGCACATCCGTTTGCGGAATCCGGAGGCGAAGTCGTGAGGATGGAGCAAACGGATCGTAAGCTGGGTCGTTTGCGCAAGGAGCAGCCCAAGGCATGAACGCGGACTGGCTCAGGGATGCGGCGCGCGCCGGCGTGTTCCATCTCTCCGCCGATGCGCGCGAGCTCGCCGGCGCCGCGGCGTCCTCGGGGCTCATGGTGGTCTACGTCGACATCCACCACGCCCACGACAGGGACGATTTCCTCGCCGAAGCGTCGCGCGCGATGAGATTTCCCGAGGTCGCCGGCGGCGGCTGGGACGATTTCGCGCGCGGCCTGAAGGACCTGTCGTGGATGCCGGCGAAGGGCTGGGTAGTGATCCTCGAGAAGAGCAAGCACTTCTGCGGCGGGCACGCGCACGAATTCAAGGACGCGATGGCCGCGATGAGCGCCGCCGCCGATCACTGGCGCGGGCAGGGCAAGCCCTTCTGGACCTTCATCGGCGGGCCCGACGGCTGGAAATCCGGCTGGCCGGACATGCCCGCGGCCTGACGCGCCGGTGGTCTTCAGCAGCGTCTCGTTCCTCTTCTATTTCCTTCCCGCGTTTCTCCTCGTCTATTTCCTCGCACCGCCGGTCGCGAGGAACCTGGTGCTGTTCGCCGCGAGCCTGCTCTTCTATGCCTGGGGGGAGGGCGCGTACGTGCTGGTCCTCCTCGGCTACCTCGCGTTCAACTATGGCTGCGGCCTGCTGATCGATTCGCTTCAGGGCGGCGCGAGGAAGGCGGCGCTCGCTTTCGGGCTGGCGGCGGATCTTTCGGGGCTCGTGTGCTTCAAGTACGTGGTCCTCGTCGCGGGCCTCTTCCCCGCGGGCGTCCTGCCCGAGCACCTTCCGGCCGGAATCTCCTTCTACACCTTCCACTCGATCTCCTACCTCGTCGACGTCTACCGGAAGAGCGCCGCGGCCGAGCGCAACGTGCTCTCGCTCGCCGTCTACCTGGCGATGTTTCCGCAGCTCATCGCGGGGCCGATCATCCGCTTCAAGGACATCTGCGCCGAGATCCGCAGGCGCGACCACGGCTGGGAGCGGGCCTACTCGGGGTTCAGGCAGCTCTTCGCCGGCCTCGCGCAGAAGGTGCTCATCGCGGACAACGTCGGCCCCATCGCCGACGCGGCGTTCAACGCCGACCCGGCTCAGCTCACCGCCGGGTTCGCCTGGCTGGGCCTCGCCGCATACACGTTCCAGCTCTACTTCGACTTCGCCGGCTATTCGAACATGGCGATCGGCATGGGCCGGATCATGGGCCTCTCCTACCCGATGAACTTCGACCTGCCGTACTGCTCGAAGTCGATCACCGAGTTCTGGCGCCGCTGGCACATCTCGCTGTCGACGTGGTTCCGCGACTATCTCTACATCCCGCTCGGAGGGAACCGCGTCTCGCGCTCGCGGACCTTCGTCAACCTGCTCGCGGTGTTCGTCCTGTGCGGGCTGTGGCACGGGGCGGCCTTCAGCTTCGTCGTCTGGGGCCTGTACCACGGCGCCTTTCTGATCCTCGAGCGGACACGCTTCGGCGCCGCCCTGGAGGCGCGCCCGCCGGCGCTGCGCCACGCGTACGCGCTCCTCGTGGTGGCGATCGGCTGGGTGTTCTTCCGCGCGCCGACGCTGCCCGGCGCGCTCGACTACCTGCGGGCGATGTTCTGCCTGGGCGGAACGTGCACGCCGTCGGTGCCCGGGGAGCTGCTCAGGCTGACGCCCTGGCACGCGCTGTGGCTCGCGGTCGCCGCCGCGCTGGCGACGCCGCTGCGAGCGCTCTTCGGGGCCGCGCTTTCGCTTCGCGCGCAGCCCGCGCCCGGCGCCGGGCCGCGGTGGAGCCGGACCGCGGGCTCGGCGGCGCTCCTTGTGCTGTCCGCGATGGCGCTCGCGGGCGGCACGTACAACGCCTTCCTCTATTTCCGCTTCTGAGCATGCCGGCCCGCCTCGGAGTCCTGATCTTTGCGCTTGCGCTCCTCGCCCCGGCGGCGGTGCAGCTCTTCTCCCCGCGGGCACAGGTCTCCTCCGCCGAGAAGCGCGCGCTCGCGTCGGCTCCTGCCTGGCCGAAGGCCTGGGGCGAGTGGGGCGCCCTGCCCGGGAACGCCGACCGCTTCGTGCGCGATCACTTCGGCCTGAGAGAGCCGCTCGCGACGGGATGGAGCCTCCTCAAGTACGGGCTCCGGTATACCCCCGGCGTCGCCGTCGGCCGCGACGGCTGGCTGTATTACCCGCGCTACTGGAACGCGAGGTACGGACGAGGCGGCTGCGGCGCGCAGGCGGAAGAGGTGCGCGCCTTCGCCGGGCGCCTCGAGCGCCTAGCGGCCCGCGCGCCGGTGATCCTCGCAATCGCCCCGGACAAGGAAACGGTCTACCCGGAGTACCTGCCCGGGAATCCGGCGCAAACCTGCGATCTGCTGCCGGTGCTCGCGAAGGCGCTCGAGGGCGGTCGCGTCAGGACGCTCGATCTCCTCGCGCCGCTCCTGGCGTGGAAGGCGAAGGAGCAGGTCTATTTCAGGACCGATTCGCACTGGAGCGACCTGGGAGGGTGGCGGATCGCCGGGGTGCTCCTCGACGGCGCCTGCCCGGCCGGCGCGACCTGCGCGCGGCTGCCCGAGCCGGTGCTGTCGACGCGAGCCACGAGCGGCGATCTCGCCGGCCTCATCGGGCTCGCGCTGGTGCTCACCGAGCGATACACGGCAGTGGACGTCCCCGCGCCCGCGGAGCGCGCCGGCCGCACGCTCTACGTCGTTGGGGACTCGTTCGCGAAGGGCGTCCAGCGCTTTCTCGCCGCCGACGCCTCGCTCGCTCGCGTGGAATTCCACGATCATGCCGAGGGGAGGATCGACTTGCGTCCGCTGCTCGCCGCGAAGCCGGACGCGATTCTCGTCGTGATCGTCGAGCGCTACCTCTACGACCGCGAGGTGATGCGCGCCTTCGCGGACGGCCTGTGACTCATCCGATTCCCATCGCTTGCCTGAACGCGCGCCGGACGTCCTCCGGCTGCCCGTAATGCCACCGGAAATCGTTCAGGAGCTGCTTCCAGAACGGGTGCTCGCGGTACTGCGCGAGCGTCATGCCTTCGGTATAGAGCTTGCGCCCGATGTTGGGGAGCGGCACCCGCTCGTTGCGCGCGGGATCGCGGATGAGGCCCTTCGGGTCCCTGCCCTTGGCCACGGCGTCGATGTCCTTGAACAGCTGCCGGCGAAGCAGCGAGACGCCGCGGTCGCTCGCGCCCAGGTTTTCCCGGGTGCGGTCGGCGATCTTCCCCTGTCCGACCCAGGCGATGATGTCCTGGTTGACGACGTGGCTCGAGATCCAGCGCCCGGCCTCGTCCCTGATGGGGCTGGTCCACGCCGGGATGCTCTTCTGCTCGTAGGGCTCGGATTCCTTCGGCACGCGGATGAACGACCAGGTCACCGAGAGCATGTTCTCGTCGTCGACCGGAACGCGCCACTCGAAGTGCTCGCCGAGGAAGAAGCCGTTCGGCCACAGGCACACGCGCCCGACGGTCCACAGGGGGTTGGACTCGTCGGTGCCCTCGCGCACGCGCTTGTAGGTGAAGCCGTGGTCGAACTCGTCGAAGCCGATCTTGAGGTGGGTCGGCGCGTAGGGACCCGTCCGCCCCTCGAGGCGCACCTTCCAGTTGTCGTGCGTCCACTCGAAATGCACCGGGTCGATCGAGTTCTCCTGCGCCTGCAGCCAGTTGCACGGCACGTCGGCGAACACGATCTGGACGAAGCCGTTCTTCCAGGAGAAGATCTCCCAGTCGGGCAGGAGCGGAGCGGGCCGCGGCCCGAGGTAGGCCCACAGCAGGCCCGCTTTCGCCTGCACGGGGTAGGCGGTCGTGCTGATTCTCTTCATCAGCCGCGCCTGCGGATCGAATTTCTGCTCGAAGGGCTGCGCGACGCAGGCGCCTTTCTCGTCGTAGGTCCAGCCGTGGTAGTGGCAGCGCAGGCCGGAGTTTTCCACGTAGCCGTAGGCGAGGTCCGCGCAGCGGTGCCGGCATTGGCGCGCGATCAGGCCGTAGGTGCCCGAAAGGTCGCGGTACACCACGAGGTCCTCGCCGAGGAGGCGCACCGGCCTGACCGGCTGCCTGTCGAGGTCGCTCACCGCGGCGAACGGGTGCCAGTAGCGTCTCAGCACCTCGCCCATCGGCGTGCCGGCGCCGACCCGGGTGAGGGTGCGGTTCTTCTCCGCGGTCAGCATCTCACTCCACTCATCTACTCGACTTTGGCGCCGGAGGCCCGGATGAGCGCCTCCCAGCGGGGAAAGTCCCTGCGATAGTTCTCGGCGAACTCGGCGGGCGTGTTGCCGATCGGCACCTGCCCCATGGCGACCAGCTTCTCGGAGACCTCGGGCGTGCGGAGCACCTCGACGATCTCGCGCGACAGGCGCTCGACGATGGGCTTGGGCGTTCCGGCGGGGAGATACGCGCCGCCCCACACCGGCATCTCGAATCCGGGAAAGCCCTGCTCGGCGAAGGTGGGAAGCTCGGGCCAGGCGACGAAGCGCTTCGGCCCGGTGATCGCGAGCGCCCGGATCTTTCCCGAGGCGGCGAGCGGCTTGGCGATGAGGATGCTGACCCAGGCGACGTCGAGCGACCCGTTCATCACGTCGTTCGTCGCCTGCACCTCGCCCTTGTAGGGAACGTGGTTGAGCGGCACGCCGTACTCCTTCTCGAGGATCACGCCGAACAGGTGCAGCGACGTGCCGACCCCGATCGAGCCGTAGCTCACCGGCCGCCCGAGCTTCTTCGCCCATTCGACGAAGCCCTTCAGGTCCTTGTACGGCGCGCTCGCCGGCCCGATGAGGAGCACGCTGCCGGTGCTGATCTGGGTCACCGGCTCGAAGTCGCGCACGGGATCGTAGGGGAGGTTCGAGCGCAGCACGCGGTTGCCCACCATCGAGCTCATGATGGTGATGAGGAAGGTGTAGCCGTCGGGCGGCGCCTTGGCGGCTTCTGCGGTGCCGAGCACGGTCGCGGCGCCCGGGCGATTATCCACGACCACCGGCTGCCCGAGGCGCGAGGAGAGCTTCTCGGCGATGATGCGGCACATGACGTCGATGTTGCCGCCGGCGACCGAGGTCGAGATGAGGCGGATCGGGCGCGAGGGCCAGGCGTCCTGGGCCGCAGCGGCGAACGGGACCGCAGTTGCGAGTACGGCGAGCGCGACGCCGAGCAGGAATCGGGAGATCATTTGGGCTATTATTCCCGCCCTTCCGGAATATGACCACTGTTTACAAGATCCCGCGCTCCGTGCTGGTGGTGATCCACACGCCCGATCTACGCGTGCTGATGATGGAGCGCGCCGGGTGGAAGGATTTCTGGCAGTCGGTGACCGGGAGCGTGGCGAGCGAGTCCGAGCCGCTGCGCGAGACGGCGATCCGCGAGGTGCACGAGGAGACCGGCCTGGACGCCTCGCGCTACGAGCTGCGCGACTGGGGGATCGAGAACCGCTTCGAGATCTTCAAGCGGCACCAGAGCCGCTACGCGCCCGGGGTGACGCACAACACCGAGCACGTCTTCAGCATGGCCGTGCCCGGGCCCGTCGCGGTCACCCTCGATCCTTCGGAGCATCTGAGCTACAGATGGCTGCCGTGGCGCGAAGCCGCGGCGATCACGATCTCCTGGACCAACCGCGACGCGATACTCGCGCTCCCGCAGAGGACCGGCGTGAACTAGTCCCGGCGTGGTTGCGCGGGAACGTCCGGCTGGGGCATGCTGTCGCCATGGTGGCGAAGCTCCCGGGAACATGCGCGCTCCTCGCGCTCCTCGCGGCGTGGGGCCCGGCCCTCGGCCAGGAAGTCTCGATACGCACCGGGCGCGAGGGCGAGTTCGTCACCGTATCGGCCACCGCCGTCATGAAGGTCGACGCCCGCGTCGCCTGGGCGGTGCTCTCCGACTACGACCACCTCGCCAAGTTCATTCCCGACATGAAGAGCTCGCGCGTGGTGTCGCGCGACGGCAACCGGCTGCGCGTCGAGCAGCAGGGGGACGTGGGCTTCTTCTTCTACAAGGAGCCGGTGAACGTGCTGCTCGATGTGCACGAGGAGCCGCCCCACCGCATCACCGCGCGCAGCATCGAAGGGAACGTCAGGCAGCTGGAGACGCGCTACGAGCTGCATTCCTCGGGCGCCGGAACCCGGCTCGAATATGCCGGCCGCTTCGTGCCCGAGTTCGCCATCCCGCCGCTCATCGGGATGCCGTTCGTGAACCGGGTGATCGAGCGCCGCTTCCGCGCCATGGTGACCGAGATCCAGCGCCGCGACGCGCTCGCGCGGGGCGCCGCCAAGCAGCCGCCGTAATGAAAAGGGCGGCGCGATGCGCCGCCCTCTCCGGAGACTTGCTCCTGCGTCAGAACTTGTACAGGCCCTGCAGCCCGAAGGTCATCAGAGTCTTGCTCGTCGACCCGTCGGAATCGATGTACACGCTCTGGTTGGCCTTGTCCGTGCGCACCTCGGTGCGCAGCTCGACCGCGCTCGTCGGCAGCCACGACAGGCACAGGGTCGCTTCGTAGTACTTCACCGCCTGCGGACCTCCCGCGCCGTTGGTGGTGGCGAAGTGGAATCCGTTCTTGTCGTCGAAGTACTCGCCCCGGGCCGTCACGCGCCACTGCGGGTTGAGCATCACGTTGCCGTAGAGCGCGAGCCCCTGGTACTTCCCCGTGCCCTGGCCCGGAGCAAAGTCGTCCTGCTTGACCATCAGGTACTCGGCGCCGAAGTTCAGCGAGTTGTTCACCGTCCAGTTGGCCACGAGGTCGATCAGGTCGCGCTCCGCGTTGCCGCCGCCCAGCGTCGGCTCGTCGCCGAAGTAGCCGGACACCGTGAACGAGAGGGGCTTCACCGGGTTGAAGCTCGCGCCGAGCTCGAGCGTCTTGTTCCGGTTCGCGTCCTGCAGCTGGTCCCAGCCGTTGTTCAGACCGCCGTACAGCGTGATCGTGTCGCTCGGCGCGAAGCTCGCGCGCACGCCGGTGTGCGTGAACGGAACGGCGCCGAAGAGGAAGGAGCGCGAGATCGTAGTGTTGCCCGTGCTCGCGATCACTTCCGTGCCGGCCAGCGTCGTGAACTTGCCCCCGATCGTCGTGAACGCCCCCTGCGAGTAGCTGAGGTAGGCCTGGGTCATGTCGAAGGTCGACGTGCTGAGCGAATTCACCGTCCCCGGGTTGTTTTCCGGAAACGAGTGAATCACCTGGGCGTCCTTGCCGACAGTGAGGTTCACCAGTCCGCCGAACCCCTCCTTGGGCTGCTTGGCCACGGTGAGGCCGAACTGGTGCAGCGAGAAGGAGTTGTTCTGGTTGTCGAATACCCGTGGCGTGGCACCGACGGCGGGGAGGGCGTTGTTGAATCCCCTCTCGATGTCTCTGTTGGCCCAGTTGTAGCCGGCGTCGAGGTAGCCGTTGACGTTGAGTCCCGACGCGTCCAGGACCTGCGAGAGGGTGGGAACTCTGGCCTGCTGCGCCAGAACCGAGGCGGGTGCCGCGAGCGCGGCGGTCACTGCGGATGCGATCAGAAGCTTTTTCATGTAGAGCGTCCTTTCGTGGTTGGAAGCAAAGCTTTTCTTCTTGGAGGCCATGACTCATGCCGGGCTGTTCGCTTCAGCCGGGTCGCAGCGGGCTCTCGCCCGCGTCGCCCTCCCCCTACTGCCTATCCCGACCAACGTTGACCTGGATTCGCTCGGCTGCTCTCCTCAAGAACGATGACACCCCCGGGGCTGCGACCCCGGAGCGCCGCAAGCTTAGACCAAATAAGGAATTTTTCCAAGGCGGGGCAACCCGTTATCCGGCTTTTCTGACAAAATACCTGGCTTCGATCGGCTCCCCGTGTGACCGATACCACGCCCGAAGAGCGGCCATCCCGCGTGAAGCTGCACGTCGCCACCTACAACATCCACAAGGGCTTTTCGCAGTTCAACCGCCGCTTGATGATCCACGAGCTGCGCGACCACCTGCGCCTGCTCGACGCGGACATCATCTTTCTCCAGGAAGTGCTGGGGCATCACCGCCGCCACGCGGCGCGCTTCGACGAATGGCCGGACGAGCCGCAATACGAGTTCCTCGCGAACGAGGTCTGGAACGACTACGCGTACGGGCGCAACGCGGTCTACGACCAAGGGCACCACGGCAACGCGATCCTCAGCCGCTACGCGATCCTGAGCGCGGAGAACCAGGACATCTCCACTCACAACCTCGAGAGCCGCGGCATGCTCCACTGCGAGATCGGGGTTCCGGGGCTCGCCATGCCCCTGCATTGCGTGTGCATGCACCTCTCGCTGCACGAGCGCGGGCGGCGCCACCAGGTCGGCGCGCTGATCGAGCGCATCCACCGCGAGGTGCCCGACCGTGCGCCACTCGTCGTCGCGGGCGACTTCAACGACTGGCGCAATTTCGCCGGCAAGCGGCTCGCCGAGGCGCTCGGGCTGCGGGAGGCGCTCGCCGACCACTGGGGCAGGCCCGCGCGCACGTTTCCGAGCGCGCTGCCGTTCCTGCGCCTGGACCGTATCTACGTCCGCGGCTTCCAGGTGGGCCGCACCGAGACGCACCGCAGCCGCAGCTGGGCGCGCCTGTCGGACCACGCCGCGCTGTCCGCGCACCTGCACCTCGAGTAGGCCGCCGCCGTGGCGGCCAGGTTCACGAACGGCAACCGGCTGCGTCTGCTGCGCGCGGGCGCGGAGTACTTTCCCGCGCTCGAATCGGCGATCGAAGCCGCGAGGGAGGCGGTCTTTCTCGAGACCTACATCTACGCCGGCGACTCGACCGGCCGCCGTATCACGCGCGTGCTGTGCGAGGCCGCGTCGCGCGGCGTTGCGGTCCACGTCATGGTCGACGGCTTCGGCGCGCGCGAGATGCCCGGAGAGTTTGCGAAGGCCCTCGGCGACGCCGGAGCGCGCCTGCTCGTGTTCCGCCCCGAAGTCTGGCGCTTTCCCTGGCGCAGCGACCGCCTGCGCCGCATGCACCGCAAGCTCGCCGCGATCGACGACCGCGTCGCCTTCATCGGGGGCATCAACGTCATCGACGACGCGGACACGCCCCACCAGCGTCCGCCGCGCTACGACTTCGCGGCGATGGTCGAGGGGCCCCTGGTCGGCGAGGTCAGGCACGAGGCGGAGCGCCTGTGGAACCGCATCGCGCTCGCGCGGATGCGGCCGGAGTGGCGCGCGCGGATCGGCGGCGACCATCCGCCAGCCCCGAAGGGCCACCAGCGCGCGGCGCTGGTCGTGCGCGACAACCTGCGGCACCGCCGCAGCATCGAGAACGCCTACCTCGAGGCGATGGACGCGGCCTCCGACGAGATCATCATCGCCAACGCCTACTTCTTTCCCGGCAGGCGCTTCCGCCGCGCGCTGGCCGGCGCCGCCGCAAGGCGCGTGCGAGTCGTGCTGATGCTGCAGGCGCGGGTGGAGTACGTCGCGCTGCACTACGCGACTCGCGCCCTCTACGGCGCGCTGCTGGAGGAGGGCGTGGAGATCTACGAGTACCGGCGCAGCTTCATGCACGCCAAGGTCGCGGTCGTCGACGGCCGCTGGGCGACGGTGGGCTCGTCCAACATCGACCCCTTCAGCCTGCTGCTCGCGCGCGAGGCGAACGTGGTGGTCGAGGACGAGCGCTTCGCCCTCGAGCTGCGCGGCCTGCTGCTCGGGGACATCGCGCGCGGGGCCCGCATCGTCAAGGCGCGCCACTGGTCGCGCCAGCCGCTGTGGCGGCGCGTTCCCTACTGGATCGCCTACGGGCTGGCACGCTTCGCCATCGGGGTGCTCGGCCTGGGCGGCCGTTTTTGACGCCGCCGCGCCCCCGAGCGTAGAGTTGGGGGTATCCGGGTAATCCCGCCGCCCGCGCTTGAAGCGCGGCGCAGCGGCGCTTTCCGCTTGGGAGGAGGTCATGGCGAAGTATTCGACGGAATCCATCCGCACCGTCGCGCTCGTCGGGCACACCGGCTCGGGCAAGACGACGCTCGCCGAGGCGCTGCTCGCCAGGGCCGGCGCGATTCCCGCCGCGGGCAGCGTCGAGCGCGGCAACACGGTCTGCGACTTCGATCCGCTGGAGAAGGAATACAAGCACTCGCTCAACTCGGCGATCGTGAACTTCGCCTGGAAGGGCACGCACATCCACATGATCGACACGCCCGGGTCCCCGGACTTCATGGGGCAGGCGATCGGCGCGCTCGCCGCCGTGGAGACGGCGGTGGTGGTGATCAACGCCGAGACCGGCGTGCAGCTCGCCACCGACCGCATGCTCAAGTGGGCGGCGAAGCGGAACCTCTGCCGCATGATCGTGGTGAACCGCATCGACGCGGAGAACGCCGACCTCGAGGCGATGCTCGGCAAGATCCAGCAGGCGGTGGGCAAGGAGTGCCTGCCGATCAACCTGCCGGCGAAGGGCGCGACCGCGGTGGTCGACTGCTTCTTCAATCCAGACGGCGAGTCGGATTTCTCGTCGGTGAAGGCCGCGCACTCGGCGCTCGTCGACCAGGTGGTGGAGGTGGACGAGAAGCTGATGGAGAAGTATCTGGAGAAGGGCGAGGTCGAGCCCGAGGAGCTGCACGACCCGTTCGAGCGCGCGCTGCGCGAGGGCCATCTGATCCCGGTCTGCTTCACCTCGGCGAGGAACGGCGCGGGGGTGGAGGAGCTGCTCGATATCTTTGTGAAGCTCGCGCCGAACGCGACCGAGGGCAACGCGCCGCCTTTCCTGAAGGGCGAGGGCGAGCAGGCGCAGGAGTTCCACGCGATCCCCGGCCCGAAGGCGCACGTGCTCGCCCATGTGTTCAAGGTCGTCATCGATCCCTTCGTCGGCAAGGTGGGAATCTTCCGCGTGCACCAGGGGACGCTGACGCCGAACACGCAGCTCTTCGTGGGCGACGGCAGGAGGCCGTTCAAGGTCGGGCATCTGTTCGCGATCCAGGGCAAGGACTACGTCGAGACCGACTCTCTCGTTCCGGGGGACATCGGCGCGGTGACCAAGGTCGAGGAGATCGAGTTCGACTGCGTGCTGCACGACTCGCACGAGGAAGACCACATCCACCTGCGGCCGCTGGAGTTTCCGGTGCCGATGCACGGCATCGCGGTCGAGCCGAAGAAGAAGGGCGACGAGCAGCGCCTGTTCGAGGTGCTGCACAAGCTCGAGATGGAGGATCCCTGCTTCAAGCTCGAGCGCCACGCGACCACGAACGAGACGGTGGTCCGCGGCCTGGGCGACCTGCACATGCGCACCAAGCTCGACAAGATGGCGCAGCAGTACAAGATGGAGCTGACGACCAAGCCGCCGAAGATCCCCTACCGGGAGACGGTGACGCGCGTCGCCGAGGGGCATTGCCGCCACAAGAAGCAGACCGGCGGCGCCGGGCAGTTCGGCGAGGTGTTCCTCCGCGTCGAGCCACTGCCGAGAGGCAAGGGCTATGAGTTCGTCGACAAGGTGAAAGGCGGGGTCATCCCCAATGTCTTCATCCCGGCGGTGGAGAAGGGCGTGAGGATGGCGCTCGACTCGGGCGTCATCGCCGGCTACCCGGTACACGACATACGGGTCACTGTATACGATGGCAAGAGCCACCCGGTGGACTCGAAGGAGGTCGCCTTCGTCTCGGCGGGAAGGAAAGCGATCATCGACGCCTTCGCCAAAGCCGGCGCGATCGTGCTCGAGCCCATCGTCAACATCGAGATCAACGCGCCCGACAGGTTCATGGGCGACCTCGCCTCCGACCTCTCGGGCAAGCGCGGGCAGGTTACCGGCACCGACAACAACGGCAGCGACCTCACCACCATAAAGGGCATGGCGCCGCTGTCGGAGCTCTCCGACTACCAGACGCGCCTCAAGTCCGTCACCGGCGGCCAGGGAAGCTACTCCATCGACTTCAGCCACTACGCGCCCGTGCCGCCGCACACCCAGGCGCAGCTCGTCTCCAGGCACAAGGCGCCGGTGGAAGAGGAGTAGGAGTGGTCGTCAGCGCGGTCTTCGCGTTTCTTCATTTTCTGGCGGCGTTCGGCATCTTCGCCGCCGTATTTCTCGAATGGCAGACGATGAGCCGCTCGCCGAGCTACGCGGAGGCAAGGCGGATCCAGCGGTGCGACACGTGGTACGGCCTGTTCGCCGCAATGGTGTTGATCGTCGGCTTCCTCCGGGTCTACTACTTCGACAAGGGCAGCGATTTCTACCTCGCGAATCCGTTCTTCTACGCCAAGCTCGCCCTGTTTCTTTCGGCCGGCCTGCTCTCCATCTATCCGACGCTTCGCTTCCTCGAGTGGCGCGCGCAGACCCGGCAGGGTCAGCCTCCCGTCGTATCGGAGCAGGTATATCAAAAGATCATGCTCGCAATACGGCTGGAGATGGTCCTGCTGCTCGGCGTGGCCCTGTGCGGCAGCCTGATGGCCCGCGGGGTCGGGGTCTGGCAATGACTCCTCCGGATTCCGTCACCGAAAAATCTCGGGGCGTCGTCAGCATCGCAAGCCCTTACCCCTTTTCCGAGACTGTGAAGCACCTGCTCTCCGGGTTCGCGAGTCACGGCATCAAGGTCTTCGCCACGATCGACCAGCAGGCCGAGGCCGTGGCCGCGGGCCTCACGCTGCCGCCGACGACTTTGATCATCTTCGGCAATCCCAAGGCCGGGACGCCGGTCATGCTGGCGCAACCGCAATCGGGCCTGGACCTGCCGCTGAAGGTTCTCGTATCCGAGGCTGTACTTGGCAAAGTGATCGTGAGCTTCAATTCGGCCTCGTATATCGTCGAGCGGCACTCGATCGCCCCGGCCCTTGCGTCGAATCTCGCTGCGGGCGAGCGCCTCATCGCCAAGCTGATGGAATAGGTGTCTGTGAGTTCACCTGACAAGGGTCGGTGGATCAAACCCGCCGCGGTCGCAGCGGGCATCTTGGCGTTCGGTGTCATCCTGTGGATAACAGAGCATTCCATTGGCCTGACATCTCTGCCCTACGCGCTCTTCATGCTTCCCGCTACCAACCCTCTAGGGTTCCTTGGGACTGCCTTTGTCTACCTGGTGCTAGGGTTCGGCGGATTAGGACTGCGAAGAGCCATTCCCTACGCGTGTTTCTTTCTGGCTGGGGCAACTGTAGCGCGGTTTCAGTGGCATATCGCGTTCGACGAAGACCGAAGCGGGCTCGAGCAGTATTATTTCGAGGCACTGCTGCTGGTGCCCATAGCGGGCCTTGTCGGGCTTCTTTCTTCGGTCCGATACCTCTCTGTTGACCGACTACTGGCCTTGATCATCGGCATGTCGGTGCTGTTGGGAGTGATGCAATTTCTTTGGGAGGTCAGGGTCATTTCGGCTATTGCGCTGAACGTTTACGCCCGCGCGTACGCCATGACTGCGATTGTCCTGCCTCTTGTATCTCTCGGTCGGAATCACTTTGGACCTGGAAGGGAGGCCTGATGCGTATTTCGCTTGTTTCGCTCTCGGTATTCCTTGCCGCCTGCACTACCACCCCCATCGCCCTCCGCGACATGGGCTCGTTCCATGTCGGCGGGCGCGACGTGGAGGTCTCCGGGAAGCCGGTAAAGGAGGTGGTGTTCACGCCCGGCGGGGTGCCGGCGAAGATCGATCTCAACGGAACCTATTCGGTAGAGGCGATGTACGTGCAGTATTTTCTGCCGGAGAATCGCCGCGGTTCGGTGCCGCTCTTGATGTGGCACGGCGGGGGGCTGACCGGCGTGTCGTACGAGACGACGCCTGACGGGCGCGAGGGCTGGCTCAACTACTTTATCAAGCAGGGCTGGGACGTCTACAACTCCGACGCGGTGGAGCGCGGGCGCGCGGGCTGGGCGATGTCGCCGGATATTTTCAAGGGCGATCCGCTGTTTCTCACGAAGGCGAATCCGTGGGAGCGCTTCCGCATCGGGCAGGGCCCGGGGTCGTGGAGCTCCGACCCGGCGCAGCGCAAGCTGATGCCGAACTCGCAGTTCCCGGTCGAGGGCTACGACAATTTCGTGAAGCAGGCGGTGCCGCGCTGGACGACGACCGACGACGCGATCATCCGCGCGTACATCGCGCTGGTCGACAAGGTGTGCCCGTGTGTGATTCTCTTCCATTCGCAGGCAGGGCAGTTCGGCTTCAAGGTGGCGCAGGCGCGGCCGGACAAGGTGCGCGCGCTCGTCGCGGTCGAGCCCGCCGGCGTGGGCGAACCGAAGCAGGCGGCGGCGCTGAAGAATATCCCGACGCTTGCCGTGTTCGGCGACAACATCGTGCTTGACTCGCGCTGGCCGCAGATGCGCAGGAACGACGACAACTTTTTTGCCGAGATCGAGAAAGCGGGCGGCAAGGTCGACATTCTCGACCTGCCGAAGGCCGGACTTGTAGGCAACTCGCACATGCTGATGATGGACAGGAACAACCTGCAGGTCGCCGCGCTCATCCAGGACTGGCTCGCGAAGCAGGGGCTGGTGCGATGAAGCTCGCTGGCTGGCTGGTCCGCGCCGAGGGGCGGATGATGGTCTCGGCGGGGTTCTTCCAGGTTTGCTCGGCGCTCGCGCACGGTGAAGCCGCGGAAGGGTAGCGGCGGGCGATGCTCAAGACGAAGACTCTCTTGCTCGCCCTTCTCGCAGTCCTGGGCTGGACGGTGGGCTTCTTCATGCTCCTCGACTGGTGGGCGGTCAATAGCCCCAGCGAGCGCGCAGCCAGTCCCGTTGGCCTGCTCGTAAGCGAAGTCGGCCGAACCGCTCCAACCATGATCTACTTCTTTGCCGTCGGGCTCCTGCTGGGCCGGGCGCTGGGACCGGGGGCGGGCGGGGTCTGGGCGCTAGCGACCGCGGCCGCCGCGATGGTGATCCAGGCCATAGCGACGCAACGGGTCTTTCCCGATGGCGCCGACCTCGTGGTCCTCGCAGCCCTCGCTATCGACTACCTGCTTCCATTGCTGTGCAGCATCGCCGGAGCCGCGACATCCCGGCTGTGGCGAAGCACGACGGACGCCGAGGGGCGTTGACGGCGACCTACGTCCTCGTCCACGGCGCTTGGCACGGCGGCTGGTGCTGGAGGCGCGTGCGGCGCCTGCTCGAGGCGGCGGGGGGCGAGGTCTATACGCCGACGCTCACGGGCCTCGGCGACCGGGCGCACCTCCTGTCCCGCGAGGTCGGCCTTGAGACTCACGTCGCCGATATCCTCGCGGTGCTCGAGACGGAAGATCTCGCGCACGTCGTGCTCGTCGGCCACAGCTACGCGGGCATGGTGGTGACGGCGGTCGCGGACCGCGCCGCGCGCAGGATCGCACGCCTCGTCTACCTCGACGCCGTCGTCCCGCGCGACGGGCAGTGCCTGTACGACTGCTCGTCGGCGCGCGTGAGGGAGTATTTCGAGGAGCAGGCGCGGACCGGCGAGGGTTGGCTCGTGCCCGCCGCGGCGGCGACCGCGCAGCTCCTGGGACTGAAGAGCGACGAGGACCAGCGCTGGGTGATCCCCAGGCTCATGCCGCATCCGGTCAGGACGTTCCGCGAGGCGGTGCGGCTCGCTTCGAATCCGCCGCCCGTGCCGCGCCGCTACATCAACTGCATCGGCGACAAGCCCCTCGGCCAGCCGCGAACGGCGCAGGCCGAGGGCATAGGCGACTATCACGAGCTGCGCACCGGCCACGACGCCATGGTGACCGCGGCCGAGGAGGTGGCGGGGCTTCTTTGCTGAACCGGGCGTAGACTTGTGCCGCCCGCTCCAAGGGCCAATCAAGGGGGAGAACAATGAAACAGCAGATCGCGCGCCTGTCGCCGCACCAGAACGCCAAGGTCGCTTCCATCGTCTGGGCCGTAACCTCGCTCCTCTTCGTCGTTCCCATGTTCCTGGTGAGCTGGCTCACCATTCCGCCGCAGGCGCGGGGGCACAACGGATTCTTCGACTACTTCTTCCTGATCATGCCGTTCGCGTACCTCATCCTCGGCTACATCGTGGCCGTGTTCGGCTGCTGGGTCTACAACTCGCTGTTCAAGTTCATCGGCGGATTCGAGTTCGAGTCCCGGGATCAGCAGGCTTGAGCGCGAGCGGAACCCGGCTCCCCCCGCCCGTCGTCCCGCGCAACTTCTACGCGGCGGGCTTGAACTACCGCGCGCACATCGAATGGGCGAACAGCCGCGGCGCGAGCCACAAGGTGCCGGCCCAGCCCGACATCGGCTACCGCTCGGCCGCGGCACTGATCGGATCGGGGGAAGACATCGTGATCCCGGCCGACTCGCCCGGGCCGGTCGAGTACGAGGGCGAGCTGGTCGCGGTGATCGGGAAGAAGGCGAAGAACGTGTCGGAGGCCGACGCGCTCGACTGCGTGCGTGGCTACACGCTCGGCAACGATATCAGCGAGCGCAGCTGGCAGAAGACCGACCGGACGCTGTGGCGCGCGAAGAGCGCCGATACCTTCAAGCCGATGGGACCGAGGATCGTCTCCGGGATCGACCCGCAGAACCAGGTGATCGAGGTGCGCGTCAACGGCCGTACCGTGTCGAGCTACAGCACAAAGGGCATGATCTTCTCCGTCGCGCGCTACATCGCGCGCATGTCGCAGTACGTGACGCTCTGGCCCGACGACATCATCTGGTTCGGCTGCGACGGGCCGACCGAGCCCGCGCTGAAGACCGGCGATCTAGTCGAGGTCGTGAACGAGGCGATCGGCGTCCTTGCCAACCGCGTGCGGGGGGAGACATGAAAGTCCGCGTCTACAACGGAAAGGGCGAGCTGGTCGGCCCCGTGGAAAGTCCGGCCGTCGTCAAGACGGACGCGGAGTGGCGGCGCAAGCTCACGCGCGAGCAGTACGAGGTGGCGCGGGGCAAGGGCACCGAGCCGCCGTTCTGCGGGCTGCTGCTCGACAACAAGCGCGACGGTGTCTACGCCTGCGTGTGCTGCTCGCTGCCGCTGTTCGCCTCGGACTCGAAGTTCAACTCGAACACCGGCTGGCCGAGCTTCTTCCAGCCGGTCGGCCCGGAGAACGTCGTGAACGAGGAGGACCGCAGCTACGGCATGCGGCGCACCGAGATCCTGTGCGTGCGCTGCGGGTGCCACCTCGGGCACGTGTTCGAGGACGGACCGCGCCCGACGGGCCTGCGCTACTGCGTCAACTCCGAGTCGCTGGTCTTCGTCGACGAGAAGGACCTCGCGACGCTCGCCGACCCGGCCGCGGGCTAGACCTTGGCCGACGCCGCCTTCCACGGAGTCTTCCCCTACCTTGTCTCGCCCGTCGATGCCGCGGGCGAGGTCAAGGCCGCCGTGCTCGAGCGGTTGTGCAATGACCTGATCGCCGCCGGCGTGCACGGGCTCACGCCACTCGGCTCGACCGGGGAGTTCGCCTACCTCTCCTGGCCGCAGCGGCGCGCGGTCGTCGAAACCGTGGTGCGCGCGGCGAACGGCCGCGTGCCCGTGGTCGCGGGCGTCGCTTCCACGACCGTCGCCGACGCGGTGATGCAGGCGCGCGAGTTCGAGCGCGCGGGCGCCGCCGGCATCCTCGCGATCCTGGAAGCCTATTTCCCCCTGACCGACGAGGGCGTGCACGACTATTTCGCCGCGGTCGCGCGCGCCGTGTCGCTCCCCGTCGTGCTCTACACCAACCCGAACTTCCAGCGCTCGGACCTCAGCCTCGCCGTGATCGAGCGGCTGTCGCGCATCGATAACGTCCGCTACATCAAGGATGCCTCGTTCAACACCGGGAGGCTGCTCTCGATCATCGGACAGGTAGGGGGCAGGATGAAGGTGTTCGCGGCCTCGGCCCACATCCCGGCCTGCGTCATGCTCATCGGCGGAGTCGGCTGGATGGCGGGGCCCGCGTGCGTCGCGGCGCGCCAGAGCGTGCGCCTCTACGAGACCTGCCGGCGCGGCGACTGGGCGGCGGCGATGGAGCTGCAGCGGCCGTTGTGGGCGCTCAACCAGGCGTTCGCGAAATACAATCTCGCCGCGTGCATCAAGGGCGGGCTCGCGCTCCAGGGCTATGATGTCGGGGCGCCGCTGCCGCCGCAGGCGCCCCTGCCGCCCGAAGGGGTCGCGGAAGTGAAGCGGGCGCTCGAGGCGATCGGCGCGCTGTAGGGCAGCAGCGAGACCGGAACGAGTACGGAGCAGGGAAGAGACTCCCATACTCAAACAGGAGAAACCATGTCGATTCGAATCGCAGTCGCATCAATGGCAGTCATGCTGTTCGCCGCCGGCTTCGCGGGCGGCGCGTTCGCGCAGGCGGCGAAGGGCCAAGGCCCCTGCGCCGAGGACGCGAAGAAATTCTGCGCGGGCATGCAGCCCGGCGGCGGCCGCATCGCCCGGTGCATGAAGCAGCACGAGTCCGATCTCTCGCCCGCCTGCCAGGATGCGATCAAGAAGGCCGAGCAGCGGCTCAAGGAGTTCAGCGACGAGTGCAAGGCGGACGCGGAGAAATTCTGCAAGGGCATCCGGCCCGGCGGCGGGCGCATCCTCGCGTGCCTCAAGAGCCACCAGTCCGAGCTCGCGCCGGCGTGCGCGGCGGAGTTCAACCGCGCGGGCAAGAAGTAGGGCGGTACGGAACGCGGACGCGATGGCGCTCGACGATCGGCTGATCCGCGTTTCCGGCGCCGGCATCCGGCGCGAGCACGGCGAGCTGCGCGCGGGCGAGGCCGGCCCGGTGAAGGCCGACTACCGGGTGGTCGAGCCTGGCATGACTGCGCCCGAGGCGTTCCGCGCCCTGTGCGCGGCGTGCGTGCAGCACCTCGAGGGCAACCGCTACGGGGCGCTCGCCGGCGAGGACCCGGAGTACCTGCACCAAATGCGGGTTGCCCTCCGGCGGCTGCGCACCGCGTTCGCGATCTTCGCGGACGCGCTGCCGCCGGCGGCCGGCGCGGAGATGCTCGCCGAGCTGCGCTGGCTGCGTCGCGCGCTCGGGGCGGCGCGCGACTGGGACGTGTTCCTCGCGGTCACGCTCAAGCCGGTCCTCGCGCGGCACCCGCGGCACGCCGGGCTGCGCGCTTTCCGCGCGGCCTGCGAGGAGCACAGCGGCCGGGCGAGGGGCACCGCGCAGCGGGCCCTGGAGTCGCGGCGCTACTACGCGCTCATGCGCTCCCTGCGCGCGCTGAGCTACGGCGACTCGCCGCTGCCGCCCGCCACGCCGCGACGGCAGCCGATTGAGCGGCACGCGCAGGCCGCGGTCGCCGGCCTCATCGGCCGCACAAGAAAGCGCGGGCGCAGGCTGATGCGCCAGGACGCGACAGAGCTCCACCGATTGAGGAAGGCGGTGCGCAGGCTGCGCTACGGACTGCTGTTCCTCGCCCCGGTGCTGCCCGAGCGGCGCGTGCGGCCGCTCGCCGGCGCGGTCGAGGCGCTCCAGGAATCCCTGGGCACGCTCAACGACTGCGCCGTCGGCAAGACCCTGATCGCGCGCGTGCGCGCGGAAGCGCGCGGTCGCGAGCGGCGCAAGGCGCGCAAGCTGCTCTCGAAGCGGCTCAAGGCGGCGCGCTCCGCGCGCCGCGGCGAGCTCGAGGCGCAGTGGGAGGCATTCCGGACGGCGGAAGAAGTCTTTTCCTACGGCTGATCGCTGCGGATCTCGGGATAGACGTCCTTCGTCTCGACGCGGGCGCCGTCCTCGTCGTACCAGTACAGCTTCCCGGGAGACTCGCCCTTGGTGATCTTGTGCGAGCCGTCGCAGAAGGGCAGGTTTCCCGAGAGGCCGCAGGCGCAGATCCACTGCGATTCTCCGCCGACTTTCACTTCGTAGGGGTGGTCGCGGTGGCGCTTCACGATCCGGGCCATGGCCGGCTCTCCTTTTCCTGTGGGCGTGCTCGACCATAGACTCCGGCCGCGCGCCCGGCGTTCCCGGGCGTTGCCTGGGGCGGGGGCGTTTGCTACATTGCGCGGGGGAGAAAAACAGACAAATCCGGGATGGAGGAGACCACGATGTCACGCATTCTGATAGCTCTCGCTGCCGCGCTGTTCGCCGGTGGCACGCATGCGCAGGTGCTCGGTTTCGGAAGCGCGCCGCAGGGCTCGATCGGCTACAACATGAGCGCGGCGATCGCGCGCGTCATGCTGGAGAACGCGCACATCCAGAGCCGCGTGCAGCCTTACTCGGGCTCGAGCGCGGTCCTGCCGCTGGTCAACTCGGGCGAGCTCGACCTGGCCGTGTGCAATGTGATGGAGATCGAGGAGGCGACCAAGGGCGAGGGGCCGTACCAGGGCCGCAAGCAGCCCAACCTGCGCGTGCTGGGAGTGATCTTTCCGCTCTATTCGAGCATCTTCGTGAGGAAGGACTCGCCGATAAAGACGCTCGCCGAGCTGAAGGGCAAGCGCCTGCCGTACGGCTTCTCGGCGCAGGTCACGCTGGAGCACATCGTCGACGCCATCATCGCGACCGGCGGCCTGAAGCGGAGCGACGTCGTTCCTGTGCTGGTGCCGAACGTGATCCGCGGCGCCGACGACTTCATAGAGGGCAAGCTGGACGGCGGCTTCTTCGCTATCGGCGCGGCGAAAGTCGCCGAGGTCGACAAGACCGTCGGGGGCATCCGGTATCTGCCGGTGCCCGACGATCCGAAGTCGGAGGAGGCCATGAAGGCGATCATCCCCTACGCCTACGTGAAGCTCGTCAATCCCACTCCGGCCTACGTCGGGCTGGCAGGACCGACCAAGCTCATGGCCTACGACTACCTCGTCGCCGTCGGGGCCCACGTCAAGGACGACACCGTGGCGGCGATCGCGAAGGCGATGTACCAGCACAAGGACAAGCTGATCCAGAGCCTGGGGGCGTTCCGCGCCTGGGATACGAAGACCATCAACAAGCCGATGCCCGCGGCCTACCACCCGGGCTCGCTGAAGTTCTTCAAAGAGGAAGGGCTGGGCGCGCCCAAGTGAAGCATGGCTGAGCACGGCGACTCGCCGGCCGGGGGGGCGCCGGGCCGGTCGCGGGTCGTCCTGGTCCTGCAGGCGCTTCTTGTTGCGGCGGTGGTCGGCTGGGTGCTCGACCTGCCGCGCAGTTGGCTCGGGCTCGCGCTCTATACCGAGCAGTTCCTCCTCGCCGTTCTTGGCCTCGCCCTGGCGCTCACCTATTTGAGCGCGCCGGCAAGCCCGCGCTTCGGCGGCCGGGTCCCGTGGTGGGATCGCGCCATCGCCGCCGCCGGCCTGGCCCTGTGTCTGTATCTCTCGTGGCGTTACCCGCAGCTTTCCAACGAGCTCACCTCGCGGCCGCTCGACGGCGTGCTGATGTCGGCCGCGCTGGCGGCGCTGGTGCTCGAGGCGACGCGCCGCACTGCCGGCTCCTCGCTGGTGTGGGTCGTGCTCGGCGGCGGAGTGTACGCGATGTTCGGCAAGTACCTCCCTGGCGTGTTCCAGGCGCGTCCGGTCGATTTCACCCGGCTGCTCGTGTATCTCGGACTGGACACCAACGCGCTCCTCGGCGGGCCGCTGCAGATCGGCGTCATGGTCGTGATTCCCTTCATCCTCATGGGGCAGCTGCTGTCGCGCTGCGGCGGCTCGGATTTCTTCACCGAGCTCGCGCGCGCCTGGATGGGCCGCTATCGCGGCGGCTCGGCGAAGATCGCCGTCGTGGGATCGGCCTTCTTCGGCATGATCTCGGGAAGCGCCGTCGCCAACGTCTCCGCGGTAGGCGTGGTGACGATCCCGCTCATGAAGCGCGCCGGCTTCCCGGCGACGGTCGCCGCCGCGGTGGAAGCGGTGGGCTCGACCGGCGGCCAGCTGATGCCTCCGGTGATGGGCGCCGCGGCATTTCTGATGGCCGAGCTGCTGCAGGTGCCCTACGCGTCGGTCGCCGTCGCGGCGGCGATCCCCGCCGTGCTCTACTACCTCGCGCTCTTCTTCCAGGTGGACCTCGAGGCCGCCAAGCGCGGCATCCTGGGCGAGCCGGCCGAGCGCCTGCCGCGCACGCGCGACGTGCTGCGCGCGGGCTGGTATTTCCCGATCCCGTTCGCGGTGCTGATCGGCGCGCTGATCGGCTGGGGCCTGCGCGCCGAATACTGCGCGCTGCTCGCCGCCTCGGTGCTGATCTTCTGCGCGCTGGCCTTCGGCTACAAGGGGCACCGGTACACGATCGGCGAGGTGCTGCGCGCGGTGATCTCGACCGGCGGCGCGGTCGTCGATCTCATCATGATCGTCGCCGCGGCGGGAATGCTGATCGGCATCATCAACATCAGCGGGCTTGCTTTCGGACTGACGCTGCAGCTGCTGACCCTCACCGGTCAAAACTTGGTGCTGCTGCTGCTCATAACCGCCGCGCTGGGGATCCTCCTCGGCATGGGCATGCCGACGGTCGGCGTGTACATCATCATGGCGACGCTCGTCGCGCCGGCCCTGGTCCAGGCCGGGGTCACGCCGATGGCGGCGCACATGTTCGTCTTGTACTTCGGCATCATGTCGATGGTGACCCCGCCGGTGGCGATCGCGGCATTCGCCGCTGCGAACATCGGCGGCACCGACCCCAACCGCACGGGGTGGACCGCCGCGCGCATCGGCTGGAGCGCCTACATAGTGCCTTTCCTCTTCGTGTTTTCTCCGAGCCTGCTGATGCGCGGCGACCCGCTGACCATCGGCTGGGCGGCGCTCACCGCGGCGCTGGGCGTGTGGATGGGGACGATAGGCGTGGTGGGGTACTACTCGGCCCCGATCTTGCTCGCGCAGCGGGCGCTGTTCGTGCTCGCCGGAGTGCTGCTGCTCATCCCGGCGGACGCGTTTCCGGGCGCCATCTACACCGACGTGGCCGGGCTCGTGCTCGGCGCGGTGCTGCTCGGGCGCGAGCTCTTCAGGCGCCGCACGCCTCAGCCCGAGGAAGACGCGTGAGGTTACTGCGCGGCGCATTGCTGGGGTTCGCGGTGTCCTCGGCGAAACGCGACCTGCTGCTCCCCGACCTGCCGACCGTCTCGGAAGCCGGCGCCGAATCGGGACTGAGGGGGTACGAGTCGATCCGGTGGTTCGGGCTGCTCACGTCCTCGGGCGTGCCGCGCCCCATCGTCAGCAAGCTGAACGCCGAGATCGCGCAGATCCTGCGCAGCTCCGAAAGCTACGAGCGCTTCTCAGCCGTAGGCATGACGCCCCGCCCCATAGTGCCCGAGGAGTTCGACGCGCTCATCCGCAACGACGTCGCGGTGTTCTCGAGGATCGCGCGCGAGGCGAACATCAAGGCGGAGTAGAATCTCCGCGATGAGAACGACAATCGACGAAAGCGATCTCGTCGCCGGCATCGTCGAGCACCTGCGCGGCGTGCGCGACAGGCTCGCCGAGGAGATCCGCAGTTACCCCACGCCGATCCCCCGCTGCGACGCGCAGTTCAACCATCTGTACGAGCAGCAGGGCCGGCTGCTGCGCGACCTCGATCGCATCGAGGCGACGCGCGAATCGATCGAGCGCTTCCTCGCCTCGGCGCCGTACACCGACGACCCGGCCGAGCGCGAGTTCCGCGCCCGCGTCAAGGCCGCGCTCCGCTAGCCCGGCGGCGTCTTCTCGAACTTCAGGATCGCCTGCCTCACGGCCTCGGGCCAGGGCGAGGATTTTCGCGTCTTCACGTCGGCGTTGACGTACACGAGCTCCCCGCTCGTCAGGTGGTCGGCGTCCCGCCATACGCCGAGTGCTAGCTGCAGCGACGAGCGCCCGATGCGCGCGGCGCGACAGCCCACGTCGAGCAGCTCGTCGTAGGTCGCCGAGCCGTGGTACTCGGCGCTCGCCTTCACCGCGTAGATGTCGGTGCCGAACCTGTCGACGAGGTCCTGCGGGTAGCGGAAGCCGATCGCGCGCCAGTACTCGGCGACGGCGACGTCGAAGTAGAGGAAGTAGTGGCCGTTGAAGACGACGTCCTGGCGGTCGACCTCCGCCCAGCGCACGCGCAAGGGATGGAAGAAGGTGAATTCGCTTCGCTGCATCGCGGCACTATACTGGATACGCCATGGACGAGATCGTCATCCGCGGCATGACGAAGTGGCCGAACGTGCCGGCGGTGTACGGCTGGCTCTCGCTCGACCGCCGCGGCAGCTGGCTGATCAGGAACGTGTCGGGGCGCTTCGAGCGCATCGGCAATCCGGCGGTGAACGCCTTCATCGGCAGGAACTACGCGGCGGACGCGCAGGGCCGCTGGTATTTCCAGAACGGCCCGCAGCGCGTGTTCGTCACGCTCGACTACACGCCCTGGGTGTACCGGCTCGACGACGCGGGCGAGGGCCTGCTCGCGCACACCGGCGCGGCGGCGCGCGAGCCGTGCGCCGTGTTCGTCGACGACTCGGGCGCCCTGCTGCTCGAGACGGAGATCGGCATCGGCGTGCTGCTCGACCGCGATCTGCCGGCGTTCGTCGAGCGCCTGATCGACGCGCGCGGCAGGAGCCCCGACCGACTGCTCGAGCTCGTTGCGCGCGGCGAGGAGGCGAGGGCGACGCTGCTCGGCGCGAGCGTCCGCGTCGCGCCCATCCGCGGCGCCGAGGTTCCCGGGCGCTTCGGCTTCGTGCAGCGGCCCGTGCCGCCCGCCGGGGAGGCCGAGTGCACGTGAAAAACGCATGGATGTAACGGCGTGTAAAAGGTCAACGGGGGCGGAGGCGCGGCGTTACACTGCCTTATCCGAGTTCTCCGCAAGGAGACTCACATGAAACGTTCGATAGGAGTCCTGCTGGCATTGCTGCTGGCGGCCGGCGCCGGGTTCGCGCAGGCCGCAAGGAGCGGAGCTCACGGAGGCCGCGCGATGGCTGCGCGTCCGGCCCCGAGCGGTGGTTTCACGCACTTCACCACCGGGCCCATGCGCTTCACCACCGGGCCGTACCCGGGCAGGGTCGTCGGCATCCGCCCGCCCGGCGTGATCGCGCGGCCCGTCCCGGTCCCGCCGATCCACCCGATACACTCGCACCCCGGCTTCGTCGGCGGCGGGACGGTGATCGTGACCGCGCCGTTCTGGTATCCGCCGTATCCCTATCCTTATCCCTATCCGTACCCCTACGTCGCACCGGTCTACGGGGGAGAGGTGGCGGGGGGCGTGCCGACGTACTCCGATGCGCCGACCTACTCCGAGCAACCCAGCTCCGACGCGCCGGCATACTCGGACACGCCGGGCTATTCCGAGCGCAACGACTACTGGTACTACTGCCCGGACTTGCAGGCCTACTACCCGTACGTGCCCACCTGCCCGTCGCCGTGGTTGCAGGTCGTTCCCGGCGACACGGGCGCGCCCCGCCAGTAGCCCCCGCCTAGCCGCGCGCGGTTGCCTCGCTCGCAGCGCTCGGGCTACCATGCCGCGCAGGGAGAGGCCATGGCCGACACGCGCGAGCCCAGGTACGCCGGATTCTGGCTGAGGCTGGGCGCTTCGGTAATCGATATCATTGTCCTGGTCGCGATCATCGCGCCGATAGAGCTTTTCTTCTTCGGGCGCGAGTACCCGATGCTCGCCATGGAGGGGAAGACGCTCGCCGTGGACTTCTGGACCCAGCTCGCCCTGCCGCTGCTCGCGATGATCCTGCTGTGGCGCTACCGCAGCGCTACGCCGGGACTGATGCTGCTCTCGGCGAGGATCGTCGACGCGGCGACGCTCGCGCCGGCGACCGTCGGCAAGCTCACGCTGCGCGCGGTGGCGCTCCTCGTTATGTGGCTGATCCCCATTCTTCTCGTCGGCGTCGTCTGGATCGCCTTCGACGGCCGCAAGCAGGGCTGGCACGACAAGCTCGCGAAAACCGTCGTGGTGCGCGTATCGGAAGAGCTCTGACAAGGGAGGCGGCATGAGCTGGGGTTTCTGGATCGTGGTGGGCATCGTCGTCCTGGGCGTCGTGTGGCTGATCTCGATCTACAACGGCCTGGTCGCCGCGCGCAACCGCTTCAAGAACGCCTTCGCGCAGATCGACGTGCAGCTCAAGCGCCGCTACGACCTCATCCCGAATCTGGTCGAGACGGCGAAGGGCTACATCAAGCACGAGCGCGAGACCCTCGAGGCCGTGATCGCGGCGCGCGCCGGGGCGCAGAGCGCCAATCGGCGCGCCGCGGCCGACCCGGGCGACGCCGCGGCGATGAAGCAGATGATCGCCGCCGAGGCCGGGCTGTCGGGCGCGCTCGGCAGGCTGTTCGCGGTGTCGGAGTCCTACCCCGACCTGAAGGCGAACCAGAACATGATGCAGCTCTCTGAGGAGCTGACCAGCACCGAGAACAAGATCTCCTTCGCGCGCCAGGCCTACAACGACGACGTGATGAGCTACAACACCGCGATCGAGAGCTTCCCGGGCAACTTCGTCGCCGGCTTCGGCGGCTTCAAGGAGGCGACGCTGCTCGAGGCGACGGAATCTCCGGAGGAGAGAAAGCCGGTCAAGGTGTCGTTCAGCTAGTCTCCCGCAGCCGCGCGGGCTGCCCATGGACTTCTTCGAGCATCAGCATCGCGCGAGGCGAAACACCGGCTGGATCCTGCTGGCATTCCTTGTCGCGGTCGCCGCGATCGTGCTCTCGATCAACGTGGTCGGGGGCTACATCTACATCCTCGCCACCGGCCGGCCGCTGCTACCCGTCGTGCGCGCGCTCGCGGCGGTTCCGCACTCGGCCTATGTGGTCACCACGATCGTCGTGCTCGGGGTGATCCTCGGGGGAACGCTGGTCCGCCTGAACCAGCTCTCGGGCGGCGGCGTCGCGGTCGCCAACATGGTAGGAGCGCGCCGCATCGCGCGGGACACGGGCGTTCCCGAGGAGAAGCGTCTCCTCAACGTCGTCGAGGAGATGGCGCTCGCCTCGGGCGTCGCGGTTCCCCAGGTGTTCGTCATGGACGGCGAGGGCACGATCAACGCGTTCGCCGCCGGCTATTCCCCCAACGAGGCCGCGGTCGTGGTCACCGCGGGAATACTCGAGCAGCTCAACCGCGACCAGATCCAGGGGGTTGTCGCACACGAATTCAGCCACATCCTCAACGGCGACATGCGGCTCAACATCCAGCTGCTCGGTCTCATCGCCGGCATCGTCCTGATCGGCTCGGCGGGCGGGTTTCTCATGCGCGTCGGAACCGGAGGCCACGGCAGCCGCGGCGACGCCAGGGTGGTCCTCGTGGGGGTGCTGCTGTGGCTCATCGGCTGGGTGGGCGTGCTCGCCGGCCGGCTGATCAAGGCCGCGGTGTCCCGGGAGCGCGAATTTCTCGCCGACGCGTCCGCGGTGCAGTTCACTCGCAGCACCGACGGAATCGGCGGCGCGCTCTTCAAGATCGCCCGGCGCGGCAGCGTGATCGTCCGGCGCCACGCCGAGGAGCTCTCGCACATGTGCATCGGCCCTCCCGTAGGCGAGCTCATGGAGTTTTCCCTGCTGAGGACGCACCCGCCGATCGAGGAGCGCATGGAGCGGCTGCTCGGCCCGGCCGCCCAGCGCATGCTGAGAGAGCGGGTCGAGCGCGAGGACGCCGCGGCGGAGGGCAGTCCCGTAGTCGAGGCGTTCAGGACTCCGCTGCCCGCGGCGGCCGCCGGCGGGGCTCTGCCTGCAGCGGCGGCCCTCGTCGGCAGCATCGGCAATCCCACGCCCGCGCACGTCGACCACGCCCGCCGCGTGCTCGACGATATTCCGGCGGAGCTCCGCACCGCGACCGGCAGCGAGGCCGGGGCAAGAGCGGCCATTCTCGCGCTCCTCGTGGCGGCGGACGATACGCGCGTAAAGCAGCTCGCTCTGGTTCGCGACGACTCCGGCGCCGCCGCTGCGGAGCAGTGCGCGCGGTTCGCCGACGCTCTCGCGCCCTTGGGCCCACGCCTGCGTTTTCCGATACTTGCCCTCGCGTTGCCGACGCTGAAGACCCTTCCTCAGGAGGGGCGCGACCGCGTTCTAAAGCTGGTGGGCGGGCTGATCGAGGCTCACGGAAAGGTCAGCTTGGGGGACTTCGTACTGCAGACGATCCTGAGCCGCTATCTTGGGGAAGGCGCGAGGCGCGCGCCGCTCGCGAAATACAAGGACGTCTCGTCAATCGCGCGCGAAGCGGCGATCGTCTTGTCTCTGCTTGCGCACGCGGGGAAGGGAGGGATGGTTGCGTTCAACAAGGGCATGGAGGCGCTCGGGATCAAGGGGGGTGTCCTCAGCGCACCCGCTGAGCTCCGCATGGACGTGGTCAGCGGCGCACTGAACGAGCTGAAGCAGCTTGCGCCGCTCAGGAAGCCGGCGTTCATCAAGGCGTGCGTCGCCGTGGTGATGGCCGATGCTAAACTCACGCTCGCCGAGGGAGAGTTGCTGCGCGCGGTGTGCGCGGCGCTCGACTCGCCGCTGCCGCCGATAATCGAAACTGAGCTGGAGACCACGGAGACCGCCGCGTGAGCGCGCTCGAAGGAAGGATCGCCTGGGTGACGGGAGGCGGAAGCGGCATCGGGCAGGCCTCCGCGGTCGAGCTGGCGAGGGCCGGCGCGGCCGTCGTCGTGTCCGGCCGCCGCGCCGAGGCGCTCGCGGAGACGAAGCGCCTGATCGAGCGGGCAGGAGGGCGCGCGGACGCGCAGACGGTAGACATCGCCGACCGCGAGGCGGTCGAGCGCGCGGCGCTGGCGATCCTGTCGCGCCACGGCCGAGTCGACGTCCTCGTCAACAGCGCCGGCGTCAATATCCCCAAGCGCTTCTTCAAGGACCTCGCGGCCTCCGAGTGGGACCGCGTCGTCGACGCCAACCTGAACGGCGCGCTCTACTGCATCCTTTCGGTGCTGCCGGCGATGCGCGCGCGGCGCGACGGCGTGGTGATCAACATCGGCTCGTGGTTCGCGCGCTATCAGGGCTATGTCGGCGGCGCGGCGTACAACGCGGCGAAGCAGGCGCTCACCGGGCTCACGCACCAGATCAACATGGAGGAGGGCATGCACGGCATCCGCGCCTGCGTCGTTCATCCGGGCGAGACCGTGACGCCGATGCAGCGCGCGCGCCCCAAGCCGCCCTCGCCGGAGGACCAGGCGAGGATGCTCAAGATGGAGGACCTGGGGCGCGTCGTGCGCTTCGTCGCCGAGTCGCCGCCGCACGTGTGCGTCAACGAGATCGTCGTCACGCCGACGTGGAACCGCCTCATCCTAGGCGGCGGCGAGATGATGCTCGCGCCGAAGATCGAGTGACGGAGTTCGAGGCCCCGCGCTGGAGGTGCTCATGAACAAGGAACCGGCGGGCGCGTTGCGTTTCATCCTCGCAGGCGCCGGGCTCGGGCTCGCGGTCCCGCTGGTGCTGCGGCTCGTCTCCGCCGCGCTGGACATTTCTCCGAACGCGCCGGTCGGAGTGCTCACCGCGTTCGACTACCTCCAGCTGATGCTCTGGCCCACGCCGCTGCTGCTCGTGCCCATCGAGGAGCCGGGCGCGCCCGACCTGAGCTCGTGGGGCTCGTTCGCGATCGCTGCGCTCGCCAACATCACCGTCTACGCACTGCTTGCCGGGCTGGTCTGGCTAGGCCTCGCGCGCTGGCGCTGGGTGCTGGCGGTTCCCGCGCTGCTCGTCGCCGGCGCGTGGTATATCGTGTGGCGCGGCTAGTGACGATCCGATCACTTCATCTGCTCTTCGGCGCCGGCGGGGTGCTGGTCTTCCTCGGAACGGGAGGGTACATGGCAACGCACTTTCCGACCGCGTACGAGCACAACGAGGCGGTCCGCTACATGTACCGGGCGAACCATGTCTACGTGCTGCTCGCGAGCCTGATCAACGTCGCAATCGGAATCTATTGCCGAGGCTCGCGTCCAGGCTGGCGCGGAATCGTAGCGCGGACGGGGTCGGCGCTGGCGCTCGCGGCGCCGCTGGTGCTGCTCTACGCATTCTTCGCCGAGCCCCCGCACGGCGTTCCGGAGCGCCCGGTGACGCTGATCGGGATCGCGATGCTGCTCGCGGGAGTTCTGGCACAATGGCCCAACCGAGCACGGGAGCAGCAATGAAGCGACTGGTCTATTGCGCCTTGCTTGCCTGCTTCGCCGCGGTGTGCGCGCCCGTCCACGCACAGTTCGATTTCAAGGTCACCCTGCTCGGCACGGCCTCGCCGACGCCCAGGCCCGACCGATTCGGGCCGAGCACGCTGGTGGAGGCCGGGGACCAGAAGCTGCTGTTCGACGCCGGGCGCGGCGTGCCCATCCGCCTGCGGCAGATCGGCGTGCCGATCGGGCGGATCGACGTTCTCTTCATCACCCACTACCACTCGGATCACGTCTCGGGCATTCCCGACGTGTGGCTCACCGGCTGGCTTGCGCCGCCGTTCGGACGGCGGACCGCTCCGTTCCGCGTCATCGGGCCGACCGGCGCGAAGGCGATGATGGCCGGCCTCGAGAGCGCGTATGCGCTCGACATCAAGATTCGCCTCGAGGACGAGAAGCTCCCGCCCGAAGGCATTGCGGTCGCGGCGGAGGAGTTCGACAAGGACGGTGTCGTCTACGAGAAGAACGGCGTGAAGGTCATCGCCTTCGCGGTCGAGCACGGCGCGGCGATCAAGCCGGCGGTCGGCTACCGCGTCGAGTACAAGGGGCGCTCGGTCACGCTCTCGGGCGACACGCGCTACGACGAGAACGTCGTCAGGCACGCGACGGGAACAGACCTGCTCATCCACGAGGTGGCGGCCGCGCTGCCGGCGCTGCTCGCGGCGAGCGTGCCCATGCAGCGCATCATCGCGCACCACACGACGCCGCTCGAGGCGGGGGCGGTCTTCACGCGGACCAAGCCGAAGCTCGCCGTGTACTCGCACATCGTCCTTCTTTCGAGCGAGAAGATCGCCGAGCCGACGCTGGACGACGTGGTCGCCGAGACGCGGCAGACCTACAAAGGACCGCTGGTCCTCGGAGAGGACTTGATGGCGTTCGAGATCGCCGACGACGTCAGGGTCCGGCCGTACAAAAAATAGGGGAGAGAATCATCAACGCATTCCGCGCTGCATTCGCCCTCGCGTTCCTGGGGCAGGTCATCGCCGCCCAGGCGCAGGGCTTTCCGACCCACGCGGTCACGCTGGTCGTGCCTTTCTCCGCGGGCGGGCCCACCGACACCATTGCGCGCATTCTTTCGGTGCGCATGTCGGCCGCACTCGGCCAGACGGTCGTCGTCGAGAACACAACGGGCGCCGGCGGCAGCATCGCGGTGGGGAAGGTGGCGCGCGCGGCGCCCGACGGCTACACGCTCGGCATCGGGCACATCGGCACGCACGTGATCAACGGCGCGATCTACCAGCTTCCCTACGACCTGCTGAAGGACCTCGCGCCGGTCGCGCTGGTCGCGAGCAACCCGCAGATCCTGGTATCCAAGAACGCGGTGACCGCGAAGGACCTGAAGGAGCTGCTCGCGTGGGTGAAGGCGAACCAGGAGAAGATCTCGTGCAGTTCGGGCGGAGCCGGCACGCCCTCGCACATCAGCGGCGTCTATTTCCAGAAGGTCACGGGCACGCAGATCCAGATCGTCCACTATCGCGGCTCCGCCCCGGCGCTGCAGGACATCATGGCGGGCAATATCGACATGATGTTCGACCAGGCCGCGAGCTCGCTTCCGCTGATCCGCGGAGGGAAGATCCGGGCGTACGCGGTGACCGCGAAGACGCGCCTGGAGGCGCAGCCCGACATCCCCACCGTCGACGAAGCGGGGCTGCCCGGCTTCTACATGGCGGTGTGGCACGGGATCTGGGCCCCCGCCGGCACGCCGAAGGCGGTAGTCGACAGGCTGAACGACGCAATCGTCCAGACGCTCGCCGACCCGGCGACGCGCAAGCGCCTCGCCGATCTCGGCCAGGAAATTCCGCCGCGCGACCAGCAGACGCCGGCGGCGCTCGGCGCGCACCACAAGGCCGAGATCGAAAAGTGGTGGCCGGTGATCAAGGCGGCGGGAATCAAGGCGGACTAGCATGCCGCCGATCTTGACCCTCAGGCAGCGCGCGCGGCAGCTCAAGGCCGAAGTGCTGGCGCTCTTCCTCGCCGCGCGGCACCCGGAGACACCGTGGTATGCGAAGGCGTTCCTGATCGCGATCGTCGCCTACGCGCTCTCCCCGATCGACCTGATCCCCGATTTCATCCCGGTACTCGGTTTCGTCGACGA
The DNA here is from genome assembly GCA_035499735.1 of Burkholderiales bacterium. Lineage (GTDB taxonomy): Bacteria > Pseudomonadota > Gammaproteobacteria > Burkholderiales > SG8-39 > VBDM01. The sequence continues at coordinate 78,300 of DATJYC010000022.1, forward strand.
GATCGTCCTGCTGCCTTTCGCGATCGCGCTCGCAGTGAAGATGATCCCGGCCGGCGTGATGGAGGAGTGCCGGGCGCGGGCGCGGGAGGAGCGGCCCGATGTCACGCGGGCCGGCCGCGTCGGAGCCGCGCTAATCGTGCTGCTGTGGCTCGCCCTGATCGTGCTCGCGGCGATCTGGGCGCGCGACAGCTTCGCGACCATCGCAGTCCGCAGTGTCACAACTCAAGAAGGGGGAGCGTTATGAACGAGACCGACCGCATCAAGTACCTGCGAATCGCACTGATCGTCTTCGGGCTTATCTTCATGTTCGGGATCTGGCCGCTGTCGATCGTCTGGCCGTCCGGCTGGTCGTGGGGACAGCCGGAATCGCTGCAGATGATCATCGGGATCTACTTCACGCTGGGCGTGTTCCTGCTGCTCGCGTCCCGGGATCCGCTCGCGCACCGCAGCCTCATCTGGTTCACGGTGTGGTCGAGCTTGGTTCACGGCGTGATCATGGGAGTGCAGTCGCTCGCGATGAGCCAGCATATGGGCCATCTCTGGGGCGACGTGGCCGCGCTGATCGCGGTGGCGGTCGTGCTCGCGGTGCTGACGCCGCGGGCGGCGATGAAGCCGGCTTAGCGGCCTCGGCGGAAGGGGCGCCGCTGCTGCGACGGCGCCCCACGCGATCATCTCGACGGGCCCATGGCTAGGTTCCGCATCATGAGCGCGCCCTGAGTCAGCTTCAGAAGGCTCTCACGATACGAGCGAGCCTTTGCGGCGTCACCCGCCATCATCGCCGCTTTCTCGGCGCCGGCCGTGGCGTTAAGCCGGTTGGGTTCCTTCTTGAGGGTCGCCTCGAAGGCGGCGAGCGCGTCGGCGTAGGCGCCGTCCTGGAGCAGCATCGCTCCAAGCAGCTCGCGTGCCGGAGCGAGCGGGCCCGGCGTCACGGTGCCTTTCTCAGTCTTGTCCTCGGCGTCCGCTGCGCGGGTCATGGTCGCGAGCGCCTCGGCGCGCCGGCCCTCCGCGTAGAGCGTCCAGGCGGTGGCGGCCTCCAATTGGATGTCCACCTGGTTCGCCCAGTACGCATCGTTGGCCTGGCGGAGCTTGTCGCGGAGCTCCGACAGCTTGGCTATCTCCGCCTTCGCAGATTCCAGACCTCCGCTGCGCGCGGCGCCGAGCGCGCGCGCGAAATGCGTCATCGCTTCCACGTAGGCGAACTTGGTGGGCCGCACCTCAAGTCGCGCCGCGGCCTTCCAGTCGCCGCGCTCGATCTCGTAGCGCGCGGGGCTCGCGGCGAGGGCGAACGGGCCGGTGTTCCGCTCGGTGTTGAATCCCGTCACGGTCTTCATCTCCTCGATGATCTCTTTCGCCCTCTCGTATTGCCCGAGCTGAAGATAGGCGTAGACCACGCAATCGGAGGCGTGCAGCTCGTCGTCGGGCTCCTTCTCGGCCTTGGCGATGCGCGCCGCCTCCGCGTTCGACGCGATCGACTCCTTCCAGTAGCCGGCACCGGTGAGGATGTGCGGAGGCAGGTGCTGCGCGCGCGGGGCGGCCTCGGCGCCGAGCTGGTCCTTTCCTCCGCGGGTCGCCGCGGAGCCCGAAGCGGCGAGCAGGGCCGCGAGGGCCGCGGCGAGCGTTGAAGCGAGGGCTGTCCTGGTCATCGTCTTCTCCTGGTTGGGTTGAGACGAGGCCAATACTGGGCCCGCGGCGCCGACGCCGGCCCTACGGACTGGCGAAGGTTTGGCTATGCTTTTCCAACCCCCTACGGGCCCGTCTTCCGCTCCTTGTCCGAGAGCAGCTTGAAGGTGCCGATCGCCTTGGCGAGCAGCGCTCCGCCCTCGTCGCGCGCCTCGGCCTCGCAGAACGCGGTCGACCTGCCGCCGTGGAGCACGCGCCCCTCGGCGGTGACCTTGTCGCCGAAGCTGCCCTTCATGAAGCCGACGCTCATGTCGATGGTGAGCACGCCGCCCGCGACGCCGTAGTGCCCGCGCACCGCCCAGCTCATCACCAGGTCGAGCATGGTCATGATGACCCCGCCGTGGGTGGCGCCCCAGCTGTTGAGCAGCTCCGGCCGCCTCTTCAGCGACACGACCGCATGCTCCTTGGTCGACTCGAGGAGCTGCACGCCGAGGTGCTCGGTGAAGGGGATGCGGATCGCGCCCGAGCCTTCCATGGTCCCGGCCTAGGCGGCGCTCGCGCCGCCGTCGACGGCGATGATCTGCCCGGTGATGTGCCGCGCAGCGTCCGACGCGAGCAGCGCGACAATCCCCTTGAGGTCCTCCTCGTTGCCGAGGCGGTGCAGCGGCGATGCTGCGACGACCTGCTCGCCGATCCTCTGCAGCGCCACCTGGCTCATCTTCGAAGGGAAAAAGCCCGGGGCGATCGCGTTCACGGTGATGCCGTGCTCGCCCCATTCGGAAGCGAGCGCGCGCGTGAAGTTCACGAGGCCCCCCTTGGTCGTGTTGTAGGCGAGCGTCTTCAGCATGCCCACCGGGTTGCCGCGCAGCCCCGCGATCGAGGCGACGTTGACGATCCTGCCGTAGCGGTTGGGGATCATCGAACGCTTGCCGACGGCCTGGGTGACGAGAAAGGTGCCGGTGAGGTTGAGGTTCACGACCTTCTGCCAGGCTTCCAGCGGATGGTCCTCGGCCGGAGCGCCCCAGGAGGCGCCCGCGTTGTTGATCAGGATGTCGACCCTTCCGTAGCGCCCGAGGAGCTTGCCGACCATCGGCGCGATCGTCTCCGGCTGCGACAGGTCGCAGGGCAGGGCGAACGCCTCGACGTTCTGGCGCGACAGGTGCTCGCGCGCCTGGTCGAGCTCCTCGGCCTTGCGGGCGGTGAGCGCGAGCGTCGCGCCCATCTCGCCCAAGGCTTCCGCGATCTGCAGCCCCAAGCCTCGCGATCCGCCGGTGACGAGCGCGATTTTTCCGGTGAGGTCGAGGAGTTTCTTGACGCTCATGGCTGGAGCGGATTGTAGATTGACACGGGATTTCGCGCAGGTTAATTTTCTCCGACGCCAAGGCGCCCGGAGGAGGGAAAGCATGCGCGGCCAGATGATGGACATGCCACTGCTCGTGTCGTCGCTGATCGCGCACGCCGATCAGAACCACGGCGACGTCGAGATCGTCTCGCGCAGCGTCGAAGGACCCATCCATCGCACCACCTACTCGCAGGCGCACGCGCGCGCGAAGCGCCTGGCTCAGGCGCTTCGCCGCCTCGGCGTGAAGGAGAGCGACCGTGTCGGCACGCTCGCCTGGAACGGCTACCGCCACTTCGAGATCTACTACGGCGTCTCGGGCATGGGCGCGGTGATGCACACGATCAACCCGCGGCTCTTCCCCGATCAGCTCGGCTACATCGTCAACGACGCCGGGGACAGGTACGTCTTCTTCGACGTCAACCTCGCGCCGCTCGCCGAGAAGCTCGCGCCGGCGTGCAAGGGCGTGAAGGGCTGGGTGGCGATGTGCGACCGCGCGCACCTGCCGAGGATCGGCGTCTCGAACCTGCTGTGCTACGAGGAGCTGCTCGAGCGCGAGGACGGCGACTACGCCTGGCCGGTGTTCGACGAATGGACGGCGGCCGGCCTGTGCTACACCTCGGGGACGACCGGCCATCCCAAGGGCGTGCTCTACTCCAACCGCTCGCACGTGCTGCACGCGTACGCGGCGTCGCTCCCGGACATCTTCGACTGCTCGGCGCGCTCGGTGATCCTGCCGGTCGTGCCGATGTTCCACGTCAACGCCTGGGGCATTCCGTATTTCGCTCCGATGAACGGCGCGAAGCTCGTCTTCCCCGGCGCGGCGCTCGACGGCAAGAGCCTCTACGAGCTGTTCGAAGCCGAGGGCGTGACCCAGACCGCAGGCGTGCCGACGGTGTGGCTCGCGCTGCTCGCGCACATGAAGCAGAACGATCTCAAGTTCTCCTCGCTCAAGGCGGTCGTCGTCGGAGGCTCGGCCTGCCCGCCCGCGATGATCGACACCTTCCGCGAGTACGGCGTCGAGTGCCGCCACGCCTGGGGCATGACGGAGATGAGCCCGCTCGGCAGCATGTGCACGCTGAAGACCAAGCACCTGGGCCTTCCGCGCGAGAAGCAGAGGGAGCTGCAGCTCAAGCAGGGGCGCACGGTCTACGGCGTGCAGATGAAGATCGTCGACGGCGAGGGGAAGGAGCTGCCGCGCGACGGCAAGGCATTCGGCGACCTGCTCGTGCGCGGGCCGACAATCCTCTCCGAGTACTTCAAGGGTGAAGGCGGCAACCCGCTCAGGGACGGCTGGTTCCCCACGGGCGACGTCGCCACCATCGACCCCGACGGCTTCATGCAGATCACCGATCGCTCCAAGGACGTGATCAAGTCGGGCGGCGAATGGATCAGCTCGATCGAGCTCGAGAACATCGCGGTCGCGCACCCGGCGATCGCAGAGGCCGCGGTGATCGGCGTGCGCCACCCGAAGTGGGACGAGCGCCCGCTGGTGGTGGCCGTGAAGAAGCCCGGGGCGGAAGTGACGCGCGAGCAGCTGCTCGAGTTCTACAAGGGCAAGGTCGCGAAGTGGTGGATGCCCGACGACGTCGCCTTCGTCGACCAGCTGCCGCATACCGCGACGGGGAAGCTCTTGAAGACGAAGCTGAGGCAGGATTTCAAGGAGTACAAGCTGCCCGGCGCTTGACCGCCCTCACGGTCCTGCTGCACACTGGCCTCGAACAAACCGACGCCGCCGCCGAGGAGCGAGCGGCGCTGAAGGACACGCCAAACCACCGAGGAGAATCCAATGGAGGGTCTCAAGAAGGTCGCCGTTGCAGGAGTGATCGCCGCCGCTCTCGCGCCGCTGGGGGCGTTCGCCCAGCAGCCGGTCAAGGTCGGGTTCGTGATGTTCCTCTCCGGGCCGGCCGCGTCGCCCTTCGGCGTCCCGGCGAAGAACGCCGCCGATTTCGTGGTCGACGAGCTGAACGCGGGCAAGGGCCCCGCGCCGTACGGCAAGGTCGGCTTCGGCGGCTCGAAGATCGAGATGGTGGCGATCGACGAGGCCGGGCCGACGACCTCGGTGGTGACGGAGTACCGCAACCTCGTGCAGCGCAGCAACGTCGACCTGGTGATCGGCTACATCTCGAGCGGTTCATGCCTTGCGATCGCGCCGGTGGCCGAGGAGCTGAAGAAGTTCACCAACTTCTTCGACTGCGGCACGCCGCGCATCTTCGAGGACGCGTCCTACAAGTACGTGTTCCGCACCTCGCCCACCGCGACCATGGACTCGGTAGGCGCCGCGTTCTTCGTCCGCGACACCAAGGGCAAGGTGAAGTCGATCGCCGGCGTGAACCAGAACTACGCCTGGGGCCAGGACTCCTGGGGCGACTTCGAGGCGTCGATGAAGCAGCTCGATCCCGGCGTCGAGGTGAAGACCTCGCAGATGCCGAAGCTCTTCGCGGGGCAGTACAACGCCGAGATCTCCTCGCTGCTCGGCACCGGCGCAGACGTGATCCATTCCAGCTTCTGGGACGGCGATCTCGAGGCGTTCATCCTGCAGGCTTCGCCGCGCGGGCTGTTCGACAAGCGCACCGTGATCCTCACGACCGGCGAGACGGCCATGCACAAGCTCGCCGCCCAGATCCCCGACGGCACGGTGCTCGGCGCGCGCGGCCCCTTCGGACCCTACGCGCCCGATAACGCCTACAACCGCTGGTTCGCGAAGGGCTTCGAGGCGCGCTTCCAGGCCCCGCCGAACTACGCTTCCTACCAGATGGCGCAGGCGATCCTCGGCGTGAAGGCCGCGTGGGAGAAGGCGATGGCTGCGAACGGCGGCAAGCGCCCGACGAACGAAGAGGTCGGCGCGGCGCTCGAGCACCTCGCCTTCGACGGTCCCGGCGGCCACGTTCGCATGGCGATCGGCAAGGGCCACCAGGCGATCATGGAGACCGCGTACGGCATGACCAGGAATGTCGGCGGCAAGCTCACCATGGTCGACGTCAAGCGCTACCCCGCCGAGACGGTGAACCCGCCCGAAGGCGTGAAGAGCGCCGACTGGATCAAGGGCGGCTTCAAGAAGTAGCAGCGGATCGCAACCAGAAGAGAGCGGCCGCCGAGTTCGAGCGGCCGTTTTCTTATCCGCGTATTTCGGTCGAGCAAGCCTTGTCCCAGATCGGTCCGGTCCTGGTCGACGGCGTCATCTACTCCGCATGGCTGTTCATCGCCGCGGTCGGGCTGACGCTGGTCTACGGCGTCATGAAGATCCTCAACGTGACGCACGGCAGCTTCTACGCGCTCGGCGCCTACGCCGGCGCCTCGCTCACCGGCGCCTGGCTCGTGAAGGGCTACCCGCCGATGCTCTCGTACGCGGTGCTGCTCGGGGGCGCGCTGCTCGCGACGCTCGCCGTCGCGCCGGCGATCGAGCGCGGGCTCCTGCGCTTCATGTACGCCAAGGACGAGGTCGTGATCCTGCTCGTCACCTACGCGCTCTTCCTCATCATCGAGGACGCGATCAAGCTCGTCTGGGGCGTGAACCCCTACTTCGTCGCCGAGCCGTACGCGCTCCTCGGCAGCTTCGAGGTCGGCGGCCTCAAGTACCCGACCTACAACCTGATACTCGTCGGCCTCGCGCTTGCCCTCGCCGCGGGGCTCGCGTGGGTGCTGCGCGGCACGCGCGTCGGCAAGCTCCTCTCGGCGGTGATCCACGACCCCGAGATGAGCCGCGCCCTGGGCGTGAACGTGGACCGCTTCTACCTCGTCACCTTCACGCTGGGATGCTTCCTCGCCGCGCTCGGCGGCAGCTTCACCTCGCCCACGGTGTCGGTGGTGCCGGGCCTCGGCGTCGACGTGATCGTGCTCTCCTTCGCGGTGGTGGTGATCGGAGGGCTCGGCAGCCTGCCGGGCGCGGCGCTCGGCGCGGTGATCGTGGGCCTGGTGCGCTCGCTCTCGGTCCACTATCTGCCGCAGGTCGAGCTCTTCGTCATCTACTCGGTGATGGCGCTGGTCCTCGCGTTCAGGCCGCGCGGCCTCTTCGGCCTCGCCGAGCCGCGCAAGATATGAGGCCGGACCGCACGCCGCTCCTGCTCGGCGCGATCCTCGCCGCGGTCGTGGCGGGGGGCCTCGCGCTGCCGCAGTGGCTGCTCTTCATCCTCACCATCGCCTGCGCCCAGGGGCTCGTCGTGCTCGGGCTCAACCTGCTGATCCGCGCCGGCCTCGTCTCCTTTGGCCAGGCGCTGTTCTACTGCATCGGCGCGTATACCGCGGGCGGGCTGTCGCGTGCGTTCGGCATCTCGGACCTCTTCGTGCAGATGGCGGCCGGCACCGCGACCGCGGCGCTCGCGGCCTTCGTCCTCGGGTTCCTGCTCGCGCGCTACCGCGGCATCTTCTTCGGGCTGCTGTCGCTGGCGCTCTCGATGATCTTCTACGGCCTGATCGTGAAGAGCGAGACGCTCGGCTCGACCGACGGCTTCAACCTGGCGAAGGCGACGCTCCTCGGTGTGCGGCCGGGCGAGGCCTGGGTGCGTTACGCGGTGCTCGTCGCCGCTGCGAGCGTGACGCTCGCCGCGGTTTTCCTCGCCTGGCGCTTCCTCAGGACGCCGCTCGGCCAGCTCGGTCCCGCGATCAAGGACAACGAAATCCGCGTCGAGTACATGGGCGCCTCGGTGCGCTATGCGATCCACGTCAACTACGTGATCGCCGCCGCGCTCGCCGGGGCGGGCGGCGCGCTCGCCGCGACCACCGTGGGGCACATCGACCCCGAGATGGCGTACTGGACGACCTCCGGCGAGTTCGTCTTCATCGCCGTCCTGTCGGGAACGGGAAGCGTGGTCGCGCCCTTCCTCGGCGCGCTCATCTTCGGCGCGATCCACACCGTCGCCTTCGACCTCTCGCCCAACACCTGGCAGATGAGCATGGGGCTCGTGCTGCTCGCCGCCATCGTGTTCCTGCCCGACGGGCTGTGGTCGCTGTTTACGAGACGGAAGACCGCGTGATGCCGGCAATCCTCGACGCGCAGGGATTGAACAAGAGCTTCGGCGCGGTCACCGCGGCGCAAGGGGTGAGCGCCGCGATCGAGCGCGACTCCGTGGTCGGCCTGATCGGGACCAACGGCGCGGGTAAGACCACCTTCATCAACATGATCACGGGCTATCTCAAGCCCGACTCGGGCAGTATCCATTACGAGGGACGCGACATCACGCCGCTTCCGCCGCGCGACATCTCGCGTCTGGGGATCTGCCGCTCCTTCCAGATTCCCCAGCTCTACAGCTCGCTCACGGTGCGCGAGAACATGCGGGTCGCGCTCGGCGTCCTGCTACACAACGCGGGGCTCGGCGGGTTCCTATCTGTCGAGCGGCCGAACGTCCCGGGGCACGGCGCGCCCGCCGGGGAGGTCGCCGACCGCATCCTCGAGCGCTTCGGCCTTTCCGCCTACCGCGACCGCAACGCCCAGGAGCTGCCGGGCGGGATGCGCAAGCTCCTCGACATCGCGCTCACCATGGCGGCGAAGCCCAGGGTGCTGCTGCTCGACGAGCCGACGAGCGGCGTCTCCGCCGAGGAGAAGTTCGGCATCATGGAGCTGATCATGGAGGCGGTGCGCGCCGAGGGTGCCACCGTGATCTTCGTCGAGCACGACATGGAGGTGGTGAGCCGCTTCGCCGGCCGGGTGCTCGCGTTCTACGACGGACGCATCATCGCAGACGGGCCGCCGCAGGCCGCGCTCGCCGATCCCGACGTTCGGCGCTTCGTGGTGGGCTCAATCGAAGGAAGCGTGAATGCTTAGCGTCCGCGCGCTCAACGTCTCGATCCGCAACGTGCAGATCCTGCGCGGGGTGTCGCTCGAGCTGCCCGACGGGACCATGGCGGGCCTCATCGGGCGGAACGGCGCCGGGAAGACCACGCTGATGAAGTCGCTCATGGGTCTCCTGAAAGTCGGGAGCGGCGCGGTGCGCTTCGGCGAGGTCGACCTGCTCGCGCTCGCCACGCACGCGCGCGCCCGTCTGGGGATCGGCTACATGCCCGAGGACCGGCGCCTCGTCCCCGAGCTGACCGCCGAGGAGAACGCGCTCGTTCCCGCGTGGGCGGCGCGCGCTCCCGACGCCGCGGCGCGCCTAGCGCGCGCCTACGAGCTCGTCCCCGAGGCGCGCGAGTTCGCGAAGCGCAAGGGCCTGCAGCTCTCCGGGGGCCAGCAGAAGCTGGTCGCGCTCGCCCGCGCGCTGGTCGCGGGCACGAAGCTGCTGCTGCTCGACGAGCCCTTCGAGGGCGTCGCGCCGGCGCTCGCGAAGCGCCTCGCCGAGGTGGTCGCGGACTTGAAGAAGGAGGGGATGTCGGTGATCCTCTCCGAATCGGATCTCCAGCACTCCGAGCGCATGGTCGACCGCGTCTACGTGATCGATCGCGGCAGCGTCGCGTTGAAGGGACAGACATGATCGTCGAGCAGCGCATCTACACCCTGCATCCGGGCAAGGTCGCGGAGATGGTGAAGCTGTACGGGGAGGAGGGGCTGCCGCTGCAGCAGGCCTACCTCGGGAAGTTCATTGGCTATTTCACGGCCGAAAGCGGCAACCTGAACCAGGTCGTTTTCATGTGGGGCTTCGACAGCCTCGACGACCGCGCCGCGCGCCGCGACCGGATGGCGCGGGATCCGAAGTGGCAGGCGTATCTCGAGAAGGTGCAGCCGCTCCTCGTTTCGCAGGAGAACCGGATCCTGAAGCCGACCGCATTCTCGCCGATACGGTGATGCGATGGCCTTCGACCGCAACGACCCCCGCGCGGTGCGCCTCGCGGCGCGCATGGGCACCTTCGCCGGCGTCACGGCGGGCCTCGCGCCGGGATACGTGCAGGGCAACGTCTGCATCCTGCCGCGCGGTTTCGCGGGCGATTTCCGCACCTACTGCGAGCGCAACCCCAAGCCCTGCCCGCTGATCGGCGTGTCGGATCCGGGCAACCCGCGCATCCCGGCGCTGGGAGAGGATCTCGATATCCGCACCGACGTGCCACGCTACCGCGTATTCCGCGACGGGAAGCCTGAGGGCGAGGTCACCGACATCCGCGAGCTGTGGACTGCGGACATGGTCGCCTTCGTCATCGGCTGCTCGTTCTCCTTCGAGGAGGCGCTCATCGAGGCGGGCGTTCCGCTGCGATACGTCGCAGAAGGGAAGAACGTCGCGATGTACCTCAGCAGCATCGAGACCGAGCCGGCGGGGCCGTTCCGCGGGCCGATGGCGGTGTCGATGCGGCCGTTGAGCGCCGCCGACGCGATCCGCGCGATCCAGATCACCTCGCGCTACCCGCGTGCGCACGGGGCGCCGGTGCACCTGGGCAGGCCCGACCTGATCGGCATCGCGGACCTCGACCGGCCGTTCGCGGGCGACCGCATCGAGGTGAGGCCGGACGAGCTGCCGGTGTTCTGGGCCTGCGGGATCACCCCGCAGGCGGCGGTGCTCGCCGCCAAGCCGCCGATCTGCGTTACCCACGCGCCCGGTCACATGCTGGTGACCGATAGGAAGAACTCTGCATGGGCGCTTCCGTAGGACCAAGGTCCAATTGCCGCCGATCCGACGAGGGCGGCACACTGGCCGGACCCTCACCCGGCACGAAGGAGAGTCGACCATGAAGGGAAGAATCATCGCTGCCATCGCGGCGGTCGCCGTCGCCGCCTGCTCGCGCGAGCAGCCGGCTCCAAAGGCGCCCGATCCGGCGAGCGCCTTCAAGGGCGTGATCAAGCTCGACGTGCGCGATTCCAAGCCGGACTGGACTCCGTTCCTGCCGAAGAAGGCGCCGGAGGGCTCGCCCAATTTTCTCTTCATTCTCTACGACGACACGGGCCTGGCGGCGTGGTCGACGTACGGCGGCCGCATCAACATGCCGACGCTCGACCGGCTGGCGAAAAACGGCCTGACGTATACGCAATGGCACACGACGGCGCTGTGCTCGCCCACGCGCTCCACGATCCTCACGGGGCGCAACCACCACATGAACGGCATGGCCGCGATCACCGAGGCCGCGAACGGCTTTCCCGGCGCGAGCGGCCGCATCCCGGATCAGGCGGCGACCGTCGGACAGATCCTCCAGGACGGCGGCTGGAGCACGTACTGGCTCGGCAAGAACCACAACGTCGCCGAGCAGGACGTGGCCTCGGGCGCAAGCCGCAAGCAGTGGCCGCTGCGAAAGGGCTTCGACCGCTTCTATGGCTTCCTCGGGGGCGAGACCAACCAGTGGTATCCGGATCTCGTCGAGGACAACCGCTTCATCGATCAGCCGTACGGGCCGGAGCAGGGCTACCACTTCTCCAAGGACCTCACCGACAAGGCCATCGAGATCATCAAGGACCAGAAGGCGACGAACCCGTCGCGGCCGTGGTTCATGTGGTTCAACCCGGGCGCCAACCACGCGCCGCACCACGCGCCCAAGGACTACATCGCGAAGTACAAGGGCAAGTTCGACGACGGCTACGAAGCCTACCGGACGTGGGCGCTGGAGCGCATGATCGCGAAAGGCATCCTGCCCAAGGGCACGCAGCTCACGCCGCTCAACCCGCTGCCCGAGGACGTCGCGAACAAGGCGGACTACGTGCGCCCGTGGAACACCCTGAAGCCCGAGGAGAAGAAGCTCTTCTCGCGCCTGGCGGAGGTCTACGCGGCGTACTCGGAGTACACCGATGCCCAGGTCGGGCGGCTGATCGATTACCTCGAGCAGACGCATCAGCTCGACAACACGGTCGTCTTCTACGCCGCGGACAACGGCGCCTCGGGCGAAGGCAGCCCGAACGGCTCGGTCAACGAGAACAAGTTCTTCAACGGCTTTCCCGACACGGTCGAGGAGAACATCAAGTACATCGATCGCCTCGGCGGGCCGGATACCTACGAGCACTACCCGACGGGATGGGCCGCCGCGTTCTCGACGCCGTTCCAGATGTTCAAGCGCTACGCCGAGTATTCCGGCGGCACCAGCGATCCGCTCGTCATCTCCTGGCCGAAAGGGATCAAGGCGCGCGGCGAGCTGCGGAACCAGTACCACCACTCTGTCGACATCGTTCCGACCATCCTGGAGATCGCGGGCCTCGAGATGCCCAAGGTCTACAGGGGCGTCGACCAATATCCGCTCGCGGGCGTCTCGATGCGCTACACCTTCGACGCGAAGCCCGACGACCCGACGCGGAAGAAGCGCCAGTACTACGCGATGCTGGGCACGCGCGGCATCTGGGAGGACGGGTGGCTGGCCGCCGCGGTGCACGCGCCGATCACCGGCAAAGGCCATTTCGACAAGGACGCCTGGCAGCTCTACCACGTGGACGTCGACCGCTCCGAGTCGAAGGACCTCGCGAAGGAGAATCCGGACAAGCTTCAGACGCTGATCAAGGTATGGTTCGAGGAAGCGGACAAGAACAACGTGCTGCCGCTCGACGACCGCACCGCGGTCGAGCAGCTCGGCATCGAGCGGCCCTCGGACGAGGCGCCGCGCGAGCGCTACATCTACTATCCGGATACGTCGCCCGTGCCCGAAGGGGTCGCGGTCAACATCCGCGGGCGCTCGTACAAGATCCTGTCGGACATCGAGATCGGCGCGGACGCCTCGGGCGTGATCTTCGCTCACGGCTCGCGCTTCGGCGGGCACACGCTGTTCATCAAGGACCGGAAGCTCCACTATGTGTACAACTTCCTCGGCATCAAGCCCGAGCAGCACTTCGTGTCGAGCGGCGCCGTCGGGCCGGGGAAGCACACGGTGGGCATGGAGTTCACCCGGGAGAAGTCGGGAGATCACGGAGAAGCGATCGGCAGCGTGAAGCTCTACATCGACGACAAGGTCGTGGCGCAGGGGTCCATGAAGACGCAGGCCGGCAAGTTCACCCTCTCGGGCGACGGCCTGTGCGTGGGCTTCGACAGCGCAGACGCGGTGAGCCAGGAATACAAGTCGCCCGGTCGGTTCAAGGGCGGCACGATCCGCTTCGTCGGCGTCACGGTCGAGAAGGCGCAGTACCTCGACCTGGAGAAAGAGGCACAGAGGGTGATGATGGTGCAGTAGGTGCGCGAGGCTCGGGTGACAACGGGCGGAGGAACCCGCCGGGCGCTGGCGCTCTGCGTTCTGGTCGCCGCCTGCGCGACCAAGCCGGAGCCGACGCCCGAGGAGCGGGGGCGCGCCGCGATGGACATTCTGCGCGCGGCGGCAGGGACGGTGGTGAGGGACCCGGCGCGCGCGAAGGAAGTCACGGCGGCGGTCGACCAGATGCAGGCGCTGTTCGACGAGGCGCTCGAGGCGACTCGAGCGCATGTCGAGCACTTGCGCGCGCTCGACGCGGACTACGACACGACCCAGGCCGCGGCGCGCGACCGGATGGCGGCCGCGACCACCGATGCGGAGTGGGAGAGCCTCGCCAAGGCTCGCCGCGCCGCGCGATGGACGAGATGAAGGACCGGCAGAAGGATCTCTATAAAGCTGAGGAGAAGGCCGCCAGGGCGATCGACAAGCTCGCCGCGAGCCGCACGTCGCGCTCCGCCGACTTCGAGCCGGCGCTGGCCGGGTACCGAGCCGAGACGGAGGCGCTTCAGGAGCAGCTGCTCGATCTGCGCTTCCGCCTGAGGACCCAGGTTACCCGCGAGCAGTGGATGGCCGCGCATCCGCGGCGCTGAAGTCTGGCGCCGCGTTGGGTTGCGGTTGCGCGCGTCCGCGGGCAGAATGAACGCGCCCGCCCGCGCGCTTACCGATCGTCCATGCCGTCATCGTTCCGCCCGTCCCGCCGCGATTTCCTCAAGGTTTCCACCGCGCTCGGCGGCGGGCTCGCGCTCGAGCTCGCTCTGCCCGCGCTCGGCGCCGAGGCGAAAGGCCCTGAGCTCACCGCCTGGATCGTCATCCGTCCGAACGACGAGGTGATCATCCGGGTAGCCCGTTCGGAGATGGGCCAGGGCAGTTCCACCGGGCTTCCGATGCTCGTCGCCGAGGAGCTCGAGTGCGACTGGCGGAAGGTGAAGGTCGAGTTCGTCTCGAGCGCCGAGAACCTGAGGCGCAACCGCGTGTGGGGATCCATGGCGACCGGCGGCAGCCAGTCGATCCGCTCCTCGCAGGAGTATCTGCGCAAAGCGGGCGCGACCGCGCGCGAGATGCTGATCGCCGCCGCGGCGCAGCGCTGGAAGGTCGATGCGGCCGATTGCGACGCGGAGAACAGCACGATCATCCACAGGCCTTCCGGCAGGAAGGTGCGCTTCGGCCAGGTGGCGCAGGCCGCTTCCAGGCTCGAGCTGCCCCAGGACGTCAAGCTCAAGGACCCCAAGGACTGGAACCTCCTCGGCCGCTCGGCCCGCCGCCTCGATATCAAGGACAAGGTCACCGGCAAGCCGCTCTTCGGCATCGACGTGCAGCTGCCGGGCATGCTCCACGCCGCGATCGCGCAGTGCCCGGTGTTCCGCGGGAAGCTGAAGACCGTCGCCGACGAGCAGCTCCTCGGCCTGCGCGGGCTCGTCCGCGTGGTAAAGCTCGACGACGCGGTCGCGGTGGTCGCCGACAGCTGGTGGCGGGCGCAGAAGATGCTGAAGCTCCTGCCGGTCGAGTGGGATCCGGGCGCGAACGGCGGTGCGACCACCGCGAGCATCCGCGAGTTCGTGCGCTTCGGCCTGGAGGACTCGTCGGCGCCGGTGGCGAGGAACGACGGCGACGTCGAGGCGGCGTTCTCGCAGGCGGCGAAGGTGGTCGAGGCCGAGTACTTCGCGCCTTTCCTCAACCACGCGCCGCTCGAGCCCATGAACTGCACTGCGCTCGTGAAAGGCGACCGCGTCGAGGTCTGGGCGCCGACGCAGAACGCGGAAGCCACGCACGCGGCCGCCGCCGCCGCGGCCGGCGTTGCGCTCGAGAACGTCGAGGTCCATTTGACGTATCTCGGCGGCGGCTTCGGTCGGCGTGGCTTCCAGGACTACACGCGGCAGGCGGTCGCGATCGCGAAGGCGGTCGAAGGCAGGCCGGTGAAGCTGCTGTGGTCGCGCGAAGAGGACATGCAGCACGACTTCTACCGTCCCATGACCATGATGCGCTTCAAGGCGGCACTCGACGCCGGGGGCGAGGTCACGGCGTTGCGCGTGCGCGACGCGAGCCACTCGATCATGGCTTCGGTGCGTCCCCAGGAGATCAAGGACGGCATCGACCGTCACGCGCTCGGCGGCATCATCGACCTGCCCTACAGCATCCCGAGCCTGAGGATCGAGTTCGCGATGCGGAACAGCCACGTGCCGGTCGGCTTCATGCGCACGGTGTTCCACTCGCAGAATCCGTTCATGCGCGAATGCTTCATCGACGAGCTGGCCGTCGCAGCGGGCAGGGATCCGGTCGAGTTCCGCCGGCCGCTGCTGAAGGACAAGCCCAAAGACCTGGGGGTGCTCGAGGCCGTGGTGAAAGCCTCCGGCTGGGGCACCCCGCTTCCCGCGGGAATACACCGCGGGGTCGCGGTGCAGGACTCGCACGGGAGCTACGCGGCCGCGGTGTTCGAGGTCGCGGTGAGCAGCGAGGGCGAGATCGACATCCGGCGCGTCGTGGTCGCGGTGGACCCGGGGCATGTCGTCAACCCCGATTCGGCCGAAGCGCAGGTGCAGAGCTGCGTCGCCTACGGCTTGACCTCCGCGCTGTGGGGCGAGATCACGCTCAAGGACGGGCGGGTCGAGCAGAAGAACTTCGACGACTACCGCATCATGCGCATCGCCGAGATGCCCCGAAGGATCGAGGCGGTGCTCGTCCCGAGCGGGGGCTTCTGGGGCGGGATGGGCGAGACGCCGCTCGCGCCGCTCGCGCCGGCGCTGTGCAACGCCGTCTTCGCCGCCACCGGCACGCGCATCCGCGCCCTGCCGCTCAAGAGCCAGGGCTTCAGCGTCGCTTCCACGGCCTGAGGTAGACTAGGCGCAAAGTTTTCTGAGAGGAGATCTGGGAATGATCGAATTGACCGTCAACGGCAGGA
The DNA here is from genome assembly GCA_035499735.1 of Burkholderiales bacterium. Taxonomy (GTDB): domain Bacteria; phylum Pseudomonadota; class Gammaproteobacteria; order Burkholderiales; family SG8-39; genus VBDM01. The sequence continues at coordinate 94,172 of DATJYC010000022.1, forward strand.
AGCACAACGTCGACGTCGAGCCGGAAATGCCCCTGCTGTGGGTGCTGCGCGACGTGCTCGACGTGAAAGGCCCCAAGTACGGCTGCGGCATCGCGCAGTGCGGCGCCTGCACCGTGCATCTGAACGGTGAGCCGGTGCGCTCGTGCTCCGTGCCCGTGTCCGCCGCGGCCGGCCAGAAGGTGCTCACCATCGAGGGCCTGGCGCAGCGCGGCCAGCTGCACCCGGTGCAGAAGGCGTGGATCGACAACGAGGTGCCGCAGTGCGGCTACTGCCAGTCGGGACAGATCATGGCGGCGGTGGCGCTGCTCACGCGCAACCCCAGTCCCAGCGACAAGGACATCGACGCGGCGATGACGAACATCTGCCGCTGCGGCACCTACGCGCGCATCCGCACGGCGATCCACGCCGCGGCGAAGTCGCCGAAGCCGGCCAAGGCGAAGGCCTGAGGAGACGCTCATGAAGACTTCGCGCAGAGAATTCCTCAAGCATTCCGCCGCGATCGGCGGTGGACTCACGATCGGTTACGGGCCGCTGGGCGCGATTACGGAGGCCTTGGCCCAGAAGGCCGGAGAAGGCGTCGAGATCAACGCCTGGGTGGTGGTGCGGCCGGACGACGTCATCGTGATCCGCTACGCCCGCTCGGAGATGGGGCAGGGCAGCATGACCTCCGCGCCGATGCTGGTCGCCGAGGAGCTGGAGTGCGACTGGCGGCGCGTCAAGATCGAGTACGCCTCGGCCAACGCCAACGTGAGGCGCAAGCGCGCCTGGGGCGACATGGCCTCGGTCGGCAGCCGCACCATCCGCTTCTCGCAGGAATACCTGCGCAAGGCGGGCGCAACCGCGCGCGAGATGCTGATCAGCGCCGCCGCGCAGCAATGGAAGGTGGCCGCGTCGGAGTGCAGCGCCCAGAACAGCTTCATCACCCACGGGCCGAGCAAGCGCCGCGTGAGCTTCGGCAAGGTCGCCGAGGCTGCGTCGAAGCTCGAGCCGCCGAAGGACGTGAAGCTGAAGGACCCGAAGGACTGGAAGCTGATCGGCAAGTCGCAGAAGCGCATCGACATACCGGACACGGTGATGGGCAGGCAGCGCTACGGCATCGACACCCAGCTCGACGGCATGCTCTACGCCGCCGTGGCGCAGTGCCCGGTGTTCGGCGGCAAGGTCAGGGCGATGGACGCGTCCAAGGTCGAGGGCCGGCGCGGCATCGTGAAGGTGCTCAACCTCGAGACCTTCGTCGCGGTCGTCGCCGACAACTGGTGGCGCGCCAAGGAAGCGCTGCGCGACGTGCCCATCGACTGGGACGTCGGAACCAACGGAGGCGCCTCGAGCGCGAGCCTGCTCGAGTTCTACCGCGGCGGCCTCGACGCCAAAGAGGACATCGCGGTCGCGCGCAAGGAGGGCGATTTCGACCAGGCCTTCGGTGCCGCGGCGAAGAAGCTCGAGGCCGAGTACTGGACGCCCTACCTGGCGCACTCGTGCATGGAGCCCATGGGCTGCACCGCGGTCGTCAAGGACGGCAAGGTCGACGTCTGGACCTCGACGCAGAACGCCGAGGCCTCGCTCGCCGTCGCCGCGGCGACGGCGGGCGTGCCCCTGGAGAACGTCGAGGTGCACCGCACCCAGCTCGGCGGCGGCTTTGGCCGGCGCGGCGGGGCGCAGGACTTCGTGCGCCAGGGCGTGGCGATCGCGAAGGCGATGCAGGGCACGCCGGTGAAGATGCTGTGGACGCGCGAGGAGGACACGCAGCACGACTTCTACCGGCCGGCGAGCCTCGTCCGCATGAGGGCCGCGCTCGACGGCTCGGGCAATCCGACCGGCTGGTATTCGCGCATCGCGTCGACGTCGATCTTCTCGACGCTCGTCCACCTGCCGTTGAAGCCCCCATTCTCGCCGGCCGAGGGCGTCGACCCGCAGTCGGTCGCGTCGATCTTCGACATTCCGCACGCGATCCCCAACATCCGCGTCGAGTACGCGCAGCGCAACGCCTTCGTTCCGGTCGGCTTCTGGCGCACCGTCGGGCATTCGCAGAATCCCTTCGTGCGCGAGAGCTTCATGGACGAGCTCGCCGCGGCGGCGGGCAAGGATCCCTTCGAATACCGGCGGGGCCTGCTGCAGAAGTCGCCCAAGGACCTCGGCATAATGGAAGCGACCGCCAAGGCCGCGAACTGGGGATCGCCGCTGCCGGCGGGCGTGTTCCGCGGCATCGCCGAGACCGAGGGCTACGGCAGCTACACCTGCGCGGTCGCGGAGCTGTCGGTCGACAAGAACGGCGAGGTCAAGATCCATCGCCTCGTGCTCGGGATAGACCCCGGCTACGCGGTCAACCCGGACAACATCCAGGCGCAGCTCCAGGGCAGCGCCGTGTTCATGCTGACGGCGATGTTCTGGGGCGAGATCACGATCAAGGAGGGCCGCGTCGAGCAGTCGAACTTCCACGACTACCGCATGATGCGCCTGCGCGAGATGCCAAGGATCGAGACACTGATCGCGCCCAGCGGCGGCTTCTGGGGCGGGGTGGGCGAGCCGGGCCAGGCGTCGATTGCGCCGGCGATCTGCAACGCGATCTTCGCCGCGACCGGGAAGCGCATCCGCTCGCTGCCGCTGAAGAACCACGGGTTCACGCTCGCGTAGGACGGTGAGGAGGTTGCTGTCCGGATGCGCCGCGGCGTGCATCGCCGCGGCGGTCTTCGCTCAGCCGGCGTTCGAGGTCCTGGGCGACGCGATTCCCGCGCCGCTCGCCGCAGAACCCGGCGACGCCGCACGCGGTCGAAGCGTCGTGGTGAACCGCGATCAAGGGGGCTGCACGCTGTGCCATGAGGTGCCGGGCGAGACGCGCTTCGGCAACGTCGCCCCGCCGCTCGCAGGCGTCGGCGCCAAGCTCTCGACCGGCCAGCTGCGCCTGCGCGTCGCCGATTCCACACGCGTGAAGCCCGATACGCCGATGCCCGCCTACTACCGCAGCGAGGGCCTCCGCCGGGTCGCCAGGGCCTACCGCGGCAAGACCATCCTCTCGGCGCAGCAGGTCGAGGACGTGGTCGCGTATCTCGCGACGCTCAAGGGAACGAAGTGAAGCGCCGAGCCTTCCTCGCTGGCCTCGGCGGCCTCGCGCTCGCCCCCGGCGCGCTCGCGCAAGGAGAAGCGCTCGACCCGCGCGCGGCGGCGGTCGCCAAGGGCGCCCCGGTGCGCAAGGGCAGGGTGAGAATCACGCTCCCCCAGCTCGCCGACAACGGCAACTCGGTCCCGATCAAGATCGAAGTCGACAGCCCGATGACGGCGACCGACTACGTGAAGAGCATCCACCTCTACTCGGAGCGCAACCCGGTCACGAACATGGCGAACTTCTATCTCGGGCCGCGCTCGGGGAAGGCCGAGATCGACTCGCGCGTGCGCCTGGCCGGCAGCCAGAAGGTGACGGCGGTGGCGGCGCTCTCGGACGGCACCTTCTGGTACGACGTCGCTGCGATCGTCGTGACGCTGTCGGCCTGCCTCGACGAGAGCTGACATGGCGGCACGCGTCCAGGTCCCGGCCAAGGCGAAGAAGGGCGAAATCGTCGAGGTCCGCATCCTGATCCAGCACCCGATGGAGACAGGCTACCGCCTCGACGACGTCGGGCATCCGATCAAGCGCAACGTCATCACCCTGCTGTCGTGCCGCTACAACGGCGTCGAGGTGTTCCGCGCCGACCTGTCCTCCGGCATCGCGGCCAACCCCTACATCCAGTTCTACACCGTCGCCGACAGGAGCGGCGAGATCGAGTTCACCTGGATCGACGACGAGGGCAAGCCGGGCTCGGAGCGGCAGTCGATCGAAGTCGCCGCATGAGGAGGCTCGCGCTCGCCGCCCTGCTCGTCGCGGCCGCTGCGGCTGCGCAGGAGCGCGCGATCCCGCTCGAGAAGCTCAAGTCCGGCTCCACGTTTCTCGGCGACGACCTGCGCTCGCTGCAGGACGACGACTTCGCCAACCCGGGGCTGCTGTGGGTCGAGCGCGGCGAGAAGCTGTGGAGCGAGCCCGCGGGAAGGACGAAGCAGTCCTGCGCGAGCTGCCACCAGGACGCCAGGTCGACCATGCGCGGCGTTGCGGCGCGCTATCCGAAGATCGACGCCGAGAGCGGCCGGCTCCTCGACCTCGAGGGGCGCATCAACCTGTGCCGCGCGCGGCGCATGGGCGCGGAGCCCTTCAAGTACGAATCGGAGGAGCTTCTCGCGCTCACCGCCTACGTCGCCCGTCAGTCGAAGGGGATGCCGATGGACGTGTCCATCCGCGGCGCGGCGCGGCCGCGCTTCGACGCCGGCGAAAAAGCCTATCACCTGCGACGCGGGCAGATGAACCTCTCGTGCGCGCACTGCCACGAGGCGAACTGGGGCAAGCGGCTGCTCTCCGAGACCATCAGTCAGGGCCATCCGAACGGCTACCCGGTATACAGGATGGAATGGCAGACCCTGGGCTCGCTCGAGCGGCGTCTGCGCGCCTGCCTGTCGGGGATCCGCGCCGAGATGCTGCCCTACGGCTCGCCCGAGTACCTCGATCTCGAGCTCTACCTCGCGTGGCGCGCGCAGGGGCTGCCGATCGAGACGCCGGGGGTGCGGCGCTGAGGATCAGAGGGAGGAAGCGGTTGTCACGCCCGGCCAGGGGCGATGCAGCCTAGCGGTCGCGGATTACGTACGGCGTCAGCGTGGTGTCAATGACGAACACCGTGTAGACCGACCCGGCAGGGCTCAGCAGCAACGTGGTGCTGACCGGCGCCGCCAAGGCCTCGATCAGCTCGAGAACTGAATCGGTGGAGGCCACGCTGAAGTAGCCGGACGCGTCGCCGTAGCCCACCTGGTTAGCGGCCTGCACGTTGTTCGCGTAGAGCGCGACCCCGCCGGGTACGTTGACGCCGCCGTTGACGAGCCGCAGGTTGACCTGCCCCGGCACCAACGGAATCTGGTTGTCGTCGGTAAGCAGGGCGACGAGCGGCGCACCCACCGTGCCGTACACCAGCACGGTGAAGTCGCCGCCGGTGGAGAACTTCGCCGCCGGCAGCGTCGTGACCGCGGTTCCGTTCACGCTCAGGGTGTACGCGGTCGAATTGCCAGCCACGAGCGTGTAGGTGCCGGGGTTGGGCGAGAATACGGGTCCGATCGAGACGGTGCCGACCGTGGCCGTCACCGGCGCTGCGGCGGTGGTCGGCAGCGCCGACACCAGACGCACCCGCGCATTGGTCGTGGCCAGGAAGTCCACGGCGCCGCCCTGAGCAAGAAGTGCGGCATTGACCAGCGCGCCTCCGGGCGTGCTCGTGGTGACAAGGGCCTGGATTGACCCGCTGCCGAGCGACACGGAGGGCCAGCGCATGCGCACGTCGCGCGGGTCGCCGGCCGCCGTCGCGACGACGTCGAACGTGCCGGCGAGGAACGTCGCGTAGCTGGGGATGGGGCGAAAGATCGTCGAGGCGAAGGTCGGCACCAGACCGGTGAGATCGGCGGTGCCCGGCGCGACTACGTACACGTCGAGCGCACCGGAGTCCGGCGACAGGTTGCTGACTCCGAGCGTGCTCGTGCCCGCCGCGGGCGCCGCTTGGTTTTCGGTCACGGCCGTGACGACGACGGCGCTGTCGCGCACATAGGCGATCATCGAATACGTCAACGACCCGTTCAGCGACAGCGTCGTCGGCGGCGACGCGACCGTGCTCCCGCCCGAGGAGCCCGTGACGGTAACCGCATAGCTGCCCGAGGGCAACGACAGATAGTCGCTCGCGCTGCCGGGGGCCTGGGTGGCGAACTGCGACGCGCCGTTGAGATTGACCTCCAGGAACGCGGTCGCGTCTGCGTTGACAAACCGCACGTTCGACACCGCGGTGCTCGAGCTACTGTGGGAGCCGCACGCGGCCAGGAACAGGCACGCGGACGCCGCGAGCAGGGTCGAGAAGGATTTGGGCGGTGGCATCACTGTGGGTGGAATGTAAGCTGTCCGGCGCCGGGTTTTTGTAACGACTTGTTGTCGCAAGCTTGCACGAAGCTTGCGTCCGCTTCCCTCTCCCCCGGCGGCCTCGGCTAGAATTTCCTCCCACAAGAACATCACCAGGGGAAAAACATGTCGGCAGGCCACGGCGCCGGTCACGTCGACCCGGCGAACAAGAAGGTCGCTCTGCTCATCGCGCTGCTGTGGATCGCGTACGCGCTCGGCGCGGGCGGGGTTCTCTTCAGCCTGATCGGCCTGTTCTGGCCGACGGCGGTTCACGTCTTCTAGACAAACGCTTCCGCGACGAGCCGGTACGACGCCCGCCGGCTCTCCGGGTCGCCGGTGATGGTGACCGCCATCAGCTCGTCGGCCTCGAACTTCTCGCGGAGCGCGAGCAGCTTGTCGCGCACCTCGCTGGGATCGCCGTGGACGAGTCGGGCGCGCTGCTGGTCGACGTAGATCCGCTCCTCGCGCGTGTAGCGGTGCGCGAGCGCCTCGTCGGGCGTCGGCACCGGCGCGTCGATGCCCTTCGCCATGTGCAGGCGCCGCAGGTCGACGCTCGCCGCGAGGCGCTCGGCTTCGGCTCTCGTTTGCGCGCAGATCACGAAGGCGCACACGAGCGAATAGGGGGTCGGCTCGCGCTCGGAGGGCTCGTAGTGCTGGCGGTAGGCGCGCGACACCACGTCGCCGCCGAAGGCCGAGATGAAATGCGCGAAGGCGAAGCGCAGGCCGAGCTGCGCGGCGAGCGCGCCGCCGTAGTCCGAGGAGCCTAGCAGCCAGATCTCGGGCGAGGTGTCGCCCGCGGGCTGCGCCCGGATCTTCGCGTAGGGGTGCCCGGGCGGGAGCTTCGCGTCAAGGAATCCGACGAGGTCCCGCACCTGCTGCGGCATGCGCTCGGCGCCAGGGTACTCGCCGTCCTTGAGAGCGAGCGCGGTGCGCGGGTCCCCGCCCGGCGCGCGTCCCAGGCCGAGGTCGATCCGTCCGGGAAAAAGCGCCTCGAGCATGCGGAACTGCTCGGCGATCTTCAGCGGGGCGTAGTAGGGCAGCAGCACGCCCCCGGTACCGACGCGGATGCGCGAGGTCGCCGAGGCCACGCGCGCGACCAGGATCTCGGGGCTGGGGTCGGCGAGCGCCGCGATCGCGTGGTGCTCGGCGAGCCAGTAGCGGCGGTAGCCCAGCTCCTCGGCGAGGCGCGCCAGCTCCACCGTCTCGGCGATCGCCTCGGCGGGACTCCGCCCGCTCACGACGGGGGACTGGTCGAGCACCCCCAGCGGCACGCTCATCCGTCTAGCCGGCGAACCAGACGACCCCTCCGACCAGCAGGCTGAAGAAGCACGTGAGCCAGAAGATGCCGACGATGCGCTGCCTGTCGATCGGCGTGTAGCCTTCCTTCTTCTTTTTCGCGAAGCGGTACTCGAGGTACATGAGAGCGATGCCGATGAGAAAGACGATCCCCATCCACTTGACGATATCGTTCACGGCGGAGCTCCACGAGGCCAGATGCGCGCAGTCTACCGGATTTGCATCGGTGGACAATGTAAGGAAGAATGCTCTCGCACGACCAAGCCCCATGAAGATCGCGCACATCCTCGTCTTCGCGGCCGTCGCGGGCGCGGCACGAGCGGCTGAGCCCGCGTGCTCGGCCTACACCGGGCCGCACACCACGGCGCTCGTCGAGCTGTATACGTCGGAGGGCTGCGACACCTGCCCGCCCGCCGACCAGTGGCTGTCGTCGCTCTTCTCTCAGGGCTTCAGGCCCGACCAGGTGGTCCCGCTGTCGCTGCACGTCGACTACTGGGACTACATCGGCTGGAAGGATCCGTATGCCAGGGCCGATTTCTCGGCGAGGCAGCGCAGGCTCGCCGCGTTGAGGCGCCCGGTGATCGTCTATACCCCGCAGGTACTGCTGCAGGGGCAGGACTTCCGCCGCTGGAGCAGCGACGAATTCGGCGACGAGGTGATGCGCATCAACTCCCGCGCCGCGCGCGCGAGGATCGCGCTCGCCATCCGCTCGGTGGAGCCGAAGGCGATACAGGCGGACCTCTCCGCGATGCTCTACGACCCGACCGAGCGCAAGAGCGCCGCGGTCTATCTCGCCGCGTACGAGAACCGCCTCGCGAGCGACGTGAAGGCCGGCGAGAACAAGGGCAGGCGGCTCGAGCACGATTTCGTGGTGCGCGAGTGGATCGGCCCGATCGCCTTCGGCGACGACCTCAAGGTCCAGCAGAGCCGCGCCCTGCCGCTCCTTCCCGGCGCCGATGCCCGGAACCTCGGCGTGGCCGCCTTCGTCCAGAACCGCGGAACGAGCGAGGTGCTGCAGGCCTTGATGCTGCCCGCCTGCAAGGAGCCGAAAGCGCCCTAGCGCGCCGTTGAGGTATTCTCCGGGTCATGGTGGACCTACCCCTGGCCTGGCTGATCGCGGGCGTCGCTCTCGTCATCGTGGAGCTGGTGACGGGCACCTTCTATCTTCTCGTGCTCGGCATTGCGGCGCTCGTCGGCTCGGGGGTCGGGTACGCGGGCGGCGCGCATCTGTGGCAGGCCGTCGCCGCGGCGGTGGTCGCGGTCACCGGCGTCGTCTGGGTGCAGCAATACAGGAAGCGGTCCGCGTCCAGCCCCATGCCGGGGCTGGACGTCGGCCAGCCGGCCGCCTTCGAGTCCTGGGTGAATCAGAGTGCGGGCCAGGCGCGGGTGAAATACCGGGATGCGCTCTGGGACGCACAGGTCTCGGGCGGCGTTTCGGGCGAGCCTGGCGAAATTCTCTACGTCGTCTCAGTCGATGGCAACACCCTCAAAGTATCCAAGACCCGGCCCGCCTGACCTGGCGCAGGCCGCGGACGAACTTTCACGCTCCTTCGGAGGCAGCATGCTCTTCAAGATCATCGCGGTCATCATCGCCACGGTCCTCATCTATGGGTACCAGCCGCTCCATGCCTTCTGGATACCCTTCGGCATCATCGCCCTTGGGGCCGTGTTCGTGATCGAGGGCGTGCGCGTGGTGCCGCAGCAAAGCGCCTGGGTCGTCGAGCGGCTGGGGAAATTCAAGGAGGTGCTCCAGCCGGGCCTCAACATCATCATCCCGTTCGTCGACCGCGTGGCCTACAGACATTCGCTCAAGGAAGTGCCGCTCGACGTCCCCGAGCAGGTGTGCATCACCAAGGACAACACCCAGCTCGCCGTCGACGGCCTGATCTACTTCCAGGTGACCGACCCGCGGCTCGCGTCCTACGGCACGTCCGACTATGTCACCGCGATCACGCAGCTCGCGCAGACGACCCTGCGCTCGGAGGTCGGCAAGATGGAGCTCGACCAGTCGCTGCAGAGCCGCGACGTTATCAATCGCCAGATCGTTGCGGTGCTCGACGAGGCCGGCCGCTCGTGGGGCGTGAAGGTGCTCCGCTACGAGGTGAAGAACCTTACCCCGCCCGAGGCGATCCTGCGCGCGATGCAGGCGCAGATCACGGCCGAGCGCGAGAAGCGCGCGCTGATCGCGAAGTCCGAGGGCGAGAAGCAGCAGGAGATCAACCTCGCCGAGGGCGAGAAGCAGGCGGCGATCCTCACCTCCGAGGGACAGAAGCAATCGGCGATCAACAAGGCGCAGGGCGAAGCGACCGCGCTGCGCGTCGTCGCCGACGCTACCGCGGCTGCGGTGGAGGTGGTCGCCGCCGCGATGGGCAAGGAAGGCGGGCAGCAGGCCGCGAACCTGAAGATCGCGCAGGAGTACATCGCCGCGCTCGGCAGCCTCGCCAAGACCAACAACACCATGATCGTGCCGACCAACCTCGCCGACGTGGCGAGCGTGGTGGCCTCCGCGATGACGGTCCTCGACCGGACGCGGACCGGCGCGAAGCCGGCCTGAGATTTTTTCTAAGGGAGATCGGCGATGAGATCGAATCTGCTTTGGGCGATCGCAGGGGCGGCGCTCGCGGGCTCGGTGGCCGCGCAGCAGGCGCCCGAGGTCCGGCGCGTGGTCACGAAGCTCGACGCATCGGGCAAGGCGGTAGTGATGATCGACGAGGTCACGCGCCTCACCGCGCCGCGCCCCCCGAACTACGCCGCGAACGTCTGGGTGACGGGCACCAGCCTGCCGGACTTCACCGCGACCGAGGACCGCGGCAAGACGAAGGTCGGCCTCGCGCCGCCGAAATCGGGCACGGTGTTCCGCATCGTGGATTTCGCGCCGGAATCGCAGGGCGGGCAGCCCGCCGACCCGAACTACATGATGAAGATCGTCGGGCCGGAGGCGCCGAAGAAGGGCCTGCCACCGCGCCACCCGATGATGCACCGGACGCGCACGCTCGACTACGCGATCATCATGTCGGGCGAGATCGACATGCTGCTCGACGAGGGCGAGGTGCACCTCAAGGCGGGCGACGTGCTGGTGCAGCAGGCGACCAATCACGCGTGGGTGAACCGCAGCGGGAAGCCCTGCCGCGTCGCCTTCATCCTGATGGACTCGCAGGAACCGTAGAAGCCGAAGCCTAGGTGAGCGAAGGCGTCGCGGTCCCGGGCTGGCTGCTGGTCCTCCTGGCGGCATTCGCCGCCTGGACGCTGTACGAGCACGTCCTCGCGCCGATGCTGCGCTTCCTCGTGACGCACCCGGCGAACCAGGTGATCGACGAGCTGGGCGAGCGGCTGCGCATCGGCATACGGCCCTTCCAGCGGACCAAGCGCCAGGCGCTCATCCACCGGCTGCTCACCGATCCGCGCGTGCAGGTGGCCGCCGAGAACTTCGCGAAGGAGAGCAACTCCTCGGTCCCGGCCGCGCTGCGAAGGGTGGAGCGCTACGCGCGCGAGATCGTCCCCGCCTTCAACGCCTACTTCTACTTCCGCATCGGCTACCTGCTCGGCCGCTGGATCGCGCGCTCGCTCTACCGCGTGCGGCTCGGCTACCTGGACGCCGAGGGCCTGCGCGCCATTCCGGCCGACGCCACCGTCGTGTTCGTGATGAACCACCGCTCGAACATGGATTACGTCCTCGCCGCCTACCTCGCCGCGGACCACGCGGCGCTCTCCTACGCGGTCGGAGAATGGGCGCGCATCTGGCCGTTGTCGGCTTTGGTGCGCGCCATGGGGGCGTACTTCGTCAGGCGCAATTCCAAGGACGAGCTCTACCGGCGCGTGCTCGAGCGCTACATCGTCATGGCGACCGAGGCCGGGGTGCCGCAGGCGCTCTTTCCCGAGGGCGGGCTCACTCGCGACGGCCGCATGCGCGAGCCGCGGCTGGGCGTCATCGACTACATGATGCGCGGGTTCCGCATCGACGGCGAGCACGACCTGGTGTTCGTGCCGCTGGGGATCAACTACGACCGCGTGCTCGAGGACCGCAGCCTGCTGCGCGCCCTCGATCCGGAAGCGCGGCGCGTGCCGCGCGCCGTGGCCGTCTGGAAGACGCTCGCCTTCGCCGCCCGGAACCTGAGGCAGATGTGGAGAAGCGAGTGGCACCGCTTCGGCTACGCCTGCGTCAACTTCGGCTCGCCGGTGTCGATGCGCGCGTACTGCCGGGCGCGCGGCGTGGACTTCCACCGGCTCTCCGGGGAGGAGCGCAGGCTCGAGACCGCCGCGCTGGGCGAGCACCTCATGCGGGCGGTCGGCCGCATCGTGCCGGTGGTGCCGGTGCCGCTGATGGCGACGGTGTTCGTGCGCGATCCCCGGCGTACCTTCGCGTCGATCGAGCTCAAGACCGAGGTCGAGCGCATCGTCGAGCGCCTGGAGCGGTCGGCCGCGCGGGTCTACGTGCCGCGGCGCGACCTCGACTACGCGCTCGACGCCGGCCTGCGCATGCTGCTGGTGCGCCGTCTCGTCGACGAGAAGGACGGCGGCTACGCGGCGCGCGAGAATGAGCTGCCGCTGCTGCGCTACTATGCGAACTCGATCTCGCATCTGGTGGAAGAGGAGTCGGCCCGATGAGGTTCCTGAAGGCCGAGTGGCCGATCGCGGTGGCTCTCGCCACCGCGGGCGTGTTCCTCGCCTATGGCGCGGGCTGGCTCGCCGACCTCTCGAACGGCGCCTGGTTCGCGTTCGTGTCGCTGTGGCTGCTTGCCGTGATGTTCCTCTCGGCGTTCGCGGTGGTCCGCCACGCCGAGGCGCTCGCGGTGAAGCTCGGCGAGCCCTACGGCACGCTCGTCCTCACCCTCGCGATCACGGGGATCGAGGTGATCATGATCGCCGCCATCATGTACGCGGGCAAGGGCAACGCGACGCTCGCCCGCGACGCAATGATGGCGGTGGTGATGATCGTGCTGAACGGCATGGTGGGCCTGTCGCTCGTCGTCGGCGGGCTGCGCTATCGCGAGCAGGCGTACAACCTGCAGGGCGCGAACTCGTTTCTCGCCGTGATCCTGCCGATCGCGGTGCTCGGCCTGATACAGCCGAACTTCACGGTCACCACGCCAGGGCCGGTTTATTCCCCGGTCCAGGCCGCCTTCCTCAGCATCATGTCGGTGGTGCTCTATGCAGTGTTCCTCGGCATGCAGACGTCGCGGCACCGCGAGTATTTCCTCGCGCCGAATGCGTCGGCGGAGCCCGAAGGCCATTCCCACGGCCATGAAGTCCGGTCTGTTCCGCACCACGCGCTGATGCTGTTCCTCTACATCGTGCCTTTTGTGGTCCTGTCGAAGCAGATCGGGGGACCGATCAACCACGCGATCCAGGTGCTGCGCGCCCCGCCGGAGCTCGCGGGCCTGCTGGTCTCGGTGCTGATCCTGTCGCCCGAGTCGCTCACCGCCGTGCGCGCCGCGCTCGCCAACCAGCTGCAGCGCTCGGTGAACGTCCTGCTCGGCTCGGTGCTCGCGAGCATCGGCCTGACGATCCCGCTGGTGCTCGCGGTCGGGTTCGCGACCGGGCAGCAGATCGTCCTCGGCCTCGGAATGACCGATATCACGCTCCTCGTTCTCACCCTGGCGCTCAGCATGATCACGTTCGCCTCGCAGCGAACGAACGTGCTCCTCGGCACGGTGCACCTGCTGGTGTTCTTCGCCTACCTCGTCTTCATCTTCGAGCGGTGAAGCCCAGGCTGATCGGCGTCATCGGCGGCATCGGCCCGGAGTCGACGATCGACTACTACCGGCTCTTCGTGTCGATCTACCGCGAGCACCGGCCCGACGCCTATCCGCCGGTGATCATCAACAGCATCGACCTCGCAAAGGCGCTCAAGCTCGTGAGCTCGGGCGACCTCCCGGGCCTCGCCGCGTACATGCTCGAGGAGATCCACCGCCTCGCCCGCGCGGGCGCCACCCACGGGCTGCTGTCGTCGAACACGCCGCACATCGTGTTCGACCAGATCGAGGACTCCTCCCCGATCCCCCTTATCAGCATCGTCGAGACCACGTGCCGCGCCGCGTCCGAGCGCAAGCTGAAGCGCGTCGGCCTCTTCGGAACGCGCTTCACCATGCAGGGCGGCTTCTATCAGAAGGTGTTCGCCCGCGAGGGGATAGAGGTGGCCATCCCGGACCGGGGCGACCAGAACTTCATCCACGACACCTACCTCAGCGAGCTCGTCAACGGGATCGTGCGTACGGAGACCCGCGAGCGCTACATCGGCATCGCGCGCAGGATGAAGGCCGAGCAGGGGATCGAGGCGCTGATCCTCGGAGGGACCGAGCTGCCGCTGCTGCTGCGCGGCGCGATCGACATCGGGTTGATGCTGCTCGACACGGCGCACCTGCACGTCGAGCGCGCCGTGGCCGAGCTGCTCGCCTAGAGGAACGCAATGCGGCAGATCCTCGTCTACTCCGACTCGCTGTCCTGGGGCATCGTGCCCCTGACGCGAAATCGCCTGCCGTTCGACGAGCGCTGGCCCGGCGTGATGGAGAACCGCCTGAACGCCGGGGGGCGCGCCGTGCGCGTGATCGAGGACTGCCTCAACGGGCGTCGCACCGTCTGGGACGATCCCTACAAGCCGGGGCGGAACGGCGTCCTGGGGCTCGCGCAGCGCATCGAGGTCAACTCGCCGCTTGCGCTGGTGATCCTCGCGCTCGGCACGAACGACTTCCAGTCGATGCACCCGCATGACGCCTGGCACTCGGGGCAGGGCATCGCCGCCTGCGTCGCGGCGATCCGCGGGGCGCCGATCGAGCCCGGCATGCCGGTGCCGCCGGTCCTCGTCGTCGCCCCGCCGCCGATCGACAATCCGCGCGGGCCGATCGCGCCGAAGTTCTCGGACGGCGAGGCGAAGTCCCGGGGGCTCGCCGGGGAGTACCGGAAGGTGTGCGCCGAGCTGGGCTGCCATTTCTTCGATGCCGGCGCGGTGACCGCATCCAGCAGGTTGGACGGAGTCCACCTGGACGCCGACCAGCACCTGAAGCTCGGCGAGGCGCTGGCGGAGGCGCTGCGCGCGCTTCTGCGCTAGGATTGGCGCGTTCCATCCTTCAGGAGGAGCCATGGCAGCGGCGAAGGCGAAAAAGAAGGCCAAGGTTAAGGCGAAGAAAGCCCCGGCGAAGAAAAAGTCCCCGCCGAAGAAGAAGGTCCTGAAGAAGGCGGCCGCGCCGAAGAAGAAGGCCGCAGTTCCGAAAAGGGCCCCGAAAGCCGCTCCCCGCGCTGCGCCCAGGCCGAAGCCCGCCGAGCCGCCGCTCCGCGGCCCGGCGCCGGGCGAGGTCCGGGTCGGCGTCGTCACCCATTACTACGGCCACCTCATGGTGGCGGCTGTGAAGCTCGAGGTGGCGCTCGCCGTCGGCCAGACCATCCGCATCCTCGGGCACACGAGCGACTTCCGCCAGCGCGTCGACTCCATGCAGATCGAGCACGCGGCGGTGCAGGAGGCGATCGGCGGAGACGAGATCGGGCTGAAGGTCACGCAGCACGCGCGCGAGCACGACGTCGTATACCGCGTGCCGGCCTAGTCCGGCTCGGGGCGGCGGAGGATGGGCGCCGCCGACCGACTGCGTACCATGCCGGCCGGCATCTGGGCGCTCGGGCTGGCGTCGATGTTCATGGACATCTCCTCCGAGCTCGTCCACAGCCTGCTGCCCCTGTACATGGTCGGTGTGCTGGGCGCCTCGATGGTGACGGTCGGCATCGTCGAAGGGATCGCGGAGGCCACGGCGGCGATCGTCAAGGTGTTTTCGGGCGCGCTCAGCGACTATCTCGGAAAACGCAAGCTCCTCCTCGTTCTCGGCTACGGCCTCGCTGCGCTCACGAAGCCGATGTTCCCGCTCGCGGCCTCGATGAGCTGGGTGTTCGTCGCGCGTTTCGCCGACCGCATCGGCAAGGGAATACGCGGCGCGCCGCGCGACGCGCTCATCGCCGAGATCACGCCTCCCGCGCTGCGCGGCGCCGCCTACGGCCTGCGCCAGGCGCTCGACTCGGTGGGCGCTTTCCTGGGGCCGCTGCTCGCCGTGGCGTTCATGGCCTGGCTCGCGAGCGACCTCAGGGGGGCGATGTGGGCCGCCGTGCTCCCCGCGGTGATCGCGGTCGCGCTCATCGCCGGCGCGGTGCGCGAGCCCGAAGCGGGGCAGCGCGGCTCCGCTCCGCGGCCGCCGCTCTCCGTGGCGGACGCGAAGAGGCTCCCGGCTCGCTACTGGCTGGTAGTACTGCTGGGCGCGGTGTTTACGCTCGCGCGCTTCAGCGAGGCCTTCCTCGTGCTGCGCGCCCAGGACGTCGGTCTCGCGCTCGCGCTCGTCCCGACGGTGATGATCGCGATGAACGTCGTCTATGCCGCGGTCGCGTTTCCCGCCGGCGCCGCAGCCGACCGTTACAGCGTGCGCCGCCTGCTGATCGTCGGCCTCGCGACGCTCGTCGTCGCGGACGTGGTGCTCGCGGGCGCGGCATCGCCTCTGCCGGTGCTCGCCGGCGCGGCGCTCTGGGGAATCCACATGGGGCTCACGCAGGGGCTGCTCTCCAAGCTCGTCGCGGACACCGCCCCGGACGACCTGCTCGGGACCGCGTTCGGCGTGTTCAACCTCGTGAGCGGGGTGGCGCTGCTGCTCGCGAGCGTAATCGCGGGCGCGCTGTGGAGCGGCTTCGGCGCGCAGGCGACGTTCCTCGCGGGCGCGGCGTTCGCCGCGGTCGCGGCGCTCGGCCTTGCCGTGCACCGGTCGAGCGCCAAGGCGTGAAGGGCGGTGCTGGGCTTGCGCGGGCTCTCGCTGCGCGAGTATCTTGCGACGCTGGACCCGGTCGCGGGAACGGTGTATTACGCACTGCTGTTGGCGTTCGCGCTCATGCCGCTTTTCGTGATCCGCAGATGAAGCTTTTCCTGCTCATCGGTCTGCTGCTCGTCGTCGCCGCGGCCGTCGCGGTGATTCTCGGCTACCGGCGCGACATGAACCTCGCCTACGAGCGCATCGCGGCCGGGAGCCGGATCGCGCAGACTCGCTGCGGGTCGATCGAGTATGCGAGCGCGGGCGAGGGCGACGCGGTGCTGATCGTGCACGGCGCGGGCGGCGGGATCGACCAGGGCATGGACGCCGCGAAGGGTCTGGCGGCGGCGGGCTTCAGGGTCGTCGCCGTATCGCGCTTCGGCTACCTGCGCACCCCGCTTCCCGCCGACGCCTCGCCCGAGGCGCAGGCCGACGCGCACGCCTGCCTGCTCGACGCTCTGGGAATCAAGCGCGCCGCGGTCGTCGGCGCGTCCGCCGGCGCGCCTTCGGCGATGCAGTTCGCGCTGCGGCACCCGGAGCGCTGCTCGGCGCTCGTCCTCCTCGTTCCGGCCGCGTACGTGCCGCGGCCAGGCGGAGCGCCTTCGCTGACGCCGCCGCCTTGGACCGAGTTCCTGTTCGACACCGCGCTGCGGTCGGATTTCCTCTACTGGGCGTGGATGCGGCTCGCGAACCGGATCATGGTCGCGAACATCCTTGCCACCCCGCCCGAGGTGCTGGAGAAGGCCGACGCGGACGAGCGGGCACGCGCCGCGCAGCTGCTCGAGCACACCCTGCCCGTCAGCGAGCGGCGGCAGGGGTTCGTGAACGACGCTCGGGTGACGCTTTCGCTGCAACGCTACGACCTTGAGCGGATTCGGGTACCGACGCTCGTGATCGCCGTCGCCGACGACCGCTTCGGAATCTGGCACGCCGCGCGCTACACCGCCGAGCACATCCCGGGCGCCCGCCTCGTCGGGTATCCGACCGGGGGCCACGTATGGATCGGGCACCACAAGGATATGCTGGGCGAGATTGCGAGGTTTCTCGCGCAGCAAAGGGATAGGCAAGTCAAATAGAATCTGTCCTCTGGATCGAGAACCCATACCCGTTAGATTGCTTCATGAGGCCAGCCGGTGTCCCCGCTTCGATATTCCGCCATCCGCAGCAACTCCTGCCAGGTCCGCAAGCTGGTGGACGGAAGCTGGCAGCAGGATTGCCCGAGCTCGCGCGAGCTTCAGGAGCTCCTGCGGGTCACGCCGAAGGAGAACGATTCGTGGACCTTCTTCTGAAATCGAGAACGGGACAGGCATGGTGACGACCCCGCTGATTGCCGCCGTCGCCGTCGGCCTCGGCGCGACCCTCGTCATGGATCTCTGGGCCGCGCTTCTCAGGCGCGCCTTCGCGATTCCTTCGGCCAACTATTGCCTCGTCGGCCGCTGGCTGCGCCACATGACGGGCGGCGTGTTCACGCATCCGAGCATCGCCGCCGCGGCCAGGAAGCCGGGCGAGTGCGCGGTCGGCTGGATCGCTCACTATGCGATCGGCGGGGTGTTCGCGCTCGCGCTCGTGGCGTTGACCACGCCTCGATGGCTGGAGTCGCCGACACTGACGCCCGCGCTGGTCTTCGGCATCGCGACCGTCGCCTTTCCCTTCCTCATCATGCATCCTTCGTTCGGCCTGGGACTGGCCGCGGCCAGGACCCCCAAGCCTGCGCAGGCGCGGCTGCGCAGCCTCATGAGCCACGCCGTGTTCGGGGTCGGCCTGTATCTTTCGGCCCTGGCGATGAGGTTCGCTGTCGGGGCTGCCCGGTGACCGGCGACGCGAAGTGCGAGCTGTGCGTGCCGAGCGGGGTGCTCTTCGAGAATCCGCTCGCTTACGTTCGCCATGACAGCAATTCGCTCAGCCGCGGGCACCTGCTTGTCGTCCCGAAACGCCACGTCGCGGGCTTTTTCGACATGACGCTCGAGGAGCAATCGGCGGTCATGGCGCTCCTGCGCAAGGCGCAGGCCTCCGTTCAGGAGCTGCACTCGCCGGACGGCTACAACATCGGCGTGAACGTCGGGAAGGCGGCGGGACAGTCGCGCATGCACGTTCACGTCCACCTGATCCCGCGGTACGCCGGAGACGTGCCGGATCCGCGCGGCGGCGTCCGGTGCGTTCTGGCGGGCAAATAGGATGGAGGCCGGGTGAGTAAACGTGCTCCCTGAATCGGCGACCGTAGCGGCCCGCTGGCTCGCGGAGTTCGAGAGGGCTCTGCGCGCGGCGGACGCTGGTCCGTTCGAGGCGCTGTTCCGGCCGGACGCGCACTGGCGCGACCTGATCGCGCTCACGTGGCAGGTGAAGACCGCGAGCGGCGCCGGAAAGATCCTCGGCGAGCTGAAACGCTGCACGAAGCAGGCCGGCGCGGGCGGATTCGAAGTGGATCCCGGGCGCACTGCGCCGCGCCGCGTGGTCCGCGCCGGGACGAGCGTCATCGAGGCGATCTTCCGCTTCCACGCCGCGCTCGGCCGATGCTCCGGCGTGCTGCGGCTGGTCGACGGCCAGTGCTGGACGCTCCTTACCGCGCTTGACGAGTTGAAGGACTCCGGTCGAAGGCCACGCGGCGGAGAACCGGATCCCGCGGTGCTGATCGTCGGCGGCGGCCACGCCGGGCTCTCCGTCGCCGCGCGCCTGAAGGCGCTCGGCGTCGACGCGCTGATCGTCGACCGCCACGCCCGGGTCGGCGACAACTGGCGCAAGCGCTATCAGGCGCTCACGCTGCACAACCAGAAGCAGGTCAACCATTTTCCCTACAGGCCTTTCCCGCCGGACTGGCCGACCTACATCCCGAAGGACAGGCTTGCCGACTGGCTCGAGGACTACGCCGCGAAGCTGCAGCTCGATTTCCGCACCGGCACCGAGCTCCACGGCGCCGGCTACGAGGCGGGGCGCTGGACGGCCGAGCTGCGCGGGAAAGGCGGGGCGCGCACGCTGCATCCGCGCCATATCGTCATGGCCACCGGCGTGAGCGGCATCCCGAACGTGCCCGACGTTCCGGGCCTCGCGAGCTTCGCCGGCCGCGTGATGCATTCACACGAGTACGTCGGCGCGACGGAGTGGGCCGGGCGCGACGCGATCGTGATCGGCACCGGCACGAGCGGCCACGATATCGCGCAGGACCTGCACTCGAGCGGCGCGCGCGTGACGCTCGTGCAGCGCAGCCCGACGCTGGTGCTCAACATCGAGCCGAGCGCGCAGCTGGTGTACGCTCTGTACTCGGAGGGGCCGCCGCTCGAGGACTGCGACCTGATCACGGCCTCCGTGCCGCTCGCGCTTCTGCGCAAGGCGCACCGCGCGTGGGCCGAGCAGTCGAAGAAGCTGGACGCGCCGCTGCTCGAGGGACTCGCCCGCGCCGGGTTCAGGCTCGACGAGGAAGACGAGACCGGCTGGCAGTTCAAGTA
>DATJYC010000023.1:0-13577 GCA_035499735.1 Burkholderiales bacterium
GCTGGTCGGAGCGCCGAGATTTGAACTCGGGACCCCTTGCACCCCATGCAAGTGCGCTACCAGACTGCGCCACGCTCCGACACTGTCTTCTTCTTCTCGCTGGAAGCGGCGCTGGGGAAAGGCGCCACCCGTGCATGATACTGGGCTTTGCCGCCCCAGTCAGGGCCTTGAGCCCTGCTTCGCGTCCTCCCCGAGCGCGGTAAAGGAATGCTCGAGAAGCTCGAGCCGTCGGGCCATGGATTCCTGGGTCTGCACGCCCTCGCGGGTGACCTCGAGCGCGTAGCGGACATGGGGCTCGCCAGAACCGGGCGGAGTGACCGCGGTGCTGATGCGCGTCTCGCCGTTCTCGCTCTCGATCCTGCCGTTGAAGGGGAAACTGCGGTTCTTGAGCTTGGTCCAGCTGCTCTGGAACGCGTCGGGGAGGGATGGCGGCGGCTCGGTCCGACGCGCGACGTTGATCCAGTTGTTCGTGTGCGGGCCCTCGCTCACCACGACGCGCTTGACGTCCCAGCGGACCGAGTCCCCCTCTCCCGTGAATCCGAAGTCGAGGAACAGCAGACTGTCCTTGCTGAGCTTCACGAGCTCCGGCTTCACGGACAGGTCGTACTGCCTGGTGTGGACGCCCACCTGGCGCTCGGGGTCGATCTCGATCCTGAGGGTATCGAAGGCCGCGGGCTGCACGTTCTTCTGGGCGAGGTAGTCCTGCCACTGCGAGAGCTTGCCCTCGAGCGTCACGGCGACGTAGTCATTCACCAGCCTCTGAGTCCGGTGCGCCAGGTCGAGGAAGCCGCTGCCGATGTGCACGAACTCGGCCACATAGCCTTCCGGGGTCGGCAGGCTCACCGTGGTCAGGTATTGATCGTCGTAGGGAATCGCCCAGTCGCGCACCTGCCAGGTGCGGCCCCAGCGGTCGGTGAAATGGCTCGAGCTGCGGGGTTTGCCGAGGGACGTGACGCGCACGGAGTCGCTGCCGACCGCGCGGCGCAGCGTATAGGCCTTGAGCAGGAGGTCGAGATAGAGCTTGTCGTCGCCGTAGAGGGTGGCGAGACTGATTCCATCGGGTACCCGCAGCCGCACGAATCCCGAGGTCTGCTCGACGAAGCCGTTGTTGTCGAGCTGCACGGTCTCGACGTGCGGCGCCCCGGCGACCCACACCTTGTTCGGGTCCTCGTGCATCACCTGCGGAAAGGCAGCGCGCTCGGTGGTGTGCAGCAGACGCTGCGAACCCGCACCGTGCGGGAAGAGATGACCGGCGTTGTGCTCGAGCAGCTTCGTCGTGGCGTCCCAGATCGCCTTCACCGACAGGTCCCACGCGGTTGCATAGAGCGCCGCCAGCGGCTTCGGCAGCTCGAAATGCTCGTCGATCGTGAGCGTTTCGCTCGCATCGACCATGATCGCGCGCACCGGGAAGCGGCCGCCGAGCCGGCCCAGGTTGTCCGGGGCGTTCATGAGCTCGGCGATCGGCAATGCGGAATTGAGGTTCTCGGCCGGCGACTTGCGCAGCACGACGCCGATCACCCTGCCGTGCTCATCGAGCAGCGGCCCGCCGCTGTTGCCGGGGGAAGCGGCGGCCGAGAAGCGCAGCCACTGCCAGGCGCCGTTGAGCTCCTCGGGCGTGTCGGAAGTGTAAGTCCCATCGCGGATGATCACGCCCTCGCCGAGCGCGTTGCCCACGGCGTACACCGTGGTGTTGACGGCGGGCTTGGCGCCGATCGCGAGGAACTTGCCGCCGCGGGGCGGATCGCGCAGCGAGAACACCACGAAGTCGCGGGCGTCGGAGAACTTGTATACCTGGTCGACGGCGTAGACCTTGCCGCTGACATCGCGCAGCGCCGGCGGCCCGAACTGGCTGTTGATGCCGAGATCGATGACATGCGCGGCGGTCACATAGCGATTCGGTCCGATGGCGAAGGCGGTGCCGATCGAGCGGTATTTATCGGTGCGCTGCTGAAAGGGGATGAGCTCGAGCGGCAGCGGCCGGTCGTAGGTCACATCGCCATCGGGCGGCTTCAACTGCACCACCTCGAAGGTCGCCGCGCGGACGGCCTGCTGGATGCTGTTGCTCAGCTCCGCGGCGCGCGCCGGCGCTGCCGTACCGGCCCCGATGACGAGTACCAGGGCCGCGAGCGCGGAACAGAGGGTGAGGCGGGTGCGCAAGATCGCGGCTCTAGCGCCGCAGGATCTTCATCAGATCTTCGAGCTCGACCCGCACCTGCTTGACGATCTGCTGGCTCTGGGTGAGATCGGAGCGCGCCTCTTCGCCGGTGAGCTTGTTGCGGGCGCCGCCGATGGTGAAGCCCTGGTCGTACAGCAGGCTCCTGATCTGGCGAATGACGATCACGTCCTGGCGCTGGTAATAGCGGCGGTTACCACGGCGCTTCACGGGCTTGAGCTGCGGAAACTCCTGCTCCCAATAGCGCAGCACGTGCGGCTTGACGCCGCACAGCTCACTCACTTCACCGATGGTGAAGTAGCGCTTGCCGGGTATGACCGGCAGCTGCGCGTTATTCTTTGGCTCCAACATAGGCTTCGACCCGCGCCTTCAGTTTCTGCCCTGGACGGAATGTCACGACGCGTCGTGCACTGATCGGAATCTCCTCGCCGGTCTTCGGATTGCGCCCGGGGCGCTGGTTCTTGTCGCGCAAATCGAAGTTTCCGAATCCCGAGAGCTTCACCTGCTCCCCCCCCGACAACGCCGCACGAACCTCCTCGAAGAACAGATCCACGAGCTCGCGCGCTTCGCGCTTGTTGAGCCCGAGCTGATTGAATAACGCTTCCGCCATCTCCGCTTTGGTCAGGGCCATTTCTTTATTCTCTGATTCTTGCGTTCAAGCTCTCGCGCAGATCCCCGACTACGGAGGCCATGAGGCGGTCCACGTCCTCATCGGTAAGAGTGCGAGAAATATCTTGAAAAATCAAGCCTAAAGCGATGCTTTTTCGACCGGGTTCGAGGCCGGGACCCCGATACACGTCGAAAACGCGGAGACCACGCAGCAAGCTTGATGTCACCAAGGTTACACGCTCGGCCAGGGTACTTAAAGTCACCGATTCATCGACGACTATCGCGAGGTCGCGACGTACCTGGGGGAAACGCGACACCTCCTCGAACGCCGCCCTGCGGACGGCAAGCGCCGCCATGTCGAGCTCGAACAGCACCGGTGCATATGTAAAGTCGAGCGACCTGACCAGCGCCGGGTGCAACTCCCCGAGCCAACCGACGGGCGTTGCGCGGCGCAGCACGCGCGCGGCGCGCCCGGGATGAAGCGCGGCGAGCTCCCCCGCCTCGAACGTGAAGGTGTCAGCCGCCCCGGTCGCGGCGAGCAGCGCCGCGAGGTCCGCCTTCACGTCGTAGAAGTCGGCGGCGCCGCGGGCTTCCTTCGCAACGCCCCACTGTTCCGGCAGCCGCGGCCCCCAGGCGAGGCCGGCGAGCGTGTCGATCTCGTGTGTGGCGCTGCCGGCGATCTCGAAGCGGGTGCCGTGCTCGAAGAGCCGGATGCGATCCTGCTGCCGGCGGCGGTTCTCGAGCGCCGCGCGGACGAGGCCGGGCCAGAGCGACACGCGCATCACCGACAGGTCGCTCGCGATGGGGTTCGAGAGACGCAGCGCCGGCCTTGCGGGGAAGAGCTTCTCCTGCAGCGCCGGATCGACGAAGGCGTAGGTGATCGCCTCCTCGTAGCCGCGCGCCGCGAGGGCCTCGAGTACGGCGCGCTCGGCGGGCTGCTCTTCGGGGAGTCGCTTGAAACGCTGCGGGCCGCGAGGCTCGGTCTCGGGAATCCTGTCCCACACGGCGAGCCGCGCCACCTCCTCGATCAGATCCGCCTCGATCGCGATGTCGAAGCGATGCGGCGGCGGCACGGCCGTCCAGCCGGAGGGCTTCGCCGCCACCTTCATGCCAAGGTCCGTCAGCGCCCGGGCGACGCGCGACGCAGGCACCGTGACGCCGAGCAGGCGCTGCAGCTGCGTGGCGCGCAGCTTCACCGGGCCGCGCTTCGGCAGGTGCTTCACGTTCTCGGTCAGCGCGACGGCACCCGCCGTGCCGCCCGCGATGGACTGGAGGAGCCCAACGGCGCGCGCCACGGCGCGCTCCTGGTGACGCGGATCGACGCCGCGCTCGAAGCGCTGGCTGGCATCGGTGAGGATGCCTAAGCGGCGGCCGCGCCCCTGCACCTCGGCGGGCGGGAAAAATGCGCTCTCGAAGAACACGTCCGTGGTCTCGGCCGAAACCGCGGTCCTCAGGCCTCCCATGATGCCGGCGAGGCTGACGGGGCCTTCGGCATCCGCGATGAGCAACGTGCCGGCCTCGGTCGCCACCCGCTTGCCGTCGAGGAGCGTGATCTCCTCGTTGGCGCGCGCGCGCCGCACGCGGATCTCCTTGCTGAGCTTCGCGAGGTCGTACCCATGCATCGGCTGCCCGAGCTCGAGCATCACGTAGTTGGTGACATCGACCACCGGGCTGATGGAGCGCACGCCCGCACGGCGCAGCCGCTCGCTCATCCACACCGGCGTCGCCGCGCGGTTGTTCACGCCCCGCACGATGCAGCTCGCGAAGCGCGGGCAGCCGGCGGGGGCGTCGAGTCTCACCGGGAAACGATCGCCCCGGGCCGTTTTGACTCCTTTGGGGTTTGCGATCTTCGGTCCGGTGACCCGGATGCCTGCGATCGCCGCCACTTCCCGTGCGACCCCCAGGATCGACATCGCATCGCCGCGGTTCGGCGACACGTTGAGGTCCAGCACCGCCTCTTCGAGCGCGAGGTACTCGCGCAGGGGGGTGCCGAGCGGCGCATCGGCCGGGAGCTCGAGGATGCCGCTCGAGGCATCGCCCAACCCGAGCTCCTTTGCCGAGGCCAGCATGCCCTGCGACTCGACGCCGCGCAGCCGGGCCGCGCCGATCTTCACATCGCCCGCAAGCCCGGCGCCCACCAGCGCGAGCGCACTCTTCAATCCCGCGCGCGCATTCGGTGCGCCGCAGACGATCTGCAGCGCCGGCCCCGAGCCGGTGGTCACCTTGCACACCTTGAGCTTGTCGGCCTGCGGGTGGCGCTCGGCTGAGAGGATCTCGGCGACCACGACGCCGGAGAACGGCGGCGCGGCCGATTCGAGCGCCTCGAGCTCGAAGCCCGCCATGGTGAGCCGCGTGCCGAGCTCCTGCGGCGACCACGGGACCTTCACCCATTCGCTGAGCCAGCTGTACGGGATCTTCATGAGCTGAACGCCCGGAACTGCCGGAGAAAGCGCAGGTCGTTCTCGAAGAAGAGCCTGAGGTCGTTCACACCGTAACGCAGCATCGCGAGGCGATCGATGCCGGCACCAAAGGCGAAGCCGGTATAGCGCTCCGGGTCCACGCCGCTCGCCTTGAGCACGTTCGGATGCACCATGCCGCAGCCGGAGATCTCGAGCCAGCCGGTGTGCTTGCAGGTGCGGCAGCCCGCGCCGCCGCAGAACACGCACGACATGTCGACTTCGGCCGAGGGTTCGGTGAAGGGGAAGTACGAGGGCCGCAGCCGCAGCGCCAGATCGCGCTCGAAAAAGGCCTGCAGAAAGCCGTGCAGCACCGCCTTCATGTTGGCGAAGCTCACGTTCTCATCCACCATCAGGCCCTCGAGCTGGTGGAACATGGGCGAATGCGTCATGTCCGAGTCGCAGCGGTACACCCGGCCTGGCGCGATGATCGCCAGCGGCGCGCCGCGATCGAGCAGCGCCCGGATCTGCACCGGGGAGGTGTGGGTGCGCAGCAGCCGTCCGTCCGGAAAATAGAACGTGTCGTGCAGCGCCCGCGCCGGGTGATTCGGCGGGATGTTGAGCGCGGCGAAGTTGTGGAAGTCGTCCTCGATCTCCGGTCCCGCGGCGACATCGAAGCCGGCGCGGCGGAACAGCGTCTCGATGCGCAGGCGCGCCCGCGTCACCGGATGCAGTCCCCCCGCCTCCTCGCCCCTGCCCGGGAGGGTGACGTCGATGCGCCCCTCCATGAGCTTGGCCTCGATGTCGGCGCGCTCCAGCGCCGTGCGGCGCTCGTCGATGGCGCGCGTGATGTCCGCCTTCGCCTCGTTGATGCGCGCGCCGGCCGCCGGCCGCTCGGCCGCCGGCAGGCTCCCGAGGGCCTTCAGCTGCTCGGTGAAGATGCCCTTCTTGCCGAGCCAGCGCACGCGCACCTCCTCGAGCGCGGCGACATCCGCGGCAGCGGCAACCGCGGCGCGCGCCTCGGCGGTGAGGGCCGTCAGGTCAGCCACGAGCGCCCCGACGGTCAGCTGATGCCGAGGGCGGTCTTGGCCTGCTGGGCGATGGCGCCAAACGCCGCGGTGTCGTGCACCGCGATGTCGGCCAGCACCTTGCGGTCGATCACGACGCCGGCCTTGTTGAGGCCGTTGATGATCCGGCTGTAGGACAGACCGTACAGCCGTGCCGCGGCGTTGATGCGCGCGATCCACAGCGCGCGGAACTCGCGCTTGTTCTGGCGGCGGTCGCGGTAGGCGTACTGCCCTGCCTTGATGACCGCCTGCTTGGCGGCCCGATACACCTTGCGGCGGGCGTTGTAGTAGCCCTTCGCCTTGCCCAGAACTTTCTTGTGACGGCGCCCGGCCGTCACGCCACGCTTGACTCGTGCCATGACTTAACTCGCTTCTGAAGGATGGTGCGCGTCGATGCCGCGCTTACTTTGCGTACGGGAGCAGCTGCTCGATACGGCCGACGTCGGTCTTGTCGACGAGACTCGAGCCGCCGGAGCGCGCCTGGCGTTTGACCTTGCGCGCCTTGTGGCCGAGATTGTGGCGGCGGTTGGCCGCGTACCGCTTGAAGCCCTTCGCCGTCTTGCGAAAGCGCTTGGCCGCGGCCCGGTTGGTTTTCAACTTGGGCATCGACTTCACTCCTTACGTTGTATAGCTACCGATCGCAGGGTGCAGATTCGCACCCGCTACGGGCGAACGCCCCGCGGGACCGATGAGTCCTTGTGGGGAGTTACTTTTTCTTCGGTGCAAACACCATGATCATCTGCTTGCCTTCCATGAGCGGGTTCTGCTCGACCACCGCGTGCGGCGCGAGGTCGCCAGACACCCGATCGAGGAGCTTGCGCCCGAGATCCTGGTGCACCATCTCACGGCCGCGGAACCTCAAGGTCACCTTGGCCTTATCGCCCTCGGTCAGGAAGCGGGTGAGATTACGCAGCTTGATCTGGTAATCCGACTCGCCCGTACCGGGACGAAACTTCACTTCCTTGACCTGAATCTGCTTCTGCTTGCGCTTGGCCGAGTGGGCTTTCTTGTTCTGCTCGAACAGGAACTTCCCGTAATCCATGATGCGCACGACCGGCGGTTCAGCAGTCGGCGACACCTCGACCAGATCGAGCTCCGCGGCTGTGGCCATCTGCAGGGCGTCGTAACGCGACATCACCCCGGCCTGCGACCCATCGGCCGCGATCACACGCAGTTGCGGCGCATTGATCTCCTCGTTGCGCCGGACCCGCTTTATTGCACTAGCGATTCGTCAACCCTCCACACTCCTGCGCCCGCGGCTGTCGAGCTCGATACGGAGCCGTTCGGCGAACGTCTCCACAGGCATCGTGCCCAGGTCCTTGCCGCTTCGACTGCGCACTGCAAGTAGATTAGCGGCCACTTCCTTGTCGCCCGCCACCAATAAATACGGAACACGCTTCAGCGTGTGCTCGCGAATCTTAAAGCCGACCTTCTCGTTGCGCAAGTCGGATTCGACCCGAAAGCCCTGATTTTTCAGGGATTCCATCACCTTTCCGACATAGGCGTCCTGGCGGTCGGTGATGCTTAAGACCACCGCCTGTACCGGCGACAGCCACGCGGGGAGCTTGCCCGCGTGATGCTCGAGCAGGATCGCGAAAAAACGCTCGAGCGAGCCGAACATCGCGCGGTGCAGCATCACCGGCGTGCGCTTGGCCGAGTGCTCATCGATGTAATAGGCGCCCAGACGCTCGGGCATATTGAGATCGACCTGCAGCGTTCCGCACTGCCAGTCGCGCCCGATGGCATCGCGCAGGACGAACTCGAGCTTCGGCCCATAGAAGGCGCCCTCGCCCTTGTTGAGGGTGTATTCGATCCCGGCGGCGGCCGAGGCAGCCCGCAACGCCGCTTCCGCCCGGTCCCAGATGGCATCGTCGCCCACCCGCTTCGCCGGCCGGTCGGCGTACTTGATCGTGACCTCCTCGAAGCCGAAGTCGCGGTAGATGTCGAGGATCAGCTGCGTGATGGCGACGCATTCCGCGGTGATCTGTTCCTCGGTCACGAAGCAGTGGCCGTCGTCCTGGGTGAAGGCACGCACCCGCATCAGGCCATGGAGCGCCCCGGAGGGCTCGTAGCGGTGCACCTTGCCGAACTCGGCGAAGCGCACCGGCAGCTCGCGGTAGCTGCGCAGGCCGTGCTTGAAGATCTGCACGTGTCCCGGGCAGTTCATGGGCTTGATGGCATAGACGCGCTCGTCCGGCGTCCGGGTGAGGTACATGTTCTCGCCGAACTTCTCGAGGTGGCCGGACTGCTTCCAGAGCGAGGCGTCCATGAGCTCGGGCGCGTTCACTTCCTCATAGCCCGCCGCCCGCTGCCGCTCGCGCATGTACTGGATGAGGGACTGGAACACCGTCCAGCCCTTCGGGTGCCAGAACACGGCTCCCGGGGCCTCCTCCTGCAGATGGAAGAGATCGAGATCCTTGCCGATCTTGCGATGGTCGCGCTTCTCGGCCTCCTCGAGGCGGGTGAGATACGCATCGAGCTGCTTCTTGTCGGGCCAGGCCGTGCCGTAGATCCGCTGCAGCATTTCGTTGCGTGAGTCGCCGCGCCAGTAGGCGCCGGCGACCTTGGTGAGCTTGAAGGCCTTCAGCTTGCCCGTGGAGGGCACGTGCGGACCGCGGCACAGGTCGACCCAGTTGCCCTGGCCGTAGAGGCTGATCTCCTCTTTCTCCGGGATGCTGGCGATGATCTCGGCTTTGTAGATCTCCCCCTGGTCGCGGAAGAACCTCACCGCCGCATCGCGCGGCATGACCCGGCGGGTGACCTTCTCATCCGCCTGCGCAAGCTCTGCCATGCGCTTCTCGATCGCGGCAAGGTCCTCGGGGGTGAAGGGGCGCCGATAGGCGAAGTCGTAGTAGAAGCCGTCCTCGATCACCGGTCCGATGGTCACCTGGGCGTCCGGGAAGAGCTCCTTCACCGCCTGGGCGAGCAGGTGCGCGGTCGAGTGCCGGATGACTTCGAGTCCGTCGGCATCCCGGTCGGTGACGATCGCCAGGCTCGCGTCCTGGTCGATCACGTAAGAGGTGTCGACGAGCCTGCCGTTGACGCGCGCCGCGAGCGCCGCTTTCGCAAGTCCCGCGCCGATGCCGGCCGCGACCTCTTCCACCCGTACCGGGTGCTCGAAGCGGCGCTGACTGCCATCGGGCAATGTAACGACGGGCATGGGCTCTTCCAACGGCTCGAGGGCGCTCTCCGCGGGGCTCAAGGCCCCGGGGGAGCGCCCTTCGCATTCAAACTGGTAGGCGCGAGTGGGATCGAACCACCGACCACCACCATGTCAAGGTGATGCTCTACCACTGAGCTACGCGCCTGAATTCCACTAGGGTCCGACGAGGGGCGCGAACATTACAAGAGAGTGCCCACCTTGGCAAGCTAAAGCTTGTGATTCCAAGTACTTACGAGGCCGCGGGGAGCCCGAGCTCGAGCTGCTTCAGGCGTCCGATCTCATCCCGCAGCGCCGCCGCCGCCTCGAACTCGAGGTTGCGCGCCTTCCTGAACATCTCGGCTTCGAGCTTCTTGATCTCCTTCACCAGCGCCTCGGGCCTGAGGTCCGCGGCGCTGCGCGGCTTCTCGCCCCGACGGCGCGCGCCAGGCACGGGCACCGGCGACCGCGCCCCCTCCATGATGTCGGTCACCGCTTTCTCGATGCCGCGCGGCGTGATGCCGT
The DNA here is from genome assembly GCA_035499735.1 of Burkholderiales bacterium. Classification (GTDB taxonomy): domain Bacteria; phylum Pseudomonadota; class Gammaproteobacteria; order Burkholderiales; family SG8-39; genus VBDM01. Next base: position 9,910 of record DATJYC010000023.1, read on the forward strand.
GGGCCAGGTTGTAATCGAGCTGCTTGCTGCGGCGGCGACTGGTCTCATCGATCGCGCGCTGCATGGAGCCGGTCATGCGGTCGGCGTAGAGGATGGCGCGGGCGTTGATGTTGCGCGCCGCACGGCCGATCGTCTGGATGAGCGAGTTGTCCGAGCGCAGGAATCCCTCCTTGTCCGCATCCAGGATCGCGACCAGCGACACCTCCGGCATGTCGAGTCCCTCGCGCAGCAGGTTGATGCCGACCAGCACGTCGAATTTGCCGAGCCGCAGATCGCGGATGATCTCCACCCGCTCCACGGTCTCGATGTCGGCGTGCAGATAGCGCACGCGCACGTCATGCTCCGAGAGGTATTCGGTGAGGTCCTCGGCCATGCGCTTGGTGAGCGTGGTGATCAGTACGCGCTCGCCACGCGCAGCGGTGCGGCGGATCTCCGACAGCACGTCGTCCACCTGGGTCGCCACGGGCCGCACCTCGACCTCGGGGTCGACCAGCCCGGTCGGGCGCACGAGCTGCTCGACCACCTGGGATGTGTGCTTGGATTCGTACGCGCCGGGCGTTGCCGAGACGAAGATCATCTGCGGCGCGAGGCTCTCCCACTCCTCGAACTTGAGCGGCCGGTTATCGAGGGCGGACGGCAGACGGAATCCGTACTCGACCAGCACTTCCTTGCGCGAGCGGTCGCCCTTGTACATGGCGCCGAGCTGCGGAATCGTCTGGTGGCTCTCGTCCACGATCAGCAGCGCGTTCTTCGGCAGGTAATCGAACAGGCACGGCGGCGGCTCACCGGGCGCCCGGCCCGAGAGATAGCGCGAGTAGTTCTCGATACCGGCGCAGTAGCCGACCTCCTTGATCATCTCCATGTCGAAACGCGTGCGCTGCTCGAGCCGCTGCGCCTCGACCAGCCGTCCCGCATCGCGCAGCTCCCTGAGCCTGAGGCGCAGATCCTCGCGAATCTGGTCGACCGCCCCGATGAGGCGCTCGCGCGGCGTCACGTAATGGGTGCCCGGATAGACCGTGAAGCGCGGGATCCTGCGGCCCACGGCGCCGGTGAGCGGATCGAAGAGCGTGATCGTATCGATGGTGTCGTCGAAGAGCTCGACCCGCACCGCCTCGCGCTCGGACTCGGCGGGGAAGATGTCGATGACGTCGCCGCGCACGCGGTAGGTGCCCTGGGTGAGGTCGAGCTCGTTGCGCGTGTACTGCATGTCCGCGAGTCTTCTCAGCAGCGCGCGCTGGTCCCAGCGGTCGCCGCGCTTCAGGTGCAGCACCATGGCAAGGTAGGCCTGCGGGTCTCCGAGTCCGTAGATCGAGGAGACGGTCGCGACGATGATCGAGTCGGGACGCTCGAGCAGCGCCTTGGTGGCCGAGAGCCGCATCTGCTCGATGTGCTCGTTCACCGAGGCGTCCTTCTCGATGTAGGTGTCGGAGGACGGCACGTAGGCCTCCGGCTGGTAATAGTCGTAGTAGGAGACGAAGTACTCGACCGCGTTGTGCGGGAAGAATTCGCGGAACTCGCCGTAGAGCTGCGCCGCGAGCGTCTTGTTGTGGGCCAGCACCATCGCCGGGCGTTGCACCCGCTGAATCACCTGCGCGGCGCTGTAGGTCTTGCCCGATCCGGTGACGCCGAGCAGCGTCTGGTGCGCGAGACCCTCGTTCAGGCCCTCGACCAGCTTTTCGATCGCCTGCGGCTGATCTCCCGCGGGCGAGAAATCCGCCTCGAGCTTGAACGGCCGGTGCTCTGTCGAATCCATATACAGTCGTTGCGCTGTCCTGCTGCTGTGCGTGGCGCGTGCACCCGTGGCGTCGATGGCCGCCGCGGACGCAATCTCCTAATATAGCGGCTCGAAGCGACTTTCAAAGGCCTGCCCGAGGATCGCGATCTTGCCCGTCTCCCGCCGCGTCCAGCGTGTCAAACCCTCGCCCACCCTCGCGGTCACGGCGCGCGCCGCGCGCCTGAGAGCCGAAGGGAAGGACGTCATCGGCCTGGGCGCCGGCGAGCCCGACTTCGACACCCCGGCGCACATCGCCCAGGCGGGCATCGACGCGATCCAGAGCGGCTTCACCCGCTACACGCACGTCGAGGGGATCGACGAGCTCAAAGACGCGATCATCGCCAAGTTCCAGCGCGACAACGGGCTCACCTACGAGCGCTCGCAGGTCATGGTGTCCTCGGGCGCCAAGCAGACCATCTACAACCTCTGCATGGCGGTGCTCGACCCGGGCGACGAGGCGGTCATCCCGGCGCCCTACTGGGTGTCCTACCCCGACATGGTGCTGCTCGCGGACGGCCTCCCGGTGATGCCGCTCGCCGGCTTCGCGCAGGGCTACAAGATCAGCCCGCGGCAGCTCGCCGCCGCGATCACGCCCAAGACGCGGCTCGTGCTTCTCAACAGCCCCTGCAATCCGACCGGTGCCGCGTACAGCCGCGCCGAGCTCAAGGCGCTCGGTGAGGTGCTGCTCGAGCACCCGCGCATCGTCATCGGCACCGACGACATGTACGAGAAGATCTACTGGGAGCCCGAGCCCTTCACGAGTCTCGTGAGCGCGGTGCCCGAGCTCTACGCCCGCACCGTGACCATCAACGGCGTCTCCAAGGCGTACGCGATGACCGGCTGGCGCATCGGCTACTGCGGCGGGCCGAAGGAAATCATCGCCGCGATGAGCACCATCCAGGGGCAGTCGACCTCCAACCCCTCGAGCATCTCGCAGAAGGCGGCGGTGGCGGCACTGAACGGCGATCAGGGCTGCGTCACCCGGATGAACGAAGCCTTCAAGGAGCGCCGCGACTTCGTGGTGCGGGCGCTCAACTCCATGCCGGGCGTCAGCTGCCTGCCGGGCGCGGGAACGTTCTATGCCTTCGCCGAGGTATCGCGTGCCATGGCGGCGCTCGGGTGCCGCGATGACAATGAGTTCGCCGAGCTGCTGCTGAACGATGCGGGCGTCGCCGTGGTGCCGGGCTCGGGCTTCGGAGCACCGGGACATATCCGCCTTTCCTTCGCCTGCAGCATGAAGACGCTCGAGAAAGCCCTCGATCGCATCGCGCGACTGCTCGTCGCGCGCGTCGTGGCCGAGACGGCCTGACCTCCAGTAAGCCCGGGCCCTCCGGCGTTGAGACGGGCGCGTCCCGGGCCGACACCGCATGCTCTTCTCATGGCTCGCCGCTGCGCTCGTCGTGGCGCATTTCGCATTCACGGCCTTCGTCATCTGCGGCGGCTTCCTCACCTGGCGCTGGCCGAGGATCGCCTGGATACACCTGCCGGCGCTCGCGTGGGGATGCTGGATCGAGCTCTCGCATGCGGTCTGCCCGCTCACTCCGCTCGAGAATCACTGGCGGCGTCTCGCCGGCGAAGCCGGCTACAGCGAGGGCTTCCTCGCGCACTACCTGGTGCGCGTCCTCTACCCCGCCGGCCTCACCTGGCACATCCAGTACGCGCTCGCCGCGGCTCTCGTCGTGCTGAACCTGCTCGCCTACCGGGGTCTCATCCGGCGGCGGCGCGGGCGGCGCTGAACACCGCACGCTGCGCGGCTCTTCCTTGACTCTGCGAAGCACCTTACCCGAGAATCCGCGCCCTTCGATTGTCCGTCCGGTTCCCCGGTAGCTCAGCGGTAGAGCAGACGACTGTTAATCGTCTGGTCGTTGGTTCGATTCCAACCCGGGGAGCCATT
>DATJYC010000024.1:0-111448 GCA_035499735.1 Burkholderiales bacterium
CTTCTTGAGCTTGCGGTAGATGTCCTGCGAGAGCTCGGTGTTCTCCTTCGAGTGGGTCGAATGCCAGTTGTCGAACTCGATGTGGAAGCCGTCGAGGTAGCGCTTGCGCCCGCGCGCGATCTCCGCGATGAACTCCTCGGGCGATTTTCCGGCCTTTTCCGCGGCGAGCATGATCGGCGCGCCGTGGGCGTCGTCCGCGCCGATGAAGTGCGCCTCGTGGCCCTGCATGCGCTGGAACCGGACCCAGATATCGGCCTGGATGTACTCCATGATGTGGCCGATATGGAACGGGCCGTTCGCGTAGGGCAGGGCGGTGGTGACGAACAGCCGGCGGGTCATGCGGCCTTCCGAAAAGCCGTCATTTTATCGCCTCGCGCCGCTCCCCGGCGCGCCGGATGCTGCTCAGATCAGCACGATCGCGGTCGCGATCACCAGGGCGACGACGACGGTCGCGGCGAAGATCACGTTCTCGCGGCGGCCCCAGGGGCGCTCACCGGGGCGTAGGCGGTCGCGCGAGAGCCCGGCCCCGGATATCGATCGCGTCGAGACGAATTCGGTCGTCCCGTCCTCGCTTATCTGCGCCATCAGGCGCTGCGTCGCCTCCTGGGAGTCGAACGCCCGCGAGATGCCCCGGGTCGGCGACGGCTCGCTCGTCGCCTCGGCGGCGTCCTTGACCTTTGCCGGCGCGGGCTGTGCCGCGGTGAGCGGCGGGATCGGAAGCGGCTTGCCGGTTGTCGTCAGCCCTATGCCCACGCCCGTCTGACCCGTGTCGATCTGCGCCTTGCACTCGCGCAGGTCGTGCGCGAAGTCGGCCGCGCTCTGGTAGCGCGCCTCGGGCGCCTTGGCCAGCACCTTTGCGACGATGTAATCGAGCATCACCGGCACCTGTGAGTTGCTCGAGCTCGGCGGCGCGGGGTCGTGGTTGGTGATCTGGTACATGAGGGCGGAGAGGCCCTCGCCGTTGAAAGGCGTGCTGCCCGTGATGCACTCGTACAGGATGACGCCCAGCGAGAAGATGTCCGAGCGGTGGTCGGCGCGCTTGCCTACCACCTGCTCGGGAGAGATGTACTTGGGCGACCCCAGGATGACCCCCGTCTGGGTGCGGGTTTCGCTGGAGCGCATGCGCGCGATGCCGAAGTCGGCGATCTTCGCCCGGCCGTCGGGGGTGATCATGATGTTGGCCGGCTTGATGTCCCTGTGCACGACCTGATGCTGGTGAGCGTAGGCGAGGCCTTCGGCCACCTGCGCGGCAATGTCCACGGCCTTGGCGACCGGCAGCGCCTTGCCGTCGGCCAGCATCTCGCGGAGTTCCTTGCCCTCGATGTACTCCATCGCCATGTACACCAGGTGCCCGCTCTTGCCGATGTCGTAGACGATGATGATGTTCGGGTGGTTGAGGCCGCCGGCCGCCTTGGCTTCGGTGTAGAAGCGGGCCTCGTATTCGGCCATCCCCTCGTGGCCCGCTTCCTCGGTGTTGATCGTCTTGATAGCGACCATGCGGTTGAGCATGGGGTCGTTGGCGCGGTACACCACGCCCATCGCCCCCTTGCCCAGCTCGGCGACGACCTCGTAGCGGCCCAGGAGCCAGGGTTCGGTCATGTCCTTGCTATTTTTTGGTCGGTTTTACCGAGCGAAAGACGGGGCCCCAGACTGGGTGTCCGGCCTCGGCCTCCCGCAGGTCGAACGAGGGATCGAGGTCGAGCGCCTTCTTGAACTCGTCGCGGCACTGGGGAACCCTGCCCGATGCGCAGTGAATGAACGCGAGGTACTTGTGCGCGCGGACCCGGTCCGATTTGTAGCGCAGGCCGCTGTCCAGGCCCGCCTGGAGCAGCTTCGCCGAATAGGCGAGCTCGCCGTCCTCGTACGCTCTGACTCCGAACTGGAGCTCGTCCTCGCCGCGGTTCGATGCGAACAGCGCGCATCCGGAAACGGCGAACGATGCAAGAACCAGCCATGGCACAAGCCGTCGGCAAGGGGTGCTGCCTCCGTCAGCGGCGGAATCGGTGGGTGATGCTGATCTCCGCCCCGGACCGCAGCTCGACTGTCTGGACGTAGGGTGGGAACGAACCATTCCGCAACTCTACCTTATGTTTGCCCGGTTTTAGCGGAATGACCTTCAGCGGCGGACTGACGCCCTGACGCGCTCCGTCGATGAACACCTCTGCCCACGGCAGGGCGATGATGTTGACGGTCGCGTCGCGCGGGGCGGGAGCGACCGGAGCGATCGTCGCGACCGTCTCCGCCTTGGTCGCGGCGATGGAAGCGGGCGCCTCGGCCCGGCTCGCCTTGGTCGACTGCTGGAGAGACTTGGCCGCCGCGTCCTTGGGCCGGTGTGCGGGCTTCACTTCCTTCGCCGGATGCTTAGGTTCCTCGGCCTTTGGTTGCGGCGTCGGCGCCGCTTCCACGGGAACGGGCTTGGGCGGTGCGACCTCAGCCTTCGGTGCGAGCGCCACGCGCGGCGGGTGGGCGGCCGGCGCCGGCTTCGCTTCGTCGTCATTGCGGTGGCTTCTCGCGATGACGCCGGTGCCGACGATGAGCGTGAATGCGAGCGGAGCGGCCACGAGCAGCTTGCTGTTCACCGCCAGCGCCTCGGGCCAACGGCGCGGGCTGAGCTTCAGGAAGCGGGGCAGGCGCAGGCTGGGCAGGTGCATTGCCTGCCGCGGGGCGGGCGCGGGCAGGGTGCGCTTGAGGCTGCCCGGGACCGAGCTGATCGCATACACCTCGTGCTCGCGCACATGCTTGTCGGTCTTCGCCCCTTCGTAGTGGAACAGCTTCGCGTAGTCCTCCGACAGGCGCGCCATTACGTCGTAATAGGAGCGCGAAACCAGGATCTGCCCCGGCTCGGCGAAGCTCATGATGCGCTGGGCGACGTTGATGCCGTCGCCGATGATGTTGGGATTGCCGTTGATGTCCTTGACCAGCCGTACCGGTCCCAGGTTGACGCCCACGCGGATCTGCAGGCGCGGACCGCCGGCGGCTTCCTGGCCGCTGACCGCGTCGCGCAGGCTCATGCCGGCGAACAGGGTGTCCTCCGGGTCCCCGAGGAAGCTCACGGCGGCGCCGTCGCCCGTGTCGAGGATAATGCGGTCGTCGGTGGGGACGCCCGCAATGGCCTCCGTGAGGACTTGGTTGAAGCGCTCCTTGAGCGCTATCTGCTCCGCGACCGAGCGCTGCGAGTACTCGACGATGTCGAGAAACAGCACGCTGCAGATGAACGTCCGATTGGTGTGCTCAGGCATCTTTGTCCGCCGCGGTCGCCTGTCCGGTCCTCACCTTGTGCGGTCCCCCCGTTTGGGAACATTCTACCGCGCCGGCGCGCGGCAGGCACCCGAAAGTTGCTAGAATATCAACCTATTGCCTCCCAATCCTACGAAATCACCGAGCTTTGCCCCCTAATGTCGATTACCCAGGAACAAGTTCACAGCGCGCTCAAGGAGGCGGTCGATCCCAACACGGGCAAGGATTTCGTCGCGACCAAGTCGGCGAGGAACATCAGGGTCGACGGCGCAAACGTCGCGCTGGAGATCGAGCTGGGCTACCCGGCGAAGACCCAGCTGGAGCCCATCCGCAAGCTCGTCGCCCAGAAGCTGCGAAGTATCCCGGGGATCGGGACGGTGAGTGTCGAGGTCACGAGCAGGATCGTTTCGCACTCGGTGCAGCGCGGGGTGAAGCTCGTGCCCGGGGTAAAGAACATCGTCGCCGTCGCGTCCGGCAAGGGCGGAGTGGGCAAGTCGACCACGGCGGTCAACCTGGCTCTCGGGCTCGCCGCCGAAGGGGCGAGCGTGGGGGTCCTCGACGCGGATATCTACGGGCCGTCGCAGCCAACCATGCTCGGCATCACCGGCCGGCCGGAATCCAGGGACGGCAAGACGCTCGAGCCCATGGTGGGCCACGGGGTCCAGGCGATCTCCATCGGCTTCCTCATCGACATCGATACCCCCATGGTGTGGCGCGGGCCCATGGTCACGCAGGCGCTGGAGCAGCTCCTCAAGGACACCCGCTGGAGGGACGTAGACTACCTCGTCGTGGACATGCCACCCGGCACGGGCGACATACAGTTGACGCTGGCCCAGAAGGTCCCGGTAACGGGGGTCGTCATCGTCACCACGCCGCAGGACATCGCCCTGATCGACGCGCGCAAGGGGCTCAAGATGTTCGAGAAGGTCGGGATACCCATTCTCGGCGTGGTCGAGAACATGAGCACTCACATATGCTCGAACTGCGGTCATGAGGAGCACATCTTCGGGCAGGGGGGCGCGGAGCGCATGTGCAGGGAATACGGCACCGAGCTGCTCGGGGCCCTTCCTCTGGACATCAACATCCGGGAGCAGGCGGACTCGGGCAAGCCCACGGTGATCGCAGACCCGGACGGGCGCGCGGCCGAGACCTACCGGGCCATTGCGCGGCGCCTGGCCGTGAAGATCGCCGAGTCGGCGAAGGACATGACTTCCAAATTCCCGAATATCGTGGTGTCGAAGGATACCTGAGCTACCCCTTGCGTTCCGGCTGGGACTTACCTACTATCTGTTGGGTAGGTTCTTCGAGCGGCCGTCGAGCCGCTGGCGCGGGGAGGCGCGCGCAAGGCCGAAAATGTGGCTTGATTTCGGAAACGCAGTCCCTATAATTCACTCCAATCACGGGCTCCGGTTCGGTTGTCTGCGCAGCGGACGGTCAAACCCGGGCCCGATGCTATTGGAGAGCGCGTTTTCATGGAAAGACCAGTGCAAAAGGAGGTCATCATGACAAGCATGAGGGAGTACTACGGCTCGCAGGACTTCTTCGCCCTGGATATTCCCATAACGTAGGTGTTTGCTGGAGACCCAAACGATGCAGATGCGCGCTGGCGTAGCCAAAAAGACCATCAAGTCAATCCGACAGCAGGCATTCGAGCAGACCCACCTCTTCGACTCGCACCCCGAGTCGAGCCTGGACTTCGAAAAAGTCCGGGCCGCAGTCAAAGACGGCTACAACAGGCCGTTCCTCCTGATCGATTCCAATATCGTCCGCGAAAAGGCGCGTCGCTTCGTTGCGGCGATGCCTCGCGTGCGGCCCCATTACGCGGTGAAGGCCAACCCTGATCCGCGCGTACTCGATATCGTGCTCGCGGAGGGCGGCGGTTTCGAGATCGCCTCGATCTCCGAGCTCGACCTGTTGCTCGCGCAGGGTGTGCTCGCGGCAGAGGTCTTCTACTCGAACCCGGTCAAGTCGCGCGACCAGATCGCGCAGGCCGCGGCCAAGGGGATCGAATGGTACGTGATCGACTCGCTCGAGGAACTGAAGAAGATCCATTCGATCAAGGCGGACGCCAACCTCTATCTGCGCATCGACACGCCCAACATCGGCAGCGACTGGCCGCTCGCGGGCAAGTTCGGAGCTCACTCGTCCGAGGTCCGCGAGATCATCGCGACCGCGGCCAGGCTGAGAGCCGACCTTGCCGGCGTCGCGTTCCACGTTGGATCCCAGTGTCGCAATCCCGAGAACTGGCGGGTCGGCATCGAGAAGGCGCGCGCCGCGTTCGACCAGATGACCAAGGCCGGGCTCAATCCGCGCCTGCTGAACATCGGCGGGGGTTTTCCCGTGCGGCACGTCAAGCCGATCCCGTCGATCGAAGTGATCGGCGACGTCGTCAACCGTGCGCTCGAGGCTTTCCCTGCGAAGGTGAAGGTCATCGCCGAGCCGGGGCGGTACCTCGTCTCCGACGCCGGCTACTTCGTGTGCCGCATCATGGGTACTGCGACCCGCGCGAACAAGCGCTGGATGCACCTGGACGCGGGGCTTTTCGGCGGAATCATCGAGACCGCCGAGGGGCTCAAGTACAAGATCCGCACCGACCGGGCCGGCCCGGACATTCCCTGGAACGTCGCCGGGCCGACCTGTGACTCGATCGACGTGGTGATGCGCGACGAGCCGCTGCCGTCGGACCTTCAGGAGGGCGACTATCTCTATCTGAAAAACGCCGGGGCCTACACCACGGCCTACGCCAGCAACTTCAACGGGTTTCCGCTTCCCGAAGTGCGGGTGATCTAGCCCCGGGACGTCCGCTCGTACTCGACGAAGGCGTAGTCGAAGCCGCCCGGCTCCCCCGAGGCGCGGGGCTCGCGCGAGAGCTCGCGCCACTGCGAGCGGTCGAACTCGGGGAAGAACGCGTCTCCTTCGAAAACCCGCTCGATCTCGGTCAGGTAGAGGCGCCGGGCGAGCGGCATGGCGAGCGCATAGATCTGCGCGCCGCCGATCACGAATGCCTCGGCCGACTCTCCGGCGCGCGCGAGCGCGTCCTCCAGCGAGTGCGCGATCGCGCAGCCGGGCGGGTGCCAGTCGCCCGAGCGGGTGATCACGATATTGTTGCGGCCCGGAAGCGGGGAGCCGATCGACTCGAAGGTCTTTCGGCCCATGATCACGGCGTGTCCCGTCGTGAGGCGCTTGAAACGCCTGAGGTCCTCGGGAAGACGCCAGGGCATGGCGTTGGCGAGCCCGATAGCTCGGTTGCTCGCCAGCGCGGCGACGATCGCAATCCGCGAGGATGAAGGCACCACGCTATTGTAATGAAGCAAAAAAAACCCCGGCGAACGCCGGGGTCGCCTGAACGCGCAACGGGAGGGTGGTGCGCGTTGATTCAGGGCTGAGGAGATGATAGTTAATTGCTTCGTGGAGCGCTATAGAAAAATCGCGAGAATCTTGCGCCGATGCGGCGACGGTCGGGAAAGCACGCAAGTTCTCTCAGCATTTCTCCCGACGAGTCTGTAGGGATATTCCCTACACGAGGTGCACGACGCATTTTTCTCGTGCACAAATTTTCTTCGATGATGAGCAAAACAGATCTCCGATAACCACAATGTGAGCGACGGGCCGTCGACCGGTGCCAGCGAGAGTTCTTGGAGCCAGTCGGATCACCAACGACCCGAGTGTTCGATGCGTTCGCCCAGCGAGAAGTGGCTCTGGATGAAACCGCAGACGGCAGCGTGCAACAAACAGCTGAAAGATCGTGCCAATCTTGTCGGAGACCGTACGCGCCGGACGGCCCATGGCGCCCGTCGCGGGTATCATTGACCTCCCAAACCAGGGTATTGAAGTGTGAAGATCGGGCTCGACTTCCCTCAGCGCTACTACCCGAGGTCGTTCCTCGGCCTGCTGCTGCTCGCTTTCCTGCTGGTTGCTGCGCCGCTCGTCATCGCGTTCTACAACGCCGCGGTATACGTCGAGCAGCTCGCGGGCCAGAGCCAGACCGCGGTATCGCAGGCGGCCCAGGCGTCGCGCGGCAGCCGCCTGCTGGTCGAGCAGACGACTGCGCTCGAGCGCGTCGTGCGGCAGTACCTCATCCTCGACGACGAGGAGCTGCTCAACGACTATGCCCGCCTGAGGTCGAACTTCAAGGCGAACACAAGCGAGCTGTCGCTGCAGCCCCTCGACGAGGTGCAACTGGCCGAGCTCAACAACACGATCGATATGGAGCAGTCTCTCTACGAGCAGCTCCTCCAGAAGCCCTCGACCCGGCAGGACAAGACGGCGCTCGTAAGCGGCTACATGGTCCTGTCGGACTCGGCTCGCAACGTGCTGAACACGAGCAACGCCCTGATCGATCGCGAGGTGGAATCGATGCGCGCGACGGGCGCGCGCGCCCAGCGCATCCTGTGGCTGCAGCTCGCCGCGACGATTCCGCTGGGCGTCCTGCTCGCAATCGGGGTGACGATATTCATCGCGAGGCCGATCCGCCAGCTCGACCAGGCGATCCGGCGCCTGGGCGCGGGCGAGTTCGAGGGCGACATCGAGGTCGTCGGCCCCGCGGACCTGAAGTACCTGGGCAGCAGACTCGACTGGCTGCGCCAGCGGCTGATCGAGCTGGAGCAGCAGAAGCGGCTCTTCCTGCGGCATGTCTCACACGAGCTGAAGACCCCGCTCACCGCGCTGCGAGAGGGGTCGGAGCTCCTTGCCGAGGGCACGGTGGGTCCGCTTGCCCCGGGTCAGCGCGAGATCGTCGAGATCCTCCGGCAGAAGAGCGTGCAGCTGCAGCGCCTAATCGAGGACCTGCTCAACTACCACCGCGTTCAGGAGAGCATGGGGCGCCTGGACTTGAAGCCGGTGCGTCTCGACCACGTGGTCGAGCAGGTGCTCGAAGACCACCGGCTCGCGGCTCAGGCAAGGAGAATCCGCGCCGACCTGCACCTCGACCCGGTGGCGCTGCATGCCGACGAGGAAAAATTACGCGCGGTGACCGCGAATCTGGTATCGAATGCAATCAAGTATTCGCCCGACGAGGGTATGATTTCCCTTGCGCTGCGGCAACAGGGAGACGAAGTCGTGCTTGACATCGGCGACGCGGGCCCCGGCGTTCCCGCCGAGGACCGCGAAAGGGTATTCGACTGGTTCTATCGGGGCGTCGACGCCCCGCGGGGGCGCCTGCAGGGCAGCGGCCTGGGTCTAGCGATCGCGAGGGAGTTCGTCCTGGCCCACGGCGGGCGGATCGAAATCCTTGAGGAGCGCGGGCCGGGCGCGCATTTCCGCGTCACTCTTCCCTCGGGAGCGGCGCCCGCCGAGCCATGATTCGGGTCTTCGCCGCCTTCGCTTGCGCCGCCTTGCTGGCCGGATGCGCGAACCTGTGGCCGGGAGTGGTATCCGGCTCCGGCGATGCGTCGGCGCGCGACGAGCGCGAGTCGCGCCAGGTCGTCGAGCTGATCGGTTATGCCCAACGGGTCTCGACGCTCCAGGCCGGTGAGCAGCAACGCGAATTGAACGCTTCGAGCCAAATGTTCTCAAAGAATCGTGGCGCCTACGGGCGGGTGAGGCTGGCACTGGTGCTGTCGCTCCCTGGCACGGCCTTCTGCGACGAGCCGAGGGCGGCGAGCCTGCTGGAGCCGCTGGTGCCGAAGGAGGCGGCAGCCGGTCCCATGCAGCAGTTCGCCGGGCTGCTCCACACGCAGTTGAGCGAGCGCGTGCGCGAACAGCGCCGTGCGGCGCAGCTGAAGGAACAGCTCGAAGCGTTGAAGGACGTCGAACGCAAGATCATAGAGCGGGAGCAAGCGAGGCCGAGATGAGCACGATTCTTCTTGTGGACGACGATCCGGACATCCTGAAACTCGTGTCTCTGCGGCTCAACGCCGCGGGATACGGGGTCAAGGAGGCGGAAAGCGGCGAGAGGGCGCTTGCGCTGCTTGCTGCGGCGCGCCCCGATCTGGTCATCACGGATCTCAAGATGGGCGGCATGGATGGCTTGGCGTTGTTCGACGAAATACGCAAGCAGGCTCCGACCCTGCCCGTCATCATCCTCACCGCGCACGGCACGATACCCGATGCGGTCGACGCCACCCGGCGCGGCGTGTTCGCGTTCCAGCCCAAGCCCTTCGACGGCAAGCATCTTCTGGATCAGGTCGAGCAGGCGTTGAAGTTCTCGGGGATCGTGCAGGGAAGCGACGAGGACTGGAGGCGCGACTTCGTCACGCAGAGCCCGCGGATGGAAAATGTGCTGCATCAAGCCAGGCTGGTCGCGCAGTCCGAGGCGAGCGTGTTCCTGCAGGGCGCGAGCGGCACCGGGAAGGAGCTGCTGGCTCGCGCGATACACCGCGCGAGCCGGCGCTCGGGAGGGCCTTTCGTCGCGGTCAACTGCGCGGCGATCCCCGAGAACCTGCTCGAGTCGGAGCTGTTCGGCCACCGCAAGGGGTCGTTCACCGGCGCGAACTACGATCATAAGGGTCTGATCCCGGCCGCCGACCAGGGGACCCTGTTCCTCGACGAAATCGGCGACATGCCATTCGCGCTCCAGGCGAAGCTCCTGCGCGTCCTTCAGGACCGGGAGGTCAGGGCCGTCGGGGCGACCCAGGGAACCGCGGTGGACGTGCGCATCATCTCGGCGACGCACCGCGATCTCGGCGCGCAGATGAAGCAGGGGCGTTTCCGCGAGGACCTCTATTACCGCCTGAACGTGGTGTCGCTCGAATTGCCGCCGCTCTCCGAGCGCCGCGAGGACATCGTGCCCCTTGCGACGCACTACCTCAAGGCGACCGCCGCGCGATACGGAAAGGACGTGCAGGCTTTCGCTCCGGAGGCCCTTCAGCTCCTCCTCGCGGCACCCTGGCCGGGCAACGTCAGGCAGCTCGTCAACGTCATCGAGCAGGTAGTGGCGCTGTGCGCCTCGAGCCTCGTGCCGGCCTCGCTGGTGCAGCAGGCCCTGAAGGAAGAGCCGACCCCATTGGCTTCGCTCGAGCAGGCGCGAGGCAGCTTCGAGCGCGAGTACCTCATCCGCATACTGCGCATCACCGGCGGCAGCGTGACCCGGGCGGCGAAGCTCGCGCAGCGCAATCGGACGGAGTTCTACAAGCTGCTCGAGCGCCACAAGCTCGAGCCGAGAATGTTCAAGCCTGAGAAGGTCTGAGTCCAGTGCCGACGCTTCCCTGCGGGGGATGTCGCTTTGAAACGACACGAAATCTCCTTTCGGGTCAGTTCGATTTCCGGAGCGCCGCAGCGGTCGTCGTTGACAGGCGACATCCTAGCGCCCGCGGGTGAGCCGCGCTCGTGCTAAGTCCTTGACTCCGCAAAGGTGCCCGCTCCTGGCATGGGCATTGCGATAGATGCCGTTCAACGCAGTAACGGGAGGCGCAGCGCATCGATGGAAGCTGTCAGCAGCCACCAATCGGGCTCGGCTCGGCTCCGGTCGCTCGCCATTGCGGCGGCCGGGGCGGTAGGCGTTGCGGCTCTCATCGGCCTGGGTGCCTCGAGCGGCGTGCTGCCGGGCAAGCGGGCGGCCGCACCGGAGGAAGCACCGCCGCCGCCGAGCGGCCTCAAGCCGGCCCAGCCGGCTGTCTGCGCGCTTTGCGGGATCGTGGAATCGATCAGGAGCGTCGAGGTGTATGAAGAGTCGAGCACTGCGGGCGGCGCAGCGGACCCCAGGAACACTGCCGAGAATTCCGGCGCCGGCAGCCCTGAAAGAAGCGTCAGGAAGCGCGTTGTATGGCGCGTGACAGTCCGCATGACGGACGGCTCCTATCGCGCGATTTCGCTCCCGAGCCCCCCGGCGTTCGCGGTGGGCGAGAAGGTCCGGGTCGTGGAAGGCCGCCTCGTCCGGGCATGAGATCCGCCGTGTACAGCAAGCCCCGCCCATACCTGATAAGAACAACGACCCGCATCGCCCGGGCTCTGGCACGCGTTGTCGCCGTGTGCATCTGCGTCGCGGGCGTGCCGATGCCCGCGGCGCAGGCCGAGCTGATTGCAACCGACCGCGCCGAGCCCTCGGCCCACGCGCAGACCTCCGCCCGCGCCGCCCTGACGTCGCTGCTCGACAGGGCCGACGTTCGCGCGGCGCTTGAGAGCCGCGGCGTGAGCGCCGAGGAGGCAAAGGCCCGCGTGGCCGCATTGAGCGACGATGAAGCCGAGCAGCTCGCTGCGAAGCTCGATTCGCTGCCCGCGGGCGGCGGCGGATTCGAGACCGTGCTCTGGATTGGCTTCCTCGTCTTTGTGATCCTTTTGATAACGGACATTCTGGGCTTCACCAAGGTTTTCCCGTTCACCCGGCCGGCCAAGTGATCCTCCCCTCTCGACCGCGCCGGCGTGTCGCCCGCCGCCTAACGGCGGCGGGCATCTTATTGCTGGGGCTTGCAGGCTGCGCTACTCCGCAACTGGAAGCCCTCTTGAGCGGCGACTCGTCCGCGCTACCGCAGAGAGCGGAGCTGGACTCCGTTCCGTTCCACCCGCAGGAGGAATACCAGTGCGGTCCCGCGGCGCTCGCCATGGTGCTGGAGGCCGGAGGGAAGCCTGTCTCCCCGGACGCCCTGCGGTCGCAGGTCTACCTCCCCGAACGGCAGGGAAGTCTGCAGGTCGAGATGCTCGCGGCTGCGCGGCGCAACGGCTTCGTCGCGGTCGAGCTCAACCCGAAGCTCTCCGACCTGCTTGCCGAGATCGCCGCCGGAAACCCCGCGGTGGTGCTGCAGAACCTCGCGCTCGACTGGGCGCCGGCCTGGCACTACGCGGTCGCGATAGGGTACGACCTCGAGGAACGCCGGATCGTGCTGCGCTCCGGGACGGAACGCCGGCTGCAGATGCCTCTTTCGACCTTCGAGCGCACCTGGCAGCGCGGGGGCTACTGGGCGATGCTCGCGCTGCCGCCGGGACGCTTTCCCGCCAGCGTCTCGCCTGCCGAATACCTGAGCGCCGTGACCCGCCTCGAGAAGGCGGATTCGTCCGGGCAGGCGCGAGCCGCCTACCAGCGCGCGCTCGAGCGCTGGCCCGACCAGTTCACCGCGCTGATGGGAGTGGGAAACACCGCGTATCGCGCGGGCGATCTCGAGGGCGCCGAGCGGGCCTTCAGGCGCGCGACGCTCGTCTATCCGCGCTCGGCCGCGGCGCACAACAATCTCGCGCAGACGCTCGCCGACCTCGACCGCTACGACGAGGCCCTCGCGGAAGCGCGCGCGGCCGTCGGCATCGGCGGGCCCCTCGAAGAGGCATCGATCCGCACCCTCGACGCCATCGTGAAGCGCACCGGCCGGGGAGAGCAGGAGTGGAACAAGTAGCGGTCTGCTAGACCGCGATCGGCGCCTTGATCGCGGGGTAGGGGTTGTAGTCCTCGAGCGTGAAGTCCTCGTAGCGGAACCCGAAGATGTCCCTGGCCGCAGGGTTTAGACGCACGCGCGGCAGGGGCCGCGGCGCGCGCGACAGCTGCTCCCTCGCCTGCTCAACGTGGTTCAGGTACAGATGGGCGTCGCCCAGCGACAGGACGAATTCGCCCGGCTTCAGTCCGCACACCTGCGACGTCATCAGGGTGAGCAGCGCGTACGAGGCGATGTTGAACGGCACGCCGAGGAAGATGTCGGCGCTGCGCTGGTACATCTGGCAGGAAAGCCGCCCCTCGGCCACGTAGAACTGGAAGAGCACATGGCAGGGCGGCAGTTTCATCTTGTCGATCTCCGCCGGATTCCAGGCCGTGACGATGTGGCGGCGCGAGTCGGGCCGAGCGCGGATCGATTCCACGACCTGCGCGATCTGGTCGATGGCGCCGCCCGCATTGTCGACCGTGGGCGCCGGCCAGCTGCGCCACTGCGACCCATACACGGGCCCGAGCTCGCCCCGCTCGTCGGCCCACTCGTCCCAGATCGAGACGCCGTGCTCCTGCAGCCAGCGCACGTTGGTCTCTCCCTTGAGAAACCAGAGGAGCTCGTAGGCGACCGACTTGAAATGGACCTTTTTGGTGGTGAGCAGCGGAAATCCCGCGGCGAGGTCGAAGCGCATCTGCCAGCCGAAAGTGGACAGGGTGCCGGTACCCGTGCGGTCGCTTTTCCTGTGCCCGTGGTCGAGCACGTGGCGCATGAGGTCGAGGTACGCCTGCATCTCGAAATCATAGCGCGTTATTCGTGCGCGAAGGACGCGGAGGTATCGCGCGCCATGCCCAGAGCACGGCGAGCGCGAACGCGAGATACGCGGTCGCGAATACCCATTCCGGGAAATCGTAGTAGAGCAGGTGCGCGACCCAGCGGCCGATGAAACTGCGACCGGGGCTTGCGCCCCTCAGCACGTCCTCCCAGGCCGTCAGAGGACAGGTGATGCCGAGCAATGCCTCGGCGGTGACGAGAGCTATCGCCGCGAGGTGCACGGTCCTGAACGCGCGGTTGCGAACCCAGCTCCAGCGCCGGGCGCCCAGGAGAATCAACGCAAAGCCCCCGACGACGAAGAGAACGAACAGCGCGTGAACGATCAGGACGGCATCGGCGATCATCGCTCTCCAGGCCGCTGCTCGCCTGAAGCGACCGGGCGCGACGGGTCGACGATCCACTCGCTCCAGGAGCCGGGATACAGCCTCGCCCCGGGCAGCCCGGCGATCTCCATCGCGAGCAGGTTGTGGCACGCGGACACGCCGGATCCGCAGTAGTTCACGGCCTGCTTGGGTCCGCCTGCGCCGAGGACGGCGCGGAATTCCGTCCTGAGGGCCTCGGGCCGCTTGAAGCGGCCGCTCGCGTCGAGGTTGTCACGGTAGAACCGGTTGCGCGCGAAGGGGATGCGGCCGCCGACCGGATCGATGGTCTCGTTGTGGCCGCGAAAGCGGTCCGGGGCGCGGCCATCGATCAGGACGGTGGTTTCGTCGCCCAGGTGGTCGCGAACGAAATGCGCGCCTACCCAGCAGTCGCTCCGGGCAATGCCGGCGAATCGCGCCGGCGTCGGACGTGGAACCTCGGCGGTCTGCGGACGGCCCTCGGCGATCCACCGGTTCCATCCCCCGTCCAGAACCGCGACGGGCAGGTGCCCGAGCCAGCGCAGCAGCCACCACAGGCGCGACGCCGGCATGCCGCCCTGCGCGTCGTAGGCCACGACCTGCTTTCTGGCGTCGACTCCGGCTTCACCGAGCTTCCTCATGAATCGATCGGGATCGGGAAGCGGATGCCGGCCGTTGCGCCCGGTCTGGGGCGCGGAGAGGTCCTCGTCCATGTGCAGGAAGCGCGCTCCCGGAATGTGCGCCCTCTCGTACTCGGCGCGGCCGCGCTCCGGCGCCGCGAGCTCGTGGCGGCAGTCGAAGACGACCCATTCGGAATCGGAGAGGTGGCGCGCGAGCGTCTCGGTGTCGGCGAGCGCGGTGAGGATCATGCCGCCATCTTAACCGGGCGGCGGGGGCAGTTACACGTTCCCGGCGAGCCCGCGCCTCAGGTATTCGTGGAAGTGCATCATGCCGTCTTCCATCGGCGACTGGTACGGACCGACCTCGTCGTCGCCGCGCTCGAGGAGCAGGCGCCGACCGCGATCCATGCGCTTGGCGATGATGTCGTCCTCGTCCGCGGTCTCCATGTACGCGGCCTGCTCCGCTGCGATGAAGTCGCGCTCGAACAGCACGATCTCCTCGGGGTAGTAGAACTCGACCACATTGGTGGTGTGCGTGGGCGAGCGGGGGAAGAGGGTGCTCACGACGAGCACGTGCGGGTACCACTCGATCATGACGTTCGGGTAGTAGAGGAACCAGATGGCCCCCTGCTTCGCCGGCTTGCCGTCCAGATATCGGGTGAGCGCCTCGTGCCACTTGGCGTAGGCGGGCGTGCCGGGCCTCGCGAACCCGTCCTTCACCCCGACGGTCTGCGAGGAGTACGCGTCGGCGATCTCCCACTTGAGATCGTCGCAGGTGACGAAGTTCCCCAGGCCCGGGTGGAAGGGCACGACGTGGTAGTCCTCGAGGTATACCTCGATGAAGGTTTTCCAGTTCTGCTCGAGCTCCAGGATGCGCACGCTGTCGAGCATGTAGCCGGAGAAGTCGAACTGGTCTGCGACCGACAGGGTGGCGAGGTCCCTGGCGACGTCGCGGCGTCCGGCGAACAGCAGGCCGCGCCAGTTCTGGAGCTGCGTCCTGCCGAGGTTGAGGCAGGGGTTCTCGGGGAAGTGCGGAGCGCCGAGCAGCTCGCCCTGCATGTCGTAGGTCCACCGGTGCAGCGGGCAGACGATGTTCTGGGCGTTGCCGTGCCCTTCCAGGAGTATCGCCTGGCGGTGGCGGCAGACGTTCGACAGGAGCTCGATGCCGCGCGCGTTCCTGACCAGCACCTTGCCGTGATCCGTCGTCGCCAGGGTCCGGTAGTCGCCCATGTCGGGAACCATCAGCTCGTGCCCGACATAGCCGGGACCGGCGGCGAAGAGCAGGTTCTGCTCAAGCTCGAGTATTTTCGGGTCGAAGTACCAGGAAACAGGGAGCTGCGATGCGGCAGGCTTGAGCGCTCGTGAACTGGGCAGGTCGGACATTGACTGATCGGGACAAATAAAATGGGCGCGATTCTAGACCCTTTTTGCCCGTGATACCAGGGATTTCTCCTACCGCGACAGGCCATCGAGTTCCATTCCGGGAGTGAATTTGACCGCCTACCCCCCATGGGCTATGTTGCCTGTCCGATGAGCTCCAAGACGGCAAGAACCGATCAGCCCGAGAGCTTCGAGCATGCCCTGGCGGAGCTGGAGAAGATCGTGGCGACGATGGAGTCGGGCAAGCTGACCCTCGAGCAGTCGCTGGCCGCCCACAAGCGCGGACTGGAGCTCGCCCAGTACTGCCAGGGCGTGCTGGCCCGCGCCCAGCAGCAAGTCAAGGTCCTCGAGGAAAACACCCTCAAGAATTTCCAAGGTGCCGACGACGAGTGATTTCGCGGCCTGGATGGGGAGGGTCCAGGCCAGGACCGAAGCGGCGCTGGATCGCCTCCTCCCTTCCGCGGCGATTGCCCCGCAGCGTCTGCACGAGGCCATGCGCTACGCCGTGCTGGGCGGAGGAAAGCGGATTCGGCCCCTGCTCGTGTTCGCGGCCGGCGAGGCCGGGGCCGCGCCGGGCGCCGACCCGGCGCGCCTCGAGATCCTCGGCTGCGCCCTGGAGTGCATTCACGCCTATTCCCTGGTGCACGACGATCTTCCCTGCATGGACGATGACGTGCTCAGGCGCGGCAAGCCCGCCTGTCACGTCGAATTCGACGAGGCGACCGCGCTGCTCGTCGGCGACAGCCTGCAGTCGCTCGCCTTCCAGCTCGTCTCCGACCACCGCGTGTGCAACGACCCGGCGGTCCAGGTCGAGATGCTGAAGATTCTCGCGGTCGCCTGCGGCAGCCGTGGCATGGCTGGCGGACAGGCGATCGACCTCGCGAGCGTCGGGCAGACGCTGACCGTGCCCGAGCTGGAGTACATGCACATCCACAAGACCGGGGCGCTGATCCGCGCGGCCGTGGCGCTCGGGGCGCGCGCCTCGAGCGCGCTCGGCGCCGGACAGCTCGAGCGCCTCGACCACTACGCGAAGTGCGTCGGCCTCGCTTTCCAGGTCGTCGACGACGTGCTCGACCAGGAGTCCTCGACGGCGACGCTCGGCAAGACGGTGGGCAAGGACGCGGCGAACAACAAGCCCACCTACGTGTCTGTGCTGGGGCTCGCGCGCGCCAAGGTCCTTGCCGAGGAATTGCGCAAGGACGCCCATGAGGCGCTCGCGTCCCTGGCAATGCCCGCGCAAAGGCTGGGCGACCTCGCGGATTTCATCGTCCTGCGCAAGTTCTGACGCCGGCCCTGCGCGGGCGTGGGACGCGCTTTTGCGGGATAATTCGACGCTCATGAGCGCAATAGGAAAAGCGGACTTGCCGGGGAGCGCGCCGGAGGTCGGATCGGCCGATTTCGACCCGGCCGCGTACGAGCTGCTGAAGACCGTCGACGACCCGTCTGCGCTGCGAGCGATGGACCGCCGCGCGCTGGGGCGGCTCGCGGTGGAGCTGCGTGCCTTCCTGCTGGAATCGGTCAGCCAGACGGGCGGCCATCTCTCCTCGAATCTCGGCACGGTCGAGCTGACCGTCGCGCTGCACCACGTGTTCAATACGCCCCACGATCGCATCGTGTGGGACGTGGGGCACCAGACCTATCCGCACAAGATCCTGACCGGTCGCCGGGAGGCGATGAGCCGTCTGCGCATGACCGGCGGCATCTCGGGTTTTCCCCGCCGCAGCGAAAGCGAGTACGACACCTTCGGGACGGCGCACTCGAGCACGTCAGTCAGCGCCGCGCTGGGGATGGCGCAGGCGGCGAAGCTGAAAGGGGAGAAGCGCCATGTCATCGCGGTGATCGGCGACGGCGCGATGTCGGCGGGCATGGCGTTCGAGGCGCTCAACAACGCAGGCGTAATGGACACCGACCTGCTGGTGATCCTGAACGACAACGACATGTCGATCTCGCCCGCGGTCGGCGCGCTCAACCGTTACTTCGCGCGCCTGATGTCGGGGCGCTTCTACGCCGCGGCGAGGAAGGCGGGCGAGAGGGTGCTCGCCGGGATGCCGCCGCTGTGGCACCTCGCCAAGAAGGTCGAGGAGCACGCCAAGGGCCTGGTGGTTCCGTCCACGCTGTTCGAGGAATTCGGATTCAACTACGTAGGACCCATCGACGGACACGACCTGGATTCCCTGATTCCGACCCTGAAGAACATCAAGGAGCTGAAGGGCCCTCAGTTCCTGCACGTCGTCACCAAGAAGGGGCAGGGCTACAAGCTTGCCGAGGCTGATCCGGTGCTCTACCACGGTCCCGGAAAATTCGACCCTGCGCAGGGCATCGTCAAGAAGGCGGGCGGCGGCAAGCCCACGTATACGCAGATCTTCGGCGAGTGGCTGTGCGACATGGCGCGGCTGGATTCGCGCCTGATCGGCATCACCCCGGCGATGCGCGAGGGCTCGGGCCTGGTTCGCTTCGCCGAGGAGTTTCCTGACCGGTATTTCGACGTCGGCATCGCCGAGCAGCACGCGGTGACTTTCGCGGCGGGCCTGGCGTGCGAGGGCATGAGGCCCGTGCTCGCGATCTACTCGACCTTCCTGCAGCGCGGATACGATCAGCTCATCCACGACGTCTGCATTCAGAACCTTCCGATCTTGTTCGCGCTCGACCGCGCGGGTCTGGTCGGGGGCGACGGGGCCACGCACAACGGCGCGTTCGATCTCACCTACCTGCGCTGCGTGCCCAACATGGTGGTGATGGCGCCGAGCGACGAGAACGAGTGCCGGCAGATGCTCTATACCGCTTTCCGCCTCGGCCAGCCGGCGGCGGTGCGCTACCCGCGCGGCAGCGGCCCGGGGGCGCCGGTCTCCAAGGAGATGCAGGCGCTGCCCGTGGGGAAGGGCGTGGTGCGCCGGCGCGGCTCCGGCGGCGTCGCCATCCTCGCCTTCGGCACGCTGCTCAAGCCCGCGCTCGACGCCGCGGAGGAGCTCGACGCGACCGTCGCCGATATGCGCTTCGTGAAGCCGCTGGACGCAGACCTCGCGACCGAGCTCGCCGGCGCGCACCGGCTGCTGGTCACCGTCGAGGAGAACGCCGTATCCGGTGGAGCGGGAAGCGCGGTCGCCGAAGTGCTTGCCGAACGCGGCGTCGCGATTCCGCTGCTTCATCTCGGGCTGCCCGACCGCTTCGTCGATCACGGCGACCAGGCGCAGCTCCTCGCCTCGGTCGGGCTGGACCGCTCCGGGATCGTTGCGGCAGTGCGCGCGCGGCCGGCTTGAAAAGGCGGGAACGGGGCGCATGTTACTATCGTCCAATAGTGAGCCCCTCTCAGCGAAAGGCTCTCCATGAACATCCGTGATCCGCTCGCCATACCCGATGTCCAGAAGTCCGAGGACAGGCGCAAGCTCGCCATCGACCAGGTGGGCATCAAGGCGATCCGCCACCCGATCAAGGTCGCGGAGCGCTCGGGCGGCGCCCAGAGCACCGTAGCGGTGTTCAACATGTACGTCGGCCTCCCGCACCAGTTCAAGGGCACGCACATGTCGCGCTTCGTCGAGATCCTCAACGCCCACGAGCGCGAGATCTCGGTGGACACTTTCAAGCACATGCTCGACGAGATGGTCGAGCGGCTCGAGGCGCAGTCGGGCCACATCGAGATGCAGTTCCCGTATTTCGTCAACAAGTCCGCGCCCGTCTCGAAGGTGAAGAGCCTGATGGACTACGAAGTGACCTTCGTCGGCGAGATCAGCAAGGGCGAGAAGTGCTTCAAGATGAAGGTCGTCGTTCCGGTGACGAGCCTGTGCCCGTGCTCGAAAGGGATCTCCGACTACGGCGCGCACAACCAGCGCTCGCACGTCACCATTACGGCGCGCACCAAGGGCTTCGTGTGGATCGAGGAGCTGGTCGACTATGCCGAGAAGCACGCCTCGAGCGAGCTCTACGGGCTGCTCAAGCGCCCCGACGAGAAGTTCGTCACCGAGCGCGCGTACGACAACCCCAAGTTCGTCGAGGACATGGTGCGCGACATCGCCGCGGAGCTCAACCGCGACAAGCGCATCGAATGGTACCGCGTGGAGTCGGAGAATTTCGAGTCCATCCACAACCACTCGGCGTATGCGATGATCGAGAAGGACAAGACCCAGGGCAGCGCGTGAAAGCCCAGGCGGGTCGGTGACACCGGTCCGCGCCCTGACGCTCTCCGTTGCCCTGGTGTCGCTGCCTGTCACTCAGGCCGACGCCGCGACTGTAATGGTAATGTCGCTTGCGGGAGGCCGCGCCGAATTGATCATCAACGGCACGACGGTGCGCACGCTGCGCGACGGGCAATCCGCTCCAGAGGGAGTCGTGCTCGTTTCGGCGACGCCCGAGGCGGCGGTGATCGAGACGGACGGCAAGCGCTACACGCTGCGCCTCGGGCAGGGCACCATCTCAACCGTAGTGCTGAAAGCGAATGCCGGCGGCCTGTTTCTCACTACAGCCTACATCAACGGCGTTCCGGTACAGGTAGTGGTGGACACGGGGGCGAGCACCGTCGCGATCAACCGCGCCGAGGCCGGCCGCATGGGAATCGACTATGCGTCGGGACAGCGCGTGGTCTTCCGGACCGCCAATGGGGCCACGTCGGCGTGGAGGGTGACGCTGGCGAGCGTTCAGGTCGGCGAGATCGTATTGAGCAACGTCGCTGCGGCCGTAATGGAGGGCGGAGCCGAGCAGCTCCCGATCGTGCTCTTGGGAAGCACCTTCCTGCAACACGTCGACGTCCAGCGCGACGGGGACACGCTCACGCTCACGAAGCGCTGGTAATGCCGGACTGCAGTCTGCGCACTCCTAGAATCGCTTGATCAGCACCATTGTCTCGCCGACGCGCTTCATCTCCATGCGGTTGAGGAAGCTCATCCCGAGGAGCGCGAAGGGTATCCGGTTGCCCTCGAGCACCGAGGCGTCGACGTTGTTCGCGACGATGTCGCCGACCCGCACGGTGTCGAGCCTCACGCGATAGGCGACGGCTGTGCCGTTCGCCGTGCCCATCAGCCCAGGCTGCCCCTTGCGGTAGTCGATTCCCAGGCGTGTCGCGTCCGCGGAGGAAAGCGCCACGGTCGTCGCCCCAGTGTCCACGAGGAAGCGCACCGCCCCGCCGTTGATCTGTCCGTCGACCATGAAGTGCCCCTGCACATCGGCGGTGAGCGTGGCGCTCTGGGCGGACGGCGACGGCGGCGGACCACCCACGTGCTGTCCGATCCTGAGCGTCTTCTTCTGGCCGTCGACGAGCAGCGTCGCGGTTTCGTGGTCGGTCGATACGAGCGTGACGCCGCTCTCGGTCTTGCCCGCGGTGAGCACGCGCGGCGGGCCGCCGTCGATGACGACGACCGCCTTGCCCGGGAACAGGCCGATCACGTTCACCCCGGTCGCCGACGCGACGGGAGGAAGGAAACAGAGCAGAACCGCTACAATACGGAGCGTGAACGCCAAGGTTTTTTCCTGCACGTGAAGCCCGTCGCCATCTTCCGGCATTCTCCCACCGAAGGGCCGGGGTATTTTGCCACATTCCTCGACGCGCATAGCATCCCGTGGCGCCTCGTCAAGGTCGACGCGGGCGAGCAGGTGCCCGCGGATGCGCGCGCGTTCTCCGGGCTCGTGTTCATGGGCGGGCCGATGAGCGTGAACGACGATCTGTCCTGGATACGCGACGTGCTCGGGTTGATAAACAGCGCCGCGCAGGCGGATATTCCGCTCCTGGGCCATTGCCTGGGCGGACAGCTCATGTCGAAGGCGCTGGGCGGCAAGGTAACGCGCAATCCCGTGAAGGAAATCGGCTGGGGCAAGGTAGCCGTCGGCGACAGCGACGTTGCGCGCGAATGGTTCGGGTCGACCCGCGAGTTCACCGGCTTCCACTGGCACGGGGAAACCTTCACGGTCCCGCCGAGCGCGATGCACATCGCGGAGAGCCCCTACTGCGCCAACCAGGCCTTCGTGCTCGGCAAACACCTCGGGATGCAGTGCCACGTCGAGATGACGCCCGAGCTCATCCGCAGCTGGTGCGACGACTGGGAGAAGGAGCTCGTGAAAAAGGCGAGCCCGTCGGTGCAGACTCCGGCGCAGATGTTCGAGCGCCTCGACGAGCGCGTGCGCACGCTCAACAAGGTCGCCGACCGCCTCTACGAGCGCTGGATCGAGGGGCTGTAGCTAGTCGCGGAAGTTGTTGAACTGCAGCGGGATGTCCGTCACGGACTTCCGCACGAGCTGGATCGCGGCCTGCAGGTCGTCCTTTTTCCCGCCCGAAACCCGCACCGCGCTGCCCTGGATGCTCGCCTGCAGCTTCATCTTCGAGTCCTTGACGAGCTTGACGATGCTCTTCGCCTTCTCCTGCTCGATCCCGGCCTTGACGTGGATCGGCTGCTTCACCTTGGTGCCTCCGATCTTCTCGATGCTCTTGGTGTCGAGCAGGCGCGCATCGACGCCGCGCTTCGCGCACTTGGTCAGGAAGACGTCGGCGACCTGCTTCAGCTTGAAATCGTCGTCGGCGTAGAGCGTCAGCACGAGATCGGCCTGCTCGATGCGCGCGTCCGAGCCCTTGAAGTCGAAGCGGTTGGCGATCTCCTTGTTTGCCTGGTCGACGGCGTTCTTCAGCTCGACCTTGTTGACTTCGGAGACGATATCGAAGGAGGGCATGGTGCTTCGAATTATACTTTGGGCACAGACTGTCGCGAGGATCCGATGGCGCCGATCAAGTACTACTGGGAAGACTTCACTCCCGGCTGGGAGTACCACTCGCAGCCGAGGACGCTGACTGCGCGCGAGATCGTGGCGTTCGCGCGCGAGTACGATCCTCAGACCTACCACACGGACGAGGAGGCGGCGAAGGCCACGCCTTTCGGCGGGCTGATCGCCAGCGGCTGGCAGACCTGCAGCGTGGCGATGCGGCTGATGTGCGACGGCTACCTGCTCCAGACGTCGTGCATTGGGTCGCCGGGGCTCGATGCCTTGCGCTGGTTCAAGCCGGTGCGCCCCGGAGACGCGCTGCGGCTGCATTCGACGGTGCTCGAGCAGACCCCGTCCCAGAAGGACCCCGCGCGCGGCACGGTGAAATTCCGTTGGGACGTGCTGAACCAGAAGAACGAAGTCGTGTGTTCCATGACGGGCAGGCAGCATTATCGTCGCCGCGTTCCGGCGACGGCGGCGAAATGAGAATTGTCGCCTTCGCCTGCGCCGCGCTGATTCCGGCGGCGTCGCTCGCCGCGGTCACCTACTCCTTCGACTGGTATTGCCCGGGCTGCGCCAAGCTGGGCATGGGCACGAACGGCCGGGAAGGCCCTTTTGGATCGGGCTCGGCCTGCGAAGGGGCGCGCAGCACGATGTCGGGGAGCCTCGCCTCGCGCGGCTGCGGAAGCGGGCGCTGCTTCAATCCGCAGCCCTGCGTCGCTTCCGGTCAGCCTGACCTTCCGCCAGCGCCCGCCGCCTCGGTGCCCAGGACGGCCGTGCCGGAAACCGCGAAGGTGCCGGCGTACCTCGACACGCGCTCCGACCGCGTGCGGCGGGCCGACGAGGTCAAGCGGCGGAAGGAAGGCCGGGAGGCGATCTCCGGGCGGTGGCGCAACACCTTCAGCTGGTACGACGTGCGCGTTTCGAATGAAGCGATCCAGATCGCTCTGGTGGAAACCTGCCGCACGCCGGATTGCCTGCGACGCGAGTATCCGAACCGGCCGGTGTTCCTCGGCAGACTCGAGGGTAACCGCCTCGTGGGAGTAGTGCCCATCCGCAGCGCGATCGAGTCGGAGCAGAACGGTCGGCATTGCGGAGCGCCGGCTGGGGATTATCCCGTGGAGGGCCGCCTCTCGGACGATCACGGGGCGATCGTGTGGCGCAACGCGCAGTTGCCGGTCGCCGAGGGCTGCGCGCCCGTGTCAATCTCCCTTGGGACCTGGAGGCGCGGCTAGCACCTCGCGCAGCCAGGCTACGAGTCTGTCGCGCACCGCGGGGTCACCCGTGGTCTGGATGTGCCCCGCGCCGTGGACGATCCAGAGCTGCTTCGGCTCCCGCGCGGCGTCGTAGAGGCGCCGGCCGTGGCGCATCGGGACGGTGAGGTCCTGATCTCCGTGGAGCACGAGCAGGGGTATGGGGCTGATGCCCGCCATCCCGGGGAGCGGGCTGAAGCGGTCGTCGACCGACAGGTCCGGGACCCACTGGAACGGCCAGGTGAACCAGTGGTCGGCGAATTTCTCCCGTGTGATGTCGATGTAGTCTGAGAACGCGCTCTCGAGGACCAGGGCGCGGATCCGGTCGCGGCGCCGCGTGTGCGCGACGTAGTATGCGGCGAGCGCCCCGCCCAGGCTCTGCCCGTACATCACGATGCGCGTCTTGTCGATGTCGTTACGCTCGAGCAGCGCCTCCAATGCGGCATCGATGTCGAGCTGGACCCCTTCCAGGGTGGGCGTGCCCTCCGACGCGCCGTAGCCGCGGTAGTCGAAGGCGAACAGGTTGAATCCGCGCGCCGGCATCCAGGCGAGGCTCGTGAAATGGGTGCTGATATTCTCCGCGTTGCCGTGCAGCTGCATGACAGTGCCGAGCGCTGGGCCCTTCGCCGGCATGAACCAGCCGTACAGCTCCAGGCCGTCCCGCGTCCTGAAGCGCACTTCCTCGTACGCGAGGCCGAGCTTGTCGGGCGTGAGCACCTGCACGCGGTGCGGCTGGAAAAAGATCGCGGTGCACGCGCAAGCCAGCAATCCTGCGGCCACCGCGGCGAGGTGCGCGCGCATGGCTAGAAGTAGCGGTGCAGGGAAAGCAGCACGGTATTCCAGGATTGCTTTTCCTGCCTCTCGCGCGATATGTCGAGGCGCAGCGCCCAGTCCCGGTCGAGGGTATAGCGCTGCCGGAGGCCCGTGTTCCAGTACGTGTCCTTGTCGCCCGCGAAGAAGCTCTGCTCGTAAGCGTAGGCCTCGGCGCGCCAGCGCCCGGTGAAGTCGATCAGCGCGCCGACGCAGGGGCCGGCGCCGAGGGCGTAGTTGTTCTCCAGCCGCGTATCGGCCTGGAGCGTGGACTCGAGAAAGGCGTAGACCATGATGCTGCTGCGCAGGGCATCGGGCACGGTCCAGGCAAGCCCGGGTCCCCCGTGCACGTTGAACACGAGCGGCTCTGAGCCGTTCGCGAGGCGCCTGCGCGACCAGCCGGTGTCGATCTTCCACGAGAGCGGCTGGAAGAAGTCGTTGCGCGGCGAGATCGACACGATGCGCAAGGGCGTGATCTCCTCCACCCGCGCGCCGATCCCGTTCGAGTAGTCGCGCACGGCGAAGTCGAAGAACTCGATCTGCGCGCCACGCACGTAGCCCTCCTCGGGGTCCATCAGCTCGTGGTAGACGGGGCGCGCGCGCAGCTCGGCGAAATTCGCGCCGTCGCGACGTCCCCCGCCGAGCGTCAGGCGGGAAGTGCCGTGCCCTTGGTCGGGCCGGACCGCGGGGACGGGCACCGGCGGATCGTCGGCGCTTGCGCCGACGCGGCTGCGCGCCAGGAGCAGGCTGCGCGCGAGCTCGGGAGACGCCTCGGCCGGCGACTTGCCGCTGGCCTGCAGGTAGCTCAGGTAGTCGTGGCTGACCTCGAGCACCCGCGCCTGTGAGGAAGGCGGCAGCGCGGCCAGGGCGGGATCGGTGAGCGGCATGAGCCCGCGGGCGAGCGGGTTGACCAGGGTGCGCTCCGCCGGGGTCATCAGCTGCAGCCGGTGCCGGATCACGGTGGCGTTCGACGGCCGGTATACGGCCCTTCTCACGAGCCTGGGCTGCTTGACCAGCTCGCGCACCGTGTCGGAGGGAATCGCCCACCACCGGAAAGGGCCTGTGAGGTTCAGGTCGGGGCGCGCGGCCTCCAGAAGCTCGAGCAGATAGTACGAGCAATTCTCGTCGAAGAAGTAGTAGTCGAAATACACCGGCCCGAGCTCCCAGACGTGCATGAGTACCCGGTCGATGGCGTCGGGCGAGAGATCGAGCTGGTATTCCCAGACGTCGCGGTTCTCCATGTCCGAGTACTCCCTGACCTTCAGGTAGTACGGCATCATCGAGAACGTGCCGGGATAGCCACCGAACAGCCCGTTGATCGCGAACGCGACCCCGTTCGTCTCGTCGGTGTTGGCGGCGTAGTTGATGGCATAGGCCAGCAGCCTGGTCTTCTCGTCCTGGTCCTTAGCGTCGACGCGCAGGAGGGTGTGACCATACATCGACGAGGGATTGTTGAGCGAGGCGGCCGGGAAAATGAGGGTCAGGCCCTGCGGGTTCAGGGTCCGTCGCCACTCCTCGAAGCGCCTGCACGTCTGTTTCCCTAGGCGCGCCGGATCGAAGCGCAGCTGTGTGTCGAGCCAGTGGTATCGGGCGATGAACGCGCACTGGGGATTCTGCACCTTGTCGGTTTCCTGGACGTCGGAGAAGAACGCCGCGAGCGTCGCCTCGAGCTCGTTACGCGGGTCGGTCTTTCCGTCGGGCGCCAGATAGAAGCGGCGCGCGTCGGCGAGGCCGTGCACGCCCGGAGTGATCAGGTTGGGGGCATAGTGCACCAGGCGGTTCCACTCGCGGCGCGCGGAGAGTCGCAGCTCGCGGGAGCGCGCTACCAGCTCGTCGAGGTAGGCCGGGTCCGCGGCGATGGCGGGCGTAATGACGCCGAAGATCCCCAGGAGCGCCAGGCAGAGGCGCGGCACGAAGGACACAGGAAAAAAAACACCCAGTGGCGGACCACTGGGTGCTTCCTTGAGACTAGATGCGAACTAGATCGAAGCGGCGTACTGCGACAGCTCGCGATCCGAGCGCAGAACCTGCTTCAGCGCCACGACGCTGTCGTCGGTCGTGCTTCCCGAGGGGAAGATGACCGAGACGTTGTCCTGCATCGCCCGGCTGAACGCCGCACGGTCTTCCTCACGCACGCCGATCAGATGAGCGAGCGAATCCAGCGTCTCGCCGTTGCCGATGGACATGTCGCGGGCCAGACGGTCCTTGTTGCCGTCGATGAACATTGCGGTCTTCCAGGTCGACTTCACTACGCCGTCCTGGGTGCAGCCGGACGTGCCGGTGGTGATGCCGAAGGTCTGGTTGCCCGAGGTGCCGTTGGTCGTGACGGCGAGAACCTGGGGAGCGATGCCGCTTTGACCGTCGAACAGCTTGGCGCCCCAGCCGCAGCTTCCAATGTTGTTTTGCTGGGCAAACGCAAACGCGGGTACGGCGGAGATGACAACAGCGATAAGGATTTTTCTCATCTAAACCTCGCAGAGTATTGAGGAAACAACTTTAGCCTCGGGGTCCTCCCCGTTAGCTGAATTGCTTATACGTTTGTCATGCGGCCTTGTCAACTACCTCCGGGCCGCCGCGCTTGGCGGGTTGCGATGGGCGGTAGAATCCTACGGCAATGACCCTCACGGAATTGCGCTACATCGTCGCCCTGGCGCGGGAGCGGCATTTCGGCCGCGCGGCCGAGGCTTGCTTCGTCAGCCAGCCGACGCTGAGCGTGGCGGTCAAGAAGCTCGAAGAAGAGCTGGGCGTGGCGCTTTTCGAACGAAGCAAGGGCGAGATCGCTGTCACTCCGGTCGGCGAGCGCATCGTCGGGCAGGCGCGGCGCGTGCTCGACGAGCTGGAGAGCGTCAAGCGCATCGCCCGAGAGTCGCGCGATCCTCTCGAAGGGCCGTTGCGCATCGGCGCGATCTACACCGTCGGTCCCTACCTGTTTCCTCGCCTGGTGCCGATCCTGCATGAATCGGCGCCGCGCATGCCTCTCGTGATCGAGGAGAACTACACGGCGCGCCTGCGAGAGCGCCTCGTCGCGGGCGAGATCGACGCAATGATCGCCTGCCTGCCCTTCGAGGAGCCGGGGGTGGTCACCCTACCGGTCTACGACGAGCCGTTCATGGTGATGGTGCCGGCCGCGCATGCCTGGGCGCGGCGCAAGGCGATCGCGACCGACGAGCTGTCGAACGAAACCGTGCTGCTGCTCGGGGCTGGCCACTGTTTCCGCGACCAGGTGATCGCGGCCTGCCCGAGCTGCGTCGGGCCCCCCGGCACCGAAGGCGGATTGCAGAGGTCGCTGGAGGGCAGCTCGCTCGAGACCATTCGCCACATGGTGGCTTCCGGCATGGGCATCACCGTATTGCCCTGCACCGCGGCGGCCGGCCCCGGACTGTATGCCTCCGAGCTCACCGTGGTCCGGCCTTTCATCCGACCGCCGCGACGGTCGGTAGCGGTCGCCTGGCGCGCGACCTTCCCGCGCCCTCAGGCGATCGAAGCCCTGCGGCGGGCCATCCGCGCCTGCGCCCTCGGTTGCGTCAGCTATCTGTGAGGTCCGTCGCAAGGCTTGCGCGATAGCGGTTCGCTATCGCGCCCATCGCGACATTCGATTGGAGATCGTGCTCGGGCCGCGATAGCCTGCCGATGGCAAAGTGTTCGAGAGGCGGCTTCGTTTGACTTGCGTCAAGCGCCCCCTTCCCCACGAGACTATGTTGGCGGTTCAGCCGCGATCGGAGACAGACATGGACACAAAAGTAAGAGTCGATGACAAGACCACGGGCAAGTGCCCGTTCACCCACATTGCCGGCGTCGGCCGGACCAACCGCGACTGGTGGCCGAACCAGCTGCGGCTGGAACTCTTGCGCCAGCATTCCGCGAAGTCCGACCCAATGGGCAAGGGCTTTAGCTACGCAAAAGAGTTCAAGAGCCTCGACTACAAGGCGCTCAAGAAGGACCTGGTCAAGGTGATGACCGACTCGCAGGACTGGTGGCCGGCCGACTTCGGTCACTATGGGCCGTTCTTCATCCGCATGGCCTGGCACGCCGCCGGAACCTACCGCGTCACGGATGGCCGCGGCGGCGGCGGCCGCGGCCAGCAGCGCTTCGCGCCATTGGACAGCTGGCCCGACAACGTCAACCTCGACAAAGCGCGCCGCCTGCTGTGGCCGATCAAGCAGAAGTACGGAAGCAAGATCTCCTGGGCCGACCTGATGATCCTCGCCGGCAACGTCGCGCTCGAGTCGATGGGCTTCAGGACCTTCGGCTTCGGCGGCGGCCGCGCCGACGTCTGGGAGCCGGACGAGGACGTGAACTGGGGCGAGGAGATCGCATGGCTGGGCGCCGACAAGCGCTTCAGCGGCGATCGGGACCTGGGGCCGTTCGGCGCGACCCACATGGGCCTCATCTACGTGAATCCCGAAGGCCCGAACGCGAGCGGCGACTACATGGCCGCCGCCAAGGATATCCGCGCCACCTTCGGCCGCATGGCGATGAATGACGAGGAGACCGTCGCGCTGATCGCCGGCGGCCACACCTTCGGCAAGACCCACGGCGCGGCCCCGGAATCGCACAAGGGCCCGGATCCGGAGGGCGCCCCGCTGGAAGCGCAGGGCTTGGGCTGGACGAGCGACTACAAATCAGGGCATGGCGCCGATACGATCTCGAGCGGCCTCGAAGTGACCTGGACCAAGTCCCCGGCGCTCTGGAGCAGCAACTTCTTCGAGAACCTGTTCAAGTACGAATGGGAGCAGGTCAAGTCGCCCGCCGGCGCCAAGCAATGGGTGGCGAAGGACGCGCCGGCGATCGTTCCCGACGCGCACATCCCGGGCAAGCTCAACAAGCCGACCATGCTGACCACCGACCTGACGCTGCGCTTCGATCCGGAGTTCGGCAAGATCTCGCGGCGGTTCTACGAGGACCCGCAGGCCTTCGCCGATGCGTTCGCGCGCGCCTGGTTCAAGCTGACGCACCGCGACATGGGCCCGCGCGCTCGCTACCTCGGGCCGGAGGTGCCGAAAGAAGAGCTGATCTGGCAAGATCCGATTCCCGCGGTCGACCACAAGCTGGTCGGCGAGAAGGAGATCGCCGACCTCAAGAAGAAGATCCTCGCCTCGAAGCTGTCCATCCCGCAGCTGGTGTCGACAGCCTGGGCGTCGGCGTCCACCTTCCGGGGTTCCGACAAGCGCGGCGGCGCCAACGGCGCGCGCATTCGCCTCGCGCCGCAGAAGGACTGGGAAGTGAACCAGCCGGCGCAGCTCGCGAAAGTGCTGAAGACGCTGGAGGGCATCCAGGCCGACTTCAACAAGAAGGCCAAGGGCAACAAGAAGGTGTCGCTCGCCGACCTGATCGTGCTCGCCGGCTGCGCGGGCGTGGAAGCAGCCGCGAAGAAGGCCGGTGTCACCGTGAAGGTGCCGTTCAGGGCCGGGCGCATGGACGCGAGGCAAGACCAGACCGACGTCGAATCCTTCGAGGTGCTCGAGCCGCTCGCCGATGGCTTCCGCAATTACCTGAGCGGCAAGTGGCCGGTCTCCGCCGAGCAGTTGCTCATCGACCGGGCGCAGCTCCTGACGCTGACGGCGCCGGAGATGACGGTGCTGGTGGGCGGCCTGCGCGTGCTGGGGACCAACGCCGGCGGCGCGAAGCACGGGATCTTCACCTCCAAGCCCGAGACGCTCTCCAACGACTTCTTCGTCAACCTGCTCGACATGCGCACGGAGTGGAAGCCGGTCTCGGACGCGAAGGACGTGTTCGAGGGGCGCGAGCGCAAGACCGGCAAGGTCAAGTGGACCGGCACGCGCGTCGACCTCGTCTTCGGCTCGAACTCGCAGCTGCGGGCGATCGCGGAGGTCTACGCGAGCGCGGACGCGAAGGAGAAGTTCGTCCAGGACTTCGTGGCGGCGTGGGCCAAGGTGATGAACCTCGACCGTTTCGATCTCGCCTGATTCACCGTGATAGGGCCCGGCTATCGAGCCCATCGCGACAATCCATTGGAATCGGCGCGCCGCCGGGGCGATGATTCGAGTGCGCCGGTTGAGCCGGTCCCAAATCTGATCTGGAGAGAGACACCATGAAACTGAAGGGCAGCAAGACCGAAGAGAACCTGAAGTACGCGTTCGCCGGCGAATCGCAGGCGAACCGACGCTACCTGTACTTCGCCAACAAGGCGGACGTCGAGGGCTTCAACGACGTGTCCGCGGTGTTCCGCTCGACCGCCGAGGGCGAGACCGGGCACGCGCACGGCCATCTTGAGTACCTGGAGCAGTGCGGCGACCCCGCGACCGGAATGAGTTTCGGCCCGACGGCCGATAACCTCAAGACCGCGATCGCCGGCGAGACACACGAGTATACAGACATGTACCCGGGCATGGCGAAGGCCGCTCGCGACGAGGGCTTCACGGAGATCGCCGACTGGTTCGAGACCTTGGCGAAGGCCGAGCGCTCGCACGCCAACCGCTTCAAGAAGGCGCTGGATGCCCTCGGCAAGTAATCCGGAGACGAAGATGCAACATCTGAGCCGTGAAAACCTGATGAGCCTCGAGCAGTACGCGGCCGCGCGGCCGGCGTTCCGCGCCGTGGTGCTGGCGCACAAGCGCGACCGCCAGGTGGCAATCGGGCCGCACGCCACCCTGTATTTCGAGGACCGCCTGACCATGCAGTACCAGGTGCAGGAAATGCTGCGCATCGAGCGCGTCTTCGAGGCCGAAGGCATCGAGGACGAGCTTTCCGCGTACAACCCCCTGATTCCCGACGGCAGCAACTGGAAGGCGACCTTCATGGTGGAGTACGACGACATCGAAGAGCGTCACGCCGCCCTCGCGAACCTGGTCGGCATCGAAAACCGCGTCTGGGTGCAGGTCGCCGGCTTCGAGCGCGTCTACGCCATCGCCGATGAAGACTTGGAGCGCGCTACCGAGGACAAGACCTCGGCCGTGCATTTCCTGCGCTTCGAGCTCACTCGCGCGATGGCCGCGGCGGTGAACGGAGGAGCAGCCATCGGCATGGGCATCGAGCACGAGGCCTACAGGCACGCGGTCGCGGCCGTGCCGGAAAGCACGCGCCGCTCGCTGGCGGCCGACCTCGTCTGAGAAAGCAGGCGCGCGCGGGCGCCTTCAGATTTCCACGGTCAGATCGGGGCGAAAACCCGTCGCCTCTTTCGGGTAGCCGCGCGGGTTGCAGATGACGCGCGTGCCGCGGACGTGGTAGTCGAAGAAAGTGTGAGTGTGGCCGTGGATCCACAGCACCGCGCGACCCATGAGGTCGTCGAGGTTGAGCACGAAGGCCGGGTTGGCAGGGTGGTTCGCATACGCCGGGGCGATCGAATTCGGGTGCGGTGCGAAGTGGGTGATCACGACGGTTCTGCCCGCGAACGCGCGGGCGAGCTCGGCAGCAAGCCATGCGCGGTGGAAGGTGCAGAGCGCGATCGCGTCCTCCGGGGCGAACAGGCGCGCGCCGTAGCGAATCAATTGATAGTCCGGGTTGCGCTTGCGCGATTCCTCGACCAGGACCGCGCGCTCGCTCTCGGGCGCGAGGGAATAGTCGGTCCACAGGGTGCAGCCGAGAAAGCGCACGCCGCCGAAGATGGTCCGCGTGCAGTCGAGCAGCTCGATCCTGCCGGCGGCGGCGGCGCGCATCGCGGAGTTGACCGATTCGAACTCGCCCTCGTAGTACTCGTGGTTGCCCGCGAGGTAGAGGACGGGCGCATCGAAAGCCTCCTTCGCCCATTCGATGCCCGCCGCTCCGTTGGCGATGTCCCCGGCGAGCACTACGACGTCGGCGTCGTTCTCCGGCGGCGCAAAGAGGGCGCGCTCGAGGTGGACGTCGGAGTAGATCCGGAGGCGCAATCGGGTCAGCGCCGGCGCCGGCGGTTCGCGGCGATGCGCATGCGCAGGGCGTTCAACCGGATGAACCCTCCGGCGTCGGCCTGGTCGTAGGCCCCGCGGTCATCCTCAAAAGTCGAGATCGCAGGGTCGAACAGCGAGTCCGTCGTCGAGGACCGGCCGACCGTGGTTGCCGTGCCCTTGTAGAGTTTCACGCGGACCGTGCCGTTGACTGACTTCTGCGATTCGTCGATCAGCCTCTGCAGCAGAGCACGCTCGGGACTGAACCAGTAGCCGTTGTAGATCAGGCGCGCGTAGCGCGGCATCAGGTCGTCCTTGAGCGCGAGCACCTCGCGGTCGAGCGTGATCGACTCCATCGCGCGGTGGGCGCGTAGCATGATGGTGCCTCCTGGCGTCTCGTAGCAGCCGCGCGACTTCATCCCCACGTAACGGTTCTCGACCAGGTCGAGCCGGCCGATGCCGTGACGCCCGCCGAGCGCGTTCAGCCTGGCGAGCACCTTCGCGGGCGACAGGCGCTTGCCGTCGATCGACACGATATCGCCGCGCTCGTAGCCGAGGTTGACGTATTGCGGGCGGCCGGGGGCTTTCTCGGGGCTGGCCGTTATCCGCCACATCGACTCCTCGGGCTCGTAGTCCGGGTCCTCGAGAATGCCGCCTTCGTACGAGATGTGCAGCAGGTTGGCGTCCATGGAGTAGGGCGCCTGGCCTTTCTTCTTCCGGTAGTCGACCGGAATGCCGTGCCGCTCGGCGTACTGGAGGAGCTTCTCGCGCGAGAGCAGGTCCCACTCGCGCCAGGGCGCAATGATCCGGACGTCGGGCATGAGCGCGTAGGCGCCGAGCTCAAAGCGCACCTGGTCGTTGCCCTTGCCGGTGGCGCCGTGGGCGATGGCGTCGGCCCCGGTCTTCCTCGCGATTTCGACGAGGTGTTTGGCAATCAGCGGGCGGGCGATCGACGTGCCCAGGAGATACTCGCCCTCGTACACGGCGTTGGCGCGGAACATGGGAAACACGAAGTCGCGCACGAACTCTTCCCGCAGGTCCTCGATGAAGATCTGCCTGACGCCGGCCATTTTCGCCTTCTTCCGGGCGGGCTCGAGCTCCTCGCCCTGGCCGATATCGGCCGTGAACGTGACCACCTCGCAGCCGTACTCATCCTGGAGCCACCGGAGTATGACCGAGGTGTCGAGCCCCCCGGAGTAGGCCAGCACCACCTTCTTCACGCTTTCCGCCGCCTTCACTTCTTCACCTTTCCGAGCAAGAGAAATTCCATGAGCGCCTTCTGTGTGTGCAGGCGATTCTCGGCCTCGTCCCAGACCACGCTCTGGGGCCCGTCGATCACCTCCGCGGCAACCTCCTCCCCGCGGTGCGCGGGCAGGCAGTGCATGAAGACGGCGTTCCTCTTCGCCGTCTTCATCATCTGCGCGTCCACCTGCCAGTCTTCGAAGTCGCGCTTGCGCGTCTCGTTCTCGGCCTCGAAGCCCATGCTGGTCCACACATCGGTGGTGACCATGTCGGCGCCGCGCGCGGCGTCCATCGGGTCCGCGAAGCTCTCGTAGTGGTCGCCGTCGTAGACGCCCGCGCGCTCGGGCTCGACTTCGTAGCCCGGAGGCGTGGAGACGTGGACGTCGAAGTCGAACACCGTCGCCGCCTGCAGCCAGGTGTTGCAGACGTTGTTCGAGTCTCCGATCCAGGCAACGGTCTTGCCCCTGATGGGCCCGCGGTGCTCGACGTAGGTGTAGATGTCGGCGAGCACCTGGCAGGGATGGTACTCGTTGGTGAGCCCGTTGATCACCGGCACGCGCGAGTTCGCGGCGAAGCGCTCGATGATGCCCTGCTCGAAGGTGCGGATCATGACGATGTCGCACATGCGCGATATCACCTGCCCGGCGTCCTCGACCGGCTCGCCGCGCCCGAGCTGGGTGTCGCGCGTGTACAGATAGATCGCCGCGCCCCCCAACTGGTGCATGCCCGCCTCGAACGACAGCCGCGTCCGCGTCGACGGCTTCTCGAAGACCATGGCGAGCGTGCGATCCTCGAGGGGCCAGTAGCGCCGGTAGCGCTTGAACTGGTTCTTGATCCAGCGAGTGCGCTCGAAGAGGTGCTCGTATTCCGCGCCGGTGAAATCCTTGAACTGCAGGAAATGCCGCAGCGGGACTTTCGCCTTCTTCTTCATGCGCGCGCGGCCACGGCGGAGTGCACTCTTGCGAGGAAGGTGCGCACCAGCGGCACCAGGATCGCGAGAGTCTCGCGCGCTTCGGCCTCGTTCATGATCAGGGGCGGCAACAGCCGGATGACGTTGTCCATGGTGACGTTGATGAGCAACCCCGCCTCCAGCGCCTGCCCGACCAGCTCGGCGCAGGGCCGGTCGAGCTCGATCCCGATCATCAGCCCCTGGCCCCGGATCTCCGCCACGCCCGGGAGGCCGCCCAGCTGCTCGCGCAGCCCGGCGAGAATGATCCCGCCGACCCGCTCGGCATTCCGCATCAGGCCTTCCTGCTCGATCGCTTCCAGCGTGGCGAGCGCTGCGACGCAGGCGAGGGGATTGCCTCCGAAGGTGGAACCGTGCGAGCCCGGCTTGAACACCGAGGCCGCGGCTCCTCTCGCCAGGCAGGCGCCTATCGGCACGCCCGAGGCGAGCCCCTTGGCGAGCAGCACGACATCGGGCCGGATTCCGGCGTGCTGGTACACGAACCACTTGCCGGTGCGGCCGAGGCCGCACTGGACCTCGTCGACCATGAGGAGCCACCCGTTTTGGTCGCACAGCTCGCGCAGGTCGCGCAGGTACTGCATGGTCGCGAGGTTGATCCCGCCCTCGCCCTGGATGGGCTCGACCAGCACGGCGACCACGCTCTTGTCCTCCCGCGCGACACGGCGCACCGCTTCGATGTCGTTCAGGGAAACGCGCACGAACCCGGGAACGAGCGGCTCGAACCCGGCCTGCACCTTGCGGTTGCCCGTCGCAGAGAGCGTCGCGAGGGTTCTCCCGTGGAAGGCCTTGTCCATTACCACGATCGCGGGGGAGTCGATGCCCCTGCCGTGGCCGTGCAGGCGCGCGAGCTTGATCGCGGCCTCGTTCGCCTCGCATCCGGAGTTGCAGAAGAACACGGCATCCATGCCGCTGATCTGCGCGAGCTTCTCCGCGGCCCGCTCCTGCTCCGCGATGGTGTAGAGGTTGGAAGCGTGTATCAGGCGCGCGCTCTGCTCGGCGATCGCGCGGGTCAGGCTGGGGTGCGCGTGGCCGAGTGTATTGACCGCGATGCCGGCCAGCGCGTCGAGGTATTTCTTTCCGGATTGGTCCCAGACCCAGACGCCCTTGCCGTGCGTGAAAGCGACCGGAATCCGGTTGTACGTGTTCATCGAATAGGACATGAGTTCACCCGTTCAAATTCTTGCGCGCGCAAGGTGAGCACTCTGCGCGAAAAACTTCGGAATGCGCCCTCGGGTCCCTTGGGCGCGCGGAATTGCGTTCTGCGCTAAGGCCGGCGTCGTCGGGTATCGTGCCGGACGGGCGATTGCACGGCGCTGTGGCGGCGCCTCGGCGCGGAAAATGTCATCGTGTCGCCCTGTGCCATAATTCGAATTTCTCTGAAGAGCCAATAGCTTAGCATAACGAATCCGGACATGGGAACACGGCTCACCGTATTCAATCAGAAGGGCGGCGTCGGCAAGACCACGACTGTGCTCAACCTGGGCGCCGCGCTCGCGCGCAGGGGCGTCGTTCCCCTGCTCGTCGACCTCGACGCGCAGTCGCACCTGAGCTCGATCCTCAACCCCGCGGCGTCGAGCGCCGAGAGCCTGTTCGCGTATTTCAGCGCGGGCAAGCC
Source organism: Burkholderiales bacterium (assembly GCA_035499735.1). Classification (GTDB taxonomy): domain Bacteria; phylum Pseudomonadota; class Gammaproteobacteria; order Burkholderiales; family SG8-39; genus VBDM01. Next base: position 36,079 of record DATJYC010000024.1, read on the forward strand.
CTTGAGGGAAGTGGTGCGGCCGATACGCTTCGGGGGCGAGCTCATCCCCGCCCACAGCGAGCTGATCAAGGTGGACACCCTGTTCGGCAAGGGGCCGGACATCCTCAACAAGCTCAAGAACGGACTGGAGGCCGGCTGGGACGGCACGCGACCGGTGCTCATCGACTGCTGCCCGATGCTGGGGGTGATGTCGCTTTCGGGGATCTTCGCCTCCGAGAAGGTGCTCATCCCGATCTCCACCGACTACCTCGCCCTGAGGGGCGCGCTCGCGCTCGACCAGACGCTGAAGGCGCTCGAGCACGTATTCAAGCACCGCGTCGAGCGCCGCTACCTGCTCACGCGGTTCGACGCGCGCCGGAAGATGTCCCACGACATCGCCAGCCAGCTCGCCAGCCGGTTCGGGACGGATGTCTGCGAGACGCGCATCATCGAGTCCGTGGGCATCGCCGAGAGCCCGGCGCTGGGCAAGGACGTCTTCGCGCACGCTCCCAACAGCCGGGGAGCGCAGGACTACGAAGCGCTGCTGGACGAGTTGCTCGGGACGGGCTTCCTGGAAGCCGAGTTGGCGCCGCAGGCCGCGGCTACTTCGTGATCAGCGAGACAATCTCCTCGAAGCTGGTTCCGTCGGGGGTCCTCGCGGCGGACCCGAGTGTCGGCTGCATGGTCGCGGGCTGCATCACGCTGCGCTCGAGGATTTCGCAGTGCAGGTACATTTGGCGAAGCTTGCGCTCGGCGTCCGCTTCATCGCGGCCGTGGATCATGAGGTGCTCGACGATCAGCCCCTGGCGCGTGCGGATGCGAAATCCGAACTTCGTCGTGTTCAACAAGGGCAGCATGATCCTCCCGGAAGCGGCTGTATAGCATAAGATTTTTGGGGTGACAAGCCCGCCTCCCTCAGTCGATCCGGCGGAGCCCCCTTTCCTCGGCCGGCTTCAACACCCGCAGGCAGGGCAGATACCCGTCGTACACGATCCCATGGAGCTCCACCCGCTTCTGGGACCGCAGCAGGCCTACGAGGTAGCGGAGGATCTCCCGGGTGATGATCTGTCCGGGCACGAGAACCGGGATGCCCGGAGGGTAGGGGACGATCTGGTCGGCGCACACCCGGCCGAGCAGATCGCGCCGCAGCCCGTCCCTGTCGTTGACCAGCGGAACGACTTCCCCGCCGCAGTAGAAGGCGTCGCGGGGCAGGAACCGCAGCCGGGTGAAGCCCGGGATCTCGGGGAAGCGGTACAGGCGCCGCGGCACGCGGCGCTCGCGGGCGATGCGCATGAGGGCGTCGTACAGGCGCGACACCTTGCTGCGCGTGGTGCCGATGGTGAGCAGCAGCGTCAGCGTGTTGAACGTGGATTTCTCGACCTGGATGTTGTAGCGGTCGAAAAGCTCGCGCTGGAGGTCCTCGACCGTGTACCCGCAGCTCGAGATGTCTACGGTCACCTTCGTCGGGTCGAGCAGGATGTTGTCCCGCTTGACCTCGTGGGGCAGGAGCTCCTCCAGCTCGAGGGCGCGGAATATCCCGGTCGAGTTGATCTGGGCGCGCAGCTCCCTGGAGAGCGCGAGCGTGCGCGACAGCAGCTTGTAGCCCTCCATCACCGCCTGCTTGCGCGCCACGTCGAGGCTCGCGATCATGCTGTACTGCGGGCTCGTCGACGTGTGCATGTTGAAGTTCTCGCGGAACAGGTGCTCGTTGAACCCCGGATCGTTCACGTGGATCATCGATGCCTGCGAGAAGGCCGAGAGCACCTTGTGCGTGCTCTGCGTGGCGTAGTCGGCGCCGGCCTCCAGCGCGGTGGGCCGGAACGCGGGGTGGAAGCGCGCGAACCCGTACCAGGCCTCGTCGACGATCACCTTGATGCCCTTCCTGTGCGCCGCCTTGACGATAGGTTCGAGATCGTAGCGCAGGCCGTCGTAGGTGCACGACGTGAGGATGATGGCCTGGGCGTCCGGGTGCCTGCGGATCGCCGATAGGATGGTCTTCTTCGGCACCGGCCCGTAGAGGCTGTACTTGGCGTTGACCGAGGAATCGAGATAGATCGGGTGGCCGCCCGAGAGCACCACGCCGTGGTGGACCGACTTGTGGCAATTGCGGTCCAGGAGCAGCTTCTCCCCCGGGGCGAGCAGCGTCTGGAAGATCACCTTGTTCGAGGTGGAGGTGCCGTTGGTGGCGAAGAAGGTGCGCCGGGCGCCGAAGGCCTTCGCGGCGATGGTCTGCGCCTCTGCGATGACCCCGGTCGGCTCCATGAGCGAGTCGAGCATCTTCACTGAGACCGACAGGTCGCCGTCGAACACGTGCTCGCCCATGAACTCGTAGAAATCGCTGACCCAGGGACTGTCGCGCAGCGACTCGCCCGAGGAATGACCGGGCGTGTGCCAGGAGTCCTTCGCCATCCAGACGTAGTTCTTGAGCTGGTCGTAGAAGGGAGTGCGCGAGCGTTCCTGGATCTGGGCGTTGAGAATGCGGTACATGCCGCGGTAGTCGCGCTCCTCGCGGTAGAAGTAGCCGTCGACCGCCTCGGCGAAGAGCGCGTCGACGATCTCGTCCTCGTGCTCCTGCGCGATCAGGATGTAGACGTCGAGCTCGGGCCGGAAGCGCGTGACCCTCTGCACCAGCTCGAGCGCCGACGTCTCCTTCTTCGCACTCTTCTGGCTCAGCGTGTACAGCTTGTCGTCGACCACGACCGCCTGAAGGTCGCCGTCCTCCTCGATCGCGGCGAGCGCCTCGCGCGCCGTGGTAACGCCGGCGAAGGTGATGCCCAGCGGATTGTCGAGCGACCTCGCCGCGGCGTTCAGCCCCTTGACGAACTCCCTGAGAACGAGCGGCTCGTCGTTGATGATGAGGACCCGGCTGACGGGCTTCTTCATGGGGTGCGCCGAGGGAAAAGCGGATTATACTTTCGCGCCTCGCCCGGACGACATGAGCTCGAGCACCGACGAATTCCTGATCAGGGGCGTGACGCTCGAAGGCATGCCGTTCCGGCCGAGCGACTGGGCCGAGCGCCTCTGCGGCGTCATGTCGGCGTTCGGCTCCGACGGCCGCATGCAGTACTCGCCGTACGTCTATCCCGTGAGGTCCGAGGGCGTGAAATGCGTCGTCGTCGACGCTCGATTGAAGGAAATCGAGCCGATGGCCTACAACTTCCTGCTGCACTTCGCGAGAGACAACGAACTGCAGGTGCGGCACGGGCGCGCCGAGGAGCGCCCGCAGGCCGGATAGCTATCCCGCCATCGCTTTCAGACGCAGCGAGAGCTGGCTCTTGTGCCGGGCCGCCTTGTTCTTGTGGATGATCTGCTTGTCGGCGATGCTGTCGATGATCCCGCTCGCCTCGCTGAAGGCCTTGCGCGCCGCCGCCTTGTCGCCGGCCTTGATGGCTTTCGTGACGCTCTTGATCGCGCTGCTCAGGGCCGATTGCAGGCTCGCATTGTGCCTGCGCCGGCGCTCGGCTTGACGCGCCGCCTTGCGCGCGCCCTTCGTGTTGGCCATGGTCTGTACCCGGACGAAAGGCCGCAATTGTAGTCGCAGACCCCTGGCCGCGCAAGGATTTCCGCCCCCGAAAGCTATAATCCCGCGATGAACCTGCTGAGAGCGCTCGCGACGGTCAGCAGCATGACGCTCCTGTCACGGATTCTCGGGTTCATCCGCGACATGCTGATCGCGCGGCTGTTTGGCGCCGAGCTCGCGACCGACGCATTCTTCGTCGCCTTCCGCATTCCCAACCTGCTCCGGCGCCTGTTCGCCGAAGGCGCGTTCTCGCAAGCCTTCGTTCCGGTGCTTTCGGAGTACCGGACGCGGCGCGGCGATTCGGAGACCCGATTGCTGGTGGACCGCACTGCCACGCTGCTCACCCTCGCTCTGGTCGTCGCGACCATACTGGGCGTCGTCGGCGCACCGATCGTCATCTATGTGACCGCCCCTGGTTTCGCGGCTACGCCGGAGAAGTTCGACCTGACTGTGGCGATGCTAAGAGTGACATTCCCGTACATTTTGTTCATTTCCCTGGTTTCGCTCGCGGGCGGCATTCTCAATACCTGGAGCCGATTTGCCGTTCCGGCGCTGACTCCGACGCTACTGAACCTGTCCTTTATCTTCGGTGCGCTGCTCGCGGCACCGTACTTCGACCCGCCTGCTATGGTGCTCGCCTGGGCGGTGTTTGCGGGTGGCATCCTGCAACTCGCGCTGCAGCTGCCCGCGCTTGCGAGGATAGGCATGCTGCCGAGGCCGCGGCTCGGCTTCTCCGATCCCGGAGTGCGGCGGATCCTCGTTCTCATGGGGCCCGCGGTGCTCGGCGTATCGGTCGCGCAAGTGAGCCTCCTCATCAACACCATCATCGCCTCGTTTCTGGGAGACGGGCGCATCTCGTGGCTCTATTTCGCAGACCGCCTGATGGAGTTCCCGACTGGGCTCCTGGGCGTGGCGCTCGGCACGATACTGCTTCCGAGCCTGTCGAAGTACCATGTGCAGTCCTCCGAGGGCGAGTACTCGAAGCTGCTCGACTGGGGCTTGAGGCTCACGGTGATTCTGACCGTACCGGCCGCTCTCGCCCTGGCTCTCCTCTCGGTGCCGCTGGTCACGACGCTGTTCCACTACGGCCGGTTCGGCGAGCACGATGTCTGGATGACGCGTCAGGCGCTCGTCGCCTACAGCATCGGCCTGCTCGGGCTGATCCTGGTCAAAGTGCTGGCGCCAGGCTTTTACGCGCGGCAGAATATTGCTACCCCGGTCCGGATCGCCATCTTGACTCTGATCATCACGCAGGCGATGAACGCCCTGTTCATCCTTTCCCTGAAGCAGGGGGGGCTGGAGGCGTCGACCGGCATCGGCCCGCACGCGGGCTTGGCGCTCGCGATAGGACTCGGCGCCTGCCTCAACGCCGGCCTGCTCTACCGCAAGCTGAGGCAGCATGGTATCTACTCGCCGCAGCCCGGTTGGGGGATGTTCGCGCTGAAGGTCGCGGCGGCCGTGGCCGCCATGGCGCTTGCGCTCTGGGCGGCGATGGGGGAGGAGCATTGGTGGCTGACCGCGCGAAGCTGGAGCAAGGTCGCCGCGATCAGCGGGCTGGTGCTGCTCGGGGCGGCGGCGTACTTCGGGAGCCTGCGCCTGCTCGGGTTCAGGCTGGGCGACTTCTCGAGACGCGCGGCCTGAGAGCATGGACACGCGCCTCGAGCGTTTCGCGGAGATCGTCTCGCGCGACCAGTTCAATCTCGCCGAGGCGAGCCTGATGCTCGCCCAGGACAACTATCCCGATCTGGACATCCCGGAATACCTGGGAAAGCTAGACGGCATCGCCGTGGCGATCAAGAAGCGGCTCGCCGGCGACGCGTTCTCCGAGCAGCGGGTGCTCGCGCTGAACTACTACCTGTTCAACGAGATGCGCTTCTCGGGCAACCTCGTCGACTACTACGACCCGCGCAACAGCTACCTCAACGAGGTGCTGGAGCGCCGCACCGGCATTCCCATCACCCTGTCCATCCTGTATCTGGAAGTCGGCAAGCGCCTCGGCCTCAACCTGAAGGGCATCTCCTTTCCCGGGCACTTCCTCGTGAAGCTCGCCGTCAAGCGCGGCCAGCTGGTCCTCGACCCCTTCACCGGCGGTGAGGCGCAGTCCGAAGCCGACCTGCGCCAGCGCCTCGCGCAGGTCCTGCCCTCGGGCAAGGCCGAGCAGGCCCAGCTCGACCGCTACCTCGAGCCCGCAACGCCGCGCCAGATCATCGCCCGGGTACTGCGCAACCTCAAGAACATCTACCTGCAGACGGGGAGGCTCGAGCAGGCGCTCGCGGTCATGCACCGCATGCTTCTGGTGATGCCGGAGTCCACCGAGGAGCTGCGCGACCGGGGCATCGTGTACCAGAAGCTCGAGTGCTTCCGGCCGGCGCTGTCCGATCTGCAGAACTACCTGCGCAGGCGTCCCGACGCGGCGGATGCCGCCGAAATCCGCGAGAAGGTCCTCGAGCTCAGGCAGGCCTCCTCGCGGCTCAACTGACGAGGCGCGCCTCGACCTTTTGCCGGACGTCGCGCTTGAGGCCGAGCGCGAAGAACAGCTCGGCGACGAGGAAGATCGGCGCGATGAAGATCTGGAACAGGTTGTCGACGAGCGCGGGCTTGCGCCCCTCGAACACGTGCCCGACGAGCTGGAAGATCCACCCCCCGACGAAGAACGCGCCGAACCAGGACCAGCCCGCGGCGTAGCCGCTCCCTGCGGCGAGCCTGGCCGCGTAGTACAGCGCGCAGGTCAGGACCGCGGTCGCCAGCGCCAGCGGCACGTCCAGCAGGAAGTAGTACGCAAGGACGGCGCCGAGAAACACGTGCGCCAGCGTGATCCCTTCCCCGAGCGGAACCCAGTTCATCGGAACGAGGATCGCGAAGACGATCGCCGGCACGCCGACGAAGTGCGTGAGGCGGTTCCAGCGGTTGCGGTGGTAGGCGGCGTAGACCGCCATCTGCTCGTCGAGCGTCTTCATCGGGACTCCGTGAGCTTCGATCTTGCCGCTATAATTCAAAACTTTACGCCATTCCTTGCCTTCGATGTTGCTCACCCACGGCGCTTCCGCCACGCAGCTGCCTCCGGTCGCGCTTACCGTGGGGAACTTCGACGGCATCCACCGCGGGCACCAGGCGCTGCTCGCACGCCTGCTTGCGGGGGCGCGCACGCGTGGCCTCAAGAGCTGCGTGCTCACGTTCGAGCCGCACCCGCGCGAGTTCTTCGCGGGGCAGGCAGCGCCGACGCGCCTCGCATCTCTGCGCGAGAAGCTCGAGCTGCTCGCGGCGCACGGCGTGGAGCGCACCCACGTGCAGCGCTTCGACCGGGCGTTCGCCTCCCTCGCTCCCGAATCCTTCGTCGAGGAGGTGCTGGCGAAGCGGCTGCGGGCGCGCTGGGTGCTGATCGGCGAGGATTTCCGCTTCGGCGCCAGGCGCGCGGGCGACATCGGCCTCCTGAGGGATCTCGGCCGGCGCCACGGCTGCGAAGTCGAGGTGCTGGCGGACGTCGCCCACGCGGGTATGCGGGTATCGAGCTCCGCGGTGCGTGCCGCGCTCGCGGCCGGGAACCTCGGTGCCGCCGAGACGCTTCTCGGCCGGCCCTACAGCATCAGCGGTCGGGTTGTGCACGGGAGAAGGCTCGGACGCGAGCTGGGTTTCGCGACAGCGAACGTGCAGCTCAAGCACAATCGTCCGCCGCTCTCCGGCATCTTCGCGGTGAGGGTGCACGGGGCAGGCGCGGGCCCGCGCCCCGCGGTCGCCAGCCTGGGCGTGCGGCCCACGATCACCGCGAGCGGACGCGCGGTGCTCGAGGTGCACCTGTTCGACTTTTCGCAGGATCTCTACGGTGCGCACATGCGGGTGGAGTTCCTCCACAAGATCCGCGACGAGGAGAAGTATTCCGACCTCAGCGCCCTCAAGGCGCAGATCGAGCGCGACTGCGAGGCCGCCAGGGCATTCCTGCTTGAAAGCCGCAATGCCTGACGACAAGAAGGACTACCGCAGCACGCTGAACCTTCCCGACACGCCCTTCCCGATGCGCGGGGACCTCGCGAGGCGCGAGCCGCAGTGGGTGAAGGAGTGGCGGGAGGGCAAGGTCTACGAGGAGATCCGCAAGGCGAGCGCGGGCCGGCCGAAGTTCGTGCTGCACGACGGGCCCCCGTACGCCAACGGCGACATTCACATCGGCACCGCGGTCAACAAGATCCTCAAGGACATCATCGTCAAGGCGCGCAACCTCGCCGGGTTCGACGCGGTCTATGTGCCCGGCTGGGACTGCCACGGCATGCCGATCGAGGTGCAGATCGAGAAGACCTACGGGAAGAACATCCCCGTCGAGAAGACGCAGAGCCTCGCGCGCGCTTATGCGACCGAACAGATCGCGCGCCAGAAGGCCGACTTCCAGCGCCTGGGCGTGCTCGGCGACTGGGACCACGCGTACACGACGATGGCCTTCCGCAACGAGGCCGACGAGATCCGCACGCTCGGCAAGCTGCTGGAGCGCGGCTACGTCTACCGGGGGCTCAAGCCCGTGAACTGGTGCTTCGACTGCGGGTCTGCGCTCGCCGAGGCCGAGGTCGAGTACATGGATCGCACCGATTTCGCGATCGACGTCGGCTTTCCCTTCGCGGAAAGCGATAGGCTCGCGAAGGCTTTCGGCCTGACGAATCTCCCGGCCGAAAAGGGCTGGATCGTCATCTGGACGACTACGCCTTGGACGATCCCCGCCAACCAGGCGCTGAACGTCCATCCCGACCTTGTCTACGACCTGGTCGAGACCGAGCGCGGCCTGCTTATCCTCGCCGCAGATCTGCGCGAGGCCTGCCTCGGGCGCTACGGGTTCAAGGGGAGGGTGCTCACGTCGTGTAAGGGCAGTCGACTGGAGAGGATCGCGTTCCGCCATCCCTTCTACAACCGCATGTCGCCCGTCTATCTAGGTGAGTACGTCACGCTCGAACAGGGTACCGGCATCGTCCACAGTGCGCCGGCGTACGGCGTCGAGGACTTCGTGTCCTGCCGCAGCTACGGAATGAAGGACGACCAGATCCTCGCGCCGGTGATGGGCGACGGCAAATACGCGAGCTCGCTCGACCTCTTCGGCGGCTTGTCGATCTGGGCCGCGAACCCGAAGATCGTCGAGAAGATCCGCGAGAACGGCGCCCTCTTCCACTCCGAGAAGCACCAGCACAGCTACATGCATTGCTGGCGCCACAAGACGCCGATCATCTATCGCGCCACCACCCAATGGTTTGCGGGCATGGACGAGGTGCCCGGGTACCACAGCAGGAAGCCGAAGGAACACCTTAGGGCGACGGCGCTGCGCGCGGTCGAGGCGACGAGATTCTTCCCGGCCTGGGGGCAGGCGCGGCTGCACGGCATGATCGCGAACCGCCCCGACTGGACGCTCTCGCGCCAGCGCCAATGGGGCGTGCCCATGCCGTTCTTCATCCACAGGGAAACCGGCGCGCTGCACCCGCGCACGCACGAGCTGCTCGAGGCGGTCGCGAAGAAGGTCGAGGCGGGCGGCATCGAGGCCTGGCAGCAGGTGCGCGCTGAGGACTTGCTCGGCGCGGACGCCGCGAGCTACGAGAAGATCAAGGACACGCTCGACGTGTGGTTCGACTCGGGCTCGACGCACGAAACGGTGCTGCGCGGCTCGCACGCAAAAGAGCTGAAATTTCCCGCCGACCTGTATCTCGAGGGCTCCGACCAGCACCGCGGCTGGTTCCATTCCTCGCTCCTCGTGTCGTGCATGCTGAACGGCCGGGCGCCGTACGATGCGCTGCTCACGCACGGCTTCGTCGTCGACGGCCAGGGGCGCAAGATGTCGAAGTCGCTCGGCAACGTCATCGCGCCGCAGAAGATCTCCGAGACGCTGGGCGCGGAGATCCTCCGCCTGTGGGTCGGGGCGACGGACTATTCGGGGGAGCTGTTCATCTCCGACGAGATATTGAAGCGGGTAGTGGAAAGCTACCGGCGCATTCGCAATACGTTGCGCTTCCTGCTTGCGAATACGTCCGATTTTGATCCAGGTCTCCACGCCATTCCGATGCACGATTGGTTCGAGATCGATCGTTACGCGTTGTGCAGAACCACGATGTGGCAGGAGGAGCTCAAGGAGTACTACAACAAGTATGAATTCCATACAGTCGTGCAAAAGCTGCAGTTCTTTTGCACCGATGATCTAGGGGCGTTCTACCTGGATATCCTTAAGGACCGTCTGTATACATGTGCGGCAGACTCGACAGCAAGGCGCTCGGCCCAGAACGCACTCTTTCACATCACGAGAAGTCTAGTGACTTTGATGGCGCCGATTCTTAGCTTCACTGCACAGGAAGCTTGGAAGAACACTGCCAGCGAACCTGATAGTGTCTTCGCCGCGACCTGGCACTCACTCCCGAATTGCGCTGGACAGATGCACCTCGCGGACAAGTGGGATCGCATTCGCGCAGTGCGAGCCGAGGTACTGAAGGAACTCGAAGCGGCGCGCGTGGCAGGAGCGATTGGCTCGTCTCTCGCTGCCGAAGTGGACCTTGCATATTCCGGGGAAAAGTATGCGGCACTTAGCTCGCTGGGGGATGATTTGCGCTTTGCTTTGATAACGTCCGCCGCTTCGGTACGTGAAGTCAAAAGCCGTGAAGAGGAGGGTGTGGTGGTGCGTTCGAGCAAGCACCCCAAGTGCGCGCGCTGCTGGCACTGGCGAGCCGACGTCGGCGCCGACGCGAAGCACCCGGAGATCTGCGGGCGCTGCGTCTCGAATCTCTTCGGCGCGGGCGAGCCGCGCCGGTTCGCATGACCCGCTGGAAGCCCCTCCTTCCCTGGCTCGCGATCTCGGCGCTGATCGCGCTCGCCGACCACGCGAGCAAAAGCGCGGTCAGCTCGGCACTGCGCCCGGGCGAGGCGCGGGAGGTGACGCCGTTCTTCAACCTGGTGCTCGCGCACAACCGCGGCGCGGCGTTCAGCTTCCTGTCGGACGCGAGCGGCTGGCAGAGGACGCTCTTCATCGGCATCGCGGTCCTCGCCACCGCGGTGATCGTCACGCTGCTCCTCAAGCATTCCGGCGAGCGGCTGTTCTCCGCGGGCCTCGCCCTGATCCTGGGCGGGGCGCTGGGCAATCTGTGGGACCGCATCATCCTGGGCTACGTCGTCGACTTTCTCGACTTCCACGCTTTCGGCTGGCACTTCTGGGCGTTCAACGTCGCCGACTCCGCGATCACGATCGGAGCCGGGCTGCTCATCCTCGACAGCCTGCTCGCGGCCGGTACCACGCAGAAGGCCTAGAATGAGCGGCATGGAAGTCATGCTCGCCAATCCCCGCGGCTTCTGCGCCGGCGTCGAGCGCGCCATCAGCATCGTCGAGCAGGCCCTGGCGGTGCACGGTGCGCCGATCTACGTCCGCCACGAGGTCGTGCACAACCGGTACGTGGTGGACGACCTGAAGCGCAAGGGCGCGGTATTCGTCGAGGAGCTGGCCGACGTCCCCTCGGGCAGCACCGTCATCTTCAGCGCCCACGGCGTGTCGAAGGCGGTGCGCGCCGAGGCCAAGGCGCGGGGCCTGCGCGTCTTCGACGCAACCTGCCCCCTGGTGACCAAGGTCCACGCCGAGGTCGCCAAGATGCGCACCGCGGGGCGCGAGATCGTGATGATCGGCCACCGCGGCCACCCCGAGGTCGAGGGCACGATGGGGCAGACGGCCGAGGGCATGCATCTGGTCGAGACGGTGGCCGACGTGGCGCGCCTCGACGTGCGCGACCCGCAGAAGGTCTCCTATGTGACCCAGACGACGCTGTCGGTGGACGACGCCGCCGCGGTGGTTGCGGCGCTCAAAGCGCGATTTCCGACGATCACCGGGCCCAAGAAGGACGACATCTGCTATGCGACCCAGAACCGGCAGGACGCCGTCAAGTTCCTCTCGCCGCAGTGCGACGTGGTCATCGTCGTAGGCTCGACCAACAGCTCGAACTCCAACCGCCTGCGCGAGGTCGCGGAGAGCCGCGGCATCCCGGCCTACATGGTGGACAGCGCGGAGCAGCTCAAGCCGGAGTGGGTGGCGGGCAAGCGGCGCGTCGGGATCACGGCCGGCGCCTCGGCTCCCGAGATTCTCGTCACCGAGCTCGTCGCGCGGCTGAAGGCTCTCGGCGCGGCGAGCGTGCGCCAGCTCGAGGGGGTGAACGAAAGCGTGGTATTTACCCTGCCGCGCGAGCTTTCCGCGCGCGCCGCGCCGAAGCCCTGACAGGCCTCGGCGCGGGGGGTGTCGATCTCAGCGCTCGCGGAAGGTGAACCGCGATACACCCTTCGCGCTCTTGTTGATGTTGACGTTGCCGGTGGTGACCTTGCCCGTCGAATCCGTGTTGACGGTCTTGATGTCGCCCGTGGTCGTCTGGATCGGCGTGACGCCCACGAGGAACTGGTTGATGTAGCTTCCCGCGACGCCGTTCGCCGTTCCCGGCACGTAGCTGCCAGTCAGATAGTCCAGGTTGTAGACGAAGGACGTCCCACCGGCCGAGCAGCCTCCCACCACCGGCGTGTTCGACGCGAACACCAGGGTGCCCAGCTCGAGGCGAGGATCAAGGATGATGCGCTCGCCGGGGCTCGTACCGCCCGGATTGAGGTCGATGTAGAACCCGTTCTGCGTGGACCAGTTGACGGCGTTGCTGCTGATCGTACGGTCGGACCCGTTGTTCGAGCTCAGGACCTGCTGAACCAGTCCGATCGAACGGACGTTGGTGCCGTAGTCCGTGTCCTGGTCCTTGATGCCGTAGATAGACTGCTGCGACGTGTCGGTGGCGTCCGCCGTGGCGATATAGCGCCCGGTGCCGACGTAGAAGATGCGGGTCGCGCCGTTGTTGATGTTGGTCGCCACCGGCCTGATCGTGATCGGCTGCACCTTGCCGGTGCCATCCTTCAGCGTCACCATGTGATTCGCCGTCAGCGGGGAGGCGGACATGTCGATGCGCCATACGTTGCCCTGCTGGTCGCCGCCGTACATGAAGCTGATGGTGGCATCGGTCAGGCCATTCTTGTAGAACCCGGCATGCTTGAACAGGCCCGAGGGCAGCGTGGTCGTGCCGACGTTCAGGCCGGTCGCCGGGTCGTTGGTGGGCACCTTGGCGAGCACTTCGCCGGTGATGGCGTCGAGCACGAAGAAGAAGCCGCCGCCCGAGCCGGTCGGGGTGGCCGGAAACCCGCTGGGCACACCGGTGTTGTTCAGCCCCGAGGTCAGGATGACGACCCATTTCCCGGCGAGCGCCTTTCCGCTGATCGAGGTGCCCGTGTTCGTCATCGGAATCTTGCCGAACACCGGATTGCCGTAGGTGAAGCCCAGGTCGAGGTCGCTGTGGACGATCCCGTCCGGGCTCGTGGGGCACCACTGCGAGTTCCAGCAGAATTCCCACAGGCCCTTGGGATTCAGGGGGTCGGTGACGTCGAGCGCGTAGTATCCGCGCCCGCCGCCCGCCGCGCCACCGACGAGGATGGTCTTCCACACGCCGGCGGTCGCGTCGAACACGTCGTTGGTCTCCGGCGTTGCGTCGAGGAAGAAGCTGTGCGCGCCCGCGTATTGCATGTCGGCGAGTTGGTACACGCCAGCCATGACGAACTTCGGCATGTAGGCCCAGTTCTCGTTGCCCGTTGTCGAGTCGAAGGCGTGCAGATAGCCGTCGTTGGCCGCCACATACAGCGCGCCGGCGCGCGTCAGCATCGACTGCTGGAATCCGGAGCTGCCCAGATATCCGGTATCCGTGTACTGGAACGGAGCCAGCCGGACGAACGCCGGCTCGGCATCGACGATGTCGCCGAGAATCGTCTGCGTGGTGACGCCGGTGATCGGGTCGCTCTCGGTCCGGTCGCGGAACAGGATGCCTTCGTTGGCGACCTGGCCGCTCAGGAAGCCGACGAGCGCCGTGCCCGCGTTGACCTGCAATCTCTGCGCTGCGCTGAGGAGGGTCGTGCACTGCGACAGGATCGGCGCGGTCGTGCAATGGTTCGTGAAGAGGGCCTGCTCGGCCGCGTTCATGCTGGCGAAAGCGAAGGGCTTCACCTTGGTCGCGGTCGTGGGATCGGCCATCAAGAGGGTTCGGCCGGGGCCCGTAGTGATCTGGTTGTAGAGCTGCACGTCCGCGGACCAGAGGGTCCCCCGGCTCGTGTCGATCGCGCCGGTGGCCGGATTCAAGGCAAGCGCCTGGACGACGCCTGACCAGGTGTTGGTCTGGTAGGTCGTGGTAAAGGCAAAGTTGTCCGTCGCCGTGATGTTCGGGCTCGAGGTCGCCGCCGCGGACGCCGCGTGGGTCGACTTCGAGAAGTCCAGGAACGCGTTGCTCAGCGCGTTGTACAGCGTGCGCGGGTCGGTCGCCTTGAAGAAGGTCCCGCGCCCGTTGACCGCGGAGTGCCACAGGTCGTCGAGGGCCGACTGCTGGTCCTGCTGCGGTTGCGGCCAGTTGCACGCGCCCGACGTCCAGAAGCAGGCGTTCGGAGCCGCGCCCTTGATGTTGGGGTAGTCCCCGGAGGCGGCGGTCTCGTAGCTCGGGTCGTACAGCATCAGCCCGTCGGCGAGTCCCACCGTGTAGGTCGTCATGTGCTGGAACGTCGCGAAGTCCTTGGCCGTGGTGAACACGTTGTTCGCCGAGACGTCGCTCCCTGCGGGCGTGGCGCTGGGGCTGGTGGCGGGTCCGGTGAGGTTCCCGTTTGCGTCCTTCCCGCCGCGCAGGTCGGTCATGTAGTAATAGATCGCGACGTCGGCGAGCGTGCCCCGGGTGCCGGCGCTCGAGCCGGCGGCGCTGCCCGCCGACGAGTTCGCCCCTGCGACGCCGTCGAAGGTCACCTGACCGCGGCTGGAGTACGGGTTGGTCCCGTCCGTGTTGTCGAAGTTGCCCATCGCGTTGCCCGCAATGTCCTGCCCGCCGTTGCCGTTCCAGAAGCCGTCGGTGGTCATCAGGGAGAAGTTTCTTTGGCAGGACGACTGCACCGGATCATCCGCGGCGGGGATGCCGGTCGTCAGGCCTTGGTTCATCTTGCCGGCGTAGATCCAGCCGGCGCGGGACAGCGCTTCGCGCAGGGGGGTGCCGTGGGCCGGCTTCTGCGCGTAGAACTTGTTGTAGAAATTGCCCGCGTTCGTCAGGTTGAAATTATCTATCCTCAGGTAGTTCGCGCTCTGGAGCGAGCTCGACGCGTTGCTGTTGCTGTTGCCGTCGTTGGGATAGTACGGGTTGATGGTGATGAAGCCCAGCCGCATGTTGTCGGGCTTGGGCGGCGTGCCGCTCGGGTTGGAGACGAACCCGCGGAGCGAGATGCCCACCGAGCTCTTCATCATCTGCATGCGCGTGCGGTAGTAGGCCCACCACGTGGCGTAGTTCTGCAGCTCCTGCGCATAGGTGCAGCCGCTCGCCGGGCACTCGACCCGCCCGGAGCGTCCGCCGGTGAAGGGGGACGCGGCCGAGCGGATGGTGTCGCGGACGAACAGGCCGTAGCGCGCGAAGGTGTAGCTCTGGATGCCGCTGACCCCGGTGATGTACTTTCCCTGGCAGCGGTTGGTCGCAGTGGGCGAGCCAGACTGGCCGTTGACGGCGCCGTGAGCGAGCGCGTCCTCCTGCGTCTTGCAGAAGCGCACGTACGCCGGCTTGTTGTAGGTCTTGCTGTTGAACGTGCCGGAGGGCGCCGTGCCCGGCGTGGAGGCGAGTATGCAGTCGGTGAGGGCGGCGTCGGCGCAGTATTCCACCGGGACGATGCGGTACGAGGCCGGCGCCTGGCTGTTCACGTTGTTGAGATCGTTATACAGGCCCGTGCGCACCCAGGTCCCCGCGGTGCTCTGGGTGTTGCAGCCGCTGCCGCTGCAGCTGCTCGCGTAGGTGAACCGGTTCGCGTCGAGCACGGTTATCTGCACGTTGCTGACGTTCATGCTGGTCTGGCCGGTGTTGCCCGTGGTGATGATGTCGTTGCTGACGAGCCCGTGCGCCGTGCTGGTCACAGTCACCGTGTTGCTGCCGCTGCTCCGGACGAAGGTGTTGTTCCCGAGGCTGACGCACTTGCGGAACGACACGGTTCTCGACGAGACGGTGCCCGAGCCCGAGGCGGTCGTGTAAGTGAACGTGCTGGTGACGAGGGGCGACCCGGGCGTGACCGTGCCCGTGCTGGAGGTCAGCACATTCGCGCAATTCACCGTGATGCCGGTGCTGTTGCTCGTCACCCACACCTTGTCGCCCGTGCTGATGCCGTGCGCTTCCGTCGTGGTGATGGTGACCGTCGTGCCGCTGCGCGCGCCGCTGCCGAGCTGCATCATCTCGGGAAGCCCGAAGACCACCGCCGCGTTGCCGGAGGCGTCGACCGTGCTCTTGTTCGAGCGGTTCGTGCGGTAGGGGAATTGCCCCGCCGGCATCGTATTGCCGAGATCGTCCGGCCCCGTGACGAGCGCGCCGCCGCTCGCGTCGAGCTGCCCGTTGCGCTTGCAGACTTTGGGGTTGTTCCCGTTGTTGTTGCAATAGTTCCTGTCGGTGACGTTGTTTGAGATGTTCGTGTTTCCTGTGAACTGAGCCCCGTAGGCGTCGTTCGGGACGCTGTTCGTCGTCGGATCGGGCCAGGCGCCGGTCGGGGCGTTGGTATGGAACGCACCGGTCGAGTCGACGCCGACCAGGTAGCTGAAGCCCGGATCGTAGGCGACGCCGTTCGACCCGAACTGGCCGCCCGCGCTGTAGGGCGGGTCGCCGAAGGAGCAATCCGTATTGTTGCTGTCGTCGGTCATGCACTGGCTGTCCCCGGCGACGTAGTCCGGTATGAAATCCGACTGCATGCTTCCCGAGCTGTCCAGGGTGAAGAGCACGTTCGGCAGGGCGCCCGCGCCGCCGGTCGCCGAGAGCGGCTGCTGCGAGATGACCACCTGGCCGAGCGCGGGCTGCGCCGCGAAGTTGGCCGCGACCGCGAGCGCGAAGAGCTTCTGGATCAGGACGATGTTCTTGGATTTCATGGTTTGCTCCCTGGCTCGGCGAGGAGGTCAGTAGACCGCCTTCACCAGGCTTTGAACGATGGATACGGAGTTGCGTGGTCCCTCGGCCCGCGCCGTGATGCGGTAGTGGACGGCGGGCTGGGTGGTGTGCGCGTCGGTCGGCCGCGTCTGGTCGGCTCCGGAGAGCGACAGCGTCGCGTCGGACACCGTCGAGGCGCAGGAGTTAGCCGTCCCGTTGCAGGTGCCCGCCGACGGGCAGTTGCTCAGCGAGCAGATGCGGTGGATGAGGAAGAACACGGTGTTGCCGCCAGCGTCCTGGGCGCCGCCGTTCAGCTGGGCGGCTTCGGCCCAGTTCGCCTTGTCGCGCAAGTCGGGCTCGTTCAGCGCAACGCTCGAGTAGAACCCGGCCGAGGCCGTCGAGCCGTTGTGATTGTCGCTGTCGAGCGCGCCGGGGACGTTGAGGTTGGCCGCGAGCCACGCGGTTCCGGCCTGGATGCCTTGGTCGGCCGCGTTCGACCCGGCCTGGCGCAGCCCGATGTTGCCGGCCATGATGGTCGCGGTGTCGACCGAGCGCATGGTCGCGATGCCGGCCAGCGTCATGGCCACCAGCACGATAAGCGCGATGATGAGGATGGTGCCGCGTTCTTTCGCGCGCCCGTGGTGCAAGCGAGGGTGATGGGTTCTCATGTCAGCCCGACTTCCAGATCCAGTTTCGCAGGGGAATCGTCGTCTCGAAGACGCGGTACCGGTAGCAGGTCCAGTTGTCCAGGGACGTCGCGTCCGGGTCGCCGGTCGCCGTCAGGTCGAGCCGCGTGTTGTAGCGCAGCGGGTTGATGCTGTAGTCCGTTCCCGTCCACCACGGCTCGTTCGGGGTCGCGTCGCAGACCGCGTTGAGGCCCTGCGTGGGCTTTTCGGGGAGCGCGCTGCGCGACACGATCGCGAGGCGTATCGCGATGACCTGCGCCCAGGGCGCGGGGACGATCGCGTTGAAGGTGGCCGCGTCGACGAAGCGGTCGACGATGCCGTCGCCGGCGACCTTCGTGGCCGCGTTGTACTTCGCGGTGATGCCGTCGTTGTTGCCGTCGTCCAGGCCGTACAGCACGCGCATGTGCACGATGTTGTCGGCGACGACCGTCGTGAGCGGCTGCCCGGCGCCGTCGACGGCGAACTGGGTGGTCACCGTGAGGCTGTTGTTGTTGATCGCATAGGTGTTGTACACCGGCGAGTAGATCTGCTCGGTCGAATCCGGCGGGACGTAATAGAGATTGCCGAGGTTGAACACCTTGGTCGTCACCGCCGTATAGGTCACGCCCAGGCCCCCCGCCTTGTTGAACCTGGGCGCGTAGGTCGTGGTGCCCCCCTTGGTGGCGACCGTGTAGGTGGCGGCAGGGTCGTGGTAGACGCCGCTCGAGTCCACCTTGGTGACTTCCATGAGAGAGCAGTTCTTCGCGGGCGTCTCGGCGAGTAGGAGCATGTCGCCGGGGTTGTAGCCGAAGGGGTTGGTCAGGGCGAGGGGGTCCGTCGCCACCTTCAAATCCAGGCTGAGGGGGGTGGCGCCCGCGGCCTGGCCCGCCGACCCGTAGAGCACGGTGAACTGGTCGGGGTTGGTCGTGCCCGCGCCCGGCGTGATGACGACCGGGGCGAGCGTCAGCGTCTGGCCCAGCGGAGGAATGGCCGGGGTTGCGCGCATGCTGTCCCAGCCGACGATGCTGCAGCCCGCGAGCGTGGTGTAGTTGATCCCCATCCCGGCGTTCTTCAGGTCGCGCTCCATCGTATACAGGGCGACCACGCCGTTCTGCTGCGCGTCGCCGCCGCTGGTGGTCGTGCGCTTGATGCTTTCCGAGACCTCGAACACCTGGAAGATGATGATCATGCCGATCAGGCCGATCAGCATGGCGACCATCAGCTCGACCATGCTGAAGCCGCGGCTTGACGGGTAGGCGGGAGCGCGCATGATCTAGGATTGCGAGGCCGGATAAACGAAGGCGACGACGGTGAAGCTGTGCGGGGGTAGACCCTGCGAGATCTCCTCGGGCAGGCGCCATCTCAGGGTGATCTGTACCGTGCCTCCTACGGGCGCTGCCGGCGCCGGCGGGACCACATTCGAGATCGTCACGAGCGGAGGCTGGTTGGCTGCGTCCGGGAGCTTGTTCTGGACGTTGGTGACCCATTCCTGGATCTTCGCCGGGGGAGGGCCGCCCGCGTAGGCGTAGGCCATGATGTTTCCGTTGTCGGTCCACATCTGCGACAGCAGCTGTTGCGCGAGGTAGGCGGCCTCGCTGCGGTACTTGGCGGCGGCGACGTCCTTGATCGCGACGCCCTGCATGCCGACGACCGCGAGGATGCCGATCGAGAAGATCAGGATCGCCACCAGGGCCTCGATCAGCATCACGCCGCGCTCGCGCGCGCGCATGGAGGAGTATCCGCCGGCTCGCATGCCGTTCTCCCTTCCTAGGGCCACGCCGGGCACCCGCGCGGATCGGTAGCCGAGACCACGGCGGGGTCGCACATGCGGAGGTTTCCCCCGGCGTTGACGATGATGCGCAGGTTGCGCCGCGACGTCGGGGGGATGTTGGGGTTGGTGACGTCGATCTTCACGATGCTCGGGGTGGTATCCGCGTTCGCGATGACGTTGCCGAGCGGCGAGAAGGTTACGGTGTCGGCGGCGGCGAGCCCCGCTGCGGGTGGCGTCGCGACCCATACTGCCGTCACCCACGCGCTCGAGCTGCCTTCGCCGCCGGCGCGCGACTGGACGATCTGCGGGTTGGCCGGATCGGCCGGGTTGGCCGCCTGGTCGCACTTGCCGGTGGGATCGCTGTAGCTCACTACCCAGCTGAAGTTCTGCTGGTCGTTGATGCGGGAGCACCCGCTCGTCAGGTCAGTGACGAACTGGAAGCGTACCGGGAGGTTGCTGCGAACCGCTTCGGTGCGCGCCGTCTGCAGCCCGTTCAGCGCCGCCTCGGCCGCCGCGCGGATCTGCTGGTTCTGCAGCCACTCGACAAAACCGGGTGCGCCGAGCGCGATCAGAACGCCGAGCACCGTCAGCGAGATCATGACCTCGACGATGGTGAAGCCGTCCTGACCACGGATCAGGCTCATCAGCAATCCCCGCTCTTCTTGGATACCCAGCAGTTCTGGGTGGGCATGCCCCAGCCGGCGGGAACCGACACGGTCCTGCGTACGTTGGCCTGGTCGATGGTCAGCGTCAGGTTTGCAATGGAGCTGTCCATTCCATCCGCCTGGATGGTATAGGTCGTGGCCGTGAGGTTCGAGCACGTGATCTTGACGTACCTCAGTTCGCCCGGATTGCCTCCGCTGAGATACGGCGGCGGCAGGGGGGCCGTCGTTCCTGCCGCGCAGGCGCCGGCAAAGGTGCGGTTGTCCTGGAAGTACTGCTCAAGCTTGGTCTTCATCGCCAGCATGTTGGTCGTTGCCTCCGCGATCTTGCCGCGCGCGAGATAGGCCGTATAGTTCGGCAGGGCGATCGCCGCCAGGATCGCGACGATCGCAACCGTGACCATGAGTTCGATAAGCGTGAAACCGGTATGGCGCTTCATGGAGACTCCCTTTCTTGGCGGTCAATGATAGAAAACCCGGGGGGCGCGCCGCAAAACTCCCCGACGAGTGGACGAAATCCGGGTACGCACGGCGCCTCGCCGCGGATTCTAGCGGAACTATTTCACGCTCTCGCCGGGCGGCGAATCGCGAGGTTTCGGGGGCGCGGACCGGCAAATTAGACAGAGTCCAGATGCGGGTCTAGAATAGCGCATTGATGAAGAAGCCCCAGAAACGCGACCAGGAGAGCATGGCGCAGCTGCTGCGCAGGCAGGGGATCACGCCGACGCACCAGCGCATGGAAATCGCGCACGCGCTGTTCACCCGGCGCGAGCACCTCTCGGCGGACCAGATTCTCGCCCTGGTCAACTCGCGCTACGCCGAGGCCTCCAAGGCGACGGTCTACAACACGCTCAAGCTTTTCGTCGAGAGGAAGCTCATCCGCGAGCTGTTGGTCGACCCGGACAGGATCGTATACGACCCCAACACCGAGCCCCACCACCACCTCTACGACGCCGCGAGCGGGCGCCTGACCGACATTCCCGCGGACAACGTCCGGGTCGTCGGCCTGCCGCCGCTCCCCGAGGGAACGATCGCCGAGGGCGTGGACATCATCGTCCGCACCCGCCCGGTGTAAGCCGCCTCCGGGAGCGTTCCCGGGATATCCCGCTTGTTATAATGCGTCCCCTCGTGCGCGCGCGCGGGCTGGCGTAGCTCAGCTGGTAGAGCAACTGATTCGTAATCAGTAGGTCGGTGGTTCGAGTCCACTCGCCAGCACCAGGACGGCATCCTGGCTGCCCCTCCGCAGCGCGCGCAACTGGGGAGACACAATGAAGCTGTTCGGGGCCGACAAGTCCGATCATCCCATGGCCGACGCGAAGGAGGCCCGGAAGATCGTCGATGCGATCCCCGGAGCCGACTCCTTCAAGGCGCTCGAGGACCTCAACCACTGGCTGGAATCGGTGCGCACCTGGCCGGAGTTCACGCACGATCACCGCGCGGACCTGGTCGAGATGGTGGACGAGGCCGCGCAGGCCCACCTGCGCAGGCTCCAGCGGGACTACCTGTCGACGTCGCGGCTCTCCAAGTATCAGGAGAACCGCCTGTGGACCACGATACGCGAGTCCTACCGCCAGTCCGCTTTCGCCTACGCGACCTGCGTCGATGTCTTCGTCACCAGCCAGAAGGGCTGGGAGGTCCTCAAGGCGCGCATGCCCATGCTCACGGTTCGCGCCCTGCACGCGCTCGCGGGGCAGATGAAGTGGCAGTACATACGCTACGGGCTCCAGGACGCGTCCTTGTGGGGCTCGATCTGCAAGATCTACGCCTTCGCCGAGAGCCGCAAGTACTCCGGAGCGAGGATCGCCGTCGTCACCGGCATGCCCGAGGAGACGTCGGCGGAGCTGGAATTTCTCAAGGCGGTTATGCTCGCCGTGTCCTCGCCCGACAGCCTGCTGCCGCAGGAGATCGAGCTCGTCGAACGCCTGGTCGCGCATCTCGCCGGCTCGTTCAAGCTCACGCCGGTTCCCCAGGTCGACACGGCCTATGGCATCGATCTCACGGCGACCCAGCCGCCGGCGCGGATCGGGCGGCCCCCGCCACCCGCTCCGCCGCTGCGATTCTTCTCGGCGTCCGCCGCGGTCGGTCAGGTGAAGCAACTGATCCAGGTGGTGAAGTCGACGAACGCCGTGCCCTCGAGCGTAAGCCTCGGCGGCAGCTACGAACCGCAGATGGTCGTCGAGGTGCTCGAGCATCTCGCGCTCAACTGGTCGGCGCAGCCGCCGGAGAGAAAGGCGCCGCGTCACCAGGTCAAGTCCCGGGTCACGATCACCCACGGCTTCGACGGCGTGCTCTCGGCGCTCGACCCCGGAGGCGAGGCCCTGTTCGATCCCGAGAAGATCGAGAGCTGGATCGTGGAGAACGTCAGCTCGGGAGGCTTCGGCGCGCTCGTGCCGCAGCTGAGGGGCGACTGGCTGAAGATCGGGTGCCTGCTCGGGCTTCAGCCCGAGGGAGGCTCCAACTGGATCGTCGGCGTGGTGCGGCGCTTTCAGCGCGACGCCACGCAGACCGGAGCGGTCGGCATCCAGACCCTCGGGCGGACCGCGCAGCCCGCGCCGGCGCGGCTGGTGAGCGGCCACGCGGTGGTCAGCCGCGACACCGAAACGGCGATCATGCTCGGCCCGATCGACGCCGCGCCCGAGGCGCAGCTGCTCCTGCGCACGGGCGTTCTTGCACCCGGACAGAATCTCCAGCTCGAGCAGGACGGAAAAGTCTACCTCCTGCTTCCGACCGGGGCGATGGAGCGGGGAGACGACTACGAGATCGTCCGCTGCCGCGTCCTGCGGCGCGACTCGGGCGACTAGCGCGCCTCAGTTCCCGGCGCCGAGCACCTTCCTCAGCCAGGCGCCGATGTCGGCGACCTCGTCGGGGCAAACCGAGTGCGGCATGGGGTATTCGCGCCATTCCACGGCGTAGCCGAGCGATTGCAGGAGAGCGCGCGACTCCTGGGCGCGCGCGAGCGCGATGACCGGGTCGTAGCTGCCGTGCGCCATGAAGATCGGCGCGCCGCGGTTCGCCGCGGCGGCCTCGGCGGCGAACTTGTCGGCGATCGGCAGGTAGGTCGAAAGGGCCATGATTCCGGCGAGCCGCTCGCCGTGGCGCAGGCCCGTCTGCAGCGCGATCGCGCCCCCCTGCGAGAAGCCCGCGAGCACGAGGCGATCGGCCGCCGTGCCGCGCGTCCTCTCGCGCTCGATCAGCGCCTCGATCAGCTTCTGCGAGGCGCGGACGCCGTCCTCGTCCTCGCGCCGGATCGCGCCGTCGCGTACGTCGTACCAGGCGCGCATGCGCATGCCACCATTGATCGTCACCGGCTGGACTGGCGCGTGGGGGAACACGAACCGGACCGGTGTCTTGGGCAGCTGCAGCGCGGGCACGATGGGGGCGAAATCGTTCCCGTCGGCGCCCAGCCCGTGCAGCCAGATGACGCTCGCGCCCGGATTCGTCGCGGTCTCGATTTCGATCGCGTCGAGAAGCCCGGCCATCGTCAGGCCTGCTTCGGCCGGATAGCCGATTTGGGGCGGAAGGCCTTCACCACCTCGTCGCGGGTCTCGATATAAGGGCCGCCGATCAGGTCGATGCAATACGGGACGGCCGCGAAGATGCCGGCGACGAGCGTCTTGCCGTGAGCGTCCTTGAGGCCCTCGAGCGTCTCGCGGATCGACTTCGGCTGGCCCGGCAGGTTGATGATGAGAGCGCCATTGCGCACGACCGCGACCTGACGCGACAGGATCGCCGTCGGAACGAACTCCAGGCTGATCCTGCGCATCTGCTCGCCGAACCCCGGCATCACCTTCTCGGCGACCGCGAGCGTCGCCTCCGGGGTGACATCGCGCGGGGCGGGACCCGTGCCGCCGGTGGTGAGCACGAGATGGCAGCCCTCGCGGTCGACGAGCTCGACGAGCGTGGACTCGATCACCGGGCGCTCGTCGGGGATGAGGCGCTTCTCGGTCCGCCAGGGGCTCGTCAGGGCGCGCGCGAAGAATTCCTCGAGCGCCGGTATGCCCTCGTCCCTGTATGCGCCCCTCGAGGCCCGGTCGCTGATCGACACGAGCCCGATGAGCAGCTCGTCGCCTGCTGCCGTCATGGCCGCCAGTATAGCCGGGGGATCAGGCCGCGTCGTCCTCGCGCGCCGATCCCGCGACGATTTCGCGAAGCGCGCGGAAGAGCTCGCGGTAAGCGCGCGGCGGCGAGCCCGCTGCGCGCTCCTCGCGCGCCTTGCGGGCGAGTGCGCGCAGATGCCTTGCGTCGATCCTCGGGTAGGCGCGCACGAGCTCGTCGACCGCGGATTCGTCCTCGAGCAGCCGGTCGCGCCAGCGCTCGACGCGGTGCTGCTGCGCCGTGTGCTCCGCCGAGACCCCGTCCCACACCTTGAGCTTCTCGCGGATGGGCCCGGGCTCGACCGAGCGCATGAGCCTGCCGATGTACTGCATCTGGCGGCGCCGCGCCTCGTGCTTGGTCATGCGGCGGAGGTTCGCGAGCGCGTCGCGCAGACCGTCGGGGAGCGGCACGGCGGCGAGCTGCTCGGGGTTGAGCTCAGCGAGGCGCGCCCCGAGCGCCTGCAGCTCGTGCATCTCGCGCTTGCGCTGGGTCTTGCTGGGTTTTTCCTCGTCCTGCACGCGCGTATATCATAGCGTCTTTCCCCGGCACCCCCGCATGGCGCAGCCCCGTTTTTCGCACGACCTAGGCACGCTGAAGGCGATCGCGGCCGACGCGCTGGCTCACGCCGCTGCGAAGGGCGCGAGCGCCTGCGAGGCGGAGGCATCCGACGGCTACGGCCAGACCGTGACGGTGCGCAAGGGCGAGGTCGAGACGATCGAGTACAACCGCGACAAGAGCCTGGGCGTGACCGTCTACGTCGGCAAACGCAAGGGCTACGCGAGCACGGCCGATTTCACCGGGCGCGCTGTCCGTGACACGGTCGAGGCGGCGCTCACGATCGCGCGCTTTACGGCGGAGGACGAGGCGGCCGGCCTTCCCGATCCGGAGGACCTCGCGCGCAACCCCGGGGATCTCGACCTGTTCCACCCGTGGAATCCGCCGGTCGAGGAGGCGATCGCGATGGCGAAGGCCTGCGAGGCCGCCGCGTTCCGCCTCGACAAGCGCGTGGTGAACTCAGAGGGCGCGAGCGTCTCCGCGCAGCAGTGGCAGTTCGCTCTCGGCAACAGCCACGGCTTCATGGAAGGTTTTCCCACCTCGCGCCACACTCTCTCCTGCGCGGTGATCGCCGCGGAGAACGGCCAGATGCAGCGCGACGACTGGCACGTGTCGCAGCGCTCCGTGAGCGACCTCGCCCGGCCGGAGGCGGTCGGGGACTACGCCGGCAGGAGAGCGCTCGCCCGTCTGCGCAGCCGCAAGATCGGAACGCTCCAGGCTCCGGTGCTGTTCGAGGCGCCGGTGGCGAACGACTTCGTCTCGACTTTCGTCGCGGCCGCGAGCGGCGGCAATCTCTACCGCAAGGCCTCGTTCCTCGTCGATGCCCTGGGCAAGACGGTCTTCTCGCCGGCCGTGACCTTGCTCGAGCGGCCGCACCTGCCGCGGGGCCAGGCGAGCTCCTGGTACGACGACGAGGGCGTGGCCACGCGCGATCGCGACGTGGTGAGGGACGGGGTGCTGCGCGGGTATTTCCTTGGCAGCTATTCGGCGCGCAAGCTCGGGATGAAAACCACCGGCAGCGCCGGCGGCAACCACAACCTGATCCTGCAGGGGGGGGAGCTCGATCTTCCGGGACTGATCCGAAGAATGGGCCGCGGGCTGCTCGTGACCGAGCTGATCGGCTTCGGCGTGAACCTCGTCACCGGCGACTACTCACGTGGCGCGGCCGGCTTCTGGGTGGAGGGCGGGGAGATCCGCCACCCGGTCGAGGAGATCACCATCGCGGGCAACCTGCGCGACATGTTCCGCTCGATCGCCGCCATCGGGTCGGACGCGCTCACGCGCGGGTCGCGCACCACGGGATCGATCCTCATCGAGGAAATGACGATCGCCGGGAATTGAAAGGCGCACGGGCCTTGAGCGTATAATCGGCCGGGTTTCTCTATCGAGGAGGGCGACAATGAAGCGACGCGAATTCCTGAAAAACGCCGGGCTGGGCGCGGCCGCCGGGGCGACACTGCTGGCGGCGCAGGCCAAGGCCCAGAGCGGGGCCCTGCCGCAGGTCAACTGGCGGCTGGCCGCGAGCTGGCCCAAGAGCCTGGACACGCTCTACGGCGGTGCCGAGCTGATCGGCAAGCGCGTCGCGGCGGCGACCGGGGGCAGGTTCAACATCAAGGTGTTCGCCGCCGGCGAGATCGTCGGGGGCCTGCAG
This sequence comes from Burkholderiales bacterium, assembly GCA_035499735.1. Taxonomy (GTDB): domain Bacteria; phylum Pseudomonadota; class Gammaproteobacteria; order Burkholderiales; family SG8-39; genus VBDM01. The sequence continues at coordinate 61,903 of DATJYC010000024.1, forward strand.
GTCCTCGACGCGGTCCAGAACGCGACGGTGGAATGCGGGCATACGGCGACGTACTACTACTTCGGCAAGGACCCGACGTTTGCGTTCTCCTGCGCGATTCCCTTCGGGATGAACTGCCGCCAGCAGAATGCCTGGATGTACCACGGCGGCGGCCTCGAGCTGATGCGGGAGTTCTTCAAGGAGTACAACATTATCCAGTTTCCGGCAGGCAACACCGGCTGCCAGATGGGCGGCTGGTTCAGGAAGCCCATCAACAAGGTGTCGGACTTGAAGGGCCTCAAGATGCGCATCGGCGGCACCGGCGGCCTGCCCCTCACCAGGCTCGGCGTGGTACCGCAGCAGATCGCGGGCGGCGACATCTATCCGGCCCTGGAAAAGGGGACGGTCGACGCGGCAGAATGGGTCGGTCCCTACGACGACGAGAAGCTCGGCTTTGCGAAGGTCGCGAAGTACTACTACTACCCGGGCTGGTGGGAGGGCGGTCCCGAGCTCGACCTGCTCGTCAACATCAAGGCCTGGGAGGCTCTGCCGCCGGAGTACAAGGCGATCCTGGAAGCCGCGTGCGCCGAGGCGAACGTGTGGATGATGGCGAAGTACGACGCGGTCAATCCGGACGCGCTCAAGCGCCTGCTCGCGATGGGCGTGAAGCTGCAGCCGTTCTCCAACGAGATCATGGCCGCGTGCTATAAGGCCGCGACCGAGGTCTATGACGAGTTCGCTGCGAAGAACGCGAAGTTCAAGAAGGTCTACGACCCGTGGAAGAAGTTCCGCAACGAGCAGGACCAGTGGTTCGCGGTGGCGGAGAGCCGCTTCGACAACTTCATGATCGCTGCGGAGCGCCTGTCGCAGCGCGGATCCAAGAAGTAGAGGCTTTTTCTCGCGAAGAAAAACCCCGCGCAAGCGGGGTTTTTCTTTTTGAGCCGGAGTCCGGCTACTTGGTCTTCGCGCCGCCGCCCCCTCCGAGCTCGCGCTCGAGCGCCTTCTCCGCGTCCTCCTGCTCGGTGCTCTGGCCCTGTCCCGGCTCGGGCGCCTCTTCCGGCACGATGATCTGGATCTTGTTGACGTCGACCGCCTGCTTCTTGGCGATTCCGCCGGTGACGATCCCCGGGAAGGCGATGATGAGCGTCACCATGATGACCTGGATCACCACGAAGGGCACGGCGCCCCAGTAGATCTGTCCCGTGGTGACGCGCGCCGTGAGGCGGCCGGTCATCTTGTCGGTGAAGTCGCGCGCCGGCGCGACGCTGCGCAGGTAGAACAACGCGAACCCGAACGGCGGGTGCATGAACGAGGTCTGCATGTTCACGCCGTAGAGCACGCCCAGCCAGATGAGATCGATGCCGAGCTTCTCCGCCACCGGGCCGAGCAGCGGAATGACGATGAACGACAGCTCGAAGAAATCGAGAAAGAAGGCGAGAACGAAGATCAAGATGTTCGTCACGATCAGGAAGCCGAGTTGCCCACCGGGGAGGCCGGAGAGCAGCGCTTCGACCCACAGGTGCCCGTCGACGCCGTAGAAAGTCAGGCTGAAGACGCGCGCGCCGACCAGGATGAAGACGACGAAGGCTGTGAGGCGCGCGGTCGTATCCATCGCCTGCTTGAGCAATCCGAGCGACAGGCGGCGGCGCGCGATCGCCATCGCGAGCGCGCCGCTCGCGCCCATCGCGCCGCCCTCGGTCGGCGTCGCCACGCCGAGAAAAATCGTCCCCAGGACGAGAAAGATCAGGGCGAGCGGCGGGATCAGGACAAAGGTGACGCGCTCGGCGATCCGCGACAGCAGCCCGAGCTTGAGCACGTGATTCACCACCGACGCGGCGAAGGCCACGCCGACTCCGACGGCGGTCGAGATGACAAGCATCTCGTCGGTGGCTACGTCCGCCGCGAGGTAGTACTTCGCGAACGCGACCGCGGAAGCCGTTGCGACGACCGTCAGCACGGCAAGCGAGGTCGTGCCGCTCGAGCCGCCGGGCTGGCGCAGCGTGCGCGCCTCCGAGGGAAGCGCCGGGGCCCAGGCTGGCCTGAAGAAGGTGATGCCGACGGTGTAGAGGGCGTAGAGTCCTGCGAGCGTGACACCCGGGATGAACGCGCCCTCGTACATGTCGCCGACCGAGCGGCCGAGCTGGTCGGCCATGACGATGAGCACCAGCGACGGCGGGATGATCTGCGCGAGCGTGCCCGAGGCGGCGATCACGCCGCTGGCGAAGCGCCGGTCGTAGCCGTAGCGCAGCATGATCGGCAGCGAGATGAGCCCCATCGAGATGACCGAGGCGGCCACCACGCCGGTCGTCGCTGCGAGCAGCGCGCCGACGAAGATCACCGCGAAGGCGAGTCCGCCGCGGAGCGGCCCGAAGAGCTGGCCGATCGTGTCGAGCAGGTCCTCGGCCATGCCGCTGCGCTCGAGGATCAGCCCCATGAAGGTGAAGAACGGCACCGCAAGCAGCGTGTCGTTCGACATGATCGCCCAGATGCGCTGGGGCAGCGCCTGGAACAGCGTCGTCTGGAGCAGCCCCAGCTCGATCCCGATGAGGCCGAACGAGATCCCGACCGCTGCGAGCGCAAAGGCGACCGGATAGCCGATGAGCAGGAAGATGATCAGCGCCCCGAACATGAGGGGCGCCATGTTGTGAGCGACGAACTCCATCATGCCGACTCGCCGCGCCCCTTGCGGATGGCCTCGGCGAGGGCCTCGGCCTCGCTCGGGCCCTCGTGCTTCTCGGCCGGGTCGGCGATCAGGCCGCGAAGGAAAGCGACCCGCTTGATCAATTCGGAGGCGCCCTGCGCGACGAGCAGAAAAAAGCCGATCGGCACCATCAGCCGCGCGGGCCAGATGATCAGGCCGCCCGCGTTGGTCGAGACCTCGTGGCTCGCGAAGGCGTCGACGAACACGGGCCAGGAGAGCCACATGATGAGCGCGGCCATCGGCCACAGGAACAGCAGCGTCCCGACGATGTCGATCCACGCCTGCGCGCGCTTCGAGAGGTGCCCGGTGATCACGTCGATGCGCACGTGCTGGTTGTGCAGCAGCGCATAGCCCGCGCAGAACAGGAACACCGCGGAGAACAGGTACCACTGGACTTCGAGCCAGGCGTTCGAGCTGCGGTTGAAGGCGTAGCGCACGACCGCGTTGCCCGCGCTGACGAGCACTGCGACCAGGATCAGCCAGTAGACGGCCCGCCCGACGCGATCGTTCAGCGCGTCGATCAGGCGCGACAGCGACAGCAGGTGTTGCACGCGGGTCCCCTCCTCGCGCCGGCTACGCCTCCCTTACCGGCAGGGCATTCTCCACTATAAGGCAGCGCTTGGCAAAACAGCCTGCCGCTAGTGTCCCCGCTTTGCTTTGCTGACTATCTCCTCGCGCACATCGGTGATGTCGCGCGCCCGCGAGGCGCGCGCGCCGTCGCAGTGTGGCGTCCTCGGGCAGTGCGTGCTCCGGGGGCAGATAATGCGCGCGGGATTCGCGAGGGCGTCCTCGACCCAGGCGATGTTCAGCACCCGCGCCGCGCCGCGGATCGCCTCGGCGGCCGGCCCGGGAATGGCGCCCTCGCCGCGGTGGTTCATGCATTCTCCGGTGATGCTCGCGACGATTTCCTGAGCGTCGGCTCGATGCGAGTGCAGCGCCGGGAGCAGGTCGATCCCGACCGAAAGCACGTGGGGATTGCCGGCCATGTCGTCGGTGCGGCGCGAGTGGCAGCAGTACAGCAGCGACTGGTCGCCGTCGCGCAGCACGGAGATCTGCGAGCCGCGGTCGGGACCGCGTTCCGGACGGGACTGAGCGCCGAGCATGCGGAAGACCGCCCAGTTCGGGCAGGGATCGGTGACCTGCGCCATGTTGCCCCAAGGCAGGGGAATGCCGTTGCCGCGGTAGACCGCGCGCAGGGTTCCGGGCGGGTACGCGTCGAAGAAGTGCCAGTAAGGGTACGGTGACACCTTGGTCATTCGCCGCATCACCACCGCCGGAGTGAGCTGGATCTTCTCGCCGGCCTCGACCCGGTAGGACTCGCGCGCGAGGAACCTGCGGAACGGCACTTTGGGCGCGAGCAGCGCGCCGGCGAAGAAGCTGCACTCGAAGTCGCGCCAGGCCTCGAGCACGTCCCGGGCGTCCATTCCGGCGGTGAACTCGGCGCCCTCCGGGCTGCCGCCCATCTCGCCGCCGGTCGCGTGCGCCGACTTCAGGCCGTCGCCTCCGTGGAGCACCTTGTGCGCGAGGTGCGAGGCGAGGTCGAACTTGAGGCGCGCCGGATCCGACTGCAGCTCGCGGTTCAGGTAGACGGTGCGCGGCGCCTCGAAGAACGAGCGCACCATGCTGCGCACCTCGCCGTCGCGGTCGTGCGCGAGCACGGGCTTGCGGTCGAACCAGCGAAGCGCCAGGCCGTGGTGCTTGCACAGCTGCATCAGGTCGTCGGCGCTCAGGGGGAAGCGGCGCTCGCCGACGCTCTCGGCGGAGCGCTCGAGGTCGGGGAAGTCGTTGCGCGACATCTCCTGGTGCGAGCGGATCAGCAGGTGCGCGAACTGCCGCCCGGTGGTGCCGGTCTGCGCGAGCAGCTCGGGGATCGCCGCCTGGAGCAGCTCCTTCGAGAACAGGAACGCGGGCTCGAGCGGCACCGCGGTGGCGCCGGCGCGCTGAGGGAGCGCGGGGGTCTCTCCCTCAGGATTGCCGTCGAGAAACCAGCGCGGGTCGCGCTGAAACAGGCTCGACAGGAGCCCGAGCACGTCCTCGGAGGGCACGCGCTTTCCGCTTTCGATCATCGACAGGTACGAGACCGAGGGCGCGCGCTTCGGGTCGAGCTGGATGCAGCGCGCCGAAAGCTCCTCGAGGGTAAGGCCGTTGCGCTTGCGCAGGCCGTGCAGCTTGACCCCGAGAAAGTGGCTCTTGCGGGTAGCGAGGCTCATGCGTGTGAAATTAACATTGTGAAATTTCTATAGTCAAATTTCGCTATGTCCTCGCATATGATGCACCGCATCACGGCTGATGTACAGCCGGCACCCGATGGAGGTCAACATGGCCTACCGCGTTCTGATTCTCGGCGCTTCTTACGGCTCCCTTTTCGGCACCAAGCTGTTGATGGCCGGTCACCGCGTGTCCCTGGTGTGCACGCCCGCGACCGCCGACCTGATCAAGCGCGAAGGCACGCGGGTGCGCTTCCCGATCAAGGGTTGGGACGGCCTGCTCGAGGTCGCCTCGGCTTGGCTGCCCGGCGCGCTGTCGGCGATGACCCCCGACGAGGCCGACCCCGGCGAATACGACCTCGTCGTGCTCGGCATGCAGGAAGCGCACTACGGCGAGCGCGGCGTCCGGGAGCTGATGGGCCGCATCGCCCGGTCGCGCAAGCCCTGCCTCGCCATCATGAACATGCCGCCCCTGCCCTACCTCAAGCGCATTCCCGGCTTGTCGACGCGGCCGCTGGAGGCGTGCTACGCCGACCCCGGCGTCTGGAGGGATTTCGACCCCGCGCTGGTGACGCTCTCGAGCCCCGACCCCCAGGCGTTCCGCCCGGCCGACTGCCCCAAGAACGTGCTCCAGGTCGGCCTGCCGACCAATTTCAAGGCGGCGCGCTTCGAGACCGAAGAGCCGACCGCGCTGCTGCGCGACCTCGAGGCCGACATCGAGGCGACCCGCTTCGACCCGGACGGGGAAGCGATCGAGGTCCCGGTGAAGCTCAAGGTGCACGACTCGGTGTTTGCGCCGCTCGCCAAGTGGCCGATGCTGATCGCCGGCAACTACCGCTGCATCCGCCGCGACGGCATGATCGCGATCCGCGACGCGGTCCACGGCGATGTCGACGAGTCCCGCAGGATCTACGACTGGGTTGCCGGCCTGTGCTGCGGTCTCGGCGCGGAATCGGCGGACCTGGTTCCCTTCGAGAAGTACGCCAAGGCGGCCGAGACCCTCGGCAAGCCGTCCTCGGCGGCGCGCGCTCTCCTCGGCGGCGCCGAGCACATCGAGCGGGTCGACAGCCTCGTGCGCCGCATCGCCCGCCAGCGCGGCCTGCACTGCGAGGCGCTGCACGAGATCGTCGCGCGCGTCGACGAGCGACTGGAGAGGAACCGCGCGAAACCCGGACCGGGCTTTCTCGCTCCCGCCGCCGTATCGGCGGCCTAGTGCGCCGGCTGGAAGGCTAGGTACACGAGAAGCGCGACCAGCACGGCCCCCGCAACCCACCAGGCCGGGTGGATTCGCTTCTTCGCCCCGACCGGGACGGTGATCTCTTCGCGTCCCGCCGGGCCGGCCAGCTTCTCGTTGAAGGCGGCGAAGAAATCATCCGCCATCTTCTTCGCGACGCCGTCGATCAGCCGCGACCCGACCTGGGCCAGCTTGCCGCCGACGCTCGCCTTGGCCGCGTAGCTCAGGCGCGTTCCCGCGCCCTCGGGCTTGAGCGATACCTGTGCTCCGCCCTTGCCGAAGCCCGCTGCGCCGCCCGATCCCTCGAAAGAGAGTGAATAGGAATTCGGCGGGTTGAGGTCGGAGAGCAGCAGCTTGCCGTTGAATTTCGCCCTGACCGGACCGACCGCGGCCACGATCACGACCTTGTACTCGCTGTCGGACACTTTCTCGATCGACTCGCAGCCGGCGATGCAGGCCTTGAGCATCTCGGGATCGTTCAATCCCCGCCAGACCTTCTCCTGCGACACGGGGATGAGCTGCTCGCCGGTCATTTCCATGGGGATGTTCCTCTATGCAGAAGTGTATTGTAGCGCGCTGCGTCGGTTAAAATACCTGCCCCATGCATTTCCGCGCCGCCTTCCTGCTGCTGCTCGCGATGGCGCTTCCGTGGAGCGAAGCGCCCGCGCAAGCCTGGCCTTCCAAGCCGGTGCGGCTCGTCGTGCCCTTCGCTCCCGGAGGCACGGCCGACACCCTGGGGCGCCTCGTGGCGCTGAAGCTCGGTGAGACTTTCAAGGAGAGCTTCGTCGTCGAAAACCGGGGCGGCGCTGGCGGCGTGGTCGGCTCGGAGCTCGTCGCCAAGGCCGCCCCCGACGGCTACACGCTGGTCGTGTCGGGCGTCGCCTCGCACTGCATCGCTCCCGCGATGTCCAGGAATTTCCCGTTCGACCCGCTGCGCGACTTCACCCATATCGCGCTCTTCGGCGGTCCGCCCGGCGTGCTGGTGGTCAATCCGTCGCTGCCGGTGCAGGATCTCAAGCAGTTCATCGCCTACGCGAAGGCGGAAAACGGCAACCTCGCCTACGGATCGCCCGGCAACGGCACGCAGGGACACCTGATTGCCGAGCAGCTGAAGCAGGTCGCGGGGATTCAGATGACGCACGTCCCCTACAAGGGCGCGAGCCTCGCCGTCGCCGATCTCATCGCCGGGCACGTGCCGGTGACCTCGACGACGCTGACCACCGCCGCGAGCCAGATCAAGGCGGGGAAAGCGCGCGCGCTCGCGGTGAGCTCGCTGAAGAGGATTCCGGAGTTTCCCGACGTGCCGACCTTCAGCGAGCTCGGCTATCCCGAGCTCACGGCGGCGATCTGGTTCTCGCTGTCGGGCCCGGCCGGCATGCCGCCCGAGATCGTAAACAGGCTGAACGCCGAGGTGCGCCGCGCGCTGCAGCTGCCCGACGTGCGCGAGCGGTTGCGGCCGGAGGGCATCGAGCCCGGCGACCTCGACCCGCAGCAGTTCACTGCGTTCGTGGCCGCGGAGCTCAAGCGCTGGGCTCCGGTGGTGCGCGCCTCCGGCGCCCACGCCGACTAGAGGAAGGCTCATGCTCACGCAAGAGCAGAACGACCAGCTCACGCGCACCGACCCCGGCACGCCGATGGGCGACCTCTTCCGCCGCTACTGGGTCCCGGCGCTGCTCGACTGGGAGATCGCCGAGCGCGACTGCCCGCCCGTCCGCGTGCAGCTCATGGGCGAGAAGCTCGTCGCCTTCCGCGACAGCGACGGGCGGATCGGCGTGATCAGCGAATTCTGCGCGCACCGCGGCGTGTCGCTGTGGTTCGGTCGGAACGAGGAGTGCGGCCTGCGCTGCCCCTACCACGGCTGGAAGTTCGACGTCACCGGGCAGTGCGTGGACCTTCCGTCCGAGCCGGACATGGCCGCGCGCATCAAGCTGCGGTCCTACCCCGCGATCGAGAAGGGCGGCGTGATCTGGATCTACATGGGGCCGTCGCACCTGAAGCCCGCGCCGCCCGAGCTCGAATGGACGAGGGTGGCGCCGGAGCGGCGCTTCGTGTCCAAGCGGCTTCAGGAATCGAACTACCTGCAGGCGATCGAGGGCGGGATCGACTCGAGCCACGTCTCTTTCCTGCATTCCGGAGAGCTCAACACCGATCCCCTGTTCAAGGGCAGCAAGGCGAACCAGTACAACCTCGACGACCGCATGCCCGTATTCGAGGTCGTCGACTTCGACGGCGGCCTGCTGATCGGCGCTCGGCGCAAGGCCGATCACGGCAAGTACTACTGGCGCATCACGCCGTGGATCATGCCCTGGCACACTATCATTCCGCCGCGCGCCGGCCATCCGCTCGGCGCGCACGTCTGGGTGCCGGTCGACGACGAACGCTGCTGGGCCTGGAGCATCAACTACCACCCCAAGCGTGCGCTTACTCCCGCCGAGCGCAAGGCGATGGAAGAGGGCGCGGGGATCCACGTCAAGTACGTACCCGGAACCTTCATCCCGCTCGCGAACCGGACGAACGACTACCTGATCGACCGCGCGCTGCAGAAGGGCGGCCGCAGGTACAGCGGCGTCGAGGGCATCGCCATGCAGGACGCGTCGCTGCAGGAGTCGATGGGCCCGATCCAGGACCGCACCCGCGAGAACCTCTGCCTCACCGACAAGGGCATCGTCGCGACGCGCTCGCGGCTGCTGCGCGCGGCGAAGGCGAACCGCGAGGGCAAGCCTGTTCCCGCGCTCGACCCGGCGCAGCAGCGCGTGCGATCTTGCGCGATCGAGCTGCCGGTCGGGCAGCACTACAAGGAAGGCGCGAAGCACGGCCTGTTCCCCGAGCTCGACACCGACCCGGTGTCGGTGTAGCCGGGTCCTCCCCTGTCCAAGCTCCAGCTCTCGCTCGCCTGCTGGGACTACGACCGCACGCGCGCGCTCGCCGACGGGAGCGTGCGCCCGGAGGGCATCGATCTCGTCTACAACAGCCTGTACGTGGAGGAGACGTTCTTCCGCATGCTGCGCAACCGCGAGTTCGACGTCGCGGAGATGTCGCTGTCGTCGTACTGCGTGTCGCTCATGCGCGACCCCGCGCCTTTCGTCGCCATCCCGGTGTTCCCGTCGCGCTTCTTCCGCCACTCCTGCATCTTCGTGTCGGCGAAGAGCGGCATACGCGAGCCGGGGGACCTCGCGGGCAGAAAAGTGGGCGTCCCCGAGTACCAGATGACCGCGCCGGTATGGATCCGCGGCATCCTTCAGGACGAGTACGGCGTCGATCCCGCGTCCTGCGAGTACCTGACCGGCGGCGAGGAGGAGCCGGGGCGCGACGAGAAGCTCTCGCTCGACCTGCCTTCGAAATTCAGGGTGAAGCCGATCGGGCCGCAGCAGACGCTCTCGGGCATGATCGCCGCGGGCGAGATCGACGCGATGCACACCGCGCGCGCGCCATCGACCTTCCGCGCGCAGCCGGACAGGGTGCGGCGCCTGTTCGAGGACTTCGTCGAGGTCGAGAAGGCGTACTACCGGAAGACGAGGATCTTTCCCATCATGCATACGGTCGTGATCCGGCGCGACCTGTACGAGAAGTACCGCTGGGTCGCGCAGTCGCTCTTCAAGGCCTTCGCCCAGGCGCAGCGCAGGGCCTACGAGTACCTGAACACGAGCATGGCGCTCACCACCATGCTGCCGTGGCAGTCCGCGCACGTCGAGGAAGCGCGCGCGCTTCTGGGCGAGGACTGGTGGCCCTACGGTCTCGAGCCCAACCGCGTCGTCCTAGACACGTTCCTGCGTTACCACCACGAGCAAGGCCTGTCGAAGCGCAGGCTGAAGGCCGAAGAGCTCTTCGCTCCCGAAACTCTCGCGTCGTTCCGCGTCTGACGGCGCGCTTACGGCGGGAACCATCCGCGGCTGCGCGCGTCAACCGCAGTTGATGCCGCACGTTTGGGTTCGCATTCCGCCGGAAAGAAAAGAAGTTTCGAAATGTTACGGCGGAGCCGAATCCCACTTTGTTACGGAGACACCAAGATGATTCCGCAAACTGGTTTCGCCATTCGGAGGTTTCTGAAGCGTCCTTTCCTTATCGCGGCTCTTGCGCTCGGTCTTTCGTCCTGCGGCGGAGGAATGTCGTCTGGCGGCGACAACAGCGTGGGTGCTGTCAACATCGGTATGACCGACGCGGCGGGCGATTTCCTAACCTACGCTGTCGATGTGACCTCGCTCTCGCTGACCAAGGCCGACGGAACGGTCGTCCAGACGCTGCCACGGACGACGCGTGTCGATTTTGCCCAGCTCGTGGACCTTACTGAATTCATCACGGGGGCGACGATTCCGGCCGGTGCCTACGTCAGCGCGACGCTTCAGCTCGATTACACCAACGCCGATATCGAGGTCGACGACGGCAGCGGCACTCCCGTGAAGGCGGTCAGTATTGTCGACGGACAGGGCAACCCGCTCACGACCCTAATGACGACTGTTCATCTCGACAACGCGAAGCGGCTCGTCATCGCGCCCGGAATTCCCGCGCTGTTCGACCTCGACTTCAACCTCGCGGCCTCGAACTCGGTAAGCATGACGGGCCCCGTCGTTACGGTCAACCCGCTGCTCGTGGGCGACGTTGACCTGGCTGCGCCCAAGCCTCACCGCGTGCGCGGCCCGCTCGCGAGCGTCGACACGATGAACAGCAGCTTCACGCTGATCCTGCAGCCTTTTCATCTCCGCACGGGCGATTTCGGGCGTGTGACATTCTTTACCGACTCCAACACGACGTTCGAGATCGACCAGAGCACCTTCACCGGGGCCGCGGGTCTGGCACAACTGGCCACGGAGCCCTCGCTGACCGCGGTTGTCGCGATTGGGACGCTGGATCAGGCGAGCCATCACTTCGTCGCGACCGAGGTACTGGCCGGGTCGAGCGTTCCTTTCGGTACTGACGACGTCGTCACCGGGAACGTCCTGTCCCGCAGCGGCAACACCCTCGTCGTGAAGGGCGCCGAGCTGGTGCGCAGCGACGGGACGCTGATCTTCCGCGACACAGTCACGGTGACGGTCGATCCGACGACGACCAAGGTGCGCAAGGAAGGGACGATGGGCGCGTTTGCGGCCGGCGACATCTCGGTCGGCCAGCGGATTACCGTATTCGGTTTGGCGACAGTCCCCGCCGTGGGGACTGCGATGCTGGATGCGACCAACGGCCTTGCGCGCCTTCTGGTGACCCAGCTCAACGGCACGGTCAATGGCACGCCGGGCGCGGGCGGTCCCGTCGTGATGAGTCTCGCCAGGATCGACGGACGGCCGATCGCACTGTTCAACTTTGCGGGGACGGGAACCGGCACGCCGCCGGGAGGAACCGACGCCGATCCGACCAAGTATCAGGTCTCGACGGGTGCCCTGGCGCTGACCGGTATCGTGAGCGGCACGCCGCTCAAGGTCCGCGGCTTCGTTCAGCCGTTCGGGGCTGCGACGGCGGCCGACGACTTCAACGCCATCACGCTCATCAACACGACCGGCGCGCCCGCGAACCTCGTCGTGGCCTGGGCGCCCGCTCAGGCGACTCCGTTCACGAGCTATCCCGCGGGCGGCCTGGTCGCGAGTATCTCGGGCAGCTTCATCGCCGACGTGTTCCGCGGCGGGGTCGATACATCGCTTGCGGCCAACCCGACGGTCAACGCGACGGATCCGGCCCACGGCCTGTTCGTGATCGGGTTCAACGGCATGGTGCAGGTGTATACCCAGATGAGCGCCTATCAGGCGGCGCTGCAATCCGACCTCGGTTCCGGAGAGAGGGCTAGGAGCTTCGTGGCCCTCGGCGGCACCTATGACGATCCTTCCAACACGTTGACCGCCGGAGTCATGGCGACGGTCCTCCACTGAGGCCCGCGCGCCGGGATCGGGATCAGTCCACCCTGATCCCGGCGTCCTGTATCACCCGGGCGTAGCGGCGCACCTCGGCCGCGAGGAACGCGCCGAATTCCTCGGGGTTGCTCGCGTAGGGCTCGAAGCCCAGGCCGGTCAGCCGCTCGCGCAGGTCGGCCGCCGCGAGCGCCCTGTTCATCGATGCGTTGATGAACGCGACGGTCTCGCGAGGCGTGCCCGCGGGAGCGATGAATCCGGCGACACTGGGGATGTCCACGCCGGCGACGCCCGCCTCGGCGAGGGTCGGAACGCCGGGAACGAGCGGCGAGGGCCTTGCCGTCGTCACCGCGAGCGCCCTCAGCCTGCCGCTCCTCACGAGCGGCATCGCCGCGATATCCGCGAAGGTCAGATCGACCTCCCCGCTCACGAGCGCCACCAGCGCAGGCTGCATGCCCTTGAACGGGACGTGCACGATGCGGATTCCCGCCGCGCGGGCGAACATCTCGGCGGCGAGATGCGGAGACGCGCCGTTGCCCGACGAGGCGTAGTTGAGCGCCCCGGGCTTCGCCCTGGCGACCTCCACGAGAGCGCCGACCGTGTCGGCCTGCACGCGCGGATTCACCACCAGGATGAAGGGCGAGAGCGAGATGGTGCCGAGCGGGGCGAAGCTCTTCAGCGCGTCGTAGGGAAGGTTGCGGTACAGGTTCGCCGAGGCGGCGTGCGAGATCGCGCCGCAGAAGAGGATCGTATAGGCGTCGGGAGCGCTCGCCGCGACGTAGGCGGCGGCGATGGTCGTGCCCGCGCCCGGCTTGTGCTCGAGCACCACCGGCTGTCCCCACAGGGACGAGAGCTTCTCCGCCATGCTGCGCGAGGCTGCGTCGGCGGAGCCGCCCGGCGGGAAGGGGACGATGACGCGGACGGGCTTGGCCGGATAGCCTTGGGCGAAAGCGCTCGCCGCGACGAGCGCTGCGAGAAGCGACGCGAGCGCGCGCACTAGCCGCGCGGGCCGCCCGCGCTCTTTCCGGAGGCGGGCGACTCGGCGAAGGCCTGTACCGCGGCGACGGGCCGGTGCGGGCCCGCGGGAACCGGCGCGCGCACCGGCTGCGCGCCCCCCATCTTTTCCCAGGTCGGGTCGGGCAGCTCGACGAAGGCCTGCTTCAGGCGCTGGCCCCAGGTGCGGCTCACCATCTGAAAGTACTCGCTGTCCTGTGTGACGGTGACGAAGCGCGTGACCCGCAGGGAGTCGGCCTCGTAGCACAGCAGGTCGAGCGGCAGCCCGACCGAGAGGTTCGAACGCAGCGTCGAGTCCATCGACACGAGCGAGCATTTCGCCGCCTCGTCGAGCGTGGTGTCGGGGCGCACGACGCGGTCGATGATCGGCTTGCCGTACTTCGACTCGCCGATCTGGAAATACAGGTTCTCGTCCTGCGCCTCGATGAAGTTGCCCGCCGAATAGACCTGGAAGAGGCGGCAGCGCTCGCCGCGGATCTGGCCGCCGAAGATGAGCGTGCACACGAACTCGATGCCCTGCTTCTTCAGCGACTCGGAATCGCGGTCGTAGACCCTGCGCACGGCGTTGCCGACGACAGCCGCCGCGTCGTGCATCGAGGAGGCGTTCCAGACACTGGGACCCTCGCCCGGCTCCATGACGAGCTGGCGCACCGATTGGGTGACCCCGAGATTGCCCGAGGTGAGCAGCACCATGCAGCGCTCGCCCGGGCGCTCGAACACCGTCATCTTGCGGAACGTGCCGATCTGGTCGACGCCGGCGTTGGTGCGCGAGTCGGACAAGAACACCATGCCCGAGTTCAGGCGCAGCGCGACGCAGTAGGTCATGCGCGCATTGTATTACAGGGGTCCCCGGTCATTGGTTGGAGAGCACCGACACCTGCACGCGCAATGTTTCCTCGCCGCCGCCGGTGCGCATGCCCCGGACCGGCGCGGCCGAAAGGTAGTCGCGCCCGATAGCAAGACGGCAATGCCGCTCGCGCGCGAGCTCGCGGTGGGTGACGTCCACGCTGACCCAGCCTTCGCCCTCCATCCACACCTCCGCCCAGGCGTGGCTCGCGGCCTGGTCGCTGTGCCCGGGGTCGACGTAGCCGCTCACGTAGCGCGCAGGGACGCCCGCCGCGCGGCAGCAGGCGATGAAGAGATGCGCATGGTCCTGGCACACCCCGCGCCCCATCTTCAGGGCGTGCGCCGCGGTGCTCGTGACTTCGGTAATGCCGCTTTCGTACGCCACCGCCGCGCAGATGCTCTCGGCGAGCGCGAGGAAGTCGGCCGCGCGGTCCTTCTTTCGCAGGTGCCGTGCGGCGAACTCGCGCACCGGCTCGTCCGCGGCCGTGAGCGGCGTGCCGACGACGAAGACCAGCGGTGAGAGCTCCTGCTCGGCCGTGTCCGCGCCGCCGATCGCGCCGATCTCGACGCTCCCCGTGACGATGATGTGGATCGCGTCGTGCGGTGCCGTGAGCACCATGGTGTGGGTGACATTGCCGTAGGCGTCGGTGAAGCGCTGCAGCCTTCCGGGCGCTTCGATGCGCCAGTTGAGGACGCGCTGGTGCGGCTCGACGCGGGGGGTCAGGCGCAGCTGCTGGATGCTGTAGTGCGCCGGCGTGGTGTAGTGGTACACGGTTTCGTGGCGGATCGAGAGGCGCATGGCGCTCAGGCGGTCGCAAGCGGAACGAGGAAGTCGCGGCTGACGCGGTCGGCGAGGTCGTTCACGCGCTGGAGGAAGGTAGTCAGATACGCATGCAATCCCTGCTGCAGGATGACGTCTATGCGGCCGTACTGCAGGTCGGCCTGGAGCAGGCCGGCGCGCCGCTCGGTCTCGCGCGAATGCGCGTTGCCGACCTGCGCGAGGTTCCCGACGACGTCGTTCATGCAGCTCGCCAGCGACCGGGGCATGTCGGCACGCAGGATCAGCAGCTCGGCGACGCGCGCCGGCGTGATGGTGTCGCTGTAGACCTTGCGGTACACCTCGAACGCCGAGACCGAGCGCAGGATCGCGGCCCAGTGATAGAAATCGATCGATCGGCCGCCCGCGTTCTCGTCGGCGGCGTCGGGCTCGCCCTGGTCGGCAAGGGCGTGGAAGCGCACGTCGAGAATGCGCGCCGTGTTGTCGGCCCGCTCGAGGAAGGTGCCCAGGCGCGAAAAATACAGCGCCTCGTCGCGCAGCATGGTACCGACCGTGACGCCGCGCGAGAGATGCGAGCGGTACTTCACCCACTCGAAGAACTGCCCCGGCTCGCGCTCGACCGTGGACAGGCGCGCCTTCAGCTCGAGCCAGGTCGCGTTGATCGTCTCCCAGACTTCGGTCGTGAGGGTGCCGCGCACCGCGCGCGCGTTCTCGCGCGCCGCGTTCAGGCACGAGGCGATGCTCGAGGGGTTCGAGAGATCGCGCGTCATGAAATCGAGCAGCGACTGCGCGGCGAGCCGCTCGAAGCGCGCGTCGTACTGGGGTTGTAGTTCGCAGATGCCGAGTATGCCGCGCCACAGGAGCTCCACGCTCGCCTCGGATTGCGGCAGCAGCGAAGTCTGCAGACTGACGTCGAGCATGCGCGCGGTGTTCTCGGCCCGCTCGGTATAGCGGGCCATCCAGAAGAGGTGGTCTGCAGTTCTCGATAGCATTATTCGAGCACCCAAGTATCTTTGGTGCCACCTCCTTGCGAAGAATTCACCACCAGCGATCCCTCGCGCAGCGCGACCCGCGTCAGGCCCCCGGGCACGATGGTGATGATCTTTCCGGAGAGCACGAACGGCCGCAGGTCGATGTGGCGTGGGGCGATGCCGGACTCGACGAAGGTCGGGCAGGCGGACAGGGCGAGCGTAGGCTGGGCGATGTAGCTATCGGGACGCGCGGCGAGACGCGCGCGGAAGATCTCGATTTCGGCCCGGGTCGCCGCCGGGCCGACCAGCATGCCGTAGCCGCCCGCGCCGTGCGTTTCCTTGATGACCAGCTCGGGAAGATGCGCGAGCACGTGGCTCAGGTGCTCCTTCTTGCGGCACTGCCAGGTCGGCACGTTCCTGAGAAGGGGCTTCTCGTCGAGGTAGAACTGGATCATGTCCGGGACGTAGGGATAGACCGACTTGTCGTCGGCGACCCCGGTGCCGATCGCATTGGCGAGCGTGACGCGCCCGGCGCGGTATACGGAGAGCAGACCCGGCACGCCCAGCGCCGAGTCGAGGCGGAACGCGAGCGGGTCCAGAAAGTCGTCGTCGATGCGCCGGTAGATGATGTCGACGCGCTTCGGCCCGCGGGTAGTGCGCATGAAGACCTGCTCGTCGTCGACGAACAGGTCCTTGCCTTCCACAAGCTCGACGCCCATCTGCTGCGCGAGGAAAG
Source organism: Burkholderiales bacterium (assembly GCA_035499735.1). GTDB lineage: Bacteria > Pseudomonadota > Gammaproteobacteria > Burkholderiales > SG8-39 > VBDM01. The sequence continues at coordinate 78,200 of DATJYC010000024.1, forward strand.
CGTGCTCGAAGTAGGCGGAGTTGTGCATGCCCGGCGTCATCACCACCACCGTCGGGTCGCGCTCATTGCTCGGTGCGACGCTCCGCAGGTCCTCGAGCAGCATGTCCGGATAGTGCGCGACGGGCGCCACCTTGTTGCGCGCGAACAGCTCCGGGAACAGGCGCATCATCATCTTGCGGTTCTCGAGCATGTACGACACGCCCGACGGCACGCGCAGGTTGTCCTCCAGCACGTAGAGCCTGCCTTCGTCGGCGCGCACCACGTCGATCCCGGCGACGTGCGCGTAGATGTCGCCGGCCACGTCGATGCCCTGCATCTCGGGCCGGTACTGCGGGTTGCAGAAGATGTGCTCGGGCGGGATGACGCCCGCCTTGACGATGCTCTGCCCGTGGTAGATGTCGTGGATGAAGCGGTTCAGGGCGTTCACGCGCTGGCGCAAGCCGGCCTCGAGCTCACGCCACTCGGCGGCGGGCACGATGCGCGGGATGATGTCGAAGGGGATGAGCCGTTCGGTGCCCTGGTCGTCGCCGACGACGGCGAAGGTGATGCCCACGCGGTGGAAGGTCAGGTCGGCTTCGGCGCGCTTGGCGGCGAGTGAGTCCGGGCTCTGCGATTCGAGCCAGGCGTGGAAGGCGCGGTAGTGCGGGCGAACGCCGGCGTCGGCGCGCATCTCGTCGTAGCACTCGCCCGCCTTGATCTGGGGCAGGTTCATCGGCTGATTATGGCCAAGACCGCCGGCGCGGGATACGGCCGCATCATTGCCGTGCACGCCGGTCCGCCGTGCCCCAAATTGGGTCGCTCGGGTGCGCTGTGCCCGGGCCGCCTGTTGTATATTCGCGGACTTACACCGGAGGACGAAATGAAGGCAAATCAGCGGCTCCTCATGTTCGGCGCCGTTCTCGCGGCCGCGCTCGCGCAGGGCGTCCTCGCCCAGGAGCCGGTCCGCATCGGCGAGCTGAACAGCTACAAGGTGTTCGCGTCCTTTCTCGAGCCCTACCGCAAGGGCTGGCAGCTCGCGCTCGAGGAGGTGAACGCAGCGGGCGGGGTTCTCGGCCGCCCGCTGGAGATCGTCTCGCGCGACGACAACGGCAACCCCGGCGACGCGGTGCGCGTGGCCGACGAGCTGCTGACGCGCGAGAGGGCGAGCTTTCTCATGGGCACGTTCGCGTCCAACGTGGGCCTCGCGGTCTCGGATCTCGCGATGCAGCGCAAGGTGCTGTTCCTCGCGGCCGAGCCGCTCACCGACAAGATCGTCTGGGAGAACGGCAACCGCTACACCTTCCGCCTGCGTCCCTCGACCTGGATGCAGACTGCGATGCTCGTCCCGGACGCGGCGAGGCTCGACAAGAAGCGCTGGGCGATTGTGTATCCCAACTACGAGTACGGCCAGGCCGCGACGCAGGCGTTCAAGGAGCTTCTGAGGAAGGCGCAGCCCGGCGTCGAGTTCGTCGCCGAGCAGGCGACGCCGCTCGGCAAGCTCGACGCGGGACCGGTCGTGCAGGCGCTCGCCGACTCGAAGCCCGAAGCGATATTCTCATCGCTCTTCGCCGGCGACCTCGCGCGCTTCGTGCGCGAGGGAGAGACGCGTGGCCTCTTCAAGGGGCGGGAGGTGTTCAACCTCCTCGGCGGCGAGCCCGAGTACCTCGACCCGCTCAAGGACGAGGCGCCCCGGGGCTGGTACGTCACGGGCTACCCGTGGTACGGCATCGACACGCCCGAGCACACGAAATTCCTCGACGCCTACCGCAAGCGCTGGAACGACTACCCGCGCGCCGGATCGGTTGTCGGCTACACGGCGGTCATGGCCGCTGCCGCCGCGATCCGCAAGGCCGGCAGCACCGACAGCGAGAAGCTGGTCGAGGCGATGAAGGGCCTCAAGGTCGACACGCCCTTCGGCCCGATCGTGTTCCGCGGCATCGACCACCAGTCGACCATGGGCGCCTTCGTCGGGCGCACCGGCCTCAAGGACGGCAAGGGCGTGATGACCTCGTGGAGGTATTCGGACGGCGCGAACTTCCTGCCGCCGGACGCGGAGGTGAGGAAGCTCCGCCCCGCGGAGTAGGCATGTCCTCGGTCGCGATCCAGCTCCTCAACGGACTGGCGAGCGCCTCCACGCTGTTCCTGGTGGCGGCCGGGCTGTCGCTCATCTTCGGGGTGACGCGAATCGTGAACTTCGCCCACGGTTCGCTGTTCATGCTCGGCATCTACGCCGCGTACAGCCTCATCGGCGCGCTGGGCTTCTGGACGGGCGTGCTCGCCGCGGCGCTCGCGGTCGGCGCGTTCGGCGCCGCGGCGGAGGCCGCCGTGCTGCGGCGCCTCTACGCCGCGCCCGAGATGCTCCAGCTCCTCGCGACCTTCGCGCTCGCCCTGATCGTCAGGGATTTCTCGCTGTGGTTCTGGGGCGCGCAGGACCTGCTCGGGCCGCGCGCGCCGCACCTCGGCGGCTCGGTGCAGGTTCTCGGGGCGCGGTTTCCGCAATATGACCTGCTGCTGATCGCCGTGGGCCCGGTCGTGATGGCGGCGCTGTGGCTCCTGCTCCGGCGCACGCGCTGGGGCGCTCTGGTGCGCGCGGCGACGCAGGACCGCGACATGGTCGCGGCGCTGGGCGTGAACCAGAAGCGGCTGTTCACCGGCGTTTTCGCGCTCGGCGCGGCGCTCGCCGGGCTCGCCGGCGCGCTCGAGATCCCGCGCCAGCCGGCGCAGCTGTCGCTCGACCTCGCCGCAGTCTCCGACGCCTTCGTAGTCGTGGTCGTCGGCGGCATGGGCAGCGTTCCCGGCGCCTTTCTCGCCGCGGTGCTGATCGGCGAGGTCAAGGCGCTGTGCGTCGCCGCGGGGCTCTCGAAGCTCACCCTCGTCGTGGAGTTCGTGGTCATGGCGATCGTGCTCGTGCTCCGGCCACGCGGGCTGCTCGGAAAGCCCTGGGAGACCGTCCGTGCGGCGCAGGTCGAGCCGCCGCTTCGTCCCGCGGGCGCCGCGGCGGGAATCGTCGTCGCGGCCGCGCTCGCCGTTTTGCCGTTCCTCACGGGCGGCTACCCGCTCGTGCTCCTCATCGACGTCTTCGTGTTCGCGCTCTTCGCGGCGAGCCTGCACTTCGTCATGGGTCCCGGCGGCATGGTGTCCTTCGGTCACGCCGCTTACCTGGGCCTGGGCGCCTACGGCGCGGGCCTGCTCCTGAAGAACGCCGGCTGGCCCATGGAGGCGGCGCTCGCCGCGGCGCCCCTCGCGGGCGCCGCCGGCGCCGCGCTCTTCGGCTGGTTCTGCGTGAGGCTCTCCGGCGTGTACCTGGCCATGCTCACGCTCGCGTTCGCGCAGATCGTCTGGTCGATCGCGTACGAGTGGGACGGCCTCACCGGCGGCTCGAACGGCATCGTCGGCGTGTGGCCCTCGGCGTGGCTCGCGCCGCGCGCCGCCTTCTACTGGCTCGCGCTCGCCGCGTGCGCCGCGGGCGTCTGGCTGCTGCACCGGGCGCTGTTCTCGCCTTTCGGCTACGCGCTGCGCGCCGGGCGGGACTCGCCGCTGCGCGCGGGCGCGATCGGCGTCGACGTACGGCGCGTACAGTGGGCCGCGTTCGCCGCCGCCGGCGCCTTCGCGGGGCTCGCGGGCGGGCTGTACGCCTTCTCCAAGGGCAGCATCTCGCCCGACTCGACCCTGGCGGTGTCGCGCTCGGTCGACGCGCTGGTGATGGTGCTCCTGGGCGGGGTGCAGACGCTCACCGGGCCGCTCGCCGGCGCGGCCGTCTATACGTGGCTGCAGGACACGATCGCGCGCAACACCGACTACTGGCGGGCGGCTCTCGGCTTTGCGGTCCTCGGCATCGTGCTCGCGTTCCCGCAGGGGATGGTCGGCGCCGTGCGCGCGCGGTTCGCGCCCGGGGAGGATGCGTCGTGATCCTCGAAGCCGCGGGCCTCGCCAAGTCCTTCGGCGATGTCGAGGCGGTGCGCGGCGTGAGCTTCGGCGTCGCTGCCGGCGAGGTCGTCGCGATGATCGGCCCGAACGGCGCAGGCAAGACGACCTGCTTCAACATGCTGAACGGACAGCTTCCCGCCGACTCGGGGAGCGTTCGGCTGAACGGCCGGGAAATCGGGGGCCTGAAGGCGCGCGAGATCGCCAGGCTGGGCGTGGGCCGCACCTTCCAGATCACCGAGACCTTCGCGTCGATGACGGTGCGCGAAAACGTGCAGGTCGCGCTGCTCTCGCACCGGGGCCGCCTCGCCGACGCGTGGAGCCGCGCCGGCGGGCTCTTCCGCGAGGAGGCCGGCCGCCTCCTGGAGCGCGTCGCCATGCTCGCGCAGGCCGGGCGCGCATGCGCGGTGCTCGCCTACGGCGACCTGAAGCGCGTCGAGCTTGCCATGGCGCTCGCAGGCGAGCCGCAGCTGCTGCTCATGGACGAGCCCACCGCCGGCATGGCGTCGGCCGAGCGGCTGGAGCTGATGGCGCTCGCCGCCGCGATCGCGCGCGAGCGCTCGATCGCGGTGCTCTTCACCGAGCACGACATGGACGTGGTGTTCGCGCACGCCGACCGCATCCTGGTCCTGCACCGCGGACGGCTCATCGCGGAAGGGAAGCCCGACGACGTGCGCGCGAACGCCGACGTCCGGGACGTCTACCTGGGGCAGCACGCCTGATGCTCACGGTCCGCGACCTCAACGCCTACTACGGCCGCGCGCACATCCTCGGCGACGTCGCGCTCGAAGTCGCCGCTGGCGAGGTCGCGGTGCTGCTCGGGCGGAACGGCGCCGGGAAGTCGACGACGCTGAAGAGCATCGTGGGCTGGCTGCGGCCGCGAAGCGGCGAGATCGTCTTCGACGGCCGCCGCATCGAGCGCCTGCCGATGTGGCGCATTGCGCGCTCGGGCCTCGGTTACGTGCCCGAGGACCGGCGCATCTTCGGCGATCTCACTGTCCTGGAGAACCTCGACGTCGGGCGGCTGCGCGGAGGCTGGAGCCCCGAGCGGGTGTTCGCGCTGTTTCCCAACCTCGCCGACGCCAGGGATCGCCCGGCCTCGAGGATCTCGGGCGGCGAGCAGCAGATGCTCGCGATCGGACGCTGCCTCATGGGCAACCCCCTGTGCCTCCTGCTCGACGAGCCTTCGGAGGGCCTCGCGCCCGTCGTCGTCGACCGGCTGGCCAGTGCCATACGCGTGCTCAAAGCCTCGGGCGTCGCGGTGCTGCTCTCGGAGCAGAGCTGGCGCTTTGCGTCCTCGGTCGCCGACCGCGCCTACGTCATCGAGAAAGGACGGATCCGCTTCGCGGGAACGATGGACGAGCTCGCCGCCGACGAGACGGTGCGAACGCGCTATCTGGCGGTATGAACGGAAGCTAGCTCCACGGCATCAGCGACGCGTGGATCACGTCGGGCACGCCCTGTCCGCCGACCGAACGTATGGCGAGGTCGGTATCCTTGAGGCCGAAGCGGTGGGTGGTGACCTTCTCGAGAGGAAAGCGCTTCGAGGCGATCTGCGCTAGCGCGAGCTCGCACGCCCGGTAACTGTGGCCGCGCGCGCTCTTGATGGTGATCGCCTTGACGGTGACGCGCTCCAGCGGAAAGTTCGGGAACTCCTTCATTTCGCCCTGGACGACGATGGTGCCGCATTTGCGCTTGAGCGCCTCGACGCCGAGCAATATCGGGGTGGTGCCCGCGCCGGCGGTGCAGTCGAGCGCGACGTCCACGCCTTTTCCGCCCGTGATTGCCATGATGCGCGCGAGCGGGTCCTCCTTCTGCACGTCGATGACGTGGTCGGCGCCCAGCTCCTTCGCCACCTTGAGGCGCGCGGCGTCCTTCGACGTGCCGGTGACGACGATGAGCGACGCGCCGGCCTGTTTGCAGATCACCGTCTGCGAAAGGCCCTGCTGGCCCGGCCCCTGAATGAGCACCGCCGAGTCGTAGCCGACGCCGCCGTCGAACAGCGACCACTCGACCCCGTTCGCCATCGGCGTCACCAGGCCGGCGAGCTCGGGCGTCACGCCCGCGGGCACGCGGTGCACGACCGCGTTCCACGGCAGGTAGACGTACTGCGCGAACCCGCCCCACAGGTGCGGCGCGCGCTCGGACGAGGTGTAGCCGTAGCGGATCGCGTCCGGGTTCTTGCGCCAGTCGGTGTTCTCGCAGTGGCGGTACTGTCCCGCGTGGCACCACTCGCACTTGCCGCACATGACGTAGTGCTCGACGAAGACGAGGTCGCCTTCCTTGAATCCCTTGCGCCGCGTGAACTCCCGGCCGGCCCTGGCGATCACGCCGATGTTCTCGTGGCCCATGATGACCGGCGCCGCCGAAGGCGGGGTCTTGTAGAGCTTGACGTCGGTGCCGCAGATCCCGGCGACCTCCATCTTCATGAGCGCGCCGTCCTCCGGAATGTCCGGCATGCGAAATTCGCGGATCTCGGTCCGGCTCGGCCCGGTTCTGACCGCGGCCAGCACTTTGTTCATCGGATTATTCCTTCCTGCCGTATTGTAGTTTAAGGCCCGGGTGCGGCGCTCCCGGCGCGCTCGCGAAGATCAAGGACCGCATGAAGTAGCCCGGACGCCTGAAATGAAAACGGCGCCCGAGGGCGCCGTTTTCGCTTCCGCGGATTTCGGGGATTCAGTCGAGCTTCACGTGCGCCTGCTTGACGATCGTGCCGTAGCGGTCGTTCTGCTTCCTCATGAACGCGGCGAACTCCGCCGGCGTGTTGCCCGCAGGCTCCATGCCGGCGGCGAGGAAGCGCTTCCGGATCTCCGGGTCCTGCATGATCTTGCGCGTCTCCGCCGAGATCCGGTCCGTGATCGCGGTGGGCGTGCCCGCCGGCGCCATGAGGCCGATCCAGCCGAACATCTCGTAGCCGGGCAGGGTCTCGGCGATGGTAGGCACATCGGGCATGGCCACCGCGCGCTTCAGGCTGGTCGCGCCGAGCGCGCGCAGCTTGCCTGCCTGCACCAGGCCCTGCACCGCGGGAACGGTCTCGATGGTGTAGGCGATCTGGCCGTTCACCACGTCGGTGATCGATTGCGAGCTGCCCTTGTAGGGGACGTGCACCACGTCCACGCCCGCCATGGAGTTGAACAGCACCGACATGAGGTGGCTGGTGGCGCCCGAGCCCGATGACGCAAACGAGTATTTCCCGGGGTTGGCCTTCAGCAGCGCGATCAGCTCCTTGACGTTCTTCGCCGGGATCGAGGGGTTCACCACCAGCATGAAGGGGTTGACCGCGAGCAGGCTGATCGGGGCGAAGTCCTTCAGCGGGTCGTAGGCGACTTTCTGCACGTTGGGGCTGATGGAGATCGGGCCGCTCGAGCCGGCGACCAGCGTGTAACCGTCGGGCGGCGACTTCGCCGCGACGTCGCACCCGACGACCCCGCCCGCGCCCGGGCGGTTGTCGACGACGAGGGGCTGGCCGAGCACGTGCACCAGCTTCTCCGAGACCATGCGCGCGGCCACGTCGGTCGCCTGCCCAGGCGGCCAAGGCACGATGACCCTGATCGGGTGGCTGGGATAGGTCTGCGCGAAGGCGGCGCCCGCGCAGGCGACGGCGCCGATGGCAAACAGGGTACGGACGGGCAATTTCACGGGCTCCTCCTCGAACATTTGAGGGCCCAATGGTAGCGCAGGTCTCACTTCGGCGGCGCCCTGCCGATGATCTGCGTGTCGGTCTCCCGCATCTTGTCGAAGGAGCGCATCGCGCCGATGCCGAGCATCCCCGTCACCATGCTGAACAGCACTCCGGCGTCGAGCGGCGGCGGAGGTGTCTCGGTGAGGTGAAGCCACAGCAGGAAGGGATAGAGCACGAACTGGTAGCCGAGCGCGAAGACGCCGATCCACCCGATCGCGGGCCGCCACCCGGCCATGAACAGGCTGCCTGAGCGTATCTCCTCGATGTTGGTATCGGCCTGCTTCTCGTCGCTCTTCCCCAGGACCTGCATCGCGGCGAGGCGGAACTCGCGCTCCGCCTTGACGATCTCGAGGCGCTTCTCCAGGCGCTCGTCGTCCGAGGTGAGCAGCTTGTCGAGGCCGCTGCTCACGGCGCGGACGACGTCGCCCGCGCCCAGGAGCCCGCTCAGGAAGCTCATGACGCGCTCCCCAGGGCCCGGTTGATCCAGCCGAGCAGGAACTTCGACTGCGTCCTGTCCTTGTTGCAGATGGCGGCGTAGCGCGCGACCTTGGCCAGCGTGAACCCGGCGAGGAATTCGCTTTCATCGGAAGCGTTCACCGCCTTCGCGGTGGCGGGTCCGAACCTGCCGTCGATTTCCAGGCCCAGCGTCACCTGCACCAGCTTGGTCGCGGTGGTGGGCCCCATGTTTACCGCGGTGTCGAAGATGTTCTCGGCGATCGCCTGCGATTTCAGCGTGTCCCCCGAGACCCTGTCCCAATAATTTTTCTTGTAGATGGCCTTCGCCTGGTCCTCGCTGAGGTTGCGTATGTCGACGTTCGGGTAGGCGTTCTGCGAAATGCCGTACTTGGTCGGGCCGCCGCGATCGTCGGGGTTGTCGGTGAACCTCGCGCCCCCTTCTCGGATCAGGGTCTTGGCCACGGCCGGATCGAAATCAGCCATGGTTTCCTCCTTCTGTGCGCGCCCAGTGTAGGCCCGCGGGGCTGGCGCCGAAATCGGGAGATCCCCTACATGTCGACCAGGGGTTTTTACCGACAGCCGGAGCTGTTATCCCGATGCCGCCATGAACTCCGAGAACACTCGCGCGATCTCCTCCTCGTAAGGCGCCCACTCCCCGAACGGAACGAGGGGCACGTCCTGGTCGCGGATCGGCAGCTCGTGCAGCAGCGCGCCCGGGACGAGGCGTGCGCAGGCGCGCCCGCTCTCCGAGGAGTGCGTCTTGTCGTTGCCGGGAATAACGATCGCCGGCACGCGGATCGAGGCAAGCTCGGCCTCGGTGACGCCCATCACGGGCAGCTGCGCGCCCGCGACGAAGAGGTCCCGCCAGCGGCTCATCACCTCGATGTAGCGCTGCGGGTCCATGCCCATGAGGCGCTCGCGGTTCGCCGGGTTTGCGGCGATGCGCTCCTGGACCTGCTGCGTCGCGCACACGGCCGCCATGCCGCCTTGCTGCGCGGCGCGGATGAACTGGCCGTAGTAGTTCTCGGGGAGGCGCTGGGCGGCGAAGGCGCCGCCGGTGACGCGAAAGAGCAGGAGGCCGCGCACCGCCTCGGGGTGCCGCAGCGCGAGCAGGATCGAGGTCCGCGCTCCGGAGGAAGAGCCGCCGACGAAGGCGGGCAGGGCGTTCAGGCGCGAGAGGAGCTCGGCGAGGTCGTCCGCCCAGACCGCCTCCTCGACTTCGTCGCCCTCTATGAGGACGTCGGAAGCGCCGGTGTTGCGCCGGTCGTGAAGCAGCACGCGGTGTCCCAGCGCGGCGAGCTTCTCCGCGAGCGGCACGAACTCGTCGTGGCCGCGGCGTCCGCCCGTGGTGAGCGCGACCCAGGGGCCGTGCCCGCCGAGCACCCGATAGCGGAGATTGACCCCGCGGACTTCGAGCGTGGGCATGCGCTCAGGCGTCCATCGCGTGGCGGTCGAACCGGCAGGTGCCGTCGCGCTCCACCCGCGTCAGCAGGTCAACCTCCCAGTCGAGGTAAGCCTGCATCGCCGCGGTCTGCCCGCCGGCGCGGTCGTAGGGCTTGAGCCAGACGTCGACCGGCTCGTCGGCGAGGCGCGAGTCGTTCGCGGTCAAGGCGCGCCCCGACGCCGCCCACACCGCGTTGCCGCCGCCGAGATAGCGCACGGGCAACGCGGTGAGGGCGCGCATCTCGTCGAGCGCGAGGGCGGCGATCACGCCGTCCTCGGAGGTGAGCACCACCGTGCCGACGAGATCGATCTTCGGCATCGCGCGGTCCAGGCGGGAGCGGATCGCGAACCAGGCGCCCGGGATGTGCGCCTTCCGGTATTCGCGGCTGAGCGACAGGTCGATCACCGTCGCGCCGCCGTGCCCGAGCATCGCCTCGAGGACCTGCACGTCGAGACATGCCTCGGTCCGCTCCGCGTTCCCGAGCACCGGCGGCTTCGGCCAGCCGGTCTCGCTTCCGCCCGCGGCGAGAGCGAACACCTCCTTCCAGCCCATCTGGCGCAGCCAGGCGCCGGTCATGAGCGCGCGCACCTCGAGATCGTCGACGAGCACGATGCGCGCGTTCAGCGTGCCGGCGTACTGGTCGGTCGCTTGCACCAGCTGCCCGCCGGGCGCGGACAGCGCGCCGGGAAGATGGCCGGCGGCGTATTCGCGCGGGTCGCGCACGTCGAGGACGAAGAGCGTGCGCTCCTCGCGCCGCAAGCGTTCTACCGTCGCGATATCGATGCGCGCCATGCCCGCGCGGTCGGCGACGCGCCCTGCCGCCGCTTTCGCCCAGGCGAGCGCTCGCGGCGACGGCGGCGCCGCCGGGAGCCGGCGGTCGCTGCCCCGGTCGGGGACGAGGCCGGCGAGCGCCCAGCCCATGGTGCCGTTGCGCAGCGCCACCACCCGGTTCGGCACGCCGGCGTCGATAAGCGATTGCGCGCCGATGATGCTGCGCGTGCGCCCGGCGCAGTTCACGACCACGGTGGTGCGCGGCGACGGCGCGATGTCGGCGACGCGCAGCACCAGCTCCGCACCGGGGACGTTGCGCGCGGTCGGGATCGACATGCGCGAGAACTCGTCCCAGGGCCGGCTGTCGAGGACGACCAGGTCTTCGCCCGCGTCGATCATGCGCTTCAGCTCGCGGGCGTCGACGTTCGGCGTCGCGCTCGCGTGCTCGACCACCTCGCCGAAGGCCTTGCTCGGCACGTTGACGCCGGAGAAGAGGGTGAAGCCCGCGCTCTCCCAGGCTGGCGTCCCGCCCTCGAGGACCGAGACGTCGGTGTAGCCGTGCCGCTGCAGCACTTGCGCCGCGCGCCCGCCGAGGCCCTCGCCGCCGTCCACGAGGACGACGCGGGTGGCGCGCCGCGGAACCAGCAGCGGCACCCGCAGCTCGAGGCGGCTGAGGGGCGTCGAGCGCGCGAGCAGCAGGTGCGACTCGGAGAACGGGAGCTCCTCGCGGACGTCGAGCAGAGCGAGCTCGCCGCCGTCGGCGAGCATCGCCCTGAGCCTGGCCGGGGGTAGCGCGGTGGGCGCGGCGGCGACGCTCACGTCGCGCGCTGCGCCGACATCTGTTTGATTGCGCCGGTCTTGGGATCGAAGCTCGAGCGCGCGATGCGGTCGAGGTTGGTGCCGGTGACGCGGACGAACATGGATCCGTCGGGGTAGTCGATCGAATGGATGGCGCCGTCGGCGAAGATGCCGGCCTGGCCGGGGTTGAGGCGGTATTTCTTCGTCACCTCCAGCTTCGCCGTCGCGGGGTCGGAGCCGTCGTCGATGCGACGGTACTCGGTCATGTCGGTGTGCGACACTGCCTGCCCGTAGATCGCCCAGGATGCGCCGTGGTCGTGCGGCGGAGACCCGCGGGCCTTCTCGTTGATGTGCGCGAGGATCTGGAAGCCGAGCTCGGCGTCGTCGTGCAGCATGTACAGGCCCTTGGGCGTGCGCTCCGAGCAGTGCGCGGCGATGAAGTCCTTGTCGTTCAGCAGGCGCTCGAGGAGCGTCCGGACCTTCTCGCGCCCGCCGGCGCCCGGGTCGCGCTTGATCGCCATCCTGCAATCGTCGATGAACTGCTTCAGGTCGTAGGCCATGTTCGCCTCATGGTTTGAGTGCACGGTACAGGAACGGCAGGCTCACATCCATGCGGTAGTCGATGTCCGAGTGGTTGTCGTCGAACTCCTCGTAGCGGTGGCGGATGCCGGCCGCGGCGAGGCGCGCCGACAGGATGCGCGAGCCGTAGTGGATATGGTACTGGTCGCGCCAGCCGCAGTCGATATAGATGCCTCGCATCGACTTGAGGCTGGCTCTGTAGCGCCCGACAAGGTTGACCGGGTCGTGCTTCCGCCACTCGCGCCAGCGCTCCGGGATGACCTCGCCCGACTCCAGGTTAAAGGGCACGCGGAAGCCGTTCGGCGCCCTCGGGTCGGGATCGTAGGTGGCCGCCATGGCGAGGTTCATGATGGAGTGCCCCTCGGCGGTCGAGAGCTTCTCCTTTCCCCAGACGTGCCGGAGGAAGCGCCGGATGCGCCCGTCGTCCTCGCCTCTCGCGAGGCCCTTGCGCCGCGACTCGGCGCGGGCGTCGTAGGACCCGGCCCTGCGCCTGGGAAGGCGGTGCTTCTGCAGCTCGTTCAGCGTGTTCGGCCAGTCGTGCCAGTAGACGAAATCGAAATAGGCGTCGCCCGAGTGGTCGGCGACTGCGCCCCAGGTCCGCGCGTGGTTCATCGCGTGGAGGATCGCGCCGTAACCGCCCGAGGACTTGCCGAAGCAGCCGCGGTGCTCGCGCGAGGCGAGCGTCCTGAAACGCCGGTCGACGAACGGGACGATCTCGCGCACGAGATAGTCGCCGTAGTCGCCGATCGCGCTCGAGTTCACGTACTGGTTGCCGCCGAGCGCGGTGAAGCAGTCGGGGAAGACGAAGATCGCCGGTCCCATCTTCCCCTCGCGCTGAAGGCGCAGCGCGCGCTCGGGCACGTTGTCGCCGAAGGGTTTCCAGTTCACGTGCGACAGCCCCGAGCCGGTGAAGCCGACGAGGTCGTAGAGCACGGGGAAGCGCCGCCGGCCCTCGCCGTACTGCGGCGGCAGCCACACGGCGAGCTTGCGCACGTGCGGATCGCCGAGCGGATTGCCCCTGAGGATCCTCGAGTCGTGGTCCAGCAAGATGAGCGTGCCGGGGTGGCCTTTCGAGCGCTTGAGGGTCATGGTACGGCGATTGTGGCATGATCGAGCATGGCTTACTCGCGCGCGATCGCGTCGCTTCTTGCGCTCGGTCTCGCCGCCTGCGGTGGTGCAGGATCCGGAGGTGGCTCCTCCGGGCCGACGATCGACGCGAGCCGGATCACGCCGGGGTGCTTTCAGGGCGGCGCCACGCCCGAGCTGCAAATCGGAACCGGATTCCAGAATGCCGACTGGAACGACCCGCACGTGCTCAAGGTCGGGTCCCAGTACTGGATGTACGCGTCGTCGAACATGGGCTTGACCGCTCTGCCTTCGCCGGTGCAGATCTATCGCTTCACCTCGAGCGACGCCGCCAGCTGGACGCTCGATCCCGCGACGCCCGTTCTGACAGTCAGCGCGGGGCAATGGGACGAGGGCGGCAACGAGACGCCGGCAGTCGTGTTCTTCAACGGCCAGTACCACATGTTCTGGACCGGCTACCCCGACGCTTGGCCCAGCCTCAACGCGATGAACTTCAAGATCGGCCACGCCACCTCGAGCGACGGCATCGTCTGGACCAAGGACGCTGCGAATCCCGTGCTCGAGCCTTCCGGCGTGCTGGGGAATTTCGATCAGTACATCGTGGGCGAGCCGGGCCCGGTGGTGTTCAACAGCACGCTCTACCTCTACTTCACCGCGGTGGGCGTGGACGCGGGGCTGTCGAGCAGCCTCCAAACGATAGGCGTCGTTACTTCAACAGATGGGACCACTTGGAACACGCCAGCGCTCGCGTTCAAGCCCGACCAGACCGTGTATCCACGCACAGACCACTGGGTCGGCTACTCCACTCCCAACGCCGTTGTGATCGGCGGCATGATGCACGTCTTTGTGGACGTCGCGAACGACGGTAGCGGGCAGTGGACCCAAAAGGCGCTGCACCACGCGTATTCCGCCGACGGCCTGACCGTCTGGGTGCAGGACGCGGCGCCCCTGCGCCAGCTCACGGACTTCGCCTGGACCGCACGCGAAATCCGCTCGCCGGCGGCGTTCCTCGACGGCACCACCCTGCGGCTCTATTTCGCAGGAGACGATCTCGGGAACACGAACGCCTGGGGCATCGGGCAGATCACGTGCTCGCTCGCGGCGCCATGACAGCGCCGCACCGCATCGACACGCACCACCACATCTTCCCCGCGCGCTACATGGAGGCGGAGCGCGAGCGCGTGCTCGGCGTGGCGCACCGGCTCGCGCCGCAGATCCTCGCGTGGACGCCGGCTGCGGCGGTCGAGGCGCTCGACCGCGCGGGAATCGCGACCGCGGTCACCTCGATCTCGGCGCCTGGCGTGTGGTTCGGCGATGCGCGCGCGGCGGGCGGCCTGTCGCGTGACTGCAACGAGTACGCGGCGCGGATGGCGGGCGACCACCGCGGCCGCTTCGGCGTGTTCGCCGCGTTGCCGCTTCCGGACGTGGACGGGAGCCTCGCCGAGATCGAGCACGCGTTCGACGTCCTGCGCGCCGACGGCGTCGGGCTGATGACGAGCTACGGCGAGGTTTGGCCGGGCGACGAGAGGCTCGCGCCGGTGTTCGACGAGCTCAACCGGCGCAAGGCGGTCGCGTATTTCCATCCGACGGCGGCGAGCGCCTGCGCCAACCTGCTCCCGGGGATTCCGGCGGCGACGATCGAGTTTCCCTTCGACACGACGCGCGCGATCGCGAGCCTGCTCTTCGGCGGGACGCTGTCGCGCTGCCCGGACATCCGCTTCATCTTCTCGCACGCGGGCGGAGCGCTGCCGATGCTCGCGCACCGCATCGCGGGGCTGATGCGCGTGCGCCCGGACCTGCTGGAGAAGCTGCCGAAGGGCGTGATGCACGAGTTCACCCGGCTCCACTACGACGTGTGCAGCGCCACCTCGCCGATCGCGTTCAACGCGATCCGCCAGCTCGCCGGCATCTCGCAGCTGCTCTACGGCACCGACTTCCCCTACTGGCCGAGCGAGACCACCGGAGCGGGGCTCGCGCAGCTCGGCCTCCCCGCCGCTGAGCTGCGCGCGGTCGAGCGCGACAACGCGCTGCGCCTGCTGCCCCGGCTCGCGCGGGGCGCGTGAGCTCTGTCGGAGACCGCGAGGGCCTGCGCGTCGCGCTGGCGGCGCTCGCCGCGCTCGCGGTTTCGCAGGGCATCGGCCGCTTCGCCTTCACGCCGATCCTACCGATGATGCAGCAGGACGTCGGGCTGTCGGTGCCCGAAGGCGGCTGGCTCGCCTCGGCGAACTATCTCGGCTACCTCGTCGGCGCGCTCTGGGCGGTGCGCCTGCGCCTGTCCGCGCGCGCCGCCATCCGCGCGGGCCTCGCGGTCATCGGGCTGACGACGTTCGCGATGGCACTGCGCGACGGGTTCCTGCTTTGGCTCGTCCTGCGCGCGCTCGCCGGCGTCGCGAGCGCCTGGGTGCTGGTGTTCGTGTCCGCCTGGTCGCTCGAGCGGCTCGCGGCATTGGGGCGAATGAGCCTGAGCGGCGTGGTCTACGCGGGCGTGGGCGCGGGCATCGTCGTCGCCGGAGCGGCGTGCCTCATCCTCATGCATCTGCACGCGGGCTCGTCCGCGGCGTGGACGAGCCTGGGCCTCGTCGCGCTCGCCGCGGGCGCGGTCATCTGGCCCGTCTTCGGATCGGGTGGCACCGCCCACGCGCCTCCCGCGGAGCGATCGGGCGGGCGCGTGGGCGACTTTTGGCGGATGGTGCTGTGCTACGGCGCCTACGGCTTCGGTTACATCATCCCCGCGACGTTTCTCCCGGTGATGGCGAAGGAGGTCGTGCCCGATCCGGGACTTTTCGGCTGGGCTTGGCCCGTGTTCGGCGCGGCGGCCGTCGCCTCGACGCTGATCGCGCAGCGGATGCGTCGCTCGCACCGCCGCGTCTGGGCGGCGAGCCACGTCGTGATGGCCGCCGGCGTCGTCGTGCCGCTCGTGCTGCCCGGGCTCGCGGGGATCATCGCCGCCGCGCTGTGCGTCGGCGGCACTTTCGTCGTCATCACCCAGGCGGGCGTGCAGGAGGCGCGCGCGGTCGCGGGCGAGCGGGCCCGCGCGCTCATCGCCGCGATGACCTCGGCGTTCGCGGTGGGGCAGATCGTAGGGCCGCTCGCGGTCTCGGCTCTCGTGCGGGCGACGGGCGGCTTCTCGGCCGCGCTGATCGCCGCCGCCGCGCTGCTGGTGATTTCGGCCGCCGCGCTTCTCGCTACTCCGGCTGGATCCCCGCGAGCTTGACCAGCTTCGCCCAGTGCGCGATCTCGGCCTCGATGAATTTTCCGAGCTGCGCCGGGTCGAGCGGCGCGACGTCGGTGCCGATCGCGCCGAACTTCTCCTTCACTTCGGGCCTGGCGAGCGCGGCAGCGGTCGCCCTGTGCAGCCTGAGCACGACCTCGGGCGGGGTGCGCGCGGGCGCCATCAGCGCGAACCACGCGATCAGCTCGTAGCCGGGCAGCTCCTCGGAGAGCGCCGGAAGGTCGGGCGCGAGCGGCGTGCGCTTCGCCGAGGTCACGGCGAGGCCGCGCAGCTTTCCGCCTTTCGCCTGCGCGAGCGCGTTGCCGAGGTCGACGAAGGTGAAGGCGATCGTGCCGCCGAGCGTGTCGGTGATCGCCTGCGGGATGCCCTTGTACGGAACCTCGAGCACGTCGATCCTGCCCATCGATCTGAGGAGCGCGAGCGACACCTGCGAGCCCGAGGAGCCGTAGCCCGCCGACTGGCTCCTCGTCCGCGAGTACGCGAGGAATTCCTTCAGCGTCTTCGGGGGATAGTCGGGCTTCGCCATCAGCATGAAGGAGGTGGTGGCGATGCGCGCGATGGGCGCGAAATCCTTCACCGGGTCGTACGAGAGCTTCCTGAACAGGCTGACGTTCGCGGCCTGCGGCGTGTTGGTCGTCACGAGCAGCGTGTAGCCGTCGGGCGCGGCCTTCGCGACCTCGGCCGCGGCGATGCTCCCTTGAGCGCCCGCCTTGTTCTCGACGATGAAAGGCGCCCCGAGCGCGGCCGCAAGCTCCGCCCCGGTGAGCCGCGCGACCTGGTCGGTGGCGCTGCCCGCGGGGAAGGGGACGACGAGCTTCACCGGGCGCGAGGGATAGTTCTGCGCCTGGGCGGAAGCGGCCAGGACCACGGCGGCGAGAAGAGCGGATCGCACCGGTTCCTCCTATTTCAGCCGGTCGGCCGCGTCGAGCGCGGCCCGGGCGCCCTGCGCGTCGCCGCGCGCCTCGCGCGACCTGGCGATGAGCTGCCAGTTCTCGAAGCGCAGCGCGTTGTCGCCGCCCGCCCAGGAGCTGGAGCGCTGCGCGCAGCTCTCCGCCTGCACGTAATCCTTCTGGTCGAGGCGCACGCGCGCTAGCTCCTGCCACAGCCGCGGGTTGCGCGGCTCTATCCTCACGCCACGCTCGAGCAGCGCCGCTGCGTTCGCCGTCTGTCCCTGCTCGCTCGCCGTGTGCGCGTCCTTCATGAGGCTCGCGATCGCCGGGCTCTCGGTGTAGCTGGGCTGCGGGAAGGGCGAGCCGGGCGGCGGGGGAACGGTCGCGAACTTGGGCGAGCTGGCGCAGGCTGCGAGAAACATGGCGAGGACTGCGGCGAAGCGCCGGGTCATCCCCGCATTTTATTTCATCGTCCCCACAGGCGCTGCCACCAGCTCTTGGTGGTCTGCTTGACGCTCTCGACGGCGATGCCCACCGCGGTCGCGCACGGGGCGCGGCCGACGGGCGCCGAGCCGTTCGCGAAGGGCAGCTCGAGCGACCCGTCGCAGCCGGCGTCGGCGCGCAGGCCGCTCGCCGGGTCGATGCGCACGTTCTCGATGCCCTCGGGCTTGGGCAGCGCGAGCGGCTCGGGCGAGAGCGATCCCACGATCTCGCCCCACACGGGCAGCGCCGCGGCGGCGCCGGTGAGCCGCGCCGCGCGGTTGTCGTCGTAGCCGATCCACACGACGGCGAGCCGGTCGCCGGTGAAGCCGGCGAACCAGGCGTCGCGCTGCTCGTCGGTCGTTCCGGTCTTGCCGGCGGCGGCGATGTCGGGAGGCAGCCAGGCCTTGAGGCCCTGCCCGGTGCCTTCGCGCACCACGCCCTGCATGGCGGCGGTGATGAGGTAGACGGGCTCGGGCGGGAAGGCCTGCTCGACGGCAAGCGGGTAGCGCTTCAAGGGCTTGCCGTCGGCGGTGGTGACCTCGCGGATGGCACGCAGCGGCGCGCGGAAGCCGCCGCTCGCGATGGTCTGGTACATCTGCGCGACCTCGAGCGGCGAAAGATCGAGCGCGCCGAGGAGCGTCGCCGCGTAGGGCGGCATCTCGCGCTGGATCCCGAGGCGCTCGAGCGTCCCCAGCACGCGCGAGATGCCGATGTCGGTCCCCAGGCGCGCGGTGGCGACGTTGAGCGACTGCGCGAACGCGGTGCGCAGGGGCACGCTGCCGTGGAACTGCCGGTCGAAGTTCATCGGCTCCCAGTCGGGCGCGCCGCGGCTTTTCCACACGAAGGGGCCGTCGTCGAGCGGGGTGACGAGCGTGTAGCGCGCGGGGTCGGAGAGCGCGGTGAGGTAGACCGCGGGCTTGAGGAGCGAGCCGACCGGGCGCGCGGCGTCGAGGGCCCGGTTGAAGCCGCGGAAGCGCGGGTCGGCTCCGCCGACGAGCGCCTCGACCTCGCCCGTCTGGCTGTCGGTGATGACCACCGCGCCCTCGATGCCGCGCTCGCCGAAGCGCTTGTCGCGGTCGTACTGGGCGAGGCGCCGCTCGAGCACGGTCTCGGCGCGGTTCTGGGCGCGCGGGTCGAGGGTCGTGAATATGCGCAGGCCTTCCGAGCGCAGGTCGGCTTCGTCGTAGTCGCGGCGCAGGTGCCTGTATACGAGGTCGACGAAGGCGGGGTGGGGCGAGGTGCCGCGGCCGGACTTGGCGTTCACGCCCAGACTCGTCGATCGCGCGAGCATGTATTCCTCGGGCGTGATCGCGCTGGTGTTCCTCATCTCGCGCAGCACGAGATTGCGGCGCTCGAGCGCCCGGTCGGGGTGGCGGTAGGGGTCGTAGACGCCGGGGCCTTTCACCAGCGCCACGAGGAGCGCGGCTTCGGGCAGGGTCAGCCGGTCGACCGTCTTGCCGAAGTAGTACAGGGACCCCAGGCCCACGCCGTGGATCGCTCGGTCGCGGTCCTGGCCGAGGTAGATCTCGTTGAGGTAGGTCTCGAGGATCTCGTCCTTGCCGTAGTGCAGCTCGAGCAGCACCGCCATGATGAATTCGGTGCCCTTGCGCTGGAGCGTGCGCTCGGGGGTGAGGAAGAAGTTCTTCACGAGCTGCTGCGTCAGCGTGCTTCCGCCCTGCAGGCCCTTGAAGCGCACGAAGCTCCACAAGGCGCGCGCGATGCCGCGCAGGTCGAAGCCGTGGTGCTGGTAGAAACTGCGGTCCTCGGTCGAGATCAGCGCCTGCACCAGGGGCTTGGGTACCTCCGACAGCCGCACCAGCACCCGGTCCTGGTTGTTGCCGGGGTAGATCCCGCCGATCGCCAGGGGCTCCAGGCGCGCGAGCGGCAGGTCGAGTCCCTGCCCGTCCTGCACCTTCGCGACGCCGTTCGCGTCGAAATCGACCCGCAGCAGCAAGGCGTTCTGCGGCCCGTCCCAGAAGCGGAAGGGACGCACCGAGATCAGCAGCCGCTCGCCGTCGCGCACATACCAGCCCGAATCGCCCTCGACGCGGCCCTCGCGGTAGCTGTTCTCGCGCAACTCGTCGACCACGTCGGCCTCCGACACGCGCAGCCCGGCGTGCAGCTCCAGCGGCCGCGCGTAAAGGCGGGCAGGCAGCGCGAAGCGGCGCCCCTCGAACTCGCTGCGGACGCGGAAATCGAGATATGCGGTGAAGCTCACTGCGAGCAGCGCGAGCGCGAGACAGGCGTAGCGGAAATAGCGCCAGCGCTTCGAGCGCGGCGACTCGATCTCACCGAAAATGCGGCGGCGGAACATGGCGCGGATTGTACTTTGACGCGGAAAGGCGGCGAAGGTTGACGAGCGTTGAGTGCTCGTGTTCGACAAGGAAACTCTGTCGTCGTTCGGCGACAGAGTTTGCATTCGGCTAGACTCTTGCACTCATGAATATCACCTCCCTCCAGGTCCACATCCTCCGCGTGCCGGACACGGACCGCCCGCACTGGGTATCGCATTTCGTGGTCCCGAAGGCGAACGAGATCCTGGTGCGGATGCAGACGGACGCCGGCATCCAGGGGATCGGGATCGCGACGTCATACACGCCGATCGAGGCGGCGATCCACGCGGTGAAGACGGGGATAACCGATCTCGTCGTCGGCGCGGACGCCCTGGCGCCGGAGGCGCTGTATCAGAAGCTCTTCGCGCTGACCTGGCAGCGGCACGCGTTCGAGAGGAAGTGGACGCGCGAGGCGATCGTGCGGATTTCGGCGGCCGTTGACATCGCGCTGTGGGACATCATCGGGAAGAAAGCCGGGCTGCCGCTGTGGCGCCTCTTCGGCGGCTTTCGCAGCGAGGTGCCGTGCTACGTGACCTGCGCCTACTACCGCGACGGGAAGTCGCTCGCGGAGCTGCGCGACGAGATGCAGATGCTGAAAGCGCAGGGGCACCGCGGCTTCAAGGCCAAGGCGGGCGGGCTGCCGCTCGCCGAGGACATGGAGCGCCTGGAGGTGGTGCGCGAGGTGATCGGGGAGGAGGCCGACCTGATGGTCGACGTGAACCGCGGCTGGGACCTGCCGACCGCGATCGAGGGGGCGAGGCAGCTCGAGCCGCTCAATGTGCGCTGGCTGGAGGAGCCGGTGCGCTGGCACGACGACCGGAGAATGCTCAAGCTCCTCGCGCAGAAGACGCGCATTCCGCTCTCCGCCGGCGAGAGCGAGCTCACTGCCTACGGCTGCCGGGCGCTGCTGGAGGAGCAGGCGATCCAGATCCTCCAGTTCGACTGCACCATGATGGGCGGCTTCACCGAAGGCCGGAAGCTCGCGGCGCTCGCCGAGTTCAACCACGTCCAGGTCGCGCCCCACCACGACTGCTTTATCCACGCGCACATCGTCGCGGGATCGCCTGCGGGGGTCATCGTCGAGTCCTTCACCGATCCGGAGCGCGACCCGCTCCAGGCCGAGCTGTTCGAGGACCCGCCGAGGATCGCAAACGGCGTGCTGACGCTGAAGGAAGCGCCAGGGCTCGGGCTGACGCTGTCCGAGCGGGCGCTGAAGAAATTCGGGGAGAGGATTCTCTAGCGGCTTGCGCGGCGGCGGGCCCGCCGCTCGACGACGTGCGCGAAGCGCCACGTCCCGCGGCCGCCCTTGACGAACACGACCTTCGTCAGGCGCGCGCACCTGCGGCAGGCCGCAGTCGTGAGCGCGAGGACTTCTTCGGGCGTCGGATAGCGGTACAGCACGATGCGGTTGGTCATGATGCCCTCCCTTCTGAATCGCCTTTCCATTGGGATACTCTAGACTTCCGGCCCGCCGGTCTCGCCGTCCCGCGGCACAGCGGTTCTGTGCCCTATGGGCGGGAACACCGTGAAATATTTCCGGGCCCAGTTGACGCGCGTGGCCTCGCTCTGTACAGTTCATCTGTACATATGAAAGACGTCAAGGTCACCGTCCTGCGGCAGAAGCTGCCCGAATATCTCGCCCGCGTGAAGCGCGGCGAGCGCGTCCGCGTGACGTCCAGGGGCAGGGTGATCGCCGAGCTGGCGCCGCCCTCCGCCGCGAAGGACGATGCCGACGCGGCCCGCGAGCGCCTGCGCGGCAGCGTGCGGCGCTACGAGCGGCCGCTCGAGCCGGTCGTCGATCCGAAGCAGTGGGACGCCAACAAGTGATCCTGCTCGACACCCACGCGCTCGTCTGGTGGGCCGCCGATGCCGCGCGTCTGTCGGCGCGGGCCAGGCGCGCGATCGCCGCGGCCTTGCGCGAGGGGCATATTGCGGCTTCCGCGATCAGCCTGTTCGAGATCGCGATGGCCATCCGCCGCGGGCGCCTGGTGCTGGAGACGCCGCCGGAACAGTGGCTGACCGACCTGCGCCTTCTGCCGGAGCTAAGAATCGAGCCCGTGAGCTCCGAGATCGCGGAGATCGCGGGCTCGTTCGACGAGAAGTTTCCGGGTGATCCGGCCGACCGCATCATCGCGGCGACCGCTGTGGCTCTTGGCTTGAAACTGGTCACTGCGGACGCACGGCTGGGCCGTGCGCCGCAGGTTCAGGCGGTCTGGTAACTGCTACGCGTGGCTGACGCGGCGCGGAGCCGAAACCGCGAAGAAGTGCGCGAGTTTCCACTTCAGGGCGCGGACGCCTTTCAGCACGATCGCCTTCATCATGCGGGAGCGGTTGCGGCGGGCGGCTGCTTCGAGCGCGGCCATTTCGTCCATCGTCGGGTAGAGCTTGATGCGCTTGGTCATGATCGGTCTCCCTTGTCCGTTCGGTCGGCGACAATCGCCTTCCCATGGAGACCACTTTAGGCGGAAGGCCCGAGGCTATCGCCGTCATGCGGCATAGCGTTCCTGTGCCGTACGCACGCGGAAAGCGTGAAAAATCCCCGGGGCGCCAAGGAGGAGGAGGAGAAGCGCCCCGGGGGTACTGCCAGATCAGTGCGCGGGACGGCGCGTGATGAACTCGACGGCCCGGTCGAGCGCGAGCTCCAGGCGCTCCGCCGACTTCAGCTGCGGCGCATAGCGCTGGCGTACCGAAGCCGGCAGCGACTTCGACGCCCGGGTCCAGAACGGCGTGACGAATTCCCTGTGCTTACGCATGTCCAACCTTTCCTCCGCCGGGCGCGGCGTGGGCGAGGCGATCGAACAGACCTTTGATCCCGGCCGAGCCGGTGCGGATCAACCGCGTGATTTCACGGGCGCGTGCGCGGTGAGCGGCCAGTTCCAGCGCGCGCAGCTCTTCCATGGTGGGATAGTGGTAAAGAAGGTTTTTCATGCGTCGTAGAATATGGGCTGGAGGATGCAACGACAAACGATGTATTCTCACGTCAGGCATAAGAAAAACTCACGGCAAAAGTGATCTACCGCCTTCCGCCGCTCAACGCGCTTCGCGTCTTCGAATCCGCCGCGCGCCATCTCTCCTTCAAGGAAGCGGCGGCCGAGCTGCACATCACCCAGGCCGCGGTCAGCCACCAGATCAAGAGTCTCGAGGAGCAGCTCGGCGTGGAGCTCTTCCGCCGCGCGGGGCGCGGCGTGCAGCTCACCGAGGCGGCAAGAGCGAGCCTGCCGCGGCTGCGCGAGGGCTTCGACGCGCTCGCCGCCGCCGTGGAGACCATCCACGAGCGCAGCGCCGAGACCGAGCTCGTCATCACCGCGCCGCCCGTGTTCACCGCGCGCTGGCTGATGCCGCGCCTCGCCGAGTTCTCCCGGCGCGCGCCCGACATCGAGGTGCGCGTGGTCGCCTCGAGCCGGATGGTCGACGCGGGCGCGCTCGACTCGGCGCAGATCCTGGGCAGCCTCGACCTGCGCGGGGAAACCTCGGGCGTCGAGATCCACCTCGGCGCGGGCGACTACCCGGGTTCGCGCGCCGATCGCCTGTTCAGCGTGTCGATGGCGCTCGTCGCGAGCCCGGAACTCCAGCCCACATTGCGCGAGCCCGCGGACCTCGCGAGCCACGTGCTGCTCCACGACGACGCGCTCGATCTCGTGGCGCACGGCAACGCCTGGCAGAAGTGGCTCGAGGCGGCCGGCGTCGCGGACACGGTGGACGGCAGCCGCGGCCCGCGCTTCTCGACCAACATGCTGTCGATCGAGGCGGCGTCGCAGAAGCTCGGCGTCGCGCTCGCGCTGCGTCCCATGGTCGACGCCGACCTCGCCTCGGGCCGGCTGGTCGAGCCCTTCGCGGTCGAGGTGACGCCGGGCTCGGCCTACTATCTCGTGTGCCCCGACCTGATCGCGGCGCGTCCCGCGGTCGAGGCGTTCCGGGCCTGGCTACTGGAAAAAGCGGCGGAGAGCGCTAGGCCGCCTGCCGCCGCAGCCGCGCGATCTGCCACGCGAGCCACGCGAGGAAAAGCACCAGCAGCACCGAGTCGATCCCCTGCAGGATCGGCGCCTGGTCGGAAGCGGCGATCGGCGCCCCGGCGGGCAGGCGCGTCAGGGTCTCGGTGAACCCCGGCACGAGGTGGAAGAGAAAGGTCGCGGACCAGCACACCGCCTCGACGTAGTGCGAGGCGCGCCCGAAGGTCCCCGCATACGACGCCGCCCAGCCCGCGGCGAGCGCGACGAGCGTCAGGATTGCGAGCGCGTGCGGCGGGCCGAAGCCGCCGTGGCGGAAGATGCCGAGCGCGGTGAGCGCGGTGAGCAGCGTCGCGACGAGGTAGGTCGGGCCGAAGCGGGCCCTGGGCGAGATGACCCCGTC
Organism: Burkholderiales bacterium; assembly: GCA_035499735.1. Taxonomy (GTDB): domain Bacteria; phylum Pseudomonadota; class Gammaproteobacteria; order Burkholderiales; family SG8-39; genus VBDM01. The sequence goes on from DATJYC010000024.1 coordinate 102,207, forward strand.
GCGGACGATGAGGATGAACCCGGTCACGAGCGCGACGAGGCTGATCGCGGTGTGAATCAGGCCGAGCGCCGACAATCCGAGCATGGTGGTCCTCCCTACTTCGGCGCCTGCGGCACGAAAACGATGAACGGCGTCTTCGGCTCCGCCTGCGGCGGCAGCCCTTCGGGTGCGGGCTTGCCGGGCGCTCCGAGGCTCTTCACGAAGTGGTAGAAGGCGCGCAGGTCGGCCTCGCCCATCTTGTTCAGATTGAACCAGGGCATCGGCGGCCGCGCCTGCAGCTTCTTCGCGTACGCGACCCACTGCGCCTCGCTCATCTTCGAGAGGGAGAGGCGCAGGTTCGTCGGGTAGGTCGTGCCCCAGGGCCCGCGGAAGCCGACAGGGTTGCCGAGCAGCCATTCGGCCTCGGGCACCGCGCCGTTCTTCTGCGGGTAGCCGGCGGTGTGGCAGTCGTTGCAGCCGCCGATGGTGGCGACGTAGCGGCCGCGGGCGAGATCGGCCTGCTGCGCGGGCGCGGATGCGGAAAACGCGATTGCGAGAATTGCGAGCGCTGTTCTTGTCATTTCCCCTCCCTTGGGTCGCGATTTTCGGAACTCTACACGAGCGGGCGTCTGCGGTCAGGTCACGTACTGGGCGACGCCGTTGCCGAAGGACCAGTTCTCCCTGACGACCTCGACCAGGTTGATGAACACGTCCTGCGGATCGAGCTTCAGCTCGCGCTGCAGGTCCTGGGCGACGCGCCGGTAGAAGGCCTGCTTCTGCTCGACGGTGCGCCCCTGCGAGAGCGTCACCTGGATCAGCACGATGCTCGACGAGTAGCGGATGCCGAGGTAGGAGGGCGCGACGTTCAGCTCCTCGGGCGCGTGCTCGGTGATGATCTGGAACTTGTCGTCCTTCGGGACGTTGATCACCTCGGTCATGGCGCGGTAGACGACGTCGCCGAGGCTCTTGCGGTACTGGGCGGGCTTTCCCTTCGCGAGGTCGATGCGGACGAGCGGCATGGTCATTCCTTTCAGGCGGTGATGGAGGGTGAAGCGCGAATCGTAGGAGAATAGCCGGACATATGAAAGGAGCCCCCGCACCCCACATCACCATCGAGGCCGCCGGCGCGCGCGTGCGGGTGACCGCGAACGGCGAAGTCCTTGCCGCCAGCCGCGACGCGCTCGCGCTGAGGGAGGGCGCGTATCCCGTCGTCTACTACTTTCCGCGCAAGGACGTGAGGATGGAGCGTCTCGCGCGCACCGGTCACCGCAGCTTCTGCCCGTTCAAGGGTCACGCGTCGTACTGGTCGCTCAAGGGCGGCGCGGAGAACGCGGTGTGGAGCTACGAGGACCCGTACGAGGACATGGTCGCGATCAAGGAGCGGCTCGCCTTCTATCCGGACAAGGTCGGCTCGATCGAGGCCGGATGACAGCCGCGCGCCTGGCGCTCGTCGCTCTGGTCCTGGTCGCGGCGCAGGCCGCCGCGCGCCCGGTGACCCCGCGCGGCGCGCTCGGCGCCGACGAGCGCGCGCTCATCGACATGTTCGAGCGCTCGAAGCGCTCGGTCGTGTACATCTCGACCTCGGAGCGCGTGCGTGATCTCTGGACGCGCGACATCCGCAGCATCCCCAAGGGCACGGGGTCGGGGTTCTTCTGGGACGAGCAGGGCGACATCCTCACCAACTACCACGTGATCTCCGGAGCGTCCGAGGCGCGGGTGCGGCTGAACGACGGACGCGACTATCCGGCGTCGCTCGTCGGCGCGAGCGCGTTTCACGACATCGCCGTGCTGCGCATCAAGGTGCCGTCGAACCGGCCTCCGCCGCTGGCGCTCGGCACCAGCCGCGATCTGCGCGTAGGGCAGAGCGTGTATGCCATCGGCAATCCCTTCGGGCTGGACTGGACGCTCACCCGCGGCATCGTCTCGGCGCTCGACCGCTCGCTCGACAACGACGACGGCACCGTGATCGAGCACCTCATCCAGACCGACGCGGCGATCAACCCGGGGAACTCGGGCGGCCCGCTGCTCGACAGCGCCGGGCGCCTCATCGGCATGAACACCGCGATCTACAGCCCGAGCGGCGCATCCGCGGGAATCGGCTTCGCGGTGCCGATCGACACCATCAACCGCGTCGCCACCGCGATCATCGCGACCGGCAAGTACGCGCCGCCAACGCTCGGCATCGAGATCGATCCGGACCTCAACGACCTCCTCTCCGAGCGCCTCAACGTCGAGGGCGTTTTTGTGCTCAGGGTGAGGCCGGGCGGGCCGGCGGCCGCGGCGGGGCTCCGCGGGGCGCGTATCGAGCGCGGCAACGTCGTCGTACCCGGCGACGTGATCGTCGGCGTCGGCGGCAAGCCCGTCGATTCCGTCGCCAAGCTCCAGGCGCGGCTCGACGATTTCAGCCCGGGCGACAAGGTCACGCTGCTCGTGCTGCGCGGGGACAAGCGCATCAGCGTCGAGGCGACCCTCGCCGCGGGACGGTGAGCCTGCGCGTTGACATAGCCGTCGGTCCCGACCGCAGCGTGTCGGGGATCCTGCTGTCGCCCACGGGCGCGCGCGCCTGCCTCGCGCTTGCGCACGGCGCTGGCGCCGGCATGAGGCATCCGTTCATGGCGGCGGTCGCGGAGGGGCTCGCCGAGCGCGGCGTGGCGACGCTGCGCTTCCAGTTCCCCTACATGGAGCGGGGCGCGAAGCGGCCGGACACGCCGGCGGTCGCGCAGGCGGTGGTGCGCGCGGCGGCCGCCGAGGCCGCGCGCCTGCTCCCGGATGTTCCGCTCTTCGCGGGCGGCAAGTCCTTCGGCGGGCGCATGACCTCGCAGGCTCAGAGCGAGTCGCCTTTGCCCGGTGTTCGCGGCCTCGCCTTCCTGGGCTTCCCGCTGCATCCTCCGGGAAAGCCTTCGGATGAGCGCGCGAAGCACCTCTTCGACGTGGAGGTCCCGATGCTGTTCCTCCAGGGAGACCGCGACGACTTCGCCGCGATGGACCTGCTCGCGCCGCTGGTCGAGCGGCTGGGGGCGCGCGCAATGCTCAAGACCTTCCCCGGCGCCGACCACTCGTTTCGCGTCCCGAAGCGCTCGGGGCGGACCGACGCGCAGGTGAGGGAAGAGCTGCTGGGCGCGCTCGCGGGCTGGATCGAGGCCGTAGCCTCGGGTTAGACTGCGGCGTCATGCGCTCCGCTCTCCTCGTTTTCGCCCTGGTGTTGCCTGCCTTCGCCGCCGCTCAAGGCTATCCCTCGCGTCCCGTGAAGATCATCGTTCCCGCTCAGCCGGGCGGGGGGCTCGACCTGATCGGCCGCACCGTCGGCGGCGAGCTCGGGCGCGCCCTTGGACAGTCCTTCGTCGTCGAGAACATCGGAGGCGCCGGCGGCACGCTCGCGGCCCTGGCAGCGAAGCGCGCCGCGCCGGACGGCTACACGCTGATGGTCGGCTACGTCGGCACCCACGGCACGAACCCCGCGGTGCGCAAGCTCCAGTACGACGCGGTGCGCGATTTCACCCCGATCGCCATGGTCGGCGGCACCCCCAACATCCTGGTGGTGACGCCCTCGGTGCCGGTCTCGGACGTCAAGTCCTTCGTCGAATACGTCAAGGCGAACCCCAAGAAGCTGAACTGGGGCACGGGAGGCATCGGCCTGCTGAACCACCTCGCGCTCGAGCAGTTCCGCGCCGCGGCGGGCCTCGACCAGGAGGTGTACGCGCACTACAAGGGCATCGGGCCGGCGATCACCGACATGCTCGGCGGGCAGATCAACGTGCTGATGCCGGGCTTTGCCGCCGCGCTGCCGCACATCCGCGCGAAGAAGCTGAAGCCGCTCGCGATCACCGGCCTGAAGCGCCACCCGCTCGCGCCCGACGTCCCGACCTTCGAGGAGTCGGGCTACAAGGGCTTCGACGGCGTGCAGTGGTACGGCATCGTCGGCCCCGCCAATCTCCCGCCTGCGATCGTCACGACGCTCAACGCGGAGATCAACAGGATGCTCGCCGATCCGCAGTTCGCCGAGCGGCTTTCGAGCGAGGCGCTGCAGCCCATGCCGATGACCCCCGCGCAGTTCGGCCAGTACATGCGCGACGACATCGCGAAGTGGACGAAGGTCGCCAAGGACCGCAACATCGAGATCACCGACTGAGGTCCGCTCACATGGCCCACAACACCAAGGTCGCCGCCGACGCCGACGCACCGCCGGTCACGCGCATCCTCGCCGAGTTCGTCGCCGGGCACCCGTCGGGCGGGTTCGACGCCGCGGTCGTGCGCGAGGCCCATCGCACGTTCATGAACTGGCTGGGCTGCGCCGTGGGGGCGGCCCGCCATCCCACGCTCGCCGCCGCGCTCGAGGCCGTGCAGGACCTGGCGCCTTCGCCGCAGGCCACCGTGCTCGGGCGGCGCGAGCGCGTCGACGTCGCGAGCGCCGCGCTTCTGAACGGCATCTCCTCGCACACGTTCGACTTCGACGACACGCACCTTGCGACCATCATCCACCCCGCCGGCCCGGTGGCGTCCGCCGCGCTCGCGCTCGGCGAGCACCTCGATGCGAGCGGCCGCGACGTGATCGACGCGCTCGTGCTCGGCGTCGACGTCGCCTGCCGCATGGGCAACATGGTGTATCCCGACCACTACGACCGCGGCTGGCACATCACCGGCTCGACCGGCATGCTCGGCGCCGCCGCGGCGTGCGCGCGCCTGCTGCGGCTCGACGCTGCGCAGACAACCATGGCGCTCGGCGTCGCCGCGTCGCAGCCGGTCGGCGTGCGCGAGCAGTTCGGCTCGATGACCAAGCCCTTCCATCCGGGTGCGGCGGCGCGCGCGGGCGTGCTCTCGGCGCTGCTCGCGAAGCACGGCTTCACCGCGTCGGCGCGCGCCATCGAGGCGCCGCGCGGCCTCGCCCAGACCTATTCCACCAAGTGCGCGTGGCACGAGATCACGGACGGGCTCGGCACGCGGTTCGAGATCTCGAAGAATACCTACAAGCCGTTCGCCTGCGGCATCGTGATTCATCCGAGCATCGATGGGTGCGTGCAGCTGCGCAACGCGCACAGCCTCGGCGCCTCGGACATCGCGCGCGTGGACCTTCGGGTGCACCCGCTCGTGCTCGAGCTCACCGGCAAGACCGCGCCGAGGAGCGGCCTCGAGGGCAAGTTCAGCGTGTACCACGCCTGCGCGGCGGGGCTCATCTTCGGCCAGGCGGGCGAAGCCGAATTCTCGGACGAGATCGTGGCGCGGCCGGACGTCGTCGCACTGCGCGGGCGCATCCACGCAGTGGCGGACGAGCGCATCGAGGAAGCGGCCGCCGACGTCACGGTCACGCGCAACGACGGGCGGACCCACCAAGTGCTCGTCGGGCACGCGATCGGCAGCCTCGAGCGCCCGATGTCCGACGCCGATCTCGCGCGCAAATTCCACGGGCTCGTCGATCCCGCGCTCGGCGCGGCGCGCGCCGATTCGCTCATCGCACAGTGCATGGGCCTCGCGCAGGCGCCGGATGTCCGCGCACTCGTGGCCGCGGCGCGCCCGTAAGGGGAAGGCGCAGCCGGCCTACTCGTACCCGAGGTCGCGCAGGAACGCGGCGCGATCCTGCGTGCCCAGGTTCTCCGAGCAGCGGCGCACGAACTCCGAGCGCGTGCGCGACTCACGGGCGGCTTTCTTCGTCAGGACCTGCGCGATCGGCCCGATGTAGATCGCCAGATGCGCGGTCACCTCGTCGACGTACGCCGCTTCGAGCGGGGAGGTCATTGCGCCCGTGCCGCTCGCGCTGCCGCGCGTGCCCGACGAGGATGCCTGACCTGCGCCGCTGCTGCCGGCGCGCACGCCCGATGCGCCGCTGGAGCTCTGTCCGCCGCCCGCCTTGTTGAACGCGGTGACGAACCGCCGCCTCGATTCGGGATCGGTGATGCTGTCGGACAGGATTGCACAGAGCTCGGAGCGGTCGAGCGTTTGCGCGGCGGCGCGGCGCACGATCACCTTGGCCATCGGACCGACCGCACGCGCGAGCTCGTGCTCGGCGGTGCGCAGCGTCTCGTCGTCCCAGGCCGGCGGGGGCTTGGCGAGCATCAGCGTGCCGATGTTCACCACGGTGGTGCCGAGGCCCTGGTCCACTTCCACCGAGAGCTTGGCCACGTCGTTCAACGCGTCGCGGAACTCGCGCGCGCCCTGGTAGCGGTTCGCCGGCGCCTTGGCGAGCGCCTTCGCCACGAGCTTGTCGACCTCGGGCGGCAACGCGAGCTTCGACAGCGTCGACGGCGCCGGCGGCTCCTCGTGGCAGATCTTGTAGGCGATCGTCTCGATCGTGCCGCGGAAGGGCTTCTCGCCGGTCAGGAGCTCGTAGAGCACCACGCCGCAGCTCCACAGGTCGGAGCGCCCGTCCGCCTCCAGGCCGCGGCACTGCTCGGGCGACATGTACGACGGCGTGCCGATCACCATGCCCGCCTGGGTGAGGTTCGACGTGTCCACGCGCGCGATGCCGAAGTCGGCGACCTTGAGCTGGCCGCCGTCGGTGACGATGAGATTGGACGGCTTCACGTCGCGGTGGATCACGCCGCGGACGTGCGCGAACTCGAGCGCGTCGAGGACCTGCCGCATGAGCACGACGAGCTGCGCGAAGTCGAACGTTTCGCGGCGATTGAGGTGGTCGCGCAGGCCGGCGCCTTCGACGTACTCCATCGCGATGTACGCCACCGCGTCGTCCTCGCCGTACTCGTAGACCGCGACGATGTTGGGGTGCGTGAGCCGCCCGGCGGCCTTCGCCTCGTTCTTGAAGCGCGCCATGTACTGCTTCGCGACCTCGGGCTCGACCAGGTCCTTCCTGATGGTCTTGATCGCGACGTAGCGCTCGATGTGGGGGTCGAAGCCCTTGTAGACGATCCCCATCGCGCCCTTGCCGAGGGCGCCCCTGATTTCGTACTTGCCGAGGCGGGCAGGATCAGCCATATCGCTGCAGGACGGCCTTCAGGCCGCCGAAGCGTCGCGGCGGGCCAAAACCCGCCCCACAACTCGACGTCGCATCTCGCATCAACCTTCCAGCATCTTCATGGCCTGCACGAGGCTCGCCTTCATGCGGCCCATCGCCTCCGTCAGCACGCCGATCTCGTCGTGGCTCTTCGTCTTGAACTCGCCCGCATCGAATTTGCCGAGGCTCACCTGGTCGGCGATGCCCGCGAGGTTCGTCACGCGGCGGATCACCATGGTGTAGAGCATGACGTTGAGCAGCACGAAGATCGCCACGAACACCGCCGCGAGCGAGCCCATGAACGCCGTGAACGTCTTGTTGGCGCGCTCGATGGGCACGGCCATCGGCACCGACACGATCTGCGCCCCGATGATCTCCTCCATCTTCCAGCCGAAACCGTTGGCCGGGCCGTAGAGGTCGATCATCGTCTTGGGCGCGGCATCCACGGTCGTGTGGCACGGCAGGCACGCCGCGTTCTTGATCTGGATCGGCCGCGACAGGTAAAGCGAGCGTCCCGTCGGCGTGTCGCGCTCGCCCACGATCTCGGCCGTCGTCGCGGTCGTGCGGAACACGTTGACGACGTCGGCCTCCCAATCCGAGGCGCGGTCGCGCGGGTTGGTCGGGTTGAGGGTGGCTTCCTTGTAGCTGTAGTCCGGATGCTTCTTGCGCAGGTCGTTGAACTGCTCCGTCGCCGCGTACGCGGGCACCGTCTGCGGCAGGAATTTGTACTGCATCTGTGTATCGAGCAGGGGCTTCACCTGCGTGGCGGTGTAGTTACGCGTGGCGAGCGCCGCCTCCATCATGAGCCGCGCGTTCTGCAGCACTTCCTCGCGCGCGTTCGCCTGCAGCGCCTTGTACGAGACATAGCCCGCGACAAGGAAGCCGAGCGCGAAGATACCGAGGAGCACGAGGTTGAACTTCCAGATGAGCTTCATGAGTGCGTTCCCTTTGCGCGGAGAGACGCAAGAGCGCGGGCAATGCGGATGTCCCGACGTCCTGCGAGCCTCATTGCGAAGCCTGCGGCTGCTTTGGCTGGTACTTCTCCGGGTGCAGCATGCGGTCCCACGACGGATAGCGCGCGACGACGGGCTCGACCGCCTTGCGAAACGCCGGGTCGCGCAGGCGGCTCGCGAACCGCTTCTCGAACGCCGCGCGGTCGCGCGCAAGCCACGGTTCCGCCTCGGCGAACGTGATGTCGCGGTCCACCGCCGGCACGGCTCTCGATTTTAGCCCCGGCGCGAGAACGGGCAGAGGGTCGAGGAAGTTCCGCGGCAGCGACTCGACGAACGGCTTGGGCGCGAGCGGCTTCGTCGCGAAGCCCGCGGCCGACTTCACCCAGTATTCGCCGCGCTTCGCTTCGCGCGCTCCGGAAGCGTCCGACAGCTTCGCGCTGCCGGCCTCGACGAAGAGCTCGCCGCCGTCGGCTCGCATCACCACGATACCGTCGGCCACACTCGCCTCGAACTGCGTGGTGCGCACGCGCACGGGCGGTCCCTTGACCGCGACCTTGAGCGCGCCCGCCGTCAGCGTCAACGCGAGCGCCCCGTCCTTGGCCACGTTGATCATGAGCGCGCCTTCGCCGGCGAAGCTCGCGAGCGTGCCGCCCGTGAACTCGACCTGCACCTGAGAGCGCGCGCCACCGGTCAGGATGTCGGCATCCTGGAGCCCGACGCCGGGCGCGAGCTTGTACCACGTCGCGCCGCGCAGGAGGCGCGAGTCGCCGTCCGCCAGCGTGATCACGCCGGCGTCGACCGCCGCTTGGCCGGCGCCGGCGAACAGCCATAACGAGATCGGCAGCCAATCGCGCCAGCAGGTCATGCGGGAGATAGGCGCCGCGGCGAGGAGAAGCCCTCTTTCGCGGCGCGTTGCGCTTGCGATGGGCGATACTAGGGCCGCTGCGAGCCGCGCGTCAACGCGAACATTCCGCCGGCCGGTGGAGGCGCCTCCGAGACGTGCCTGACGCCGCCCGCGAGCGCGAAGAAGTCCGCGACGGCGGCGCGATATTCCTGGACGCCGGTCCACATCGAGTTGTTGTGCGAGCCGTTCGCGATGAGGAGCAGGCGCTTCGGCGGCGGCGCCGCATCGTACAGCGCCTGGGCGAACTTCGGCGGCACGTAGTGGTCGCCGGTGCCGTGCACGAACAGCACGGGCACGTCGATGGTGCGGATCTTGTCGATCGAGTCGTAGCGCTGCGCCATCAGGAGGCGCGTGGGCAGCCAGCTCCACGTGAGCTCGGCGGCGATGTCCGGCAGCGACGTGAACGTGGACTCGACGATCAGCCCGCGCAACTGCGCGGGCGTTCCCGCGGGATGGTTCGCGA
>DATJYC010000025.1:0-3218 GCA_035499735.1 Burkholderiales bacterium
GCCGGGGATCGAGAAGCCGAGCAGCGCCTGCGGCCGGTAGGCGGGCGGGACCCACACCAGCGTGTAGTCCATGATGCGCAGCATCGTGCTCACCACCCAGATGGTGGCGAGGATCGGCAGCCACACCAGCACCCCGGCGACGAGGTAGCGCCGCAGGCTCCTCTTGCGCGGGGTGGCAGCCGGCGGCATCGCAGCGCCCTAGCGCCGCGGCCGCGGCGCACTGCTGCGCCGCGCGCTCTTGGCCGGGCGGCGAGCCGCGGCGGCCGGCTTGGCGGCGGCGGGCTTCGGCGTCGAAGGCTTGGCTTCGGTCGCCTTGGCCTCCGAGGGCTTCGCATCAGCGGCTTTGGCGTCCTTCGTGTCGGCCTTCGGAGCCTCGTCCTTATCCGCCCCGAGGAGGTTGCGCTTGGCTTCCTTGTCGGATTTGAAGTCGGTTTCGTACCAGCCGCCACCCTTGAGGCGAAACACCGGGGCGGAGACCAGCTTCTTCAGGCGCCGCTTGCCGCACGAGGGGCACCTGGTGAGTGGCGCATCGCTGATCTTCTGCATCACCTCGGTGTAGAACTTGCAGGCCTGACATTCGTACTCGTAGAAGGGCATGGTGGGTGTGGTCGCAGCGGCAGGAACGGCTGCCTGGATTATAACGGACAGCGGGCCCGGGACCGGTGCCGGACTACGCGTGTTTTATGAGGCGCGCGCCGCCCGGCGCTCCTCCACCTTGCCAAAGTTGAGCTGCCCGTCGCGCACCCCGACGCGGATGCGGTCCCCGGGCTGGAACTCGCCCTTGAGGATCCTTTCCGCCAGCGGGTTCTCGATCTGCTGCTGGATGGCGCGCTTCAGCGGCCGCGCACCGTACACCGGGTCGAATCCCGCCTCCCCGAGCAGGTCGCGCGCCGCATCGTCCAGCGCCAGGTCCATGTTGCGCTCGGCTAGGCGCCTGCGCAGGTAGGTGAGCTGAATGTCGACGATCGCGCGGATCTGCCTGGTGCCGAGCGGATGGAACACGACGATGTCGTCGATGCGGTTGATGAACTCGGGCCGGAAGCTCTGCTGCACGACTTCCATCACCGCGCTCTTCATCTTCGCGTAGTTCTTCTCGCCCGCGAATTCCTGGATCTGCTGGGATCCCAGGTTCGAAGTCATGATGACCACGGTGTTGCGGAAGTCGACCGTGCGCCCCTGGCCGTCGGTGAGACGGCCGTCGTCGAGCACCTGCAGCAGCACGTTGAAGACGTCCGGGTGGGCCTTCTCGACCTCATCGAGCAGGATGACCGAGTAGGGACGGCGGCGCACGGCCTCGGTGAGGTAGCCGCCCTCCTCGTATCCGACGTAGCCGGGCGGTGCCCCGATGAGGCGCGCCACCGAGTGCTTCTCCATGAATTCCGACATGTCGATGCGGATCATGGCTTCCTCGGTGTCGAACAGGAACTCGGCGAGCGCCTTGCAGAGCTCGGTCTTGCCGACGCCGGTGGGACCTAAGAACAGGAACGAGCCGTTGGGACGGCGCGGATCGGCGAGCCCGGCGCGCGAGCGGCGGATGGCATCCGACACGATGCGCAGCGCCTCGTCCTGACCGACGACGCGCTTCGCCAGCGCCTGCTCCATCGCCAGCAGCTTTTCCTTCTCTCCCTGCAGCATCTTGGACACGGGAATCCCGGTCCACTTGGAGACCACTTCCGCGATCTCCTCCTCGGTCACCTTGTCGCGCACCAGGGTCGGAACCTTGTCCTCGGCGGCCTGCGCGGCGGCGAGGCGTTTCTCGAGCTCGGGGATCTTGCCGTACTGCAGCTCCGCCATGCGCCCGAGATCGCCGGCGCGGCGTGCGGCATCGAGCTCGAGCCGCACCCGATCGAGCTCGACGCGGATGTCGGCCGCGCCCTGCACCGCGGCCTTCTCCGACTTCCACACTTCCTCGAGGTCGGCATATTCCTTGCCCAGGGTCAGAAGCGTCTCCTCGAGCGTCGCCAGGCGCTTGCGCGAGGCCTCGTCCTTCTCCTTCTTCAGCGCTTCCTGCTCGATCTTGAGCTGAATGATGCGCCGCTCGAGCTTGTCCAGCGCCTCGGGCTTGGAATCGATCTCCATGCGGATGCGCGCCGCCGCCTCGTCGATGAGATCGATGGCCTTGTCGGGGAGCTGACGGTCGGCGATGTAGCGGTGCGAGAGCGTCGCCGCGGCGACGATCGCCGGGTCGGTGATCTCGACCTTGTGGTGCACCTCGTAGCGCTCCTGCAGCCCGCGCAGGATCGCGATCGTGTCCTCGACCGAGGGCTCATCCACGAGCACCTTCTGGAAACGCCGCTCGAGAGCGGCGTCTTTCTCGATGTACTTGCGGTACTCATCCAGCGTCGTCGCACCGACGCAATGCAGCTCCCCGCGCGCGAGCGCGGGCTTGAGCATGTTGCCGGCGTCCATGGCGCCTTCGGCCTTGCCGGCGCCGACCATGGTATGCAGCTCGTCGATGAAGAGGATGACCTGCCCTTCCTGCTTGGCGAGATCGTTGAGCACGCCCTTCAGGCGCTCCTCGAACTCGCCGCGGAACTTCGCGCCCGCGATCAGCGAGCCCATGTCGAGCGCCAGGATGCGCTTGTTCTTCAGGCCCTCGGGCACCTCGCCGTTGACGATGCGCTGCGCCAGGCCCTCGACGATCGCGGTCTTGCCGACGCCGGGCTCGCCGATCAGGACGGGGTTGTTCTTGGTGCGGCGCTGCAGCACCTGAATGGTGCGCCGGATCTCGTCATCGCGGCCGATGACCGGATCGAGCTTGCCGGAGGAGGCACGCGCGGTGAGGTCGACGGTGTACTTCTCGAGCGCCTGGCGGCCCTCCTCGGCATTGGCGTCGGCGACTTTCTCCCCGCCGCGCACTTCCTCGATGGCCTTCTCGATGGCGCCGCGTACCATGCCCGCCTCCTTGAAGACCCGCGCGAGCGCGCGGTCTTCGAAGGCCGCCAGCACGAACAGCTCGCTCGCGATGAACTGATCGCCGCGCTGCTGCGCGAGCTTGTCGGTGACATTGAGAATGCGGTTGAGGTCGTTCGAGACGTGCACCTCGCCGGGGGTCCCCTCCACCCTGGGCAACGTGTCGAGGAGCGCGAGCAGGCCCGAGCGCAGCTTGTTGACGTCGGCGCCGGCCTTGAGCAACAGCGGGCGTATGCCGCCCCCCGAGCTGTCGAGCATTGCCAGCAGCACGTGCGCCGGCTCCATGAACTGGTGATCGCGGCCGA
>DATJYC010000026.1:0-9875 GCA_035499735.1 Burkholderiales bacterium
AGCAGGAGCAGCAAAGCCGGTCGCCGTTGCAAAGGGGGAGGGCTTTTGCGGAACGTACGTTGGTGAGTGAACTCGCGCGTCGATTCTGCAAGTCCTTCGTCGAGCCGCAGCCGGAAACCATCGAGGACCTAGTACAGATCGTCGCCCCCGATATCCTTGAGGGGAAAGCCGTTCGCGCGATCTGCCGTGACGCAAAGGCCCGGCGTGAATTGGCTCCGCGGACGGTGCTCGCGAGCCTCCCAACTTCTAGCGAGGGTACCTCCGGAAGTTGAGGCAGGCAGGTTGCGAGCGACGCTACGCCACCTTCCTCCCCACCCATCCGAACAGCGCGGCGACGCCGTTCGTTTTCCCCCGCTCTTCCGCGGGCTTTTCCACTCTGCGGCCTTCCTCGGCCACCTGCCTGCGGTGGTGTTCGAGCTGTTGCTGGTGGACGGTCTGCTGCCGCTTTTCCGAGGGCAGGGCGTTGTCGGAGCGGAATCCCTGGCGGCTTCCCCGCTCGCGGCGCTGGCCGTTGCCCCGGGAGGGCTGGGAGGCCGGCTGCGGGCGTCCGCCGCCGTTGGCACGGCCGTTCCCCTGGCTCCGATTCGAGCTGCGCGATTTTTCCGGGCGGCGCGGCTGGCTCGACGGGCGGTTGCCGCGGCGCTGCTGCGGCTCGGGCTTCGCGTCGCGGTAGCCCGATCCCGGCTCGAAGCCCGGGATGACTTTCTGCTCGATTGGCTTGCCGGTGAGCCGCTCGATGTCGCGGAGCAGCGTGCGGTCTTCGCCCGACACGAGCGACACCGCCTGCCCCGATTCCCCCGCGCGGCCGGTGCGGCCGATGCGGTGGACGTAGTCCTCGGAGACGTGCGGCAAGTCGTAATTGACCACGTGCGGCAGGGACTCGATGTCGATGCCGCGCGCGGCGATGTCGGTGGCGACGAGCACCTGCAATTCGCCGTCCTTGAAGCGCTTCAGCGCCTTCATGCGCTGCGGCTGGCTCTTGTTGCCGTGGATCACCGCGGTCTCGATGCCGTCGTGGCCGAGCTGCTCGGCGAGGCGGTTGGCGCCGTGCTTGGTGCGGCAGAACACCAGCACCTGCTGCCAGTTGCCTTCCTTCACCAGGTGAGCGAGCAGCTGGCGCTTGCGGTCCTTGTCGACCGGGTGTGCGACCTGACTTATGAGCTCGATCGGCAGGTTGCGCTTCGCGACTTCGACCGTGACCGCGTCCTTCATGAAGCCGCTCGCTAACGCTCGCACTTCGTCCGGAAAGGTCGCCGAGAAGAGCAGGTTCTGCCGCTTCGCGGGCAGGAGCTTGAGGATGCGCCGGATGTCGTGGATGAAGCCCATGTCGAGCATGCGGTCGGCCTCGTCGAGGACGAGGATCTCGACCGAGCGCAGGTCGATGGTGCGCTGCTCGACGTGATCGAGCAGGCGCCCGGGCGTCGCGACGACGATCTCCACGCCGCGGCGCAGCTGCTCGGCCTGCGGGCCGAAGCCCACGCCGCCGTAGATCACCGCGGTGCGCGCCCGCATGTGCTTGCCGTAGGTGCGGATGCTTTCCTCGACCTGCGCGGCGAGCTCGCGCGTGGGCACGAGGACCAGGCAGCGCACCGGATGGCGCGCCGGCGAGTGGCTGGCGCTCGTGTGCCCCGCGAGGCGCTGCAGCATCGGCAGGGTGAACCCCGCCGTCTTGCCGGTGCCCGTCTGCGCGGCGGCGAGAAGATCCCGCCCCGAGAGCACGACGGGAATGGCCTGCGCCTGGATGGGGGTGGGTTGGGTGTAGCCCTGCTCGGCGACGGCGCGGAGCAGCTCGGCGGAAAGGCCGAGATTCTGGAATGACGTTTCGATGAAACTCTCCTAATGGTTTATCAGGAGGAGGATGCGAAAGAGCCGCGCTCTTTCTCCGCTCCTGAAATCGGCCCGGGAAAGGCTTGCGCCTTCCACACCGGTTCAGGCGGATGTACTGCTATTGGAAAATTCGGGGAACTTGAGAGGGACCGCGAAGAGGCGGTTTCGCTAACCGGATAGAGCGAAACGGAAACCCTGGGGCGCACTATACACGAACCCGGGCAGGACTGCCCGGATATTCCCGAAACGAGCCGAAACGCCGCTCTACGCCTGCGGCGAGCGGCGCTTCAGGATCGCGACGAGGTTGAGGCAGATGAGGTGGATGATGCGCCTTTTCTCGGCGCCGACGCGCTTGCGCTTGAGCTGGTTGCAGAGCACGCGCGCCGCGGCCAGCTCGGGCGCGGGCCTGCGCCTGCTCTTCACCGCCGGCGCGGGTCTCGCGGAGAACAGGTCGCGGGACTGCCCGGCGGCTCCGCTCTCGCGCGCTTCGATCACGGCCTCGTTGCCGGCTTCCGGATCGAATGTCTTCATGCGTTCCTCCGCAGGCACGTCTCAATGAACTGCGTGAACTGCTGCGAGAACTCGATGTAGCCGTCTTCGATCGCCTTGAGCGCAATCCTCTCGAATGGCTCCTGGCGGTCTATCGCCTGAGCCGTCTCGCACTGCTCGGGCAACATCCGGCGAAACTCCGCCAACAGCTCTTCCAAACCGGCGTCCTGTTCCATGCCTGCCCTCCGCAACCATGAATAAACCGACCGGGTTGCGGAAAACTCCAGCAAGGCCCGTGCCATTCGGAGCTAGGACTGCCGGGGCCGCGGATTCGTTCCGCGGGCGCTTGCTGCACTGCGCTTTCCGCGAAATAAGTCCGCAAACGCGCGGATTGTGAGGGCGCAACGTTGCAGCCAGGCGACAGTCTTTCGACCGGGCGTCAGCGGGGCGTCGTCAGGATGGAGCCCCAGAGCCCCGAGGACCGGCAGGAGCCGTCGGGGTCGCAGAAGGTCCGGGTGGAGGAGCCGCCGGATGAGCGCTGCGGCTGTCCGCAGCGCGAGAGGTCGAACCACGCCGGCCCGCCCTCGAATCCGCCGACGCCGCGCGCGTTCACCCAGTAGCGCCCGGGCACGGTCCTCGTCCGGCAGGTGCGCTCGAGGTACGCGCGCTCCGACATCGTGATCTGCCGGCCGTTGATGAAGATGCCGGAGGTGCCGCGCGACGCGTCGGCGCGCAGGCGCCCGCCGAGCGCGAGCCCCGGCAGCATCTGCCCCGCGATGCCGTCGCCCTCGAAGCCCCAGGCGCCGGAGATGCCGTCGTACCAGTAGCGGCCTGGCCTGATCGGCACCGGATAGATTCTCTGCAGCTTTCTCACCGTCTCCGCGGTGAGCGGCACGGCGTTGACGACGATCTGCGTCTCGGCGGCGAGCGCCTTCGAAACGATGAGATGAGCGGCGAGGAAGGCGAAAGCTCCGACCGCGGAGCGCATGCGCTAGGCCTTCGTGAGCCGCTCGAGGTCCGCCTTCACCGACGCGGGGTCGAGCGCGACGCGCCCCTGCAGGCGCAGCAGCAGGCGCGAGGGCAGGTCGATCATGCGCGGGTCGCCGGCGCGCATGTTGGCCGCGACGTTGAGGACGGGCACGGCATGGGTGCTGCGGAACCCCGGCTCGGAGCGCTCGATGGCGTCGATCAAGGCGTTCTGCGCGCGGGCGATGCCGATCAAGAGGTCGGCGAGCTGGTCGCTGGTGAGTTCCATGTCCTTGTCTCCCGCGTTTGTCGTTGGCCGCCTCAGGATACCGTGTGTGTCCCGCGCGCGCAGGGAGTGCCGATTCTCGGCCATGCCGCACTGCGAAAGGGCGCGGCCGCAGCGTGAATTTCTTCTTGCGGGACGCTGACTTCCGTTGAATTGCCTGGGAAATCCGCCCTCTGCCCGCCCCTTGGCACGGCCGTTGCATTCGACCCCTCATCGACGTTTTGCGTCACGCGAATCGGGAGGTTGCCATGCTGTTCCGAGTCCTCGTGTGCCTGTGCGCGCTTGTCCTGCCGCTCGCCGGGATCGCGGGCCCCGACACGAGCGAAGCGCTGATCCTGGTCGCGCAGCGCGACCTGCAGAGCGAGCTCTTCGGCTCGTCCATCGTCTTCGTGAAGCCGCTGCCCGAGGGAGGCCACGTCGGCTTCATCATCAACCGCCCGACCACCGCGAGGATGGGCGATCTCTTTCCCGGCGACGAAGCCTCGCAGAAGGTCGCCGATCCGCTCTTCCTCGGCGGCCCCGAAGGCTACAACCGCGTGTACGCGCTCGTCGGCAGGCGCGACGAGGCCGGCGCGGAGCCGATGCAGATGATGCCCGGGGTGTTCCTCGTCGCCGACGCGAAGGACATCGACCGCGTCATCGCCTCCGACCCCGAGCACGCGCGATTTTTCCTCGGCCTCGTCACCTGGGAGCCGGGCCAGCTCGACGACGAGCTCGACCGCGGCCTGTGGTACGTCGACAAGGCCGATCCGAAACTGGTTCTGGAGAAGAAAACCGACGGGCTGTGGGAGGAGCTGGTGCGCAGATCGGAAGCCAAGGCGCATTCGATCTAGCCTTGCGGAGGCACCGAGCTTTACAGCTGAAGTCGGTTCACTGATTTCCCCACACCTCGCGCGCCACCTCGACGACGCGCTCGAGCTTTCGCCACTGCTCGTCGATCGAGAGCGCGTTGCCGTGGTGGGTGGAGGCGAACCCGCACTGCGGCGAGAGGCACAGGTTCTCGAGCGGCACGAACTTCGCCGCCTCGTCGATGCGGCGCTTCAGATCGTCCTTCGACTCGAGCGCGCCGACTTTCGTCGTCACCAGACCGAGCACGACCTTCTTGCCCGCAGGCAGCAGGCGCAGCGGCGCGAAGCTCCCCGCCCGCTCGGAGTCGTACTCCATGAAGTACGCGTCCACATCGGTCGAGAACATCGCCTCGATCACCCGGTCCTGGTAGCCGCCCGCGGCGAACCAGGTGCTCCGGAAATTTCCCCGGCAGGTGTGCATGGCGACCGTCATGCCCGAAGGCCGCCCCTTCAACGCCGCATTGATCGCCCCGGCGTAGGCGGCGGGAAGCGTCGCGGGGTCGTCGCCGTGGGCGCGGAAGTTCCCGAGCACCTTGTCGTCGCACAGGTAGGAGAAGGAGACATCGTCGAGCTGGAGGTAGGTGCAGCCGGCCCTCGCGATATGCCCGATCGCGACCCGCCAGGCCTCGCCCGCGTCGGCCCAGAACTGCGCCATGTCCGGGTAGGCCTCGCGCGAGATCGCGTCGCGCCCGCCGCGAAAGTGCAAGGTCGAGGGCGCCGGGATGCAGAGCTTCGGCGTCCGTTTCGCGACCGACTTCAAGAACGAGAAGTGATCCGTCATCACCGGCTTCGTGCAGCGCAGCTTCCCCGCGACGGAGGCCATCGGCGGGATGTCCTCGGCCTGGAAGTTCATCCCGGTCGGGCGCTTGAGCGCCACGCCTTCGATCTGCTTCGCGAAGTCGAGGTGCCAGAAGTCGCGCCGGTATTCCCCGTCGGTCACCGCCTGAAGTCCGACGGCTTCCTGCTTCGCCACCGCCTCGCGGATGCACTTATCCTCGACCGCGGCGAGCTCCGCAGCGGAAAGCTGCCCTGCCTTCGCCCTGGCGCGCGCAGCCACCAGCTCCGGCGGCCGCAGCAGGCTCCCGACGTGGTCGGCGCGGAAGGGCGGGGCGGGTTTCACCGCGAGGACCTCGGGGCGCGGCCGGGGGTCAGACGATTTCGAACCTGAGCGGCCTCGTGCTTCGTACTCACTCCCTGAAGTACTTCACAAGCCTCCTCGGCCCCACTTCCCCGCCGTAGACGCTCCCCGCCGCATCGACGGCCACGCCTTCGGCAGCGCTCGTGCCTTTCATTTCCAGCGGATCGGGGATGCGGTAGAGGACTTTCCCGCTCTTCAGCTCGCCGACGCGTATTCCGCGCTTCCACCCGGGGTTGGGCGCGACGCCGTTCGATTCGCTGTCGGCGACGTAGACGAGCCCGTTCCTCACCACGACGCCGCTCGGGCGACCGTACTGCTTCCACTCGGCGATGTACTTCCCCTCGAGGTCGAGCACCTGGACGCGGTGGTTGCCGCGGTCGGCGACGAAGAGCCGGTCCTCTTCGTCGATGAAGATGTCGTGCGGGGTCTTGAACTCGGCCGGCCCCGAGCCGAGCTTGCCGAACGACCGGATGAACTTGCCGTCGCGGCTGAAGACCGAGATGCGCGCGACGGTGCCGGGCTTCGCGTCGGGCTGCTGGCCCGAATGACCCTCCGAGACGTAGATGTCGCCGTTCTTCGCGACGGCGATCGAGCACGGCTCGGTGAGCGCCGAGGGCGGATTCCCCGCGACGCCGGGGTTGCCGAGGATCAGCAGCATCCGGCCCTCGGGGGAGAACTTCACCGCCGCGTGGCCGGCCGCCTTCGCGGGGTACTTTGCTTTCTCGCGCGGATTCATCCCGCGCATGTCCACCACCCAGACGTTGCCCTCGCGGTCCTGGTAGATCTTGTGCGGGAAGACGAACATCCCCGCGCCGAAGCTCTTCACGATCCTGCCTCCGGCGTCGAGCTTGTGCACCGGCGCCCAGTCCGAGCCCGCGCAGGTGTCGTACAGGAAGGGCGACTCGCCGGGAGGAACGTCCGGGTTGGCACCGCAGCGGTCGGCGACCCACAGGGATTTGCCGTCGTTGTCCACCCAGACCGCGTTCAGCGCCCCCCAGGCGTGCCCCTCGGGGAGCGTTCCCCAGGGAATGATCGCGCGGTAGGGATCGGGCAGGTCGTTGGTCGGCGTCGCGTCGAGGTTGGACGAGACGCCTGTGCAGCCGAGGATCGCGAGCGCCGCAAAGGAAACCAGTCTTTTCATTGCTCCTCCCGGAGCAATGGTACCGCTATCCGGACTTCCTCCCCACCACGCCGAAGAGCGCCGGGACCTGCCTGTCCTTCTTGTGCGAGTCGTTGTGCTGCTCCTGACGCTGGGGTTGCTGCGGCTGGCGCTCGGGCTGCGCCTGCGCCGGACTTTCCTCGTGGCGCTCGGCTGCCGCCTGCTGCCGCGCGTACTCGAGCTGCTCCCGTCGCACCTGCTCGAGGTTCTTCTCCGAAGGGAGCGCGAAGGCGGAGCGCTGCTCCTGCCGGCGGCCGTGGTCGCGGCGCTGCTGGCCTTGCCGCTGCTGCTGTTGCGCCTGCGGCGCTCGCATCGGGCTCTGCGGCCTTCTCCTGTCGCCGCGGTGCTGCTGGTTCTGCTGATTGTTTCGCCGCTGCTGCTGTTGCTGCTGCGGCTGGGGCTGCGCCCGCTCCCACGCCGAGCCCGGCTCGAAGCCCGGGACGGCGCGCTGCTCGATCTTCCTGCCGATCAAGCGCTCGATGTCGCGCAGCAGCTCGCGGTCCTCGCCGCACACCAGCGACACCGCCTCGCCCGATTCGCCCGCGCGGCCGGTGCGGCCGATGCGGTGCACGTAATCCTCGGGGACGTGCGGCAGGTCGTAGTTGACGACGTGCGGCAGCGACTCGATGTCCAGGCCGCGCGCCGCGATGTCCGTCGCGACCAGCACCTGGATCTCGCGGTCCTTGAAGCGCGCGAGCGCCTTCATACGCTGCGGCTGCGACTTGTTGCCGTGGATCGCGGCGGTCTCGATGCCGTCGCGCTCGAGCTGCTCGGCGAGGCGGTTCGCGCCGTGCTTGGTGCGGCAGAAGACGAGCACCTGCTGCCAGTTGCCCTCCTTCACGAGGTGCGCGAGCAGCTGGCGCTTCCGGTCGCGGTCGACCGGGTGCGCGACCTGCGCGATGAGATCGATGGGCTTGTTGCGCGGCGCGACCTCGACCGTCACCGGGTCGTGCATGAACGTTCGCGCGAGCTCGCGGATCTCGTCCGGGAAGGTGGCCGAGAAGAGCAGGTTCTGCCGCTTCGCGGGGAGGAGCTTCAGCACCTTGCGGATGTCGTGGATGAAGCCCATGTCGAGCATGCGGTCGGCCTCATCGAGCACGAGGATCTCGACACGCGAGAGATCGATGGTGCGCTCGCCGACGTGGTCGAGCAGGCGCCCGGGCGTGGCGACGACGACGTCGACGCCGCGGCGGATCTCGTCGACCTGCGGAGTGAAGCCTACGCCGCCGAAGATCACCGCGGTGCGCGGCTCGAGGTGCCGCCCGTAGGTGCGCACCGCCTCCTCGACCTGGGCGGCGAGCTCGCGCGTGGGCACGAGGACGAGCGCCTTGGGATGCTCGTGGTCGAGCGACTTCTGCTCGAGGATCTGCAGCATCGGCAGCGTGAAGCCCGCGGTCTTGCCCGTGCCGGTCTGCGCGGCGGCGAGCAGGTCGCGGCCTTGCAGGACGACGGGGATGGCCTGGGACTGGATGGGGGTGGGTCGGGTGTAGCCCTGCTCGGCGACCGCCTGGAGCAGCTCGGCCGAGAGGCCGAGATTTTCGAACGATGTATCTATGTGGTTCTCCTGGTATGGCTGGAGATCGGCCCGGGAAGGATCAACCTTCGCACCGGTTCAGGCGGATGGGCTGCGTTGAAAAATTCGCGACCTCGGGGAGGAACGGCGAAGGGGCTGTCACGCTAACCGGATGAGGCGCAACGGAAACCTTGGAGCGCACTATACCGGAATCCACGCGATTGGCAAGTCATTGAGGCTCGATTCCGGCGCGTTTGATCACGGCGCCCCAGCGGGCGATCTCCAACGCGATGAAGCCGGCGAAGTGCTCGGGGGAGTCGGGGGCCGGGATCGCACCTTCGGCGTCCAGGCGACCTTTCAGCTCGGGGGACTCGACCGCTCGGCGGATCTCGGCGTTCAAGCGCAGGACGATCTCGCGCGGCGTGCCCGCGGGGGCGACGATGCCGTACCAGCCGTTCGCCTCGAACCCTTTCACGCCCGATTCGTCGAGCGTGGGGATGTTCGGCAACGAAGGCAGGCGCGCGAGGCTCGACACCGCGAGCGCGCGAAGGCGCCCGGAAGTCACGTGCGGCATCACCGCCGGCGCGCCGTTGATGCCCATCGAAAGCTGCCCCGAGACGAGGTCGGTGAGCATCGGACCGACGCCCTTGTACGGCACGTGCAGGATGTCGGTGCCGGTCGCGAGCTTGAAGTATTCCGTGGTGAGGTGCGAGGTGCTGCCCGTGCCCGCCGAGCCGTAGGTGAGCTTGCCGGGGTTCTTCTTCGCGAACGCTATCAGCCCCGCCGCGCTCGTCACGGGAAGCGCGTTGTTCACCACAAGAACGCTCGGCACGATCGCCATCAGCGACACCGGAGCGAAGCTCTTCACCGGATCGTAGGGAAGCTTCCGGTAGATCGCCGGGCTCACCGCTAGCGGGCCGAGCTGCCCCATCAGGATCGTATAGCCGTCGGGCGCCGCCTTCGCGACGGCCTCCGCGCCGATCGTGCCGCCCGCGCCCGGACGGTTGTCGATCACCACCGGCTGCGAAAGGCTTTCGGTCAGTTTCTGCGCGAGCGAGCGCGCGAGGATGTCGGTCGAGCCGCCCGGCGAAAAGGGGACGACGAGGCGGAGCGGGTGCGAGGGATAGGCCTGCGCGTGCGCGGCCGATGCGAGAACGAGCAGAGCGACGGTGCCCCAAGCGCGTGCGCCGCGCGCGCTCATGGTGCGCTCTTTCGCGCCATCCGCCTCACCGCGACCCGGTTTCCCACGGGGAAACTCGCTTCGCTTTCGAGCTGGCACGGCGGTTGCATTGCACAAATCGTAAGATCATGTCGAACCGCAACAGCTTGTCTCTGTTTCTGGTGGTCGTCGCCCTCGTGTGCCTCGGCTGGGCGGTGAAGAGCCCCGCCGCGGTTCCGCAGGCGCCGCCGCGCGCGCGCCCGGCTCCCGCGCCGCATTGCTCCCAGGCGCTCGCGAGCGGGAACGGCATCCGCGTCGCGAAGCGCGTCGATCGCGTCCCGGCCCGCGCCCCCGAGCGCACCTGCACTAGCGCTTTGCGACACCGAGTTGCGTAGCCATCCAGTCGGCGGTCTGGTCGCGGTAGCGGTACCAGAGGTTGTTCACCACGTGGTTGCCGCCCTCGATGACGGAGAGCACGCACGGGCCCGAC
>DATJYC010000027.1:0-24502 GCA_035499735.1 Burkholderiales bacterium
GGCGTGATCGTCCCCGGCGAGCGCTATACGCAGCGCTGCAAGCCCATGCTCGACTATTTCCGCATGTTCGAGGAGAGCTACGCGCGTTTTCCCGGCTTCGCCAACGAGATCCAGGGCGTCTATCCCGAGGAAGTCGACGGGAAAACGAGGCTATACACGTACGTCGTCAAGTCGTAGGACGGCTGCCATCGACAAGGCGAGCCGATGGCCTGTACCGTCCTTGTCGGTACAATCGCGGCGCGGGTAGCCGGCTGCCATGGCGGCGTCGCTCCGTCCCTGCCTGACGGTCGTCCTGCTGTCGGCGCTGGGGATGGCGCATGGAGCAGGGACGAGCCCTCTGGATGGCGGCCCAGTGGCGGCGGCCGAGGACGATCCGGGGCCTTCGAAGGCGGCTTGGCACGGCCGGCTTCAGCTCAGGCGCGAGAACGTGGATCGCGGTACGAGCGAAGAGACCACCAAGACTTACCTGAGGTCGGACAATTTCGTGTGGGGCGGCATGCTGTCGTTCCAGGTGGCTTTCCCCGACGATAAGACGGACTTCGGCGGCAGCCCGTTCAATCCACGGCTCGGGGACAGCAAGGTCCGCTTCCGCTTCGCCCCTCGCCGCTGGCCGCTTCGACATGTCCTACTTCATCGAGGCCACCTTTCCCACCGCCGACCCGGAGGACCTCGGCTCGGGGAAGTATCACCTCTCCGCCGGCGTGACCGCCAGTACGGCGATTGCGGCGCCGCAGGCGATGAGGGCATCGCACGAGCTCAGGTTCACGTCGCAGCTGCAGCAGATCAACTCGGTGGCCGGCGACGAGGCGATGCCGGACATCAACTACACCAAATTGGACCTGTCGCTCAGGGATACCTTGGGAGCGAACTGGGTGAAGATGGCCGTCAACACGAGGGCGGATTGGGAGCAGAACGGCAAGACAGGGGCGGTCGGCGAGTTGGAATACGGGCGCCGCCTCGATCGCAACTGGAGCCTCTGGTTCCTGGGGGGCAGCCTGCTCTGGGGCGAGGGAGTAAAGGGCACTTACGGCGCGAAAGTGATGATCGGCGTCGACCGTTGGTTCTGAAGCCTGGATCACGGCCTCTTTCCTATTCCTAGCGAGCTGCTCCCGATGGCGGCAGGCTGGCCTAGGCCGAGAAGTATCTATAGACTTTCCGCTCCATCGGAGAGAACCCATGACTCATCGAAGGCGCATGCCGCCGCGCGGGGCGCTGATCGTACTGCTCGCGTCCGTCGTGGCGGGTCCGGCGCTCGCGCTCAATTGGGTGCCACTGCTGAAGAATTCCCCTGCCGAGCGCTTCGACGAGGACGATCTGCAGATGTTCCTCGCCGCGGCGCGCAAGACCGTCAACGAGACACCCGACAACCAGACAGTGAGCTGGGAGAACCCCGACACCAAGCACCACGGGGACTTCACGATACTGAAGTCCTTCCAGAAGGACGGGCGCAGCTGCAAGCGGGTGCGGGTCCGCAACGAGGCCGACGGCCGCAAGGCGAGCAGCGTCGTCGACGCCTGTCAGGTCGGTGCGAAGTGGCGCCTGATCGGCGCACCGCAGCGAGAGTAGGTCCGTCGGGCGCAAGCGATGGCCGCCCCCGCCGGCGTGTTCTTTCGGCGCAGCACCGTCGTCTGGGCCGCGGTCGCGCTGGCGGTGGTCGTCGCCGCCGCGATATGGCTCGCCTTCGCCTGGCTCAAGCCCACGCCGCCGCGCGTGGTCGTCATGGCGACCGGACCCAAAGACGGCATCAGCGCAGAGCTGGGCAAGCTCTACCGTGAGTCCCTTGCCCGCGCCGGAGTCGACCTGCGGCTCGAGCCTTCTCCCGGCGCGGTGGCCAACGTCGCGCTGCTGCGCGATCCGAAATCGGCGGCAAGTGTAGCGATCCTCCCGAGCGGCATCACGAATCACAAGGGCTCGCCCGGGCTGGTGTCGCTCGGTACGCTGTTCTACGAGCCGCTCTGGATCTTCTCCCGCGGGCGGGGTCTATCGGAGAAGCGGCAGCGCTTCCGCGGGCTGCGCATTTCGGTCGGCGCCGAGGGGAGCGGCACGCGCGCCTTCGCGGTGGAGTTCCTGAAGCGCCTGGGGATCGTCGATGGGCGAAACGCCAGCCTGCTTGCGCTCGCGCCGAACGACGGGGCGGACAAGCTTCTGCGCGGCGAGATCGACGCGCTCGTCGTGCTCGACGCCTGGGAGTCGCCTCTGGTGCGGCGGCTGCTCGCCGCAAAGGACGTCCATCTCGTGAATGCGCCCAGGGCCGATTCCTGGGTCGCCCTGTATCCCTACCTGAACAAGGTGGTGCTGCCCGCAGGCGTCGCCGACATGGCGCGCAACATCCCGCCGGAGAACGTCACCCTGCTCGCGCCCAAGGCGAACCTCGTGGTGCGCGCCGATCTGCATCCCGCGATCCAGTACCTGCTGCTCGAAGCCGCGTCGCAGGCCAACTCCGGACCGGGCGTGTTCAACAAGGCGGGGGAGTTCCCGGCGCCGGAATCCGTCGATCTGCCTCTCAGCGACCACGCGCGCCAGTTCTACAAGACCGGGCCGCCGTTCCTGCAGCGCCACTTGCCGTTCTGGATGGCGATACTGCTCCAGCAGCTGATGGTGCTGCTGATCCCCCTCCTCGGCCTACTCTACCCCATGCTCAAGCTCGCCCCGGCCGGGTTCGCCTGGGCGATGCGCACGCGCATGCTGAAGCTCTACGGCGAGTTGAAGGGCCTCGACGACGAGCTGGCGCACGGGCCGCGGGACCGCATCGCCGATCTCGCCGCGCGACTGCAGCGCCTCGAGGAACGCGTGAACGACGTCTGGCTGCCGGTGTCCTTCAGGCCGCTGCTCTACCAGCTGAAGACGCACGTCGCCCTGGTGCGCCAGCGGCACGCCGCCCTTCTCGCCGAGACCGGAGGCCGCCCATGACCTGGCTGCAGCGCTACCGCCTTCGCCATTTCCTGCGATATTCCTTCTGGCTCGTGCCCCTCGTCTGGATGCTGGCGGCCGGAATCGCCTTGCCTATCGTGCGCTGGCTCGATTTCGAGACAGGCTGGCGGCTGTTCAACTACTCGGAAGACGGAGCAAGGCAGGTTCTGAGCAGCCTGTCCTCCTCGATGCTGACCTTCATGGTGTTCGCCGTGTCGGCGCTGCTGCTCGCGCTGCAGCTCGCGAGCAGCGCACTGTCCCCGCGGATCATCGCCGGTTTCTTCGCCACCCGGACTCCCCAGGTCAGCATCGGAGTGTTCGTGTTCGCCTATGTGTTCGCGCTGGGGGCCGGCGCCCGCATCGAGACCGGGCACGTACCGCAAATGATGGTTCTCCTCGCGATCTTGAGCAACCTTCTTGCGATCGTCGTTTTCTTCTGGTTCGTCTACCGGGTGGGCACCGCCTTGCGGCCCGTGGCGATCCTGCTGGCTCTGTCTAAGGCGGGGCGGCGGGTCTTCGACGAGGTCTATCCGTCCGCGTGGAGCGCATCGGCGCCGGAGCGCTCGCCTCAAGCCATCGAGGCGCTCACCGGCCCCTCGCGGGTGATCGAGTATGGCGGCGTATCCGGCACCTTCCTCGCCTTCGGCGCTGCCGAGCTCGTCGAAGCGGCCCGGCGCGCGGACTGCGTGATCGAGCTTGTGCCCCAAGTGGGGGACTTCGTACCCAAGGGCGATCCCCTGTTCCGGGTCTACCCGGCGGATCGCGACGTCGATTCGGCGAAGGTCATGCACATGGTCGCTTTCGGCGCCGAGCGGACGCTCGAGCAGGATCCGGCGTTCGCCTTCCGCATCATGGTCGACATCGCCGCGCGGGCCCTCTCCCCCGCCATCAACGACCCCACCACGGCCGTGCTCGCGATCGACCAGCTCCATCGCGACCTGCTCTATCTGGGCCGCAGAGAGCTGTCGAGCGGCAGCGCGACGGACGACAGCGGCAAGGTGAGGCTCGTCTACCCGACTCCGCGGTGGGAAGACTTCGTCGCGCTGGCCACCAACGAGATGCGCCTCTTCGGGGCGAACAGCATCCAGGTGGCGCGCCGGCTGCACGCGATGCTCGAGCATCTGGCCGGCGTCCTTCCGGAGCCCAGGCGACCGCCGCTGCGCGAGGAGCTCGCGATGCTCGAGCAGGCGGTGGAACGCGCCTTTCCGGACGAAAGGGACCGCAGGCGCGCGCACACGGGCGACCTGCAGGGCATCGGCCATTCGTCGCCCGCGAGCGAAAAGCCGAAGGCCTAGGAATCTGCGCGGCCGCGCCCTTGCCTCAAGACGAAGAGCGCGACGACCAGGGCGAGACCGAGCGCGTAGCCGAATACCGACGCAATGACGGCGGTGGGCAGCTTGTTCGTCGTCGCGATCAGCAGCGCCAGCCCCGGATTGCGCATCGCGGCAGCGACCGCGCCCGCCGGCCGCACCATCGCATCGGTTCCCGCGAACGCCGTTCCGACGAGCAAGGCGCATGCGGACAGCGCGGCGCCCGCGACGAACGGCGTCCAGCCGATGTCCTCGAGCTGGCGCCAGAATGCGACCAGCAGAGCGATCGCCAGCGCGAGCAGCATCAGATTGGAGGCGCGAGCGAGACGCGGTTCGACCCGCGCGGCGATCGCCGGCCGGAACGCCCTGAGCGCCGCTCCCAGGCCGAGAGGCAACAACTGCGCGAGAAAGACCTGCCGCGCCACGTCGAGCGGCGTTATGGCGAAGTCCTTCTCGTAGATCGCATCCAGAATCGCCAGGCTTGCCGGTACCGTGACCACCGCGGAAACCACGATGGCCAGATGGAGCGCGGGGGCGAAGGCGGAAGGGCCGCCCGCCTCGATCGCCCGCCGCAGCGCCACGGGCGCCCCCGGCGAGATCGCCATCAGCAGGATACCCGCCGCCGTGGCGCCCTTGATGCCGAGTAGCTTGACGAACAGCACCGCCAGGATGGGCACCGGCACGACGACCGCGAACACCAGCGCGGCCAGCACCACGCGGCGCTGCAGGACGGCCGCGATCTGTTCCCGTCCCAGCATCAGCCCTAGCGACAGCATGACCGTGAACAGCGTCGCGCCGACGAGCAGAGTCAGCCAAGCCGGGACCGCCGAGCTCATTCCGACGGCGGATCGTCGCTCCGCCTGCGCCATTCCCTGAGCGATCTGGTCGCCCAGTTGAAGCGAAGAGCGGCGAGGCGCAGCAGCAGCGTCACCCCGATGGACATCCACGCGGAGGTGTTCGTGTCGACGCCGTAGTAGTAGGACAGCACGACGAAGAGCAGGCAGCCTCCGAGCGCCGCGAGCGAGTACAGCTGTCCCGGCTTGAACACCAGCGGCTCCTCGCGCACCAGCACGTCGCGCAGCAGGCCGCCCCCGACCGCATTGCACATGCCCACGAGCACGGCGGGAACGGGCCCGATCCCGGCGATCATCGCCTTGTTCGCGCCGACGACACCGTAGACTCCGATCGCGAGCGCGTCGACGTACGCGAGCAGCCCCCCGAAGCGCTCCGCGAGGCGGTGCGTCAAGGTGCCGGCGACGACCGCCGCGACGACGACCAGGAGGTAGCGGCCGTCCTGCATCACCAGAGGGATCTGCTTGATGAACACGGCGTCGCGAAGCAAGCCGCCGCCGACGCCGGTCACGAACGCGAGCACAAACGCTCCGACGAGATCGTAGCCGCGCCGGGTCGCCAGCCAGGCCCCCGTGAGCGCGGCCAGAAAGGTGGCTGCCAGGTCGAACTCGATCGGCAGCAGAAAAGGAATGCCGGGCACGGGGTCCTTCTCAGCTTTCGTGCAATAGGTGGCGAGCCCTACCCCCGGCACTTGCGGCGACCAGCTGTGGCTGCTTCCTTCCGGACCTGACCAGGTTCACCGGACCGCAATGCGGGGAGGCCCGCCGTATTCGATGGGCTGAATTATACGGGGCGGATCGGGTTATGATGGCGCTCGACACGAGGAGGAAACATGGTCCGATTCGCAGCCTGCATTGCGGCAGCGCTCGCCCTGCCGCTCCCAGCCGTCGCGCAGTCGGCCGATGGCTATCCAAATCGCCCGGTCAAGATGCTCGTGCCCTACGCGCCGGGAGGCGCGACCGACATCATCGCCCGCATCGTCGCGGCGAAGCTGACCGAGTCCTTCGGGCAGAGCGTCATCGTCGAGAACCGCCCAGGCGCGTCGGGCAATCTGGCCCTGGAAGCGGTGGCGAAGGCGCCGGCGGACGGGTACACGCTGTTCGTCGGCAACGTCTCGACGAACACCATCAACGAGAACACCTTCGCGACCACGCTGACCATCAAGCCCTCGCGCGATCTGACGGGAATCGCCAAGCTGGTCGAGATCCCGCACATCATCGCGGCCAGCGCCAATTTCCCCGCGAACTCGGTCGCCGAGCTGGTCGCGCTCGCGAAGAAGGATCCGGGAAAGATCAACTACGCCTCGGCGGGGCTGGGGAGCTATCCGCACCTCGACATGGAGAAGCTGCAGAAGGCCGCCGGCATCCAGCTGACCCACATTCCCTACAAGGGGGGCGCCGGGCAGATGATTCCGGCGATCATCTCCGGCGAGGCCCCGGTCGCCTTCCTCAACCTGTCCTCGGCGCTGCCGCAGATCAAGGGCGGGAAGATGAAGGCGATCGCCACGACGGCCCCGGCCCGTCTCGCGGAGTTGCCCAACGTCGCGACGATGGCCGAGCAGGGATACCCGGGCATAGGCACGAACGCCTGGCAGGGCCTGTTCGCCCCGTCTGCGACGCCCAAGCCCGTCATCGACAAGCTCTACAAGAGCGTCGCGGCCATTCTATCGGACAGCGAGATGAAGGAACGCCTTTCGAAGCAGATGCTCGACGTCACCCTTTCCCCGTCTCCCGCCCAGTTCCAGCAGCTGGTCGAGAAGGAAACGCACGCCTGGGGCGAGTTCCTGCGCGAGGCGAAGATCAAGATCGAATAAGCGCTTGGCCCGGAAGACAGCGACGCGCGGCGGCTCGCGCCCGCGCCACGATCTCATCGTCGAGAAGGACGTCGAAGTCCCGATGCGGGACGGCGCGCGGCTGCGCGCCGACGTGTTCCGTCCGCGTGCCGCGGGACGCTTTCCGGTCATCATCAACCTGGGCTCGTACCAGAAGGACAAGCTCTGGGTCCCGCCGCCGGACCTCGAGGAGAAGCCCAACGAGTACATGAACTGGGAGACGGTGAACCCGCTGTGGTGGGTTCCGCGCGGCTACGCCTGCGTGCGCGTCGACGGCCGCGGCTCCGGGAAATCGCCGGGCCGCACCGACCCCTGGTCGCCTTCCGAGGCGCGCGACTTCTACGACGCCATCGAATGGGCCGGGTCGCGGCCCTGGAGCAGCGGGCGCGTCGGCGCCAACGGGATCTCCTACTACGCGATGACGCAGTGGCTGGTGGCGAGCCTCAAGCCGCCGTCGCTCGCGGCGATGATTCCCTGGGAGGGCGCGGCCGACATGTACCGCGACTTCGGCTATCACGGGGGAATCTTC
The DNA here is from genome assembly GCA_035499735.1 of Burkholderiales bacterium. Taxonomy (GTDB): domain Bacteria; phylum Pseudomonadota; class Gammaproteobacteria; order Burkholderiales; family SG8-39; genus VBDM01. Next base: position 7,433 of record DATJYC010000027.1, read on the forward strand.
TCCTTCGGCTTCGCGTCGGGCTGGTGGAACAACCACATGGCTCATCATCTGCTCGGGCGGCCACAGGCGACCGCGACCGACGCGTTCGCAACGCCGTGGCTGTGGGAGTACATGCATCACAACCTCGACGGCGAATGGTGGCACGGCCGGCGCCCGATCTGGGAGAACATCGGCATCCCGCTCTACAGCGCGGGCAACTGGAGCGGCATGGGGCTGCACCTGCGCGGCAACACGGAGGGCTTCCTCCGTGCCGCCTCGACGCAAAAGAAGCTGCGCATTCACGCCGGCACCCACTACCATCCCTTCTACTCGGAGGAAGGCCGCCGCGACCAGCTGCGCTTCCTCGACCAGTGGCTGAAGGGCGAAGCCACCGGGATCATGGAGGAGCCGCCGGTGAAGCTCCTCATCCGGAAGGGCGGCCACGGGAACTACGCCTGGCGCTCGGAGAACGAATGGCCGATCGCGCGCACGCGCTGGACCCGGTTCTACCTGGAGCCCCGCTCCCGCCGCCGCGACGATGTCGAGGGATCGCTCGTCGACGAGGCGCCGCGCAGGAGCGCGTCGGTGTCCTACTCGGCGAGCGGGATGACGAAGGCGGGCGTCGCCTCGGCCTCGTGGACCTCGACCGCGCTCTCGGGGAGCCTGCCGAGGATGGGCGCTTCGTTCGAGACGGCGCCGCTCAGGGCCGACACCGAGGTCACCGGGCCCGCGGTGCTCGTGCTGTGGGTGTCGAGCACCACCGAGGACATGGACGTGTTCGCGACCCTGCGCAACATCGCGCCCGACGGCAAGGACGTGTTCGAGCTGGGACAGCAGAGCCAGCCCGTGCCGGTCGCGAAGGGCTGGCTGCGCGCCTCGCACCGGGAGACCGATCCCGAGCTCGACCTCCCCTTCCGGCCCTACCACGCTCACCATCGGCGCCAGTGGCTCGAGCCGCGCGAGACCGTGCGCCTGGAGATCGAAATCTGGCCGACGTGCATGGTGTTCAGGAAGGGCCATCGCATCCGGCTGGACATCCAGCCGCGCGACGGCGTCGGGAGCTTCCCCTATACGCATTACAGCGCGGATTACAACTCCGGCGTGAACGTAATCCACGCCGGTCGCGACACGGCTTCCTACTTACTGTTGCCCGTAATTCCCGAGGGCTGAGCGTCCTCGAGGCGCGTCCCGCGCGCCCGCGCGGCGGCGATCACCGCCTTGGCCATCGCCGACGCCGCCTGAGTGAGCGGCGTGCCCGTGCGCGTGAACAGGCCCACCGCGAACGACGGCAGCGCCTCGGCGACGGGCACCTCGCGCAGAAAGTCCCCCAGTATCGAATCCGACAGGAGCTGGCGCGAAAGAAATCCGATCATGTCGGATTTCGCGATCAGCCCGATCGCCGTGTTGTAGGACTCGCACTGGATCACCTGCTTGGGCACCGACAGCCCGGCAGGCGAGAAGGCGCTCGCGAACGGGCCGTCGGGCGCGTCGAGCGGAAGCAGCGAGATCCACGACGCGTCCAGGAGCTGGCCAAGCGAGCCCGCCTTCTCCAGCGGATGGCCCTTGCGCGCCACGACGACGAAATCGTTGCGCAGCAGCGGACGGAAAGCGAGCCCCGAGTCGAGCTTGAGAAGCGCGCGCCGGCAGATCGCGAAATCGAGCGTCTCGTCGCGCACCATCGGAATGAGCGAAGTGGGAAGGCCCTCGGCGATGCGGACGCGGGCCTGGGGAAATTGCGTGCGGAACCGCGCGATGGCGTCGGGCACCATCATCGCCGAGGTCGGCGAAACGCCGAAGGCCACGGACTCGGCCGCCTGCCCCAGCTGATCGACCTCCTCCTCGGCCTTGCGCAGCTCGGCCTGCGCGGCCCGCGCGCGCGCGAACAGCGCCCGCCCCGGCTGCGTGGGAACCACGCCCGTCGGAGTCCTGCGCAGGAGCCTCGCATGCAGCTCGGCTTCCAGGCTGCGCACGCTGCGGGTGATCGCCGGCTGCGACACTCCCAGCCTGCGCGCCGCGGCACGAATGCCGCCCGATTCCACTACCGCCACAAAATCGCGGATCTGACTGAGCCTCATGATAACCGTCCCGTAACCGTGCTACCGATTGTGGCGCCGATGCTCGTCGCTCATCGCGCCATTGACGCTGTGATCTTACGCTCGACTGCGGCCCCGTGTTCATATCTCATCCGGCCGGGCGTCAACTATTACCTACAAACGAGCGGGGAAATCCCTACACCTGCGTAACGACGCTCGAATCGCAGCTTGCTGGAATCAGGAGGAATCAACCATGAAAGGGAAGTTCCTAGCACCCCTGTCCCTGGCGGGGTCGGTCGCTGCTTTGTTCTTTTTCCAGATAGATTACGTTGCATCCCAGGCCACGGCTCAGGCGCAGCAAGGGCCGAGCTTCAAGGCGAGCGACCCGGGCGTGCGCGGCGGCGCCGCGGGCGCCGGCGCACCGATCGCCGGGCTCGATTCGCCGGTCTTCAGGGGCGAGACGGCGTTGTTCGACGACGGCCTCGATACCTTCCAGGAAGTGGACGCCGTCGCGGACGGGCTGGGACCGAGGTTCAATCTCGACAGCTGCGCCGGGTGTCACGCTCAACCGGCGACGGGCGGCAGCAGCCCGTTCACGAATCCGCAGGTGCAATTCGGTCCCAAGGGTTCCAAGGCGGGTGCGGACAGCCTGCCCAGCTTCATCGCCGCGAACGGGCCGGTGCGCGAAGCGCGCTTCGTCACGAACCCGGACGGCACTCCTGACGGCGGCGTGCACGGCCTGTTCACCATTACGGGTCATCCCGGCGCGAACGGCTGCTTTCTCGCGCAGCCGGACTTCGCCACGGCGCTCAAGAACGACAACGTGATCTTCCGGATCCCCACGCCGACTTTCGGCGCAGGGCTGATCGAGCAGATCCAGGACAGCACGATCATCGCCAACCAGGCCGCCAACACATCCCAGAAGCAGTCGCTGGGCATCGGCGGCAAGGCGAACATGCAGGTCCCCGGCAATACGATCACCGGGATGACCAACAACAACGGCAACGACGGCACGATCGCGCGCTTCGGCTGGAAGGCGCAGAACAAGTCGCTGCTGCTGTTCTCCGGCGAGGCCTACAACGTCGAGCAAGGAATCAGCAACGAGCTGTTCCAGACCGAGCGGGAAGAAAACCCGAACTGCCAGTTCAAGAACGTTCCGAACGACTTCACCGACGGGACCAAGCCCGATCCGCGCAGCGACATCGAGAGGTTCGCGATATTCATGCGCTTCCTCGCTCCGCCGACGCCTTCGACCACCACTCCCGGAGGCGCGCAGTCGATCTCGAATGGCAAGAGCCTGTTCAGTAGCACCGGCTGCGCCCTGTGCCACACACCGACGCTCATGACGAATCCCAAGAGCCAAGTGGCGGCGTTGTCGGGTCAGGCGGCGAACCTGTACTCCGACCTGCTGGTTCACGACATGGGCGTCGGGCTGGCCGACGGCGTGAGCCAGGGCGAGGCCGGGCCGAGGGAGTTCCGCAGCGCGCCGCTGTGGGGCCTGGGGCAGCGCATCTTCTTCCTGCACGACGGAAGAACCTCGGACCTGCTGCAGGCGATCCAGCAGCACTCGAGCAACGGCTCCGAGGCGAACGGCGTCATCAACAACTTCAACAACCTCGGCGAGAGGAGCAAGCAGGACCTGCTCAATTTCCTGCGGTCGCTTTGACCTCCCGCGACCGGCCCGCGCCGGGGAAATCCGGCGCGGGTTTCTATTTCTTCGCGCCTTCCAGATCGTAGGCGTCGTGCTCCTCGGTGTCGACGTGCACGCCCGTGCCCGCCGACTGCACGTCGCCGCTCACCATGTGCAGGCGGTTGCCCACCACGGCGCCCGCCAGCCCGTGGCGCGACACCGGCATCGGCGCGAGCGTCTGCCAGGTGTTGGTCGCCGGATCGTAGGCTTCGAGCGATCGGTAGGTCGCCATGGTGCCCGGGTCCTGGTATTCGCCGCCGGTGATGTAGAGGCGCCCGCCCCAGACCGCGCCCGCGGCCGCGCTCCGGGCCTGCGCCATGCGCGCGAGCCCCTGGCTCCAGGAATCGGCCGCCGGGTCGTACGCCTCGGTCACACCGATGTTGCTCGATCCGCCGGAGATGAAGGCGCCGCCGACCCGGCCGCTCACCGCGTAGATCTTGCCGTTGATCGCGCCGCCGACGAAGTGGTTGCGCGGCGTCGGCATGGACGCGCGCGCCCGCCAGGTGTTCGTCGCCGGGTCGTACTCCTCCACGGTCCCGACCGACGTGTGCGGGCGCGCTGGGTGCACCGCGGACTGCCCGGGCCCCGTCACCGCGCCCCCGATCACGTAGATCTTGTCGTTCAGGGCGACCGCGACCGGCGAGCCGCGCTTCGTGGGCATGGGCGCAAGCGCCTTCCACCCGTCGCCCGCGGGATCGTACTCCCAGGCGTTGTCGATCGGCACCCAAGCGGGCGGCTGGCCCTTGGGCGGCAGCACGAACCCGCCGAACGCGTAGATCTTGCCCTTCAGCTCGGCGAAGGCGACGTGATGGGACGGCAGCGCCATGGGCTTCTTCTTCGTCCACTTATCGCTGGCGGGATCGTATTCGTAGACAAGCCCCTTGGGCACCCAGCCGGGCGCCAGGCCGCAGAATACGTACATCTTTCCGCCCGCCGAGGCGCCGAGCAGCTCCTCGGAGGGATCGGGGAACGGGGCGAGCTTGGTCCATTTGCCCTGGGCGAGGACGGGTCCGGTGACACAGACGAGCATTGCGACGACGAGCGTGCGAACGAAAGCCATGTTTCCTCCTATAGCCCGGCGCGGTTCTTTCCCTTCACCGCGCGGTTGACCACGTTGACCGGCCATTCGCCGGAGAGTACCCGGCGCACCTCTCCCGGCGCGCCCGCCTGAAGCCCCGCCATCGCCTGCTCGCTGTACCAGGCCGCATGGGGAGCGAAGACGACGTTCTCGCGGCCGCGCAGCGGGTGCGGATCCGGGAGCGGCTCCGGATCGACGGTGTCGAGCGCGCAGCCGGCGATCTTCTTCGAGTCGAGCGCGCGCACCAGCGCCGCGGTGTCCACCACCGGGCCGCGCGAGCAGTTGACCAGATATGCCTGCGGCTTCATCTTCGCGAACGCCTGGTCGTTCATCATGCCGCGCGTGTCGGGAGTGAGCGGCGGGTGCAGCGACACGAAGTCCGATTCGCGGAGGAGCGCGTCCAGATCGACCTTCTTCCCCGGCTCGCCGAACTGCCCATCCTTCACGAAGGGGTCGGCGTAGAGCACGCGCATGCCGAACGCGGCCGCGCGCGCCGCGACCTGGCGCGCGATGTTGCCGAAGCCGACGAGGCCCAGCGTTCTGCCGGCGAGCCGGAACATCGGCTTGCCCGGCGGCACTTCCCATCTTCCCGCGCGCACCAGGCGGTCGTAGAAGGCGACCTTGCGCGCGCAGGCGAGCAGCAGCGCCATCGTGTGCTCGGCCACTTCCTCGATGCAGTAGGTCGGGTTGTTCGTGACGATGATGCCGGCGCGGGTCGCCGCCTCGAGGTCGATGGTGTCGACGCCGATGCCGTAGCGCGCGATGATGCGGCACTTGGGCATTTTCGCCATGACTTCGGCGGTGATCGGCCCGGCGTAGGTGTTGAGCAGCGCGTCGCAGTCCGCCGCCTGCGCGACGAACTCCTCGGGTTTCTTGCTCTTGAGCGCGACCAGATCGGCGAGCTCTCCGAGGGTCTTCTTCTCGACGTCGAGCGACTCCCACACGTAGTCGGTGATGAGCACCTTGGCCTTCATTGCATCCACCTCACCACGCCGGCCACGCCGTCTACGGCGACCGTGGCGCCGTCCGGAATGCGCCGGGTCGCCTCGGGCACTCCGAGCACCATGGGCACGCCGCGCTCGCGCGCAAGCGACGCGAGGTGCGAGGTGCTGCCGCCGAGCTCGGCGACGACGCCCGCGACGTGCGCGAGCACGGGACCGAGCGCCGGTCCGGCGACGGTCGTGACGAGCACGTCGCCCGGCGCGACCCGCTCCAGCTCGCATTCGCAGCTCACGACGCGCGCCCGGCCGGAGCCCCAGCCGATGCCGGAGGGATGGCCGTCGAGCCGCGGCCGCTGCAGCCAGATCTCGTCGGGCGCGCTCGGCTCAGCCACCCGAAGCGGCCGCGCCTGGAGAAGCTTGATCCCGACGTCGTCCGCCGCCCATTCGATCTCCACCGGGCCGCCCACCACGTCCTCGCACCTGCGCATCAGCAGCCCGATCTCGGCGACCTGCTCGGGATCGAGGCAGCGCGGGCCGGCGAGGGACCGCGAGAACGACCTCCTTCCGTGGACGCAGGACACGCCGTGATACTTCCGCCCTAGCGAGGAGTCCTTCAGCGAGCCGTCGCGGTCGAGGACGTAGCGGTCGGGAGCGACCTCGCCCTGCGCGATCGCCGGGCCGAGGCCGGGAGCCGCATTCACCACCATGTCGCCCTCGGCGGTGCGCGACAGGCCGCCGCCCGACACCCGCGCGGCGACCAGCGGCTGGACGATAAGCGCCATCGCCGTGTCGGCCGGATCGAGGCCGTGCGTCGCCATGTAGCGTAGGGCCCGCGTCGACCACAGCGCCGCCCAACAGGCGCGCACCGCGACCAGGAACTCCGCCTCGCCCTGCAGCTCGAGGAAGCTCTCGAACTGCCCGGCGAAGCTCGAGTCGGCGCGGTCCTCGATCAGCGCCGAGGAGCGCACCACGCCAGTCCCGCACGTGCGCCACGCGGAAAGCAGAGGCTCCACCACCTGCGGCGCGAGCGCGCCTTCCATCAGACCGAGCTTCATGTCCAGCGCGCAGCGCCTCGCGCGCGGCCGGTCCTCGGCCGAGAACACCTCGCGCGCGGTCGCCTCGAGGCCGAGCGCCGCGAGCTGCAGGCGATACGCCAGCGCGTCCACGGCGTAGCCGCCCGGGACGGGCAGGCCCGCGCGCCCCAGCGCCGCGAGGTTCGCGGCCTTTGGGCCGAAGCGCGCCGCGTCGGCCGCGTCCGGCTCGTCGAGAGCGACGACCAGGTTGTCCATCCTAGCCCTGCGAATCGATGACCAGCCGGAGAATCCGGCTGGGATTGCGCTCGTACTCCTCGAAGGCGGCGGCCGTATCGGAGAGCGGGTACTTCGCGCTGATGAAGCCGTTGACGTCGACGGCGCCCGACGCGATGAGCTGAATGCTGGGGTTCATGTCCTGAGGGGTGAGCGCGCGCGATCCGATGATGCTGATCTCGCCGAAGTAGAGCGGAAACGTGGAGAAGCCGCGCACCGCCTCGTGGCTCACCGCGAACGCCGAGAAGCGCCCGCCCGGCCGCAGCATGTCGACCGCCGCACGCAGCGACTCCGCGCTTCCCGCCGCGTCGATCACCACGTCGGCGCCCTTTCCTCCGGTCAGCCGCCTCACCTCCCCGACCGCGTCCTCGACCGCCGCCTGGATGGCGTGATGCGCGCCCATGCGCTGGGCCATATCGAGCTTCCATTGCGTGCGCGATACCGCGATTACCGGGGTCGCGCCGGTCAGCACGGCGAGCCGCGCGTGCAGCAGCCCCGCGGTGCCCATGCCGAGCACCACCACCGACTCGGCCGTCGACACGCCGACGCGGTGCTGGGCGTGGCGCACGGTCGCCAGCGTCTCGATGAGCGTCGCCGCCTCGAGCGGCAGGCTCGGCGGGAGCACGTGGACGTAGCGCGCCGGCAGCTTCACGTATTGCGAGAGGGAACCCTCGATCTCGCGCCCGAAGAGGCCCGCGTTGCGGCACAGATTCCCCGCGCCGCGCGCGCACTGGTCGCAGGTCCCGCAGGTGATGATCGGGTTGATGATCACGTGCTCGCCCGCTTTGAGGCTCTCGACGCCCTCGCCGACCGCGTCCACGACCCCGGTCGACTCGTGGCCCATCACGACCGGATAGCGAACGCCGGGGTGATCCCCCGCGTAGATCGACAGATCGGTGTGGCAGACTGCCGTCGCCGCGGTCTGGATGACGACCTCGCCGGGCCCGGGTGTGGGCCTGTCGCGCTCGACTACCGCGAGCTTGCGCGGCGCCTGGAGGATGGCGGTGCGCAAAGACTAGCGTCCGCTCATCTTCCGAACAAGGTCGAATAGCCGGGCATGGGATCGACCACCGTGATCTGCTCGACCGGAAAGTTGGAGATCAGCTCCACGTGGTCCTTGTGCACGATCAGCATCTCCTCGATCCGAACGCCCCACTCGAACTTCTTGCCGTGCTGGGTCTCGAGCGCGAACACCATGCCTTCCTTGATATCGACCGGATGGTCGAGCGACCAGATGCGCGAGATCACCGGCTGGTCGTACTGCGCGAGGCCGAGGCCGTGGCCCCACAGGTTCGCCGCCGCCTGGTCCTCCTCCTTGTAGCCCCAGGCCTCCTTCGCGGAGGGCCACTTCGAGGCGATCTCGCGGGTCGTCGTGCCCGCCTTCACCGCCTTGATCGAGTCGTACAGCCACCTGAGCGCGGTGGCGTAGATGTCCTTCTGCTCCTGCGTCGGCTCCTTGCCCGCGCAGTAGGTGCGGTAGTAGCAGGACTTGTAGCCGTTCCAGGTGAGCGCGGCGAGGTCCATGAAGACGATGTCGCCGGGCTTGACGATGCGGTCGGAGAAGTTGCGCCAGTTGGGCCAGGTGTTCGGCCCCGAGGACACGATCACGTCCTCGACGTCCTCCATGCCCGGGATCGAGTACAGGAACTCCATGATGTGCGCGGTGAGCTGATTCTCCGTGCGCCCGGGCTTGAGGAACTTCATGAACTCCCAGTGCGCGGCGTCGCCGATCGCGCCGACCATGCGCAGCGCCTCCTGCTCGTCCTCGCTCTTGACCGCGCGCGCCTCCATCATGGGCGTCATGCCGTCGGTCCATTCGATCTTCTCGTCGGCGAAGATCTGGATCATGTTGATGTCGATGAAGTCGACGCCGAGCTTCTGCCCGGCGACGTTCGCCTTCTTCATCTCCTGCTTGATCGCGTTGGTGAACTTCTTCACCTGGGACAGCGACGCGGGACCCGCGGCCCCCTTGATCCAGGCGTAGGACCAGCGCACGTGGTCCTTGGGGATCCATGGCGAGTGGCGCTCGATCTGCATGCCGATATCACCCTGCTCGAACAGCACCGGCGCGTCGTCGCCGCACAGGAGCGCATAGCGCAGGCCGGGCTTGAGCCGGTTCCATCCGGGGGTAAGCGTGCTCGTCACGTAGCGGCAGTTCTCGTCGTACATGAGCAGCATCGCGCCCAGGCCGTGCGCCTTCATGCGCTCACGCGCGCGCTCTAGCCGATACTTGCGCACCCGGTCCCAGTTGATCCGCTGCTGCCAGTCCAGTCCCACCATCCCTGCGTTTGCCATTACTCTTCTCCGTCCTCGTTTTATGTTTTCGCGTCAATCCACCGTCGCGCCGACTTCGTGCGCGACCTTGCCCCAGCGCTCGCTTTCCGACGCGACGTAGTCGGCGAACGCCTTGGGCGATTCGCTGAGCACTACGTCGACACCCCCCGACGCGAGGCGCTGGATCACGTCGGGCGTCTTCATCACCTGCTGCGTCACCGCGAAGAGCCTGTCCACCACCTGCTGCGGCGATCCACGCGGCACGAAGATTCCCTGCCACGAGCCGGTCACCGAGCGCGGGAAGCCCGACTCGACCATCGTCGGCACGTCGGGCAGCGCGGCGATGCGCTTCGCGCTCGTCACGGCCAGCACTTTCAGCTTGCCGCCCTTGATGTAGCCCAGGGCCGACGGCGCGGTGGTGAACATGAGCTGCGTCTCCCCGGCGATGAGGCCGGTCACCGCGGGACCCGCGCCGCCCTTGTACGGAATGTGCAGCATGTCGAGCCCTCCCGCGGCCTGGCGGAACAGCTCCATCTCGAGGCGGTTCTGGCTGCCTGAGCCGGGCGAGGCGTAGTTCAGTTTGCCCGGGTTCGCCTTGGCGTAGGCGACCAGGTCCTTCACCGTGGCGGGCGGGAACGAGGGGTTGGCCACCAGCACCCCCGGCACGTCCACGACCTGGGTCACCGCGATGAAGTCGCGCTGCGGCTTGATGTCGAGCGAGCGGAACACGGCGGCGTTGATCGCGATGGTGCCGATGTTCCCGAGGAATATCGTGTAGCCGTCGGGGTCGGACTTGGCCGCGGCTTCGAGCCCGATGTTGCCTGCGGCACCGCCGCGGTTCTCGATCACGAGCTGCTGGCCGAGGAGCTCCGACATCTTCGGCTGGATGATGCGGCCGACGAAGTCCGACGCGCCGCCGGGCGCGAAAGGAATGATCATGCGGACCGGCCTGCCCGGATAGCCCTGCGCCGAGGCAAGCGCCGGAACCAGGGCGAGCAGCAACGCGAAGAATCGGCTTCCCATCGTCCCTCCTCTAGCCCGCCGCGCGCAGCCCCATGCGCGGCCGCTCGTCCTCCGCGGAGATCGGTAGGGGGACGGCCTTCCTGAGCCGCGCGGACAGATCGAAAGCCTTGGTGAGCATCAGCCGGTTGTGCGCTTCGGCCGCGGTCGCGTGCTGCGTGGGCAGGCCCAGCGACACGCGGTTCAGCCACTGCTCGGTCTCCTCGCGCATCGGTCCCCGCAGCTCTCCCAGCGCCACGTCCCCCGGCGGGTAGCTGCCGAGGAAATCCACGCGCCGGGCCGCGTCGGGAGCGTAGCCTTCGCCCTGCGCCTTCGTCGTCGCAAGAACGATGTCGCGGTGCGTGTCGTCGATGGTAAGCACGCCCTCGGTGCCGACGACGCCGACCTCCAGGCTGTAGACCGCGCCGGGCCACACCTTGGGCAGCGCCCAGGAGATCGAGGCGTGGTAGAGGCTGCCGTCCTCGAACGCGATCACGCCCGCCGTCGCGTCGATGCCTCGGCAGATCGGCCCCAGCGCCTTGTCGACCGAGCGCGCGTAGATCTCGACGGGGCGCTTGGCCTCCATCATCCACATGACGATGTCCAGGGCGTGCGTGCCCGATATCACCATCGGCGAGATCGAAGCGGGATCGTCGGTGCGCGCGTAGTTGTCGAGCGCGACCAGCCGGTTCATGAAGGCGCGCGAGGTGACGAGCGTCACGTCGCCGAGCGCCCCGGTGCGGACCTTTTCCTTCGCCGCCAGCCAGCGCCGGCGGAAGCGCTGCGTGTAGCCGACGACGGCGTCGACGCCGGACTTCTGGATCGCCGCGAGCACGCGCTCCGAATCCGCGAGCCCGGTCGCGAGCGGCTTCTCGATGAGAAGCGCGAGCTTGCGCTCGACTGCCGCGAGCACGGGCTCGACGTGCAGGTGCTCGTCGGTTGAGATGATCGCCGCGGTGACCTCGGGGCGCGCGAGCAGCTCGCGGTAGTCGGCGGTGACGAAATCCGCCCCGACCTTCGCCGCGACGAGCTTCGCGCGTTCGGGCTTGATCTCCGCCAGGCCGATGAAGTCGACCTGCGGGTGCCGCGCCGCGACCTCGCCGCGGAACAGCCCGACCCGGCCCGCGCCGATGATGGCGAGGCCGATGCGCTTGGGGTTCTTCCTCACGCTGCCGCGCGCACCGATTTCGACGGCGCGATGCCCACCGGCACGGCCTCGTTGCGCTCGGCCGACAGGTCCGCCGCGATGTAGACCTCCATCACCATGCGCGCGTGCTCGGGGGTCACCATGACGGGACGGTCGTAGGCGACCGCCTCGAGGAAGTGGATGGTCTCGGCCGCCATCGGCCCGGCATAGGTATGCTCCACGCGCTCGCCGGGCATCGTGGACATCGGGAGTTGCATGCCCTTCGCCATGGTGTTCAGGACCACGTCGCGGTGGCTGTCGTCGACGAACAGGGCGCCCTCGGTGCCGATCATCTCGATCCAGGTGGTGGAGAAGTTCGGATAGCCGAGCGGCAGGCTCCAGCCGCCGCCGATGACGAACGACAGCCCCGAGTCCATGGTCACGCTGACCCACTGCGTATCCGCGATCGGCTGGCCGCTCGCTTCCTGCATCGCCCCGTAGTTGGCCTGCGAGTAGACGCGCACCGGCTTCGCCGGCTCCAGGCACCACAGCACGAAGTCGAGGTCGTGCGTGCACTCCATGGCCGCGGGCGAGAGCTTCACCCGGCCGCTGATCTTCTTGCCCAGGCCGCGGGTGAGATGGCGGGACACCAGGGCGCTCACCGGCTTGCCGATGGTCCCGTTGCGGATCGATTGCCGCACATAGGCGAACTTGGGGTTGAAGCGCTGCGAGTAGCCGATGGTGAACTTCAGGCCCTTCTTCTTCGACAGCGCGATCAGCTCGTCGGCCTCCGAGAGCTCCATCGCGATCGGCTTCTCGAGGAACACGTGCTTGCCCGCGCCGAGGCAGTCGCGGGCGATCGGGTAGTGCGTGGGCTCGGGGGTTGCGGAGATGTAGACCGCCTCGATCTCCGGGTTCCCGAGCAGCTCGCGGTAGTCGGCCACCGCGCTCTTCGCCCGGGTCGCCCTCGCGACCTCGGCGAGGCGCTCGGGGCGGATCTCCGCGACGTGCAGGCTCCTGGTGAGAGCGTGGGCGGCGCAGGTCTCGGCGCGTATCCCGCCGCACCAGCCGGTGCCGATGATCGCTACGCCTATCTGCTTCATGGACTCCTCCAGGAGCGTTGCCGCGAGCGCGTATTATCGCCTGATCTTGAGCAAACGGGCAGCGGTTTCTCCCATGATCCGCTGCTTGTCCGCCGCGGACAGCCGCGGCACGCTGTCGATCAGCCCGACCGGGTCCTCCTCGCCCATGTCGAAGGGGTAGTCGGTGCCGAGGAGCACCTGCTGCGGCCCGTACTTGTCGATGAGATTGCGAAGCATCTGGGGATCGAACGCGATGGTGTCGAAGTAGAACTTCTTCAGATAGCTCGTCGGCGCCTTCTTGATCACCGTGCGGCAGTCCGCGCGCGCGCGCCAGGCGTGGTCCATGCGCGCCCAGTAGTGCGCCGCGAACCCTCCGGCGTGGGGCAGCACGATCTTGAGCCCCGGGTGCCGCTCCATCACTCCGTCGAAGATGAGGCGCATGGCGCCGACGGTCGTGTCGAGCGGGTTGCCGATGACGTTGTTGAAGTAGTGGTCCATGAAGCGCTCGGCGTGGGTGAACCCGATCGGGTGCATGAACACGACGATGTCGAGCTCGCGCGCCTTGGCGAAGAAGCGGTCGAGGTTGAGGGAAGGGTCGGTGAGGTCGCGCCCGGCGACGTTGGGGTTGATCTCGACCCCTCGGAGGCCGAGCTGCCTGACGCAGCGCTCGAGCTCGCCCACCGCGAGCTCGACGTTCTGCAGCGGCACCGTTCCCAGCCCGACGAAGCGGTCTGGCCACTTCGCGGCGATCTCGGCGAGCCGGTCGTTGATCATGCGCGATACCTCGAGCCCCAGGCCGGGCTCCGCCCAGTAGTAGGTCTGCTGCGGCGCCGGCGAGACCGCCTGGATGTCTACTCCCATCCGGTCCATGTCCTTCAGGCGCAGCTCGATGCTCGAGAGCTTGGGCCCGCGCTCCTGCATCTGCTTGACGTTGACCTCGCGCGTCAGCGCGTTGGCGAACTTGATCTGCGGCTCGTACTGCGCGGGGTTGAGCGGCGCCATCCTGGCCGCGGCGTCCGAGTTCAGGAAATGGCAGTGAATGTCGACGCGCAGGCTGCGGCCCTTCCCGTCGCGCACCACGGCTCGTCCGTGCTTCTTCGACCGCAAAGCGCGGGCGCCGCCTTTGCGCGATGCGGCCATCGCGGAATGGTGGTGTCCCGGCTGGCTGCAGCCGGGGGTGACGCAGGTGAACATCATGACGGGGCTTCTCCGGTGAGTTGAGTCAGAAAACTCCAAGGTGCTGCGTGATCAAGGTCTGGTCGAGCCGGACCTGCTCGGCCGGCCCGCTAAAGACGACGCGGCCGGTGTTCAGTATGACGACGTCGTCGGCGAGATCGAGCGCGAGCTTCACGTTCTGCTCGACCAGCAGGATGGACTGCCCCTCCTCCTTGAGGCGCGCGATCGTGCGTCCCACCTCGGAGACGATCAGGGGCGCCAGCCCTTCCGAGGGCTCGTCCATGAGCAGCACGCGCGGGTTGCCCATCAGCGCGCGGCCGATCGCGAGCATCTGCTGCTCGCCGCCGGACAGCGATCCGGCCACCTGCTCGAGGCGCTCCTCGAGGCGCGGAAACAGGCGCACGACGCGCTCCAGGGTCCACGGCACCGGTGCGCCGGCGCGGTATCGCGCCGACACGACGAGGTTCTCGCGCACCGTGAGGCTGTGAAAGATGCGCCTTCCCTGCGGCACGAAGCCGACGCCCTGGCGCGCGATGGTCTCGGGGGGCAGGCGCAGGATGGAGGCGCCGAACAGGCGGATGTCGCCGTTTCGCGGCGGCAGGAAGCCGATGATGCTGCTCATGCAGGTCGTCTTGCCCGCCCCGTTGCGGCCGAGGAGCGCGAGTACCCTCCCCGCGCTCAGGGCGAACGACACCTGATGGAGCACGTGGCTCTCTCCGTAGAGCGCGTCGACCGCCGACAGGGCGAGGGCCTCGCTCATCTCAATCGCCCAGATACACTTCACGCGTCTTGGGATCGGCGATGATCTCGGCCCGCGTTCCCTCGACGATGACGCTGCCGTAGTGCAGCACGGTGATGCGCTCGGCGAGGTCGAGCGCCGTATCCATGTCGTGCTCGATCATCACCACCGTGGTTTCGCGCGGTATGCGCGACACCAGCTCCTTCACCGAGGCCCGCTCCTCGCGCGACAGGCCCGCGAGCGGCTCGTCGAGGAGCAGCAGGCGCGGTTTCTGCGCCAGCGCCATGGCGATCTCCAGGCGCCGCTTCTCGCCGTAGGCGACCTCGCCGATCGGGCGGCCGGCGAGATGGTCGAGCCCGACGAGCTTCAGGACCTCGCGCGCCTCCGCCTCGAGGTCGGTGTAGCTCGCGAGCGCGCGGAAGGCGCCCCAGCGTATGGTCCGCAGCCCGAGCAGCGAGAGGACGATGTTGTGGAGCAGCGTGTCGCGGGGAAAGAGGGTGATGATCTGGTAGGTCCGCGCGAGCCCCCGGTGCGCGCGCTGGTGCGTCTTCAGCCGCGATACCTCGTCCCCGAAAAGGCGGATGGTGCCGCTGTCGCGCACCAGGTCTCCGGTGATGAGGTTGAACAGCGTCGTCTTGCCCGCCCCGTTCGGCCCGATGATCAGGCGCCGCTCGCCCGGCATCACCGTGAGCGAGACCCCGTTCATCGCGGGGAGGCCGCCGAACGACTTGCGAAGGTCTCCCAGCTCGAGCGCAGGCGTCATCCGGCGCCTCCGCCCCTGAAACGGCGCAGCAGCCGCCTCACGCCGGGCACCACCCCCTCGGGCATGAAGATCACGATCAGCACGAACACGAAGCCCATGAGCATGTTCCAGCGCTCGATGTAGGCCGATACGTAGTTCTTCAGCAGCATGATGATCGCCGCGCCGACGATCGGGCCGGCGAGCGTTCCCGACCCTCCCGCGACCACGCCGAGGAGCGCCTCGGCCGAGCTGGTGATGGAGAGCGACGCCGGATGAATGTACTTGTTGTAGTACACGAACAGGAGCCCGGAGACCGCGCCCCAGAACCCGGAATACACGAAGGTGATCCATCGAACGGTCCACACGGCGTGGCCGAGCGCGCCCATGCGCCTGGGCTGGTCGCGCGTGCCACGCAGCGCGGCGCCGAACGGGGACGCGACGAACATCGCCATGAGGACGATCGCGACCGCGGCGATCGCCAGGGTGAAATAGTAGAAGGAGGTCGCGTCGTCCAGGCCGATGCCGAAGGGCGCGGGGCGGGTGAGCCCGCGCAGCCCGTTGTCGCCGTCGGTCACGGACACCCAGCGGTAGGCGGTGCCCCACAGCACCTGCGACAGCGCGAGCGTGATCATGAGAAAGCCGAGGCCGGTCGCGCGCAGCGAGATCCAGCCGAAGGCGCAGGCGACGAGCGTGGTGGCGAGCAGGGCGACCGGAGCGGAGACCCAGTGACCGACGCCGAGCTTGAGCGACATCCACGCGGAGATGTAGGCGGCCAGCCCCAGCCACGAAGCGTGGCCGAGCGAGGGCAGCCCGCCGTAGCCCACCAGCAGGTTGAGGCTCGCGGCGAAGACCGCCGCGATCAGGATCTGGCTGCTGAGATTGACGTAGTACTCGCCGGCGAACCACGGGAGCGCGAGGAGGAACGCGGCGATCACCGCCAGTCCCGGCCGTCTCATACGGTCTGCCTTCCGAACAGCCCGCGCGGACGGAACGCGATCACCACGATCATCGGCAGAAACAGGATCACGTAGGCCAGATCGGGAAGCAGCGCCGTGCCGAAGGTGTAGATCGCGCCGATGAGGAAGCTGCCGACGAAGGCGCCGAGCAGGCTCCCCACGCCGCCCAGCATCACCACGATCAGCGCGAGCGGCAGCATGTCCGCGTCGAGCCCGGGATAGGCCGACATGATCGGCCCGCCGATGATCCCGCCCGCCCCCGCCAGCGCCGCGCCCAGGCAGAACACCGTCGTGAAGAGCTTCGACACCGGTATGCCGACGGCGCGCGCCATCTGCATGTCGTCGACGCCCGCGCGGATCATCGCTCCGATCCGGGTCCGCTCCATCAGCAGGTACAGCGCGGTCGCGGTGACGATCGCGATCGCGAGCACGACGAGCCGGTAGGTCGGAAAGGACACGTCCCCCAAGCGAAGCGGCTGCTGCAGCGCAGGCGGGGTCGGCACCGGAATCGGGTCCCCGCCCCACACGATCAGGCAGAAATCGGCGACGATGAACGAGATCCCCAGGGTCACGAGCACCTGTCCCAGGGCGTTGCCCGCAAGGGCCCGGAGGATGAAGCGCTCGATCAGGCCGCCGAAGACGGCGATCACCGCTCCGCCGATCAGCGCGGCGAGCCACAGGTTCGGAACGAACTTGAGCACCGTGACCCCGACGTAGGCCCCCAGCATGTACAGAGAGCCGTGAGTCAGGTTCGCGATGCGCATCAGCCCGAAGATGAGCGAGAAGCCCGCGGCGAGCAGGAACAGCAGCCCCCCCAGCGCGAGGCTGTTGAGCGTCTGAATGATCCAGTACTGCACAAAAAAAAGGGCCGGACTTGCCGGCCCCGGCTTCGATACGCGGTTACGGTTCCAGGTTCTTGGCGGGCGGCCAGTCGCGCGAGTACACGGG
>DATJYC010000028.1:0-14399 GCA_035499735.1 Burkholderiales bacterium
GCGGTGCTCTCGGGCGAGCCGGGGATCATGCTCGACGTGACCGTGGCGGTGATCCCGCACGTGAAATCGGGCAAGCTGCGCGCCCTCATGGTGACCGGTTCCAAGCCGCTCGAGCAGCTTCCCGGCGCGGTGCCCTTCGACACGATGTTCCCGGGGCTCGGCATCCCCGGCTGGCACGGAATATTCGCCCCCGGCGGAACGCCGAGGCCCGTGCTCGACAGGCTCGCCGCCGACATCCGCGCCGTGCTCCAGCTTCCCGCCGTCGCTGGCCGCTTCCGCGAGCTCGGTATCGAGCCCTCCGGGGTCTCCGGCGACGAGTTCAACGCGATCGTGCGCCGCGACTACGAGCGCTGGGGCGAGATCATCCGCGCGAACAAGCTGCGGGCGGACTGACCCTTCACGTCTTGACGTCGTCGGTGAGCGCGCGCACGCGCTTGATGAGCTTGCAGATCAAGTGCAGCGCGAACTCCGGGCTCTTCGCCACGAATTCCTTGAAGTCCTCCTTGGGGATGACGAGGAACTGGGTCGGCTCGAGAGCCATCACCGAGGCAGAGCGCGGGCCCTCGTCGAGCACCATCTCCCCGAAATACTCCCCGGGCCCGGACTCGCCAAGCACGATCTCCTTGCCCTTCTTGTCATTCACGTAGATCTTCACGCGGCCCGAAACGATGATGTATAGCGAGTCCGTCCGGTCCCCTTCGGTGACGACGACGGTGTTCTTCGGGACCGTGCGCGACACCGCGTGCCGGGCGAAGTCCCTCAGATCGATCACGTCCAGGATCTCGTCGGGTGACGGACCCTTCGGTGTGCGGTTTTCCATCGGCCCTCCCTCAGTACCGGTCTCTCGGCGACCTCCGCCTTCCGCCTATTCTAGAAGGGAATCCTCAAGGTCACGAGCTGCGCGCTCCCGCCGTGGCGGATTGCCGCGAAGCCGGCTATGAAATCGAACCAGAAGTGCAGGGCGACGTCCTCCCCGATCTGGAAGCCGTTGCGCTGGTGCACCCAGCCGAGGTAGGCGCCCGCGACCGTCGCCTGGAGCACGTTCGCGGCATCGCCCTGCCCGTTGTGCGCAAGCCCGAAGAGGGCCGACGACCCGGCGAGGCCCCAGCCGTCGCCCCAGCGGTTGCTGAGCTCGTTGTTCACGAAGCCTCGGAAGAACCCTTCCTCGCCGACCGCCGTGGTCCCGCTCGTGACGACGTTGTGGGCGTGCAGCTCACCCGAGCTGACGTCGCTCGCCCGGAAGACGGCATAGCTGTCCTTGCGCGACGCGGCCCAGGCCTGGAGGGCGAGCGGAATAAACGTCGTAGGGCGCGCGAGGAACTCGAGCGAGAACGGCGCGAGCGCGAGGTCCGACAGGCTCTCCTTCGGCGCCGGCGTCCGGTAGGAAAGATCGTCGCGCGCCCGCGCGTCGCGGTACGCGCCGAACGACGAGTAGAGGATGGTGTCCGTCGCGAGACGCAGAGCGAAGTCGCTCCGCAGCGTCGTCTGGTTGATCACCTCGCTGTTGCTCGAGTAGCGCGCCTCGTCGCTCAGGAAATCCGGCTTGTTCTGGTAGTACAGGCCGGCCGACAGCGAGGCCGCGAAGATGCCGAAGTGGGCCGCGGCCGTACCGTAATCGCCCAGGGCCGCCTGGCCCAGGCCCGGCACGATCGCGCTCGCGACTCCGGCGAGCATCGGCGAGGGCTGGGCGGAAGCCGCGGCCGGCCCGACGCCGAGCACGCACGCGGCAGCCGCCGAAGCCAGCGCGCGCTGAAGCCCGGGCGTGCTCACCCCGCGAATCGCGGCTCGGGCACGCCCTTGATCCCTAGCCCGGTGACGCGGAACAGGCTCCCCGCGAGGAACTGCGGTTTCGCTTCCTTCGCGAACCGGTCGTGCGCGGCCGGGTGCTTCACCCGCGCCATCGAGGTCACGTAGATCTCGTCGAGCCTGTCGCCGCCGAACATGACGCTGGTGATGTTCCTCACGGGCATGCCGATCTTCCGCTCGACCGAGCCGTCGGGCGCGTAGCGCACCAGGTCCCCCGAGATGAGCTGCGCGTTCCACAGGTGTCCTTCCGCGTCGACGGTCGAGCCGTCGGCGACGCCCTGGTCGCCCTTGAACGAGGCGAACAGGCGCTTGTTGGAGGGCGTGCCGGTGGCGACGTCGTAGTCGTACTTCCAGATCTCACCCTGGAAGGTGTCGGCGAAATAGAAGGCCTTGTCGTCGGGGCTCCAGCAGGGACCGTTCGAGCAGATGATGCCGTCGTCGACCAGGGCGACCGAGAGGTCCGTGTCCAGGCGCCACAGCCCGCAGATCTTCAGCTCCTCCTTGTCGTCCATTCCGCCGGCGAAGAAGCGCCCGCGCCGGTCGCACTTGCCGTCGTTCAGCCGGGTGCGCGGCTGCCCGGCGTGCACCTGCTCGATGGTGTCGAGCTTGCCGCTCCTGAGGTCGAAGAAATAGAAGCCGTCGTCGAGCGCGAGCACCGCGCCGCCCCTCGCCCGCAGCGCCATCGCGCCGACGTCGCGCTTGAGCGACCAGCTCTCGGTCTTGCCGGTCCTGGGATCGAGGCGCCAGATCGAGGGCTTGCCGACGCGCCGCCCGGTGCCGTCGACCCAGTAGAGGCGGCTCTCCTCGACGTCCCACACCGGACCCTCGCCCAGGTGGTTGTCGCATTGCAGGACGCACTCGATCTTGAGCGGCATGTCCTAGAAGCTGCGGTCCTCTCCGGGCTTCATGTCGATCATGCGATGGCCGAGGCCGCGCTTCTCGAGCGCCGCCTTGAATTGCGCGGGCGTGCCGGCGAGAAGCGGCACGGTGCCGTAGTGCATCGGGATAACGGCCTTCGGGCCCACCCATTCGACCGCCAGCGCCGCGCGGACCGGGTCCATGACGAAATGCCCGCCGATGCAGGCGAGCATCACATCCACCTTGAAGAATTCGGCGATGAGCTTCATGTCCGTGAACACGTCGGTGTCGCCGGTGTGGTAGATCACCGGCCCGTCCTTCACCTGGATCACGTAGCCCACCGGGTTGCCGCTCGCGATCGCCGCGGGGTGCCCGGGGCCCGCGGGCTGGACCATCGGCGGCACCAGCTCCGAGCCGTGCACGGCGTTGACAATGGTCACTTTCGCGCCGGCCTTGGGCAGATCGATCGTCCCGCCGACGTTGCCGCCCGTCGCGAGCGTCGCCTGCGCCTCCGGATAGCCGAGCACCGATTTGATGTTGAACTGCAGCCCGTAGGGGGCGACCAGCACCGCGCCGGTCTTCTTCGCGATCTCCACCGCGTCGCCCACGTGGTCCCAGTGGCCGTGGGTCACGAGGATGTAGTCGACGCGCCCGAGCTTGTCGATCGAGCTCTTGTCCGGGTTGGTCGGCACCTTCAGCCAGGGATCGATCAGGATCACCCCGCCCGAAGGCGTGTCGATCCTGAAGGCCGCCTGGCCGTACCAGTGGATCTTGGTCTCGGCCTGGGCCGCGGTCGCGGCGGCAACAAGGACCAGCGCTAGCAGCGATTTCATGGATGCCTCCGTTGTCTTGATGGCTACGCCGCTCTGAGCGAGCGGCCGGCGCGGTCGAGCAGGCCCGCGGAGACGAGCGCCTTGCGGATGCGCTCGATCTCGGCCTGCGAAATCTTCACGAGCGGCGGGCGCACCGTCGCGCGCGGCAGCCTGCCGAGCAGCACCAGCGCCTCCTTCATGCGGTTGTGCATGTCCACCCAGGGCTCGGAGTAGAACGCCTCGGCGGTGGGCCAGATGCGCTCGTTGATGTCCTTCGCCGCCGCGAGGTCGTTCGCCCGCACCGCGCGGAAGAGCTTCGCCTGGAGCGCCGCGATCACCGAGCCCGACCCCGAGAGCAGTCCGTTCGCGCCCAGAACCAGCGATCCAAGCAGCCACGAGCTGTGCGTCGTGAGCACGCTCACCGGCGGCGCGAGCGACTGCAGCGCGCGGATCTGGCGCTCGTGCAGCTGCGGGCTCGCGCACCAGTCCTTGATCGCGCGCACTTGCGGTACGCCTTCGATTATCTTGAGCAGCGTGTCGAGCGGATATCCCTGCCCGCCGGCGAGGGGATACTGGAACGCGATGATCGGCAGGTCGCTCGCGCCCGCGACGCGGCGGAAGTGCTCGACCGCCATCTCGGGGCGCTGCCCCATGGTGAACGGTCCCGGCGGAAAGACGAGGAGCGCGGAGGCGCCGCCCTCGGCCGCCATCTTCGCGATGCGCGCGGCCTCGAGGCTCCCATCTGCGTAGACGCCATGGACGATAGGCAGCTTCGCGCCGATCTCGTCCCTCGCGATCGCGAGCACGCGGCGCTGCTCCTCGAAGCTGCACGACGCGACCTCGGTCGAATGCGCGTTGATGGTGATCGCCGACAGGCCCTCGGCGGAGGCGACGTCGGAGAGGTGCGCGCGAAACGACGCCTCGTCGATCGAGAGATCCTCGTTGAACGGAAGCAGGACCGCGGGTATCACGCCTTGGGGGATCCAGCTGTCGCTCTTGCGCATGTCGCGCCTCCTCTGCCGTTGGGCCGGGGATATTCTAATCGTTCCGCCGCGACGCCGGCATACAATAACCCGCTCGAGAACGGCGCCGGCCGCACACATGCCAAAAGCATCGGAAGAACCCGCGCGCCGCTCCCCCGGACCGCGCTTCCTCGCCACGCTCGCCTCGATCTCGCTCATCAATCCGCTCGCCGTGCACATGTTCCTGCCGGCCTTGCCGGTGGTGAAGGCCGCGTTCGGCATCTCCGACGCGCTCGCCGGCGTCACCTTCAGCGCCACGCTGTTCGTGATGGCCTTCGCGACGCTCGCTTACGGATCACTCTCCGATCGCCACGGCCGTCGCCCGGTGCTGCTCCTGGGGCTCGCCCTCTTTACCGTGGGCAGCGCGGCCTCCGCGCTCGCACCCTCCGTGCCCGGCCTCATCGCCGCCCGCGTGGTGCAGGCGCTCGGCGCGGGCTGCGGGGTGACGCTGGCGCGCGCGATCGCGCGTGACGCCTACGGCACCGAGCGCCTGGTCAAGGTGATCGCCTACCTCACGATGGCGTACACGCTCGGGCCGATGATCGCGCCTCTCGCCGGCGGGGCGATCATCGACCTCTACGGCTGGCGCGGCGTGTTCTGGTTCGCCGCGCTCGCGGGCGGCGCGATCGCCGCGACGGCGTGGGCGGTGCTTCACGAGACGCACCCGCGGCACGCGGCCGCGCAGCGTTCCTCGGGCTTCCTTCGCGACTGCGTCGCGCTTTTCTCGCACCTGCGCTTCCTCGCCTTCGTGCTGCAAACGGGATTCTCGACCGGGACTTTCCTGTCGATGGCGGCCGCGGCGTCCTTCCTCATGAAGGACTACCTCGGGCGCTCCGGCACCGAGTTCGGCGCCTACTTCCTGCTCTTCCCCGCGGGATTCCTGCTCGGCAACCTGCTCGCAAGCCGCTGGAGCCACCGTTTCACGATCGAGAGCATGGTGCTCGCCGGATCGCTCGTCACCCTCGCCGCGGCGGCGGCCCAGTCGGCGCTCATCCTCTCCGGCCGCGTCGATCCGCTCGTCATCTTCGTTCCCGGATTCGTCATGTCCCTCGCCCAGGGACTCGCGCTGCCCAACGCGCAGGTCGGCGCGATCCGCGTGATCCCGGGCCTCGCGGGAACCGCGGCGGGAATCGGCGTGTTCTTCCAGATGTTCCTCGGCGCGGTGTTCACGCAGGCCTACAGCTTCCTCGCCGACGGCACGCCGACGCCGATGGTGATCACGGTGTCGAGCGGGGCCCTGCTGGTGCTGGCGGCGGGGGTGGTTCCGTTCGCGCGTGCACGGCGCTGAAGCGCGCCGGGAGGCTCACTCCACGCGCACGCCGAACTTCCGGATCACGCCCGCCCACTTGTCCGACTCCGCGCGCACGAATGCCAAAAACTCTTCCGGGCTGCTGCCGACGATGTCGAACCCCTGGCTGGAAAGCTTCGCGCGCACCTCCGGATCGGCGAGCGCTTTCCTCGCCTCGGTGCTGTAGCGCGCAACGAGCTCCTTCGGCGTTCCCGCCGGCACCAGCATCCCGACCCAGGATTGTGCGGTGAATCCCGGCAGCGTCTCGGCGACCGTGGGCGTATCCGGGAGCTGCGCGATGCGCTTCGAGGAGCCGATCGCGAGCGCCTTGATGCGGCCCGCCTTCACCTGCGGGATCGCCTGCGGCGCCGACACGAACATCACGTTCACCTGCTCGCCCACGAGGTCGATCATCATCGGCGCCCCGCCCTTGTAGGGCACGTGGGTCATCTCGATCCCGGTGCGGCCCGAGAGCAGCAGCGCGTTCAGGTGGTTCGAGCTGCCCGCGCCGACCGTCGCGTAGGTCACCTTGCCGGGGTTCGCCTTCGCGTACGCGACCAGCTCGGCGACGCTCGAGGGCGCGAAGTTGTTCGCGCCGACCAGCGCCTGCGGAGAGGTCACGAGCAGGCTCACGTGCTCGAAGGACCTGAACGGGTCATACGCGAGGTCCTTGTAGAGCAGGTGGTTCACCGCGTGCGTGTCGAACACGAGAAGCACGGTGCTTCCGTCGGGGGCCGACTTGGCGGCCTCGGTCTCGCCGATCGAGCCGCCCGCGCCCGCCTTGTTCTCGACCACGACGGGGCGGCCGAGGCCCTCCGCGAGCTTCGGCGCAAGCACGCGCGCGACGCCGTCGACCGTGCCGCCCGCGGGCCAGGGGACGATGACGCGGACGGGCTTGCCCTGGCCGAAGGCCGTGAGGGACGCGAAAAGCAGGACGAACCCGACATGCTTCATCTCGCCTCCTTCGTCATGAGCCTCGCGATGCGCGAAGCGTCCTTGAGCCGCTCCATCCCGAGCACCGCGTCGCGCAGCCGCGCGATCTGCGCCCGCTTCAGCGCGTGCGCGGCGAGCTTCTCGAACTTGGCGACGATCTCCGCCTCGCCGGCGAAATCCGGCTCGCCGCCGCGCGGTGTCTCCACGCCGCGCTCCAGGGTACTCCCGTCCGCGAGCTCCACCTCGACGCGCACCGCATGGCGGAACTTCGAGCCCTTCGCCGTGATCTCCGGATCGGCGCGCACTTCGACCTTCCCGGCGAGCGCGATGCGCTTCGGATCGGTCGCGGCCTTCTCGTCGAACTGATCGACGAAGCAGTCGCCCTCGAGGAGCAGCGTCGCGGCGCAGAACGCGAGGTTCATCTGGGCCGCGGCGACGCCCGCCGGGCGGTACTTCCAGCCGGCGTGGTCGAGCGTCACCTGCGAGCCGTGCACCGTGATCTTGCGCACGTCCTTCGCGTCGAAGGGCCGCTCGGCCTGCAGCCCGCGCAGCGCGTCGAGCGTCGTGTGGTTGCTGCCGACGCAGGAGTAGAACTTGAGCGCGACGCCCATCGTCTGCCAGGTCTCGCCGAGCCCGGCGGTCAGCTCTTCCAGCCGGAAGCGGTCGGTCGAGCGCGAGAAGGTGGTGCAGAAGCCGCCGTACTCGCTTTCGAGGACATCCGGGATACCGGTGAAGCCGTCGCGCGCGAGCAGCGCGCCGTACAGCCCGCTCTGCGAGGCACGGCCGGCGTGCATGCGCTTCACCATCGCGCCGTACTGCGCCGCCATGAGGCCGGACGCCTGGGTCCCCGCGATGCCGAGCGCGTGCACCGTCTTCTCCGCGTCAAGCCTCAGGCCGCGCGCGGCGCCGGCGGCAGCCGAGAAGACGCCGAGCGTCGCGCCCGAGTGCCAGCCCTGGCCGATGTGCTCCGGCCCCATGCACAGGCCCACCCGCGGCCCGACCTCGTAGCCCGCGACGGCCGAGGCGAGAAATTCCTTGCCGCTCATGCGCCGCAATTCCGAAACCGCGATCAATGCCGGCAGCACCACCGCGCCGACGTGCAGCACGCCCTGGCGGTGCACGTCGTCGAGCTCGAAGCCCTGCACCTGCGTGCCGTTCGCGAGCGCGGCGTGCGGGGCCGAGAGCCTTTGCCGCGTGCCCCACACGGCACTCGTCCGCGAGCGGTCGAGCCCGCCGAGCGTGCGCTGCAGGATGCGGCACCATTGCAGCCGCGCGCCGTAGAGCGCGCAGCCGAGCGAGTCGAGGACGAGGAGCTTGGCGCGCTCGCGCACATCGCCGGGGATGGCCTCGTAGTCGATTCCGGAGACGAACCCGGCGATGCCGCGCGTGTAAGGGTTGTTCATTGCAGGCGGATCTTCGCGTCGCGGATGATCTTCCCCAGGCGCTCCTTCTCCGCGCGGATGTGCGCGGCGAATTGCTCGGGCGTGCCTCCGGCCGGCTCGGCGCCTTCGGCGAGCAGGCTGTTCCTCACCTCGGGCTGCTCGAGCGCCTTCGAGAGCTCCGCGTTGAGCTTCGTCACGATGTCGCGCGGCGTTCCGGCCGGGGCGAGGATGCCGTACCAGGAGCTCGCCTCGTAGCCGGGAAAGCCCGATTCGGCGATCGTCGGCAGCCCGGGCAGCAGCGCGAGGCGCTTCGCGCCGGTCGTCGCGAGCCCCCGCACCTTGCCCGCCTTCACGTGTGGAACGATCGCGACCACGCTCGAGAACATCAGCTGCACCTGTCCCGAAAGCAGGTCGGTGAGCGCCGGCGACAATCCCTTGTAGGGCACGTGGACCATCTCGATGCCCGCCATCGACTCGAACATCACCGCGGCGAGCTGCGAGGAGCTGCCGTTGCCGTTCGAGGCGAAGTTGAGCTTGCCCGGGTTCCGGCGCGCGTAGGCGACGAGCTCCGCGACGTCGCGCGCGGGAACCGAAGGATGCACGACCAGGACAAGAGGCGCCTGCGCGAGCAGCTCGACCGGCGCGAAATCGCGGATCGGATCGTACGGAAGGTTCTCGATCAGGTTGGGGTTGATCGCATGGCTGCCGACGCCGCCGAGAAAAAGCGTGTACCCGTCGGGCGGCGCCTTCGCCGCGAGCTCCGCGCCGAGGACGCCGCCCGCGCCCGGGCGGTTGTCGACGACGACCGGCTGCCCGAGCGTCTCCCCGAGGCGCCTGCCGACGAGCCGCGCCACGTTGTCGTTGCCGCCGCCCGCCGCGAAGGGGACGATGAGTCGGATCGGCTTGCTCGGGTAGAGCTGCGCAAAGGCGGGCTCCAGCAGCAGCGCGGCGACGAGGAGCGCATATCGACCCATTCGAGGGATGCTAGCATGGCGACCGTATGCGCTTCCCGCGAGTTCTGGCGGCGTTTCTTTGCGCGATCTGCATCGCTCCCGCCGGCGCACAAGACTGGCCTTCGAAGCCGCTCAGGATCATAGCCACCGGCGTTCCGGGCGGCCCCTCCGATCTCGCTGCTCGCCTCATCGGCGAGCGCCTGTCGCGCGCTCTCGGCCGGCCGGTACGCGTGGAGAATCGCCAGGGCGACGGCGGCGTGCAGGCCGCGGCGGGCGCCGCGGCGGACGGCTACACCTTCCTGCTCGCTCCTTCCACGGCCCTCGTCGTCTATCCCTACATCACCGATCTCCTTCCCTACAGTCCCGAGGACGACTTCGCGGGCGTCGCCATGATCGGCAGCACGCCGTTCGTCCTGGTCGCCAATCCGTCGCTGAACGTGAAGACCCTCGCCGACCTGATCGCCCTCGCGCGCGAGGCGCCCGGCAGGCTCGCGTACGCGAGCCCGGGCCTGCGCACGCCGCCCGGCATCCTCGGGGAGATGCTCAGGCAGCGCGCTGCGCTCGAGCTGATGCAGGTGCCCTACCTCAGCGCGCAAAGCGTGCTGGACGTCGTCGCGGGTCGCACGCACATCGCTGTGGAGAGCGTTCCGGCGATCGCCACCGCCGTCCAGCGCGGGCAGCTGCGCGCGCTCGCGGTGAGCTCCGCGAGGCGGCTCCCCGAGCTGAAGGACGTGCCCACCTTCGCCGAGGCGTTTCCCGAGGTCGATTTCAGCGCGTGGTACGCGCTGGTCGCGCCGGCCGGGACGCCCGACGCGGTGCTCCAGCGCATGAACATCGAGACGAGCCGTCTGCTCGCCGAACCCGAGGTCGAGCCGCGCCTGAATCTGCTGGGGATCTACCCCGAGGACGCGGGCGCGCCGGCGCAGATCGACGCATTCTTCAAGCGCGAGCGCGCGTACTGGAGAAAGACGGCGCGCGAGCTGAAGATGGAGCCCGAATAGTCCTTCAGGCGGAGCGCCCCAGGCCCAACGATCCCGGTCCGGCGGCGAACACCATGACCAGGCCGCCCGTGATCGCGACGTTCTTCATGAAATGGATCATCGCCTCTCCTCCGGCGGCCGGGTTGTGGAATATGAGAGTGACCGGGACCATCCAGATCACCAGCAGGATCGCCGCCGGACGGGCCCTCCAGCCGAGGATGAGCGCGAGCGCGCACGCCGTCTCGACCACGCCGGATACGACGAGAAGCACTTGCGGAAACGGCAGGCCCGCCTTGGTCATGTAGCCGAGCGTGCCGGAGTAGTAGACGAATTTCCGGATCCCGGAATCCAGAAAGATGAGCGCGATGAGGATGCGCCCGACGAGCGCGGCGAGAGAGTTCATGACGGTGCTCCGGAAAGACGGGACGGGAGCTTACAATAGCGCAAACCCGGGGAGAGAGCACATGCCGGAAGGGCCGAGCGCCGTCGTGCGCAACAACGTGAAGGAAAAGCTCGCGCGCGGCGAGGTCGTCGCGTCTATGACGGTGCGCCTCGTGCGCTCCATCGAGATCGTCCATCTCGCCAAGACCGCGGGCTTCGACTCGATCTACATCGACGTCGAGCACTCGAGCCTGTCGTACGAATCGACCAGCCAGATCTGCATCGCGGCGCTCGAGGCCGGCATCGCGCCCCTGGTGCGCGTTCCCAGCACGCACGCGGAGCACGTCTCGCGCGCGCTCGACGGCGGGGCGCTGGGCGTGATCGCGCCGCACGTGCACTCGGCGGCCGAGGCGCGGGAAGTCGTCGCGGCCGCGAAATTCCCTCCCCTGGGCGGGCGATCGGCGGCCGGGCCGCTGCCGCATCTCCGCTATCGCGCGGTTCCCGTGGCCGACGCCAACGCCGCGATGAACGACGCGACCATGATCGTCGTCCAGTTCGAGTCCGCGCGCGCCGTCGAGTACGCCGAGGAGATCGCCGCGGTCGATGGCGTCGACATGGTGCTGATCGGCACGAACGATCTGCTTGCCGAGATGGGGCTCGCGGGCCAGTACGAGCACGCGCGGGTGCGCGACGCCTACGAGCGGACGATCGCCGCGTGCAGGAAGCACGGCAAGCACGTCGGCGTGGGCGGCCTCGCGACCCGCCCCAAGCTCGCCGCCGAGTACGTCGCGATGGGCGCTCGCTACGTCTCCACCGGCACCGACCTCGCCTTCCTGCTCGCCGAATCGACGGCGCGCGCGAAGCAGGTCCACGAGATGGCCCTGAAATGAGAAACCTCGCCTTCGTCCTCGCCTTTCTCCTCGCCCAGAGCGCCGCAGCGCAGTTCCCCAACAAGCCCGTCCGCATTGTCGTCGCCTTCCCGCCCGGCGGCGGCACCGACATCGTCGCGCGGCTGATCTCGCCGCGGCTCGCCGAGGCCTGGGGCCAGCAGGTGCTGGTCGAGAACCGCGCCGGAGCGAGCGGGGTGATCGGCACCGAGCTCGCGGCGCGCTCGGCCGCCGACGGGACCACGCTGTTTCTGGGGACGTTGGGCAATCTCGCCGTGAACCAGCACCTGTACCCGAAGATGGCGGTCGACCCCTTGCGCGACTTCGCGCCGGTGACACAGGTCGTCGCGGTGCACTTCGTGATGGTGGCGAACCCCTCGCTCCCCGCGCGCAACGTGGGCGAGCTGATCGCCCTGGCGAAGGCGCAGCCCGGGAGAATCAACTACTCGTCCTCGGGCCCGGGCGGCGCGCCGCACCTCGCGGGCGAGCTGTTCAAGAGCATGGCCCACGTGAACCTCGTCCACGTTCCCTACAAGGGCAGCGCGCCGAGCTTCCAGGACCTGCTCGGCGGCCAGGTCTCGCTCACGTGCGACAGCCTGGTGCAGGCGCTGCCGTACATCCGCGACGGGCGCCTCAGGGCGCTCGCGGTGCTCGGCGCGACGCGCACGCCGCTGCTTCCCGACGTTCCCACGGTGGGGGAGACGGTTCCGGGCTACGAGCTCACCAACTGGTTCGGCCTCGTCGCTCCCGCCGCGACGCCCGCCGCGGTCGTCTCGAGGATCCACGCGGACGTGGTCAAGGTGCTGAAGGACCCCTCGATCGCCGAGAAGCTCTCGGGCATGGGCGCCACCGCCATCGGAAACACCCCGGAGGAGTTCGGCGCGGTGATGCGCGCGGACTCGGAGAAATGGGGCCGGCTGATCCGCGAAGCGCGCATCAAGGCGGAGTGAGCATGGAAGCGATGAAGGTCGGCGGCTACGAGATCGACGTCCTCATCCAGGGATTTCCCGGACGGATGGTGTGCCACGGGGGCCTGGGCTGGAGCACCGTCGCGCTCGTGCGCGGCGAGGGCCGCGTCGCGCTCGTCGACGTCGGGAGCTTCAACATGCGGAAGGGGATCCTCGACCAGCTCGCGCGGCGCAACCTCGAGCCCGGCGACGTGACCGACGTCATCCTCACGCACTCGCACTACGACCACTCGCTCAACTGGATCATGTTCCGCCACGCGCGCATCGTCATCGGGGCGCGCGAGCTCGCCTGGTCGCTGAAGGAGCCCTGGGGCGAGGGGCCGGTGCCCGAGCTGTACATGCGCGAGCTCGAGGAGTGGCCAACGCTCCACCCGGTCGCCGCGGGGCAGGAGTTCATGCCCGGCTTCAAGGCGCACGCGGCGCCTGGCCACACGCCGGGCCACCTCGTCTTCGTGCTCGAAGGCAGGGACAGCGACGCGGTGTTCACCGGCGACGCGGCCAAGAACCGCGCCGAGCTGCTCGCGAGAAAGGGCGACGCGACCTACGACGCCGCGCAGAGCGCCAAGTCGATCGAGCGCATCTGGGAGCTGTGGAAGAAGCGCCCGGGCAGCGTCCTCATCCCCGGCCACGACCTTCCCATGACCCAGAAGGATGGGAAGATTGCCTACCTCGGCAAGCGCCAGGCGGCGCTCAAGATGTGGTTCGGCGACGACCTCGAGAGGACGACGATCGTCGAGCTGGGACCGCGCTGATCCGGGCTCAGTCGAACTCGCTCTTCCTCAGCCTCTCCACGCACAGGTCCACGAACGCCCGCACGCTCGCCGACAGCAGCCGCGAATGAGGGTAGGCGACGTGGACGGGCAGCGGCTCGGCCTCGAAGTCCTCCAGCACGTACTTCAGCTTCCCGGACCGCTTCAGGGGCGCCACCATGTACGAAAGGAAGAAGCCGAGTCCCAGCCCGCTCGCGCAGGCGTCGACGGCCACGTCGGCCTGGTTGACCGTGAGCGCGCCCGCGACAGGCACGGCGGTATTGCGCGACTCCGCGCGAAAGCGCCATTCGCTCCGCGGCTGCAGGCCCGTGAAGCGGATGCAGCGGTGCTGCCGGATGTCGCCCGGCCGGCGCGGCACGCCGCGGCGGCGAAGGTAGCCGGGACTCGCGCACACCACCGGCCGCACCTCGCCGACCGGGATCGCCACCAGCGAGGAATCGGCGAGGTGGCCGATGCGCACGGCGACGTCCACGCCTTCCTCCACCAGGCCCACGACGCGGTTCACGAACAGCAGCTCGGCGACGACGTCCGGGTGCGCCTCGACGAACTCGCTCACCACGGGCGCGACGTGGCGCCGGCCGAACATGACCGACGCGGTGACCGCCAGCCGGCCCTGCGGCCTGGCGCGCCGCGAAGTGAGCGTCGCCTCGGCCTCGCGCACCTGGCCGAGGATGAGGCGGCAGTGCTCAAGGTATTGCCTGCCCTCGTCGGTGAGGTGAAGCCTGCGGGTCGTGCGGTTCAGCAGGGTCACGCCGAATTCGCGCTCGAGCGCGGCCAGCGCGCGCACCATCGACGGCAGCGACACGCCGAGGTCCGCCGCCGCCGCCGTGAGGCTGCCCTTCTCGACGGCGCGCACGAAACCCCGCATGGCCTGGAGCTTGTCCACCCCGGGCATATTACTTCACTCTTCGCAATACTCTATTGCCGCTAGCCATCTTTATTTACGAATGTGAATGACCGAAACTGCGCGCTTTCAGAGGATCCCTCCATGAAAAGGACGCCGCGCCTGACGCTAGCCGCGATCCTGACCTTGTACGCCGCGGCCGGAACGCCGGAGGAGGGCAAGATGACCGGAGCCGAAGCCAAGATGTTTTCAGCGAGCGCCGGCTACGAGCGCTTCATGGGCCGCTGGAGCCGGCTGCTCGCGCCGGAGCTGGTCGCCTTCGCTGGCGTGAAGGACGGCGACCGCGTTCTCGATGTCGGCGCCGGAACCGGATCGCTCGGATCGACGGTCGAGGCGCGCATGCCGTCGAGCCGGATCGTCGGCGTCGACCCGTCCCCCGGCTTCATCGCCTACGCGCAGAAGAACGCCAGGTCCGACCGCGCGCACTACGAGGTCGGCGACGCCCAGGCGCTGAA
>DATJYC010000029.1:0-4547 GCA_035499735.1 Burkholderiales bacterium
CGGCTGCGCGAGCGAGGACGTCGCGTAGCGCCAGGAAATGTCCAGCGACTGTCCGCTGCCGAAGGCGCGGTTGTAGCCGAGCGTCGCGATGATGACGTTGGCGTCGAGCCGGTAGGCGTCGCGGATGGTGTCGGTGAAAGCGTCGTCCTGGATGATATGCGGGCTCGCGGTGTTCACCAGGCCCAGTGTCTTGTTGAGATCGCAGTCGCGGCAGTTGGTCGACACGAAATTGCCCTTGCGGTATTCCGCCGAAGCGTAGACCGTGTTCCAGTTGCTCAGGCTCCAGTCGAAACTGGCGCGGAGCGCCGTGTTGTGGTTGTCGAAAACGTCGCTCTTGCCGTCGCTGATGTTCTGCTGCAGCGCGCCGAGAAACGTGACGCGGTCGGTCAGGGGCTTGAGCACCGTCACCCCGTAGGCGTGGCGGTAGCCGTCGCGCAGGTCCGACTTGAAATATTCCGCCTGCGTGCGCGCGAACACGGAGTACGTGGCGGCGCCGAACTCGCCCGAGGAGCGGAACTGGAAGTCGGCCTGCGCGCCGAAGAAGTTGTGCGACAGGCCGTCGTACTTCTGGAATTTCTCGCCGCCGACGAAGCCCTGGACGATCGCGCGCGTGCGCTGCGACACCGGCAGCGTCAGGCCCTTGCTCGCGCGCACGCCGAGGATCGCGTCGCGCAGCGCGTCGCTGCCGCCTGCCCGCGTGACGTTGTCGTCCGCGGTCAGGCTCGCCTCGACGCGGGCGGCGGTGAACTCGAAGTCCAGGGCGCGCGCGGTCCCCGGTGCGGCGGCTGGCGCGAGAGCCGCGGCTGCGATGAGGACCGTCCCCCGCCTCCTACGGGTACTCGCGCCGCGGCGCATTGTAGTCCTGCATCGGGAACACGAACGGCGGCGTGCGCCCGACCAGCGATTCGATCAGCATCAGCTCCTGGTCCGTGTGGTTGATGAAGGGTGCGCGGCGGATCAGCCCTCCCTCCTTGCCCTTGGCTGCGATGTAGAGCGGCTTGTCGTGATGCGTCGACACCACCGTGTCCTTGCTGGTGGGATCGGTGTTGGAGGCCACCTCGGCCACCCCGTAGCAGGTGCAGAAGTACGTCTGCTCCGGGTCGGTCTCGGCGTACACGCCGGTGCCGCGGATCCCGATCGTGGAGGTGGCGGTGAGGATGCGCGTCGGCCTGCCCTTGCCGAACACCGACAGGACCTTGCCGGTCACCAGTCTCAGGGCGTTCACCAGGCCCGACCTTGCGGGCGGCTGCTCGATCACCATGCGGCTGCCGCCGCGCAGCAGGTACGCTTCCTCCGCGACGGCGAAAATGATCTCGCCGTTGGGCGCGGTCTCGACGGTGTCGCCGGATTTAATGCGGGTCTGGAGCGTCGCCGGCTGGCTGTTGACGCTCACGCTGCCGGAGACGCGGTAGATCGACTGCCCGGCGGGCAGCGGCCCGGGCGAGCGGCCGAAGAGCTGCGCCGCGGCGGTCCCCGCCCCCGAGAAGAATCCCGCGGCGAGCGCCTGGATCAGAATACGGCGACGCGGATCGTCCAACACCCCAAACGGTCTCACAGCGGCAAACCCTCCCAATGTGCCCCTGCGGCGGATGATTCCGCCATTCAACGTGCTTGATGATCGATGCTAACACATAATGTCGGCAGTTCCGTCCCGCCCGGCGGGGCGGAACTGAGACTTTGCTCACACCCAGAGGGTCCGATGAAACAGATGAAACAGACCATCCTCCTGCGCATCGCTTCGGGGCTCACGCTCGTGTTCTTCGGCGGGCACACGCTCAGGGCGCTCGATCCCTCCTCGCGCGGCCCCGAGGAGGCGGCGGTGTTCATGGCCATGCAGTCCTACCCGTTCAGCATCATGGGATTCCGCAGAACGCACTGGGATTTCTACCGGGGCTTCAGCCTGCTGTTCAGCGTGGCACTGCTGCTGCTCGCCGTCCTGCTGTGGCAGCTCGGCGGCATCGCCAAGAGCGACCCCGCGCGAACGCGCCCGCTCGTCGCCACGTTGTTCGTCGGCTTCCTCGCGTTCACCGTCCTCTGCGGAACGTATTTCTTCACCGCGCCCGCCGCCGTGTCCGCCGCCGTGGCGATCTGCCTCGCGCTGGCGCTCACCGCGTCCTAGAAACCGGAGCGGCGTGGGGTAGAATCGGGGGACGCAATCAGGCGCGCGCCGATGTCCTCCCCCGCAAGAAAGCCGCAGGAAGCCTCGACTTCCAATTTCATCCGCCAGATCGTCGAGGCGGACCTGATGGCGGGCAAGTACGCGAAGCGCCGCTGGAGCGGCCATCCGGCGTCGGCGCTGTCGGCCGAGCACGCCCCCATCGACACGGCGAAGATACGCACGCGCTTCCCGCCCGAGCCGAACGGCTACCTGCACTACGGCCACGCCAAGTCGATCTGCCTCAACTTCGGCCTCGCCAGCGAGTACGGCGGCGCGTGCCACCTGCGCTTCGACGACACCAATCCGACCAAGGAGGAGACCGAGTACGTCGACTCGATACGCGAAGCGGTGAAGTGGCTCGGGTTCGACTGGGGCACGAACGAATACTACGCGTCCGACTACTTCGACTTTCTCTACGAGTTCGCCGAGGAGCTGGTGCGGCGCGGCCACGCCTACGTCGACAGCCTCACCGCGGACCAGATGCGCGTGATGCGCGGCACGCTGACCGAGCCGGGGAAGGAAAGCCCCTACCGCTCGCGCACGGTCGACGAGAGCCTCAAGCTCCTTCGCGAGATGCGCGCGGGAAAATACGCGGAGGGCGAGCACGTGCTGCGCGCCAGGATCGACATGGCCTCGCCGAACATCAACATGCGCGACCCGGGGATGTACCGCATCCGCCACGCGCATCACCATCGCACCGGCGACAAGTGGTCGATCTATCCGACCTACGACTGGGCGCACGGCGTGTCCGACGCGCTCGAAAACATCACGCACTCGATCTGCACGCTCGAATTCGAGGATCACAGGCCGCTGTACAACTGGTTCAACGAGCGGCTCGCCGAGACCTGGACCGGCTACGACGGTGTGAGGAGGCCGGGCCTGCTGCAGAAGCCGCTGCCGCAGCAGATCGAGTTCGCGCGCCTCAACCTCACCTACGTGGTGCTCTCCAAGCGCAAGCTGATCCAGCTGGTCGACCAGAAGCACGTCGACGGCTGGGACGATCCGCGCATGCCGACGCTCGTCGGCGCTCGCCGGCGCGGGTTCACGCCCGAGGGGTTTCGCCTCTTCGCCGAGCGCATCGGCGTCGCCAAGGCGGACTCCTGGATCGAGTTCTCCGTTCTCGAGGACTGCATGCGCGAGCACCTCAACGAGGTCGCGCCGCGGCGCATCGCCGTGCTCGACCCGGTGAAGCTGGTGATCGAGAACTACCCCGAGGGCAGGGAAGAGAGCTGCGAGGCGCCCAACCATCCGCAGAAGCCCGAGCTCGGGAAGCGCTCCCTGCCCTTCTCGCGCGAGCTCTGGATCGAGCGCGAGGACTTCAGCGAGACGCCGCCCAAGGGCTACTTCCGCCTCTTTCCGGGCAACAAGGTGCGGCTGCGCTACGGCTACGTCGTCGAGTGCATCGGCTACGACAAGGCGAGCGACACCGTGCGCTGCAGGTACGACCCGGACACGCGGTCGGGCACGCCGGGGGCGGAGAAGGTCAAGGTGAAGGGCGCCATACACTGGCTGTCCGCCGGGCACTCGCACCGCGCGGAAGTGCGGCTCTACGACCGGCTGTTCCGCGTCCCCCATCCCGGCGCGGGCGACTCGGATTTCCTCAAGGACCTCAATCCCGGCTCGCGCAAGGTGGTCTCGGCACAGCTCGAGCCCTCGCTGCGCGACGCGAAGCGCGAGGAGCACTTCCAGTTCGAGCGCCACGGCTACTTCGTCGCCGATCGCGAGGATCCTTCCGTCTTCAACCGCGCGGTCTCGCTGCGCGACTCCTGGGCCCCGGCGAAGCGCGCGGGGTCTTGACATCGGTCAAGTCCGGCCCGATTTCTTGACGCCGGTCAATTCCTTGCGGACCGCCGCGCGCGCGATCCGCAATTTTTCCTGGGCGAAGAACGCCGCGGCCCGTATATATTGCTGCGGAAACCCCAACGAAAGAGGCTACCCGATGAAAAACGGTCTTGCATTCACCACATTGCTGGCAGCGGGCGTGCTTGCGGCCCCGAGTCTGTCGCGCGCCGACGACGCGCGCTGGGACAGCCTGCGCGTCTACAACCTCTCCGGAGGCGGCAGCGTCGCGGTGGCCGTTCCGTCCGAGTGGAGCCCGGTCGAGCCGAGCAGGAACCTCGGCAAGTCGCCGCTCCGCTTCCAGGACGCGTCGGGCACCGTCGTCACGATCCCGGTCGCCGCGCTCCAGCGCGCCGCCGCCGAGAAGCGCGTGTACCGCCCCGACCTCGCCAAGAGGGTCGCGCAGAACGACCGCTAGGCGCGCCGGCGCGCGGTGCTTCTCGCGCGCGCCGAAGGTCCGGTAGAGCACGGGCAGCAGCAGCGTAAAGAACGTCGCGGAGACGATTCCGCCGACGATCACCACGGCGAAGGGACGCTGGGAACGACCGCG
>DATJYC010000030.1:0-12774 GCA_035499735.1 Burkholderiales bacterium
CGTGACGAACACCCCGGCGACGGGGAGCTTCGGGCTCTCCTCCATCCTGTCGGGCGCGAGCGCCCAGGCGCCGAAGGCGAAGAACAGCGCCGCGACGGTCCATTTCAGGGTGTCGTGAGACACCAGGCCGGCGGCCCAGACGCCGACCGAGGCCGCGAGAGAATGGTTCGCCAGCGTCGCGAGGAGAATGCCTGCGACGATCGGAGGCCTGCTCCTGAACTTCGCGGCGAGAAGAAATGCGAGGAGCTGGGTCTTGTCGCCCATCTCGGCGAGGGCGACCACCGACGCGGAGAGGAGAAAAGCTTCCAGCGGCGGGAATCCTTCGCTTCGCTCAGGATGACGGCTCGGCAGCCGTCACTTCTCGCTCGTGCAGGCCCACACCTTCACCGTGCAGCCGTCGCCGCACTTCTTCAGCACCTTCATTTCCGCGATCTCGCGCGACGCCCCGGTGTCCGACGAGACCCGGTTCGGCTTCGCCGCGACCGCGCCGCAGGCGTCCCGGAAGGTCCTGATCAGGTCGCAGTTCGTGCCGCACTGGCGGTAGGCCTCGGTCTCGGCGTCGCGCTTGGTCTTCTGGTCGACTGCGTATCCGTAGGAGCCGGTCTTCGTGCTGTACGCGATCGCGCCCCACAGCTGCCGGTTCCCGCGACGCGCCGCCGCGGCGTCGAGCGCGACGATGAGCAGCGCGAGCAGCACCAGGATCGCGGTCAGGATCCGCGGCGTCATTTGACCAAGGCGCGCATGGCGCGCTCCAGTCCTTGCAGGGTGGTCGGGTACATGCGCCCGCCCATGATCTCCTTGAGGATGCCGATCGACTGGCGGTAGCCCCAGATTTCCTCGGGCTCCGGGTTGAGCCACACCGCCCTCGGGTAGACCTCGAGGACGCGCTTCATCCACACGATTCCCGCCTCGTCGTTGGAGTACTCGATCGAGCCTCCCGGCTGCAGGATTTCGTAGGGGCTCATGGTCGCGTCGCCGACGAACACGACCTTATAGTCGTGCCCGTACTTGTGCATGATGTCGAAGGTGCGGGTGCGCTCGGAGTGGCGCCTGTGGTTGTCCTTCCATGCATAGTCGTAGAGACAGTTGTGGAAGTAGAAATATTCCAGGTGCTTGAACTCGGTCTTGGCCGCCGAGAACAGCTCCCCGCACAGCTTGATGTGGTCGTCCATGGTGCCGCCGATGTCGAGGAACATGAGCACCTTGACGGCGTTGTGGCGCTCCGGCCGCATCATCAGGTCGAGATAGCCGGCGTTGCGCGCGGTCTTGTCGATGGTGGAGTCGAGATCCAGCTCCTCGGGCGCGCCCTCGCGCGCGAACTTGCGCAGCCGCCGCAGCGCGACCTTGATGTTGCGCGTGCCGAGCTCGACCGAGTCGTCGAGGTTGCGGTATTCGCGCTGGTCCCACACTTTCACCGCGCTGCGGTTGCGCGACTTGTCCTGCCCGATGCGGATGCCCTCCGGGTTGTAGCCATACGCGCCGAAAGGCGAGGTTCCCGCG
Organism: Burkholderiales bacterium; assembly: GCA_035499735.1. GTDB lineage: Bacteria > Pseudomonadota > Gammaproteobacteria > Burkholderiales > SG8-39 > VBDM01. The sequence continues at coordinate 1,501 of DATJYC010000030.1, forward strand.
GTCCCGATCCACTTGTTGCCGCCCTGGTGCCGGCCCTTCTGCTCCTCGAGGCGCTTCTTGAGGGTCTCCATGAGCTTCTCCCACCCGCCCATGGCCTCGATCATGGCTTTCTCTTCCGGCGACAGATTCAGCTCGGCCTGCTTGAGCAGCCACTCGATGGGCACGTCGAGCTCGATCCCGGCGACCGATTCCACGCCCTGGAAGTACTCGCCGAAGGCGCGGTCGAACTTGTCGAAGTTGTTCTCGTCCTTGACGAGCGCGGTGCGCGACAGGTAGTAGAACTCGTCGATCGAGGGCGAGATGACGTCCTTCCGCAGCGCCTCGAGCAGCGTCAGCCACTCCTTGATCGACACCGGGATCTTGTGATCCTTGAGCTTGACGAAGAACCCGGAGAGCACGGCCGCCCTAGCTTCTCTGCCTCGACATGAAGATCAGCCGCTCGAACAGGTGCACGTCCTGCTCGTTCTTGAGCAGCGCGCCGTGCAGCGGCGGGATGATCGTCTTGCGGTCCTTGGCGCGCAGCGCCTCGGGCGGGATGTCCTCGGCGAGGAGGAGCTTCAGCCAGTCGAGCAGCTCCGAGGTCGAGGGCTTCTTCTTCAGGCCCGGCACCTCGCGCACCTCGAAGAAGACCTCGAGCGCCTCGCGCAGCAGCGCCTTCTTCAGGCCCGGGAAGTGCACTTCCACGATTTTCTCCATCGTTTCCTTGTCGGGGAAGCGGATGTAGTGGAAGAAGCAGCGCCGCAGGAACGCGTCCGGGAGCTCCTTTTCGTTGTTCGAGGTGATGAAGACGATGGGCCGCTGCGCCGCCTTGACGAGCTCGCGCGTCTCGTAGACGAAGAATTCCATGCGGTCGAGCTCGCGCAACAGGTCGTTCGGGAACTCGATGTCGGCCTTGTCGATTTCGTCGATGAGCAGCACCACCGGCTTGTCGGAGGCGAACGCCTGCCAAAGCATCCCGCGGAGGATGTAGTTGCGGATCTCGTGCACCCTCGGGTCGCCGAGCTGCGAGTCGCGGAGCCGCGACACCGCGTCGTACTCGTAGAGCCCCTGCTGCGCCTTGGTGGTCGACTTGATGTGCCACTCGAGCAGCGGCAGGCCGAGCGCCTGGGCCACCTCCACCGCGAGCATGGTCTTGCCGGTCCCGGGCTCGCCCTTCACCAGCAGCGGCCGCTGCAGGGTGATCGCCGCGTTGACGGCGAGCGTCAGGTCGTCGGTGGAAACGTAGGTCTCGGATCCCTTGAACCGCATCGGCCTTCTCGTCGCTCAAACCAGCTCCCATTGTATACAATCGGTCGGTGCGATTGCTGCTCCTGCTGCTTCTCGCCGCGACCTCCGCGCGGGCGGCGACCGTCGCCGTCGACGTCGGCCACTTCATCGAGGAGCCGGGCGCGACCAGCGCGCACGGCCGGCCCGAGCTGGATTTCAACAGGGACCTCGCGGTCGCCGTCGAAGCGGCCCTGCGGGCCCGCGGCTTCAAGACGATCCTCATCGGATACGACGGCTTCATGTCGGAACTGACCCGCCGCACGGCCGCGGCGGCGGGAGCCGATTTCTTCCTGTCGGTGCATCACGACTCGGTTCAGCCCTACCTGGTCGAGACCTGGGAATACGACAGCGTGGAGCGCTGGTTCAGCGACCTGCACTCCGGCTTCTCGCTTTTCGTCTCGCGGAAGAACCGCGCGCCCGGCCGAAGCCTCGCCTGCGCCTCGGCGATCGGAGCGTTTTTGCGGGGCGCCGGGTTTTCGCCCTCGCTGTACCACGCCGAGGCGATCCCCGGAGAGAACAAGCCTTTCGCCGACAAGGCGAACGGCGTGCACTACTACGACAACCTGATCGTGCTGAAGACGGCGAGATCGCCGGCGGTTCTGCTCGAGGCCGGCGTGATCCTCAACCGCGAGGAGGACTTGAAGATGCAGTCCGAGGAAACGCGAGGGCGCGTCGCCGGAGCCGTGGCGCAGGGCCTTTCGCGCTGCCTCGGCCGGCTTTGACCGGCGCGAAGCGCATCGTATAGAATCGCCGGGGTTTTGCAGACTGACGATCACCACAATGAGAATGTCGCTCGTTCCCCTGTTCCTGTCCCTTTCCGTGTCGCTGACCGCTCACGCCCAGACGGCCGGAAACGCCGAAGCGGCGAAGGGAAAGGTCTCGATGTGCATGGGCTGCCACGGGATTCCCATGTACAAGACGGCTTTTCCGGAGGTCTACTCCGTGCCGATGATCGGCGGCCAATCGCCCGAATACATCGTCAAGGCGCTCCAGGAGTACCGCGCGGGCGATCGCAGCCACCCGACGATGCAGGGTATCGCAAAAGGGCTCTCCGACCAGGATATGGCCGACGTCGCCGCGTACTACGGCGGAAAGGCCGCCCAATGAGAACGCTCGTCGCCCTCGCGATCGCCGCCTGCTTCGCCGCTCCGGCTCACGCGGCCGGAGACGCGGCGTCGGGCAAGCAGAAATCGCAAGCCTGCGGCGCATGTCACGGCGCAGACGGCAACGCGCCCACCGGGCCTGACTTTCCGCGGCTCGCGGGACAGCACTACGACTATCTTCTGAAGGCGCTGCGCGACTACAAGTCGGGAGCGCGCAAGAATCCCATCATGGGCGGGCAGGTGAGCGGCCTGTCCGCGCAGGACATGGCGGATCTCGCGGCCTACTTCGCCAGCCAGAAGGGGACGCTGCAGTCCGTCCGCTAGGCGTTTCTACGCCTTCGTCTTTCCGCGGTACGCGCACAGGTCCCGGACGATGCACGCCGGGCAATCCGGCTTTCTCGCTCTGCATACGTAGCGCCCATGCAGGATCAGCCAGTGGTGCGCGTCCCTGAGGAATTCGGCAGGCACGACCTTGAGCAGCTTGTCCTCGACCTCGCGCACGTCCTTGCCCGGAGCGAGTCCGGTGCGGTTCGCGACGCGGAAGATGTGGGTGTCGACCGCGACGGTGCGATGGCCGAATGCGGTGTTGAGGATCACGTTGGCGGTCTTCCTGCCGACGCCGGGCAGCGCCTCCAGAGCCTCGCGCGACTCGGGAACCTCGCCGCCGTGGCGCTCGATCAGGAGCCGGCAGGTCTCCAGGATGTGCCTCGCCTTGGAGCGGAACAGGCCGATCGTCCTGATATGGGCGATCAAACCGGCTTCGCCCAGGGCCAGCACGGCCTGCGGAGTGTTGGCGTTGCGATAAAGGGCCTGCGTGGCGGCGTTGACGCTCTTGTCGGTCGCCTGCGCCGACAGCACCACCGCCACCAGCAGCTCGAAAGGCGTGCGGTAGGCGAGCTCGGTCTTCGGCTCGGGGTTGGCCGCGCGCAGCCGCCGGAAGAATTCCTTGCGCTTCTCCGGGCTCATCGCGGACCCTCGCCCGCAGCGCGCTTGGCGCGCGCGCGCTCGACCGCGGCCGCGATGATGGCGCGCTTTTTCTCCGCCTCGGGATCGGAGCGCCTTCCCGGCAGCGCACGCCGGGCGAGGCGCTCCGCGCGCTCCTCGCTCTCGCGCGAGAGCCGCGCCGCGCGCCGTTCGAAACGGATCCTGGCCGCGTCCGCGCGGGCCGTATCCCAGAGCCGATCGTCGCCTTCGGCGGGAACCATCTCGATGCAGTCGACGGGGCAGGGCGCGACGCACAGGTCGCAGCCGGAGCACAGCCCGGTCACCACCGTGTGCATGAGCTTGGCCGCGCCCACGATGGCGTCCACGGGGCAGGCCTGGATGCACAGCGTGCACCCGATGCAGCGCGCCTCGTCGATCACCGCGACCCGGCGCGCCCGCTCGACCCCGTTCGCCGGGTTCAGCGGCTTGGGCTCGCGGGCGAGCAGCGCGGCGAGCTTGCGTATGCCCGCCTCGCCGCCGGGAGGGCATTGGTTCATGTCGGCCTCGCCCCCTGCGATCGCCTCCGCGTAGCGCCTGCAGCTCGGATAGCCGCACTTCGTGCACTGGGTCTGCGGCAGCAGACGGTCGATCGCGACGGCGAGCGGGCTCACGGAGCACCGGCCGCGAGGCCGCGCACGATCTCGCCCACCAGCCCCGGCCCGCGGTAGACGAGCGCGGTGTACAGCTGCACCAGGCTTGCGCCGGCGTCGAGCTTCGCGCGCGCGTCCGCCGCGCTCGCTATTCCTCCGACGCCGATGACCGCGGTGCCCGTGGGAAGCAGGCGCCTGAGCTTGGCGACGACGGCGGTCGAGCGGGCCTTGAGCGGCGCGCCGGAGAGACCGCCCGCCTCGCGGCCGCCGGGCAGGTGCGCGACGCCTTCGCGCGAGACGGTGGTGTTCGTCGCGATGACCGCGTCGATCCCGCGCGCGGCGACGCGGTCGGCGACCGCCGCGATCCCGGCATCGTCGAGGTCGGGCGAGACCTTGACCGCGAGCGGAATGCGTTTCCCGTGCTCGACGGCGAGACGGTCCCGCTCGGCGACGAGGGAGGCGAGGAGGGCGTCGAGCTCGTCGGCGCGCTGCAGGTCCCGCAGATTCTTCGTGTTCGGCGAGGAAAGGTTCGCGGTGACGAAATCCGCCCGCTCGGCCACCTTGCGCAGGCAGGCGACGTAGTCCTCGAGCGCCCTCTCGTTCGGCGTGTCGGCGTTCTTGCCGACGTTCACGCCGAGGATGACCGGGCTGCGCGAGCGCCGGAGGTTCTCGACGAGAACGTCGACGCCGCGGCTGTTGAACCCCAGGCGGTTGATCAGGGCCTCCGCCTCGGGAAGCCGGAATACGCGCGGGCCCGGGTTGCCCGGCTGAGGGCGCGGCGTTACGGCGCCCACTTCGAGGAAGCCGAATCCGAGGGCGGCGAGCCCGTCGATGTGCGCGCCGTCCTTGTCCATGCCGGCCGCGAGGCCCACGGGATTGGGGAAGTCCAGACCCATGGCACGCACCGGCAGCCGCGGCGTCGGACAGGCGAGCAGCGCCGCCGCGCCCAGCCGCGAGAGCGCGTCGAGGCATTCGAGACTGAAGGAGTGCGCGGATTCCGGATCGAGAGAAAACAGCAGCGGCCGGACGGCGCGGTAGAGCATCGGCGGATTCTACCGCGGCCCGCTCCGGCTCCAGGCCGCGCGGCGGATCTCAGGCTTCGAGCTCGTCCGGCCGCAGGCGCCGCCAGGCGCCGTCGACGAAGCCCTCGATCGGCCGGAAGTGCGCCTTGTACGACATCTTGCGGCTGTCCCTGATCCAGTAGCCGAGATAGAGATAGGGCAGGGAGGTCCGCTGGCACTGCTCGATCTGCCAGAGGATGTTGTACGTGCCGAAGCTCGCGCCCGGCATTTCCGGGTCGTAGAACGTGTACACCGAAGAAAGACCGTCGCTCAGCTGATCGACGATGGAGACCATCATCAGCCTGCCCTTGTCGCGGAATTCGACCAGGCGCGTGCTGACCCGGCTCTGCAGCAGGAAGTGCGAGTACTGGTCGCGGCTGTCCTGGTCCATGCCTCCGCCCGAGTGGCGGCTTGCCTGGTAGCGCAGGTAGAGCGAATAGTGCTCGACGCGGAAGCGCAGCCCGGTCACTGCGTGCTGCAGGTCGGCGTGCTTCGCAGCCGCGCGGCGCTGGCTGCGCGAGGGAAGGAATTCCGCGACGGGAACGCGCACCGGCACGCAGGCGCGGCAGTGGTCGCAGTACGGCCGGTAGGTGAAGATCCCGCTGCGGCGAAACCCGAGGCGAACCAGATCCGCGTACAGCTCGGTGCCGATCAGATGGCTGGGGGTGGCGACCTGAGAGCGCGCCATTCTGCCCGGCAGGTAGCTGCACGGGTAGGGCGCAGTCACGTAGAACTGCAGTACTGCGTGCGGCAGATCGTTCAGCTGGGACATTGCACCTGCGCGAAAAATGCGCCGGACCAACTGCCCGGAGAGCGCGGATAGTGTATCAATTCTTCGAGCAGGCGGGAGAACCGCGCGCGCGGAATCTCCCGGGCGCCGAGCGTCTCGAGGTGCCGGGTGTGCATCTGGCAATCGATCAGGCCGAACCCGGCCGAATTGAGGTGGGCGACCAGGCCCGCCAGCGCGATCTTGGAGGCGTCGCGCGCGCGCGAGAACATCGACTCGCCGAAGAACACGCGGCCGAGCGCGACGCCGTAGAGCCCCCCGGCGAGATCGCCGTCGATCCAGGTCTCGACCGAATGCGCGTGGCCGAGCCGGTGCAGCTCCAGATACGCCGCCGTCATCGCCTCTCCGATCCATGTGCCGGGTTCGCCCTTGCGCGGCGCAGCACAGCTCGCGATGACCTGTCCGAAAGCGGAATCGAAACGCACCTCGTAGCGGCGATTGCGCAGGGTTTTTCCGAGCGAGCGCGAGATCTTGAGCTCCGCCGGAAAGAGGACCATGCGCGGGTCGGGGCTCCACCACAGTATCGGGTCGCCCTCGGAAAACCAGGGAAAAATGCCCCTGCGATACCCTTCCAGGAGTCGCCCGGGGGAGAGATCCCCGCCCGCGGCGAGCAGTCCGTTGGGATGCCTGAGCGCCGAGCGAAGCGGCGGAAACGGCGTGTCGCGCTCAAGCCACGGAATCATGCGGGAGCCTCGATCGGGGACGCTGCGACGCGTGCGACCCTGCCCTAGCATTTCACCTGCTGCCTGCAATAGCGCTCGAGCTCACTCACCGTGCAGCTGCCCTTCACGGCGGCGCGGGCGTTGCCGCCGTACTCCAGCGCCAGGCGGAACTCGTACTTGTGGAAGAACTCGTTGAACAGCTCTCCGCCAAGCGTCCCGACCGCATAGACTCCGTCGCTTGCGGGATCGTATTCGAGAAGAATGGCCGCGAGAGGCTGCGGCGCCGGGCCCGCGAGCACCTTGGCGCCCTCGGCGGGATCGTACTGGCTGTGCTCCGAGCAGCAATGGATCACGTGGGCGAAGCGGCTCCCCGCGGATTTCTCGTCGCGGTAGCTGATGAAGCTGATCTCCCGCGTGGGATAGGTGAGCCGGTGCGCGCAGATCGCCGAGTAGGCGACGATGCTTTGCCCGGGGCCGACGCCGCCCGGCCACTGGTAGGTCCGCGCCTCGGCGGTTTTCAGCTCTGCGAAGGCTTGGATCGGCTTCCCCAGATTGAGCAGGAAGCACGGTGTCCCGGCATACGGATAGTGAAAGATGAAGTTCCGGTTGGCCGGCACGGCGCGCGCCTTGAGCGGCGCGCCGTCCGGTCCCACGAGCCGGGCGCGGGCGTAGAAGCGCGGCTCGGCTTCGGCCGGCAACGCGGGAAGCGATGCGGCAAGGGCCGAAGCCGCACAGGCGAGCACGAATTTGCGTCTTTGCATGGAAGGATCCGTCGGCGAAACTGTTCGCATCAGGTGGTTCTGAAGACAGCCAGAATATGCTAATAAACTTCAATGGAGTCAATAGATTACGTCTTATCTGGACTGCCGCTATTGGCATGCTGCATGCTTTGGATACCCGGCTGGGAGAGACAGGTGCCCCGGGTGTAAGCAAAATCCTGAAATGTTGTTGTATGATGCGCGCCCAGGGACCATTGTTTTCAAATCCTTACGGCCCATTATTGAAGAAGAATCATAACTGATCATCGTATCTGGCACAAAGGATCGTGTGGAGAAGTTGACTGCCTTGATTGCGAAGCACTGTGAGTTGCGGCGGCCGTAGCCGAAGCGCTCACACGTACTCCCGCGCGGCGATACGGCCCCTTGCGCGCGCGGTCGCCTTCGCCCTGCTTGCAGGCGCGGCGCCGGTATGGGCAGGTCCCACCGGCGAACAAGTGGTGGCGGGGCAGGCCAGCGTCAGCCGCGCCGGCACCAGTACCCTGATCACCCAGGGCACCAACAGCGCCGCCATCAACTGGCTGAGCTTCGATATCGGCGCCAGCGAGTCTGTCCGCTTCGCGCAGCCGTCGGTCTCCAGCGTCGCGCTGAACCGCGTGCTGGGCCAGAACCCCACCGAGATCTTCGGCTCGCTCACCGCCAACGGGCAGGTCTTCATCCTCAATCCGAACGGCGTGCTGTTCGGCAGAGGCGCGCAGGTCGATGTCGGGGGCCTTGTCGCCTCGACGCTCAGCCTGAGCAATCAGGATTTCATGGCGGGGCGCTACCGCTTCACGGCGGACCCCATTTCTTCTGGAACGGGCACGGTCGTCAACCAGGGCGACATCATCGCCAACGGCGGATACGTCGCATTCATCGCACCGCAGGTCAGAAACGAAGGCACCATCACCGCCGCCAACGGCAGCGTAGCCCTCGCCGCGGGCAATGAAGTCACGGTCAATCTCAATGGCAACAAGCTGATCGGCCTGAGCGTCGATCTAGGCACGCTCAACGCGCTGGCCGACAACAAGGGCCTGATCAAGGCCGACGGCGGCCAGGTGCTGCTCACCGCGAAAGCGGCGGACCAGCTCATCAAGTCGGTGGTCAACAACGACGGCATCATCGAGGCCACGACGGTTTCCAGCGTCAACGGAGAGATACGCCTCGAGGCCGACAACATCACCAACAGCGGCACGCTGCGCGCCGACGGCGGCGCAGGGCTACGCGGCGGCAGCATCATGCTCGCAGCCGCCAACGACATCACGCTCGCCTCGGGCTCGATCCTCTCCGCCAGCGGCGCGAGCGGCGGCGATATCACCGCTCAGGCGCAAGCCGGCACCTTGCTTGCCGATGGGCGCATCCAGGCGACCGGCAGCGACGCCACCGGCGGCACGGTGAGATTGCTCGGCAACCAGGTCGGCTTGATCAACGCGGCGAGCGTGGACGCGTCGGGCAGCACCGGCGGCGGCACCGTGCTCGTGGGCGGCGACTACCAGGGCAAGAACCCGGACGTGCAGAACGCGCAGGCGACCTACGTCGGCCCGAATGCGACCATCAACGCCGACGCGACGAACACCGGCAACGGCGGCAAGGTGATCGTTTGGGCGGACGATGTCACGCGTTACTACGGTCTCATCACTGCGCGCGGCGGCGCGAGCGGAGGAGACGGCGGCTTCGTTGAAACGTCCGGAAAAATGGTCCTGGACTCGCAGGGTTCGGTTGACGCCAGCGCCCCGAATGGCGCCGCAGGTCGGTGGCTGCTCGACCCGAACAACATCACCATCCAGACCGCCGGCGCCGATACTAACGTCATCGCGAGCCCGAACTTCTACACGACCAACGACAGCGCGATCGTCACCACGGGCAGCATCCAGACGGCGCTGAATGCCGGCACGTCGGTCACGGTGTCGACCGGGAGCGCCGGCACCAACAGTCAGGCGGGGGATATCACCGTCGCGAACGCCATCGCCAAGACCGCGGGCGGCAACGCGACGCTGACGCTTGACGCGACCAACAACATCACCTTCAACGCAGGCGCAGACGTCACTTCCACCGTAGGCACGCTGGGGCTCACGCTGAACGCGCTGGGTGCGATCAATACCCTGCAGAACATCAGCCTGAACGGTGGTGTGCTCACGCTGAACGCCACGGGCAACGTCACCCAAGGCGCCGGCACGATCCAGGGCAGCACCAGCGTGGTCAAGAACGGCGCCGGCACCGCCACGTTCGCGAACGTCAACACCTACACCGGCGCGACCACCATCAACGCCGGCACGCTCAGCATCGCGGCGGACTCGGGATTGGGAGCCGCGCCGGGCGCGGCGACTCCCGGGCAGCTCACGTTTGGCGGCGGGACGCTGAACACCTCCGCGAGCTTCGCTCTCAGTGCGAACCGGGGCATCGCCCTCACCGGCGCCGGAACGATTTCGACCAACGCCGGCACGACCCTCAGCTATGGGGGCATCATCGCCGGCGCCAGCGCGCTCAACAAGGCCGGCGCGGGCACGCTCAACCTTTCCGGCGCCAGCACATATTCCGGCGCCACGAATGTCAACGAGGGCATATTCACCCTGAGCGGCGCAGGCGGCACCGCGACCGCTACGGCGTTCACCGTCAACCAGGGCGGCACGCTCACGCTGGACAACAGCGGCGCCAACAACAACAACCGCATCGCCGGCAATCTGACTATGAACGGCGGTGAGCTTGTGGTGAATGGAAACGCCGGGGCCAACACGACCGAGTCTCTCGGCACCCTGAATCTTTCCAGCGGCTACTCCACGATCACGGTTACGCCGAACGCCGCCACAAACACCCGGCTCAGCTTCACCGACATGAACCGGTCGGCGGGCGCGCTGGTGCTTTTCCGCGGGACCAGTCTGGGAGCCAATACGATTGCCTCGCAGACCGCCAACACTGCGAACATCGAATTCACCACGACCCCTCCCACGCTGAGTGGTGCAGGAAACGCGGGAACAAACACGGTTGGGATCATCCCGGGCGCAATCGGCGCCACGACCAGCGCGTTGCCAGGTACCGATTTTGTCACCTACAACCCCCCGCTCGAGGCGGGAGGAAGCCACGGCGTGCGCCCGTTGGCGGCGGCGGAATACGACAACGCGGGTGGGCCAACAGCAAATTCCAACTATAAGCTCACCGCGAACCGTGCCGTCAACGAAACCGTAACGATCAACTCGCTGCTTCTATCCGGGGGCGTCACATACAACTTCAGCCCCACAGGGGGTGCGAACACCGTCACGGTCACAAGCGGCAATGTCCTCTCGGCCGGGGCGGCGGCGAACGCCATTTCGCCCGCCACGGCCAACGCCAGCCCCATCGCCTTTGGTGCAACGGAAGGGAAGATCTTCGCCGTCACCAATTTGACGTTCGGCGGCGGCAGCACAAACTCCATTTCCGGAACCGGTGGGGTAACCATAGGGGGTCCCGGCGTTGTGTCGACCCGTGTCACCGGTGCGACCGGGGGAATCAACGTCGCCTCCGGAACGTTGCGCCCTACTCAAAGCAACGCCATTGCCAATGCCAACCTGGTCACCGTCGCGGCGGGCGCGACGCTCGACATGGCCACAAACAACGTGAGCGACACCATTGGCGCGCTCACTTTGTACAGCGGCCAGACCGGGGCATCCGTCGCCACAGGGACCGGGACGCTCACCCTTGGCGGCGACGTGACGCTGAACGTCAACGGCGGCGGCGCCTCGGGCGCGACGATCGCCGGCAATCTGGCTCTGGGCGCGACGCGCAATTTCACGATTGCGGACGGGGCGGCAGCCAATGACCTGACGGTGTCGGCCGTCGTCAGCGGCGCAGGCTTCGGAATTACCAAGCTAGGCGCGGGCACGCTGGCGCTTTCCGGTGCGAACACCTACACCGGGGCGACAACGATCAACGCGGGCGTCTTGAGCGCCAGCACCCTGGCGAACGGCGGCGCGAACAGCAGCATCGGCGCTTCGACCAACGCGGCCGGCAACCTGGTGCTTGGCGGCGGCACCCTGCAGTACACAGGTGCCACCGTCGCGACCGATCGCAGCTTTACCCTGACCGGCGGCAC
>DATJYC010000031.1:0-178183 GCA_035499735.1 Burkholderiales bacterium
GGGCGTGCAGATCGCGATGGACAAGCGCAACATGAAGATCGTCGCGCTGGGCAAGGTCGAGCGCAACACCGTCAAGGTGCAGGACGCGGTCAAGACGATCAACGCCGTGCAGCCCGACGGCGTGGTCATGATCTCCGCCTATACCTCCATCGCCGAGTTCGTGCGGGAGATGAAGTCGGCCGGAAGCACGACCCAGTTCTACAACGTCTCGTTCGTCGGCAGCACGGCGCTCGCCGACGCCCTGAAGGACGAGGGCTATGGGGTCGCGATCTCCCAGGTCGTGCCGTTCCCCTGGGGACCAGAGGTTCGCATCGTCAAGGAATACCAGGAGACCCTCTCCAAGGTCGGCAACACCGACTACAACTTCTCCAGCCTCGAGGGATTCATCGTCGGCAAGGTCATGGTCGAGGGGATGAGGCGCGCCGGCAAGAACCTCACCCGGGAGAAGCTGATCGCCGCGCTCGAGAGCATGAACAACGTTGACCTGGGCGATTTCGTAGTGAGCTTCTCGCCCACCAACCACAGCGGCTCGAAGTTCGTCGATTTGACAATGATCGGGCGAGGGGGCAAGTTTGTAAAATAGACCAGACAAAAGCCGCGGTGAAGCGGCGGGTTCTTTCACAACGAGGAGGGCAAGATGAGGTTCATCCGCGCGGTTGCACTGGTTGCCTGGGTGATGGCCTGCCTGCTTTCGGCAGGCGGCGCGCACGCCCAGGGCGTGACAAAGACAACGGTGCTCATCGGCCAGTCGTCGCCGTTCTCCGGCAGCAACAAGGAGCTGGGCGACGACATCCGCGAGGGAATCCAGGCCTATTTCAAGCAGGTCAACGACTCCGGAGGAGTCCACGGGCGCAAGTTCGAGCTGATCGCGCTTGACGACGCGAACGACGCCAAGCGCGCCGGAGAAAACGCTAGAATCCTGATCGAGCAAAGAGGCGTGCTGGCGCTGATCGGTTACGCTAGCGCCACCCTCAGTCTCCCCGCTCTTCCTTACGTCGAGAAAGGCAAGCTCGCTTTCGTCGGCCCGTTTACCGGTGCCGAGCCGATGCGTGCGTTCCGCCGCAACGTATACAACATACGCGCGAGCTACGCGGACGAGCTCGAGAAGATCGTCGACTTCTACACCACGACGGGAATGAAGAAGTTCTCGATCATCCACTACGATGATGCGATCGGCAAGGAGAACCTCGCCGCTGTGGAGACCGCGCTGACCCGTCGCGGGCTGAAGCCTGCCTCCATCGGCACGCTGAAGCGCAACCAGACCGACCTCGGTGCCGCGGTCTCGGATGTGATCAAGGCCTCCCCCGACGTCGTGATCGCCACAACGCTGTACAAGACGACCGCGGATTTCATCAAGGGGGCGAAGAAAGCGGGATCCAGCGCCCAGTTCGCCAGCACGTCTTTCGTCGGGGCAACCGCGCTGGCCAGCGAGCTCGGCGACCAGGGGACCGGGGTGGTCGTGGCTCAGGTCGTGCCGCCCTACTCCAGAAACTCTGTCGCCATCGTCAGGGAATATCAGGCGGCGATCGAGAATTCGCTGGGAAAGAAGGACTTCTCCTTTACCTCGCTGGAGGCCTACATCGGAGCGAAGGTCCTCGTCGAGGCCGTGCGCCGGGCGGGCGCCAATCCGACCCGCGAAGGCCTGATGAAAGCGCTCGACTCGATGCATGGCTATAACGTCGGCGGGTACGTGGTCGACTTCAGTACCACGAACCACAACGGGTCGAGATTCGTGGAACTGACCGCGATCAGCAAGGCTGGAAGGTTCGCTTACTAGCTAGGCCCTGCGCCACGTCGTGCCACGGGGTCCGTCTTCAAGGACGATGCCCTTCGCCAGGGCTTCCGCTCGAATCTCGTCGGAGAGCCGATAGTTCTTCGCGGCGCGCGCCGCATCGCGCCTGGCGATAAGCGTCGCGATCTCCGAGCCCGACGCCCCGCCGGCCGCTCCCGAGCACAGGAATTCGTCGCTCTCGCGCCCGAGCAGGCCCAGCACCCCGCCGAGCGCGCGCAACTGCGCCGCAGCCGCCGAGGAGCGCGAGCGGTTGACTTCGTTTGCCAGATCGAAGAGAACCGCCACGGCTTCGGGCGTGTTGAAATCGTCGTCCATCGCATCACGGAAACGGCTGGCGCTTGCTTCAGCCCAGTCGGGACGCGGGACGTCCACAGGGACGCCCTTGAGCGCGGTGTAGAGCCTCGACAGGGCGTGCCGGGCATCCTGCAGCTGGTCGTCGGAGTAGTTGAGCGGGCTGCGGTAGTGCGCGCGCGCGATGAAGAAGCGCAGGACCTCCGCGTCGTGACTCCTGAGCAGCTCCCGGATGGTCGCGACGTTGCCGGTGGATTTCGACATCTTCTGATCCTGCAGGCGGACGAAGCCGTTGTGCATCCAGTAGCCTACGAACGGCTTGTCGTCGCCCGAAGCCGCCTCCGACTGCGCGATCTCGTTCTCGTGATGCGGGAACTGGAGGTCCTGCCCGCCGCCGTGGATATCGAAATGCGGCCCGAGCAGCTTCGTGCTCATGGCCGAGCACTCGATGTGCCACCCCGGCCGCCCAGCGCCCCACCGCGAAGGCCACGAGGGCTCTCCCGGCTTTGCGCTCTTCCACAACACGAAGTCGAGCGGATCGCGCTTGGTCGCGTCCACCTCCACCCGCTCCCCGGCGCGCAAGTCTTCGAGGGACTTGCCCGACAGTTTGCCGTACCCGGGAAAATTCCTGACCGAGAAATTCACGTCGCCGCTCGTCGACGCGTAGGCGGCCCCGCGCTCCTCGAGCTTGCCTATCATGCCTAGCATCTCGCCGACGTATTCCGTCGCTCGCGGCTCGAGATCGGGCTTCTGCACTCCCAGCGAAGCCGCGTCCTCCTCCATGTAGCTGATGAAGCGCCCCGTCAGGCTCGCTACCGACTCGCCGGACTCTGCCGCCCTGCGGATGATCTTGTCGTCGATGTCGGTGATGTTGCGCACGTAGGTCAGCGGGTATCCGCTCGCGCGCAGCCAGCGCTGCACCACGTCGAACACCACCATGACCCGGGCGTGCCCGAGATGGCAATAGTCGTACACCGTCATGCCGCACACGTACATTCTTACCCGCGAAGGATCGAGCGGGACGAATGGGCGTTTATCCCGCCGCAGGGTGTCGTAGATTTTCAGCATGCGAGGGATGGTGAATTCCGCGAGACCCTGCCAGGTTCTTGGTAGAATGGGACGTACCACCCGGGCAAAATATAGCACAATGACCTCTACCCTCTGCCGCAATTTCCTGGGGTTCGCCGTCCTGTTCGCCGCGTTTTCCTACGCGCAGGCGCAGAATCCGCGCGTGGAGTTCAAGACGACCTTGGGCAGCTTCACTCTCGAGCTCTATCCGGACAAGGCCCCGAAGACCGTCGACAACTTTCTCCAGTACGCGAGCAGCGGCTTCTACAAGGGAACGGTCTTCCACCGCGTGATCGACGGCTTCATGATCCAGGGAGGCGGCTTCAGTCCCGACATGAAGCAGAAGGAGACTCGCGCGCCCATCGAGAACGAAGCGGGGCTGGCCCTGAAGGGCGGGCTGAGGAACGAGGTGGGCACGGTCGCGATGGCGCGTACCTCCGTTCCGAACTCCGCGACGGCCCAGTTTTTCATCAACGTAAAGGACAACGGCTTTCTCGACTTCCGCGATCCCTCGCCGCAGGGAATCGGCTATGCGGTCTTCGGGCGGGTCATCGACGGCATGAACACGGTGCTTCGGATCTCCCGGGCGGACACGACCACTGTCGGCCCCTACCAGAATGTGCCGCAAAGGCCGATCGTGATCGAGTCGGTCACCGTCAAGGCGGGAAAGTAGGCTCAATGATCAAACTGCATACGAATCACGGCGTCATCGGGATCGAGCTCGACGCCGCGCGCGCGCCGGAGACGGCGAAGAATTTCCTGGCGTATGTCGAAGCCGGGTTCTACTCGAATACGGTGTTCCATCGGGTCATCGACGGTTTCATGATCCAGGGGGGCGGCTTCGAGCCCGGAATGCGGCAGAAACCCGCCCGCGCGTCCATAAAGAACGAGGCGGAAAACGGCCTGAAGAACGACCGCTACACGATCGCGATGGCGCGGACCTCCGACCCCCACTCCGCGTCCAGCCAGTTCTTCATCAACGTCAAGGACAACGGTTTCCTCAACCACACCGCACCGAGTGCGAACGGCTGGGGGTACTGCGTCTTCGGGAAGGTCGTCGAGGGTCAGAGCGTCGTCGACAAGATTAAGGGCGTGAAGACCGGCAAGCGCGGCTCCCATGCGGACGTGCCCGTCGAGGACGTGATCATCGAGCGGGCCGAGGTCGTCTAGGCACGCAGCCTCGGGGATGGCGGTCTTCTTCATCTCCGACCTGCATCTGTGTGATTCCAGGCCGGACATCAACCGCGTCTTCTTCGAGTTTCTCCGGGGACCGGCCCGCGAGGCCGAGGCGCTGTACATCCTGGGCGACCTGTTCGAGTACTGGGCCGGCGACGACGACCTGGCCGACCCGTTCAACCGCTCTGTCGCCGCAGCACTCGCGGAATATTCGCGCGCCGGCATCTCCCTGAGACTCATGCACGGAAACCGCGACTTTCTGCTCGACGGGGAATTCGCTAGGGCCTGCGGCATCACCCTGCTCGGCGATCCCTACGCGCTGGACCTGTTCGGCACGCCGACGGTACTGATGCACGGCGACACGCTGTGCACCGACGATACCGATTATCAGAGGTTCCGCGCCCAGGTGCGCGACCCGGCGTGGCAGAACGGCTTTCTCGCGCTACCTCTGGAAGCGCGCAAGCGCCAGATCGAGGCCGTGCGGCAGACCAGCGAATCCGAGAAGACTCGCAAGGCGCCGGAGATCATGGACGTTAACCAGGGCGCCGTGGAATCGGCCTTGCGCGCGCACGCGTACCCGCGGCTCATCCACGGGCACACGCATCGTCCGGCCAAGCACATCCACCGCGTCGACGGGAGAAGCTGCGAGCGCTGGGTTCTTGCCGACTGGTACCGCAGCGGAAGCTATCTTCGCTGCGACGAGCGCGGCTGCGCGCCCGTGCAGCTCCCCTGAGAGCTAGCCGCCCAGGCCGCGCTCCAGGTCCTCCCGGAGATCCTTCGGCGACTCCAGGCCCACCGCGACGCGGAGCAGGCCGTCGGTGATCCCGGCGCGCGAGCGCGCTTCCGCGGAGATCCGGCCGTGAGTGGTGGTCGCAGGATGGGTGATGGTGGTCTTGGTGTCGCCGAGGTTCGCGGTGATCGAGATCAGCCGCGTCGAATCGATGACTTTCCAGGCCGCTTCCCGGCCGCCCCGGATCTCGAACGACACGACCGCGCCGCCCGAACGCTGCTGCCTGGCGGCGAGCTTGTGCTGCGGATGCGACGGCAGCCCCGGGTAGTACACCTTCTTCACGCGCGGGTGCGATTCCAGCCAGCGCGCGAGCTCGAGCGCACCTTGCGATTGTGCTTCCATCCGTATCCTCAGGGTTTCCAGTCCCTTCAGCAGCACCCAGGCGTTGAACGGCGAGAGGCTGGGGCCCGCGGTGCGCAGGAATCCGTATACCCCGTCCATCACGAGCTCACGCTTTCCAAGGACCGCGCCGCCCAATACTCTGCCCTGACCGTCGATGTATTTCGTAGCCGAGTGGACTACGAGGTCCGCTCCCAGCTCGATAGGCCGCTGCAACGCCGGACTGCAGAAGCAGTTGTCGACGACCAGCACGGCGCCCGCGCGGTGCGCGATTTCCGCGAGCGCGCCGATGTCGAACACCTCTGTCAGGGGATTCGAGGGCGTCTCGACGTAGAGCAGCTTCGTGTTCAGCCGCAGCGCGGCCTTCCAAGCGCCGGGTGCGGACTCGTCGACATAGCTCGTCTCCACGCCGAACCTCCCCAGCACGTTGCTGAACAGCTGCAACGTCGCGCCGAAGACGCCGGACGACGACACGATGTGGTCGCCGGACTTGAGCAGCGCCATCGCGGTCGCGAGGATGGCGGACATCCCCGAGGCGGTCGCAACGCAGGCCTCCGCGCCCTCGAGCGCCGCGAGCCTGTCCTGGAAGGCCGTGACCGTGGGATTCGTGAAGCGCGAATAGATGTTGCCGGGCTCGCCGCCCTGGAACCGGGCGGCCGCCTGGGCTGCGTTGTCGAAAACGAAGCTCGAGGTGAGATACAGCGCCTCGGAGTGCTCGTTGAACTGGCTGCGGGCGATTCCAGCGCGGACTGCCAATGTCTCAATGTCGTAGTTCTGCATTCGTCGTCCCGAAAATGAAAAACCCATCCAGCTTTCGCTAAGACGGGTCTCTGCCGCGCTTTAGCCGTATTTGTTAGGCGCCCGCAAGCTGTCGATCAAATCGGCGCAAGCCGCACACTACTACCCCGGACAGGGGATGTCAAATCTCAGGCGGCGTTGAGATCCAGCTGATTGTTGCTCTCGTTCTCCTCTTCGCCTTCCTGGCGCCCCGCGTCGCGCTGACGCTCCACCGAGGCAAGGTATTCGCTGGTCACGTCGCCGGTGATGTACACGCCATCGAAGCACGAGGTTTCGAACTGCGTGAGCTTCGGATTGACGGCGCGCACCGCGGCCTTGAGCGCCTCCAGGTCCTGATAGACGACGGCGTCGGCCCCTATCTCGCGCGCGACCTGCTCGTCGTTGCGCCCGGTCGCGATCAGTTCGGCGCGCGTCGGCATGTCGATCCCGTATACGTTTGGAAACCTCACCGGTGGCGCGGCCGACGCGAAGAATACCTTGTTGGCGCCCGCCTCACGCGCCATCTGCACGATTTCCCGGCTGGTCGTTCCCCTGACGATGGAGTCGTCGACGATCAGGACGTTCTTGCCTTTGAACTCGAGGCCGACCACGCTGAGCTTCCGGCGCACGGATTTCTTGCGGATCGTCTGGCCGGGCATGATGAAGGTGCGCCCGATGTAGCGGTTGCGGATGAAGCCTTCGCGGTACGAGACGCCGAGGCCGTGCGCGAGCTCGAGCGCGCTCGGCCGGCTCGTGTCAGGGACGGGAATGACGACGTCGACCTGGAGTTCGGGCAGCGTGCGCTTGATCTTCTCCGCGAGAGACCGCCCCATGTGCAGCCTGCTTTCGTAGACCGAGACGCCGTCGATGACCGAGTCCGGGCGGGCGAGATAGACGTACTCGAAGATGCAGGGAGCAAGAACCGGCTTTGCCGCGCACTGGCGGCTGTTGAACTTGCCGCTTTCGTCGATGAACACCGCCTCGCCGGGCATCACGTCGCGCATCAGCTCGAAGCCGAAAGCGGCGAGCGCCACGCTTTCGGAGGAGACCAGATACTCCGGACCCTCATCGGTCTGGTTGCGCCCGATCACCAGGGGACGGATTCCGAAGGGGTCGCGAAAAGCGAGGAGCCCGTGGCCGGCGATCATCGCGACGACGGCGTACGCCCCGCGGCAGCGGCGGTGCACGTTCGCGACCGCGGTGAAGATGGTCTCCGCGTCGAGCTTCTGGCCCTTGGCGGCCAGCTCGAGCTCGTGCGCGAGGATGTTCAGCAGGACTTCCGAATCGGAGTTCGTGTTGATGTGCCGCAGGTCCTGCCGGAACATCTCCTGCTTGAGCTGCTCGGAGTTCGTGAGGTTCCCGTTGTGGCCCAGCACGATTCCGAACGGAGAATTGACGTAGAAGGGCTGGGCCTCTCCGGCGTTGAACGCCGAACCCGCGGTGGGATAGCGGCAGTGCGCGATCCCGGTCGCCCCCGGGAGCGAGCGCATGTTCCGGGTGCGGAACACGTCGCGCACCATCCCGGGACCCTTGTGCATGTGGAAAGTCTTGTGCTCGGACGTGACGATTCCGGCCGCGTCCTGCCCCCGGTGCTGCAGCAGCAGAAGGCCGTCGTAGAGCAGCTGGTTGACCGGCGTCTTTGCCACCACTCCGAGAATCCCGCACATTTCCGCTCGTCCTCCTAGCTCAACGATACTTCAGATGCTGCCCCAGGCGCGAGGGCAGATAGGGCCGCAGCGCCAGAGCCGCCGTCTCGAACGGGCCCGAGAGAAAGGCGTCGCGCCAGAAAGGCTCGCGCGGGAGCGGCGTAAGTCCCGCGAGCAGCACGATCACGAGCACCACCAGCAGTCCCCTGACCAGGCCGAACAGCGACCCAAGCGCCCGGTCCGCGGGCGCCAGGCCCGAAGCGCGGACCGCCGAAGCCAGCGCCATGCTCACGATCCAGCCCGCCACGAGCACCAGGCCGAAAACGACCAAGAATCCTATCAGCGCGCTCCACAGCGGCTGCAGGCCCTGCGGCAGGTACCCGGCCACGTAGCTTCCGAAATAGGTCGCGAGGACGAAGCCGCCGACCCACACGCCGAGCGAGATCATCTCGCGCGACAGTCCGCGAAGGAGACTGATCGCGATCGACACGGCCACGATCCCCAGCACGCCGAGGTCGAAGAAGGTCATCTTTGCGCCACCTGCCCCACGTCCATCCCGAGCAGCTTGAGCTTGTCGCGCGCCTTTTCCGCCGCACCCCGGCTCGGGAAGGGTCCGGCACGCACGCGGGTCTGCTCGCCCTGCTGTCCCTTGACCTGCTCAGTGTAGCTCCTGACGCCGGCCGCGGTCGCCCGCTCGCGCACCTGCTTCGCGTTGTCGGGATTGGCGAAGACGCCGAGCTGAAACACGTACGCCTCGGCCGCCTTGTGCTTCGCGCGCGCCTTGTCCGGGGCCTTCGCGCTCTCCTTCTTCGAAGGCACGGCCTCGGCGGGCGCGGGCTTGTCCGGCGCTTCTTTCGCCGGAGCCGGCTCGTCCTTTGGCGCCGGTGAGGCCACCGGCGCCGGCTGAAGCGGGGGAAGAACCCGGGTCTTGAACGGTCCGCCCTCCTGGCTTGGGATCTGCACGGTCAGCTCCTGCGGGGGCCTGGGCTTCTGGTCGAGGATGATGGGCAGGACCACGACCACCAGCACCACCAGCGCGATCGCGCCGACCAGCCGCCGGCGCGCGCGGCGCCTCAGCAGGTTTGCGTCGTCTGACACGTCAGCGGACCTCGGTCCCCTGCATCACTTCGGCTACGGTATGGAACGAGCCAAAGACGACGATTCTATCATTTTCGCCTGCGCGAATCCGCGCCGCCGCGTAGGCGTCGCGCGGATTCTCGAAGCACGCCACCTCTCCGCTCGCGCCCACGCTCTTCAGGGCCGCGGCAAGCCGGCTCGCGCCGGCTCCTCGCGGCACCGAAAGGCTCGTCACGAACCACGCCGAGAACCTGTCCTTCAGCGCCCTGCACACGCCCACGATGTCCTTGTCGCCCAGCATACCGAACACGGCGTAGGTCTCGGGGTAGAAGCCCATGGAGCCGAGATTCTCAGAGAGCACGCGCGCCGCCTGCGGATTGTGGGCCACGTCCAGGACCACCGCCGGGCGACCGGGAAGCACCTGGAAGCGCGCGGGAAGCTCCACCCGCGCGAGGCCCATGCGCACATCCTGCATGGCGACGGGGAGCCGCTCGCGAAGCTCGTCCAGCGCGGTGAGCGCCGCAGCGGCGTTGGCGAGCTGGCGCTCCCCTCTCAGCGCCGGAACGGCGAGGCCGCCGCGGCGTCCTCTCGGGCCCCAGTACATCCATTGCTTTCCCTGCGGAACGAAGCCGAAATCGCGGCCGATCAGACGCAGCCCGGCGCCGATCGCATCCGCGCGGTCGAGGACGCTGCGCGGCGGATCGGAATCCGCCACGACCGCAGGCTTGCCGGGACGGAATATCCCGGCCTTCTCCGCGCCGATGAGCTCGCGCGTGTCGCCGAGGTAGTCCATGTGATCGAGGTCGACGGAAGTGAGCAGCGCGCAGTCGGCGTCGAAGATGTTCACTGCGTCGAGCCGTCCGCCCAGACCCACCTCGAGTATCACCGCGTCCATCGCTTCCGAGGCGAAGATTTCCCACGCGGCGATCGTCCCGAACTCGAAGTAGGTCAGCGTCACGTCTCCCCGTGCGCGCTCCACGGCCTCGAACGCTGCGCACAGGCGCTCGTCGCTCGCGGGAACGCCGTCTAGACGGACCCGCTCGTTGTAGCTCAGCAGATGGGGAGAAGTATACAAACCCACCCTGTAGCCGCCCGCGAGCAGGATGGATTCGAGCATCGCGCAGGTCGACCCCTTGCCGTTGGTGCCCGCAACGGAGAAGAGGACGGCCGGGGTCGATCGTCCCAGGGCGCTGCGCACCTTCGCCACGCGCTCCAGTCCCAGCTCGATGGACTTCGGATGTATCCGCTCGATGTAATCGAGCCACTCGGCGAGGCTGCGGCCGGGCATCGAGCGCGGGTGCCGGATCAGACCGGCGTCGGAGCCTGCCGCTGCAGGAGCGTGATAACGTTGGCGAGCTTGTCGCGCATCTGCCGCCGGTCGATGATCATGTCGACCGCGCCCTTTTCGAGCAGGAACTCGGATCGCTGGAAGCCTTCGGGAAGCTTTTCCCGGACGGTCTGCTCGATCACCCGCGGGCCGGCGAAGCCGATTAGGGCGCGCGGCTCCGCGACGACGAGGTCCCCGATCATGGCGAAGCTGGCCGAGACGCCGCCCATGGTCGGATCGGTGAGCACCGAAATGAATGGCAGCTTGTGGGAAGCAAGCAGCGTCAGCGCGGCGGTAGTCTTCGCCATCTGCATGAGGGAGAACAACCCCTCCTGCATGCGCGCGCCGCCGGTGGCGGTCACGACGACCAGGGGCAGGTTCTGGTCGAGGCAGGCGTGCACTCCGCGCACGAAGCGCTCTCCCACCGCCGAACCCATCGAGCCGCCCATGAACTCGAATTCGAAGGCGGCCGCAACGACCGCCACGCTCTTGATCGCACCCTGCATGACGACGAGGGCATCGGTCTCTCCGGTCGTCCTTTCGGCCTCCTCGAGGCGATCGGGATAGCGCTTGTCGTCCTTGAACTTGAGGCTGTCCACCGGAGTGACTTCCACACCGATCTCGAACCGGCCTTCCGGATCCAGCAGGAGGTCGAGCCTCTCGCGCGCCGAGATGCGGTTGTGGTAGCCGCATTTCGGGCACACGTTGGCGTTTTTCTCGAGATCGGTCGCGTACAGCACCGCCGCGCAGGAGGGACATTTGCTCCACAGACCCTCGGGAACGTTCTTCTTCGTTCCGGTGCCGGTTCGGTTGATCTTGGGCGGGAGAAGCTTCTGCAGCCAGCTCATGCGTCCATCGCTCCCCGAATTTCCCTGAGAAATGCGGCGCCTCGTTCGACGCAGGTTTCCGGCGTGGCCTGCTCCATCTCCTGGATGATTCTGCTGCCGATCACGACCGCGTCGGCGACCTTCGCAACAGCGCGCGCGGTTTCGCCGTCCCGGACGCCGAATCCCACGCCGATCGGCAGCCGGGTCTTGCTCCGGATCGCCGGCACCTTGGCCGAAACGTCGTCCAGATCGAGGTGCTTCGCGCCGGTGACCCCGCGCAAGGATACATAGTAGACGTAGCCGCTAGCAAGCCGCGCAACCTGGGCAATGCGCGCGTCGGTCGAGGTGGGCGCGAGGAGGAAGATCATGTCCATGCCGTGCGCGCGCAACATGGCCGCGAGCTCGGCGCTTTCCTCCGGCGGGTAGTCGACGACGAGCGCACCGTCCACCCCCGCGCGGCCCGCAGCCTCGACGAAATCCTTGAGCCCCATGGCTTCGATCGGGTTCGCGTACCCCATCAGCACGACGGGAGTCGCGGTATTGGTCTTGCGGAATTCCGCGACGAAGCCCACCACCTGGTCTAGCCCCACGTGGTGCTTGAGGGCGCGCTCCCCGGAGCGCTGGATCACCGGGCCGTCGGCCATGGGATCGGAGAACGGCACACCCAACTCGATCACGTCCGCGCCGGCCTTGGCAAGCGCGTGCATCAGCGTGACCGTGACTGCGGGCTCGGGGTCGCCGGCCGTGATGTAAGGGATGAGCGCCTTCCTGCGCTCGCGCGCGAGACGCTCGAAGGTGGCCTGGATCCTGGACACGACGCTAGCGGGCAACCGCGACCTTCGCGCGCGCCGGCTCCGCGTCGAGGGACTTCACCCTCTGTTTTGCGGTGGCGAAGTATTCGGGGTTGATCTCGAAGCCGGTGAAACGGCGATCGTGCTTCAACGCAGCGACCGCGGTGGTGCCGCTCCCCATGAAAGGATCGAGCACCCTGCCTTCCCGCGGCGAGCTGGCCAGCACCATGCGCTCGATGATCTCGAGCGGCTTCTGCGTCGGATGATCGGCGCGCTCGGGGTCCTGGCGATGCAGGCGCGTGACGCTCCAAAGATCCTTCGGGTTGCAGCCGACCTCGAGCCATTTCTTCCCCACGAAGATCGACCGCGTTCTCGCCTTCTTCGTCTCTGGATCGTAGGGGATGCGCACGCTGTCGACGTCGAAATAGTAGTCGCGCGATTTCGCGAACAGGCCGATCGTGTCGTGCACCGAGGAGAACTTGCGGGTGCTCCCGCCCATGCTCGGCACCTTGCGGTCCCAGATGATCTCGTTGACCATGAGCAGGCGCGTCTTCAGATAGCCGAACACTTCGGGGCTGTACTGCCAGGTGAGGAAGACGTACAGGCTTCCAGCGGGTTTAAGCTTGGGAAGAAGCGCCTCGATCCAGCGTCGGCTGAACTCGAGATACGCCTCTCCGTTCAGCCGGTCCGAATCGTTTCCGTAGTCCTTCCCGAGGCCGTAGGGCGGATCGGCGACGACGAGGTCCACGCTCGCGTCGGCGACGCGAGCGATCCCTTCGAAGAAATCCACGTTGAGCAGGTTCGCACGACCTGTACCAAAAAGCGCGCTCAAAGCTTGATCCCCGATTTCTCGGCGACCGTGTGCATATCCTTGTCGCCGCGCCCGGAGAGGTTCACGAGCAGGATCTTGTCTGCCGCGAGCGTCGGCGCGAGCTTTTCCGCGTAGGCCACAGCATGGGCGGACTCGAGTGCGGGAATGATCCCCTCGTAGTGGCACAGATCGCGGAAAGCCGCGAGCGCCTCCCCGTCGTCTATGGTGACGTATTCGGCGCGGCCGGTGTCCTTCAGCCAGGCGTGCTCAGGGCCCACGCCCGGGTAGTCGAGCCCCGCGGAGATCGAGTGCGTGTCGAGGATCTGGCCGTGCTCGTCCTGAAGCAGGTAGGTGCGATTGCCGTGCAGGACGCCAGGCTTCCCCGCAGTGAGCGACGCGGCGTGCTTGCCGCTGGCGATGCCGAAGCCGCCCGCCTCGACGCCGATCAGCCTGACGTCCTTGTGCGGGATATACGGGTAGAAGATCCCCATCGCGTTCGACCCGCCGCCCACGCAGGCGATCACCGCGTCGGGCTGGCGGCCGCACATTTCCGGCATCTGTGTCACGCACTCGCGGCCGATCACCGACTGGAAATCGCGCACCATCATTGGATAGGGATGCGGACCCGCCACGGTGCCGATGATGTAGAAGGTGTTGTTCACGTTGGTAACCCAGTCGCGCATCGCCTCGTTCAGCGCGTCCTTGAGCGTTTTCGACCCGGAGTCGACGGGCACGACGGTCGCACCGAGCAGCTTCATGCGATAGACGTTCTGCGCCTGGCGTCTCACGTCCTCCGTCCCCATATAGACGACGCACTCCAGGCCGTAGCGCGCGGCCACGGTCGCGGTCGCGACTCCATGCATGCCCGCTCCCGTCTCGGCGATCACGCGCGGTTTGCCCATGCTGCGCGCAATCAGAGCCTGTCCGATGGTGTTGTTGATCTTGTGGGCGCCGGTATGGTTGAGGTCCTCGCGCTTGATGTAGATCTGCGCGCCGCCCAGCAACTGCGACAAGCGCTTGGCATGGTAGATCGGGCTCGGCCGCCCGACGTAGTGCTTGAGCTCGTACTCGAATTCGGCGACGAACTTCGAATCGTCGCGGCAGCGCTCGTAGGCGCGCTTGAGCTCGTCGAGGGCGTGCACCAGCGTCTCGGCGACGAACACGCCGCCGTAGGGGCCGAAGTGACCTTGCTCGTCCGGAAGATCAGCTATCTTCATGTCTCACCGCTCCGATGAATGCCGCGATCTTCGCGGCGTCCTTGATTCCCTTGGAAGCCTCGACGCCGGTCGACACGTCGACGGCGTAGGGCCTGACGCGCTTTACCGCGCCCGCGACGTTCTCGCTCGTCAGTCCGCCCGACAGGATGATCGGCTTCGCTGCGTCCTGCGGCACCAAGCGCCAGTCGAACGCGCCTCCGGTGCCGCCCCACAAGTCCTCGTGAAACGCGTCGAGCATCCAGCCGCGCGCGCCTGCATGAGGAGAAAGATATTTTATCAAATCCAGTCCCGGCCGAATCCGGGCAGCCTTGATGTACGGACGCGAGAACACCGAGCAGAATTCCGGGGGCTCGTCGCCGTGAAACTGCAGGAGCGTCGCCCCGCTCTCGCGGATGACGGTCTCCACGTCCTCCCGCGAGGGATTCACGAACACGGCGACGCTCGCCACGAAGGGCGGGATCGCGGCGACGATGGCCCCGGCCTGCTCCGGCGTCACGTAGCGCGGGCTCGGCCGATAGAAGATGAGCCCGATCGCGTCGGCGCCATGCGCGGCCGCCGCCTGCGCGTCCTCGATCCGCGTGATGCCGCAGACCTTCACTCGCGTTCTCATGAAGAGAAATCCGGATCGAAAGGCAGCATCGCCGCGAAGGCCGGAAGACTCCAGCGCCCCTCGTAGCGCACCTGGGAGAGATACAGGCCGTCGGGGGAAAAAGTCGGCGCGGCGCGCCGGCGGTCGCGCGCCGCTATCAGCTCCGCCATCCAGGCCGCAGGGTGCTTGCCCTTGCCGACGTAGACGAGGCACCCGACGATGTTGCGCACCATGTGGTGGAGGAATGCGTTCGCGGTGAAATCGAAGACGATGTACGCGCCGCTCGCGCGCATGGCTAGGTCCTTCATGACTCGCACCGGGGTCTTGGCCTGGCACTCGGCCGAACGGAAGCTCGAAAAATCGCGCTCGCCGACCAGGTAGGTTGCGGCCTCGCGCATCTTTTCAAGATCCAGCGACGTATGAAACCATCCCACGCGTCCGGCGAGCAGCGCCGGCCGCACGGCATGGTTGTACAGGACGTAGCGGTAGGTTCGCGATACCGCAGAGTAGCGCGCGTGAAAGTCCCCGGCCACGGGCACGGCCCATTGCACCGCAATCGCGTCGGGCAGAAGCGCGTTCACACCCCGCACCCACGCTGACTCCGGCCGGGCGGCGTTCGTCTCGAAATGAGCCACCTGGGCGCTCGCGTGCACGCCCGCATCGGTCCGCCCGGCCGCGGTCAGCGCGATGCGCTCTCCGGCGATCTCGGAGAGCGCCCGCTCGAGGCGGTCCTGAACGGTGTTCCCGGAGGGCTGCGACTGCCAGCCTTCGAGTCCGGCGCCGCAGTAGCTCACTCCGATGGCCAGTTTCATGTCTTGCGTTCTCAAAAAAGGCAATCGGCGCACAAGGCGCCGATTGCTTGCCGGGAATTCCGGTGGGGATCAGCCGAGCGCCTGGAGCATCGTCTGGGCCTGCTGCTGCTGAGCGATGTCGCCTTCCTTGACGACCTCCTTGAGCAGTTCGCGGGCGCCATCCTTGTCGCCCATCTCCTCGTACGCCTTCGCGAGGTCGAGC
This sequence comes from Burkholderiales bacterium, assembly GCA_035499735.1. Lineage (GTDB taxonomy): Bacteria > Pseudomonadota > Gammaproteobacteria > Burkholderiales > SG8-39 > VBDM01. The sequence continues at coordinate 15,533 of DATJYC010000031.1, forward strand.
TTGGTGGCGACCTCCTGCCATCGCGCCTCCGGGACGCCCCCAGACCCGTTCCCACCCGCTGCAGGCGCTCCCAGGTCGAGACTGATGCTGGATAGATCCAGCGCCGAGGCGGCAGCTGCCGCTTCCGCCCTGGGCTCGGCTGCATCGGTCTTCGTGCCGAGATCAAAATCGATGGCGCCCAGCTCGAGCGAGGGCGCCGGTGCTGGCGCCGGAGCCGCAGCCGCCGCGGGCACCGCCTTGACGCCCATGGGCAGATCGAAGTCGATGCTGAGAGCGGGTTCCGCCGCAGCGGGGGCCGCGGGCGCAGGTGCAAGTGCCGCCGCGGCAGCCTTGTCGCCTCCTCCGAGGCCGAGGTCGAAATCCAAGCCTGCCGCGGGCTGGGACGACGAGGACGAGGCCACGCCAATGTCGAGATCCGGCAGCGCCGCTGCTCCCGCAGTCGACGTGCCGATGTCGAAATCGATGTTGAGCGGAACCTCCGTTTCCGGCGCCGAGGGCGCGGCGGTGGTCGGCGGATTGAAGGACGGCATCTGCGCCGTCTCGTTGAACCCCGGCGGGAGCTGGGACGGCGGCGCGGGCGGCGGAGTGCCGCCCGGCTTGCCTCCGTAGAGAGGATTGCTCGGGTCGATGGACAATCCCAGTGCGGCGATCTTCTCCCACTCCGCCCCGCGCCCTCCGGTTGCCGAATGCAGCTCGTTCGCCGCGCTCTCGAACGCCCGGGTGTCTTTCCGGTTGGCGTAGATCTCGAGCAGCTTGACGCGAATTGCCTGTCGGCTGGAGTCCTTGGAGAGGGCCTCCTTGAGAATCTCCTCCGCCTGGGCATCGCGTCCATAGGCCATGTAGACGTCGGCCTCGGCAATGGGATCGATCTCCTCGGCGCTCGCCTTGCTCGAGCCCTGGCCGAAATCGCTCTGGATCGAGCTCGAGCTCGTGTCGACATTGCGCCCGCCGACGCTTCCCAGCACGGAGTCCGCATCCGAAGGCACGACGCTCATGATGCTGTTCTCGAACTGCGAACTGCGCTTCCTGCGCCAGGCATAGGCCGCGTAGCCGGCGAGCAGTACAACGACGCCGCCGGCGCCGCCCAGGTACAGGGGGTCGCCGATCAGGTCGTCGATGAAGCTTGTTTCGACCTGGGGCGCCGGCGCGGGTTTCTTGGGCGCGGCCTTGGCCGCTTCGGTTTTCGCAGGTGCTGGCGCTTTCGCAGGCTCGGGGGCTTTGGCCGCCTCCGGAGCTTTCGGCGCTTCAGGTGCCTTGGCGGCGACGGCTTCCGGCGCCTTCGCCACTTCGGGGGCCTTCGCCACTTCGGGGGCCTTCGCCACTTCGGGGGCCTTCGCCGCTTCAGGGGCTTTCGCCGCTTCGGGAGCTTTCGCGGCGGGCGGGGCCTTGGCAGGCTCCGGTGCCTTGGTCACGGCGGGAGCGGGCTCGACCTTGGGGACGGGCGCGGCCTTCGCGGCTTCGGCCTTGGCAGCCGTCGCCTTGGCCGCTTCCGCCTGCTGCTGCAGCTGGGCCGCCGCCTTGTTCTTCATCTCGACGAGGTTCTGCAGGTCCTGCACGTTCTTCTGCAGGATTGCAATGCGCTCGTTCGCCTCCTTCAGCGCGTTGTCCTTCGCCGCCAGATCATCCGCGACAGAGGGGCCGGGCCCCTTCGCTCCACGCTTTGCGTCGTCGCCGCGGGAGAGGCGCAGCTCGTCCTTGGGAGGTTCCTTGGATGCGGCCGGCTTCTCTTCCCTCGGCGGGCTGATCTGGCCCGACGCTTGCCGGGTCGCCTGGGGCGCGGACGCCGACGCCACCGCGATCCCCAGGCTGCGCCGGTAGTCGTTGAAGTCGGCGTATTGCGCCGAGACGATGCGCCTTGCGTCCGCGGGCGCGATGTTCTCGGAAGCATCCGGGTCAGGAATGTTGATGATCTTGCCGGCGCGCAGCCGGTTCATGTTGTCGGCGACGAACGCGTCCGGGTTGGCGCGGAACAGGGCCACGAGCATCTGCTGCAGGCTGACCCCCTCGACCTTGTTGCGCATCGCGATTTTCGAGAGCGTGTCACCGCGCACCACTTCGTAGCTGCTCTTGACGCCGGGCTCTTGGGCGAGTTCGGTGGGCGCAGCCGGCGCGGGCGCGGCTTCGACCTGCGCGGTTTCGGGCTCGGCGCGTGTTTGCTCGACCGGCAGAACCTCGACCTGTCCTGCGGGCAAGGGTACGGGCTCTACGGCCGCGGAGGCGTTGGGCGCGGAGGCCGCGTTGGCGGCAGCTACGGCCGGGGCAGGCTGCCCGGGAACGTTCGGCCCAAGGGGCACGGCTGCCACCACGGGTGTGGGCTCCGCGGGCGCCGCCGCAGGGGCCTCGGCCGCCCCGGGTGGCGTCCCTTGGGGCGCCGCTTGCTCGGCGGGCGCCAGCGCCGGGACGACCGCTGCAGGAGCCGCGGCAGCAGGGGCGGCAGCCTGGGTCGAGGCCGCCCTCTTCGGGCCGGCGTATTCAGGGGGATCGAGCAGGAACGTGTATTCGCGCACGAGGCGCCCGTTCGCCCAGTTGAGCTCAACGAGCATGTCCACAAAAGGCTCGTTGATGGGCTGCGTGGAGGCGAGGGTCATTACGTACTGGCCGCTCTCCTTGCGCTGAACCCCGAACTTGATCGACGACAGCGCGGGATTCATGTCGACGTTCGCCTGGCGGAACACGTCGGAGGGCGCAAGACGCGCGCCCAGCGAGTCGCCTTCTCCCCGCTGCAGGGAAACGATCTCGATTTCAGCCTTGAGCGGCTGCCCGAGCGAGGACAGCACCGACAGTTTGCCTAGGCCGGCGGCCAGGGCGAGCGTGGGCGCGGCCAGGCTCGCGAGTACCGCCAAAGAAGTTTTAGAGGCGAAGCTCCCCACTTGCCACCCTAAACCTACGTGGAAACAAACTAAAATACCATCATGGCCTTAGCCTTGCAAGCTAAACTTTCACGTCGGAAATTGCCTCAAGCCTTTATTTTTACAGGGGGTTTGCGTGTTTTCACCCGGAGACCGGGGCCCAGCCAGAGCGCCCTCGTGAGGGCTAGGAGCTTGCGTCGAGGAGAATGCGCAACATTCTCCTGAGCGGCTCGGCGGCGCCCCAGAGCAATTGATCTCCGACCGTAAACGCAGCCAGATATGAGCCATTTCGCTCGAGCGCGAGCTTGCGAATCCGCCCGATCGGCACCTGAAGGGTGCCGCTCACCGCGGCGGGCGTGAGATCGCGAAGGCTCGCTTCGCGCTGGTTCGGAACGACCCTCACCCAGTCGTTCGCCTCGGCGAGCATCTGCTCGATCTCGTCGAGCGGAACGTCGCGCCGCAGCTTCACCGTGAGCGCCTGGCTGTGGCAGCGCATCGCGCCGATGCGCACGCACACGCCGTCGATCGGAACCGGCCGATCCTCGAGTCCCAGGATCTTGTTTCCCTCGGCCTGCCCCTTCCATTCCTCGCGGCTCTGGCCGTTGCCGAGATCCTTGTCGATCCAGGGAAGCAGGCTTCCCGCGAGCGACTGGCCAAACTGGGCGTGCGGAAGCGAGTCGTCCCGGAGCGCGGAGCTTACGGACTGATCGACCTCTAGGATGGCCGCCGCGGGGTTGTCCAGCGCGACCCTCGCGACCTGGTGCACGAACCCCATTTGCCGCACGAGCTCGCGCATGTGCTCGGCGCCCGCGCCCGAGGCGGCCTGGTAGGTCATCGCGGTGACCCATTCGACCAGATCGGCCTTGAACAGGCCGTGCATGCTCATGAGCATAAGGCTCACGGTGCAGTTTCCGCCTATGTAGTTGCGAACGCCCCGGGACAGCGCGCGCTCGATCAGGTCGCCGTTGACCGGATCGAGGATGATCACCGCATCGTCGCGCATGCGCAGCGCCGACGCCGCGTCGATCCAGTAGCCCTTCCATCCAGAGGCCCGCAGCTGCGGGTAGACCTCGTTCGTGTAGTCGCCTCCCTGGCAGGACACGACGACGTCCATCGCGGCGAGCTCCTTGACGCTCTTCGCGTCCTTGAGCGGCGCCGTCTCCTTCCCGATGAACGGCCCCATCTGCCCCACGCGGGAAGTCGAGAAGAACACCGGCTCGACGAGCGAGAAGTCGCGTTCGGCGTGCATGCGCTGCATCAGCACCGACCCGACCATCCCGCGCCAGCCAACGAATCCGACTCGTATCATGGCCATTCCTGGTTCACCCGTACCCGTATGCTAACGCACCGCGCCGCCGATGGCCTACAGCGCGGCGACGACGGAATCGCCCATCTCGCGGGTGCCGACCCTGCGCGTTCCTGGCTGGAAGATGTCGGCGGTGCGGTAGCCCTGCGAGAGAACCTTCCTCACCGCCGCCTCGATCCGCGCGGCGGCGGCATCGTGGTCGAGGCTGTAGCGCAGCATCATCGCGGCCGAGAGTATCGTCGCCAGCGGATTGGCGAGGTTCTTTCCGGCGATGTCGGGCGCGGACCCGTGGATCGGCTCGTACAGGCCCTTGCCCTTTTCGTCGAGCGAGGCCGAGGGCAGCATCCCGATCGAGCCGGTCAGCATCGACGCTTCGTCGGAGAGGATGTCCCCGAACATGTTCCCGGTCACGATGACGTCGAATTGCTTTGGGTTCTTGAGTAGCTGCATCGCGGCGTTGTCGACGTACATGTGCGTGAGCTCTACGCCGGGGTATTCCGTGCCGACCGCGCTCACGACCTCGCGCCACAGCTGCGAGGTCTCGAGCACGTTCGCCTTGTCGACCGAGCAAACCTTCTTCCTGCGCCTGAGCGCCGCGCGGAACCCCGCGTGCGCGATGCGCCGGATCTCCGGCTCTGAGTAGCGCATGGTGTCGAAGCCTTCGCGCGTTCCTTTCGCGTCGGTGCGGATCCCGCGCGGCTGGCCGAAGTAAATGTCCCCGGTCAGTTCGCGCAGAATGAGCAGGTCGAGCCCCGCCACGACCTCGGACCGCAGCGTCGACGCGTCCGCGAGCTCGGGGAAGACCGATGCGGGCCGCAGATTGGCGAAGAGGTCCAGCTCCTTCCTGAGCACGAGGATGGCCTGCTCGGGGCGCTTCCCGCGCGGCAGCGCGTCGTAGCGCGGACCGCCGACGGCGCCGAACAGGACCGCGTCGGCCCTTTTCGCGAGCGCGAGGGTGGCGCCGGGGATCGGGTCCCCCGCCGCGTCATAGGCCGCTCCGCCGACCGGCGCGCTTTCGATCTCGAGCCCAAGCCCCAGAGCCTCGAGGACCTTCACCGCCTCGGCGACGACCTCCGGTCCGACGCCGTCGCCGGGGAGCACCGCGATGCTCATGGTCGCCTAGCCGAACAGCCAGGGCTGCTCGAGACGGCGCCTCTCCTCGAAGGCGCGGACCTTGTCGGCGTGGCGCAGGGTCAGCCCGATGTCGTCGAGGCCGTTCGTCAGGCAGTACTTGAAGAACGCGGCGATCTCGAAACGCATCGCCGTGGCGCCATCGGGCGTCGCGACGGTCTGTTTCTCGAGGTCGACGACGAGACGGAACCCGGGAAACGCCGCGACCTCGTGGAATAGGCGATCGACTTCGCTCTCGGTGAGCACAACCGGCAGCAGGCCGTTCTTCACGGAGTTGCTGAAGAAGATATCGGCGTACGAGGGCGCGATGACGGCGCGAAAGCCGTACTCGGCCAGTGCCCAGGGCGCGTGCTCCCGGGAGCTGCCGCAGCCGAAGTTCCTGCGCGCGAGCAGGATGCTCGCGCCCCGGTAGCGCGGCTGGTTGAGAACGAAATCCGGGTTGAGCCGGCGCTCCGACTGGGGCTTGCCCGGCCGGCCTTCGTCGAGATAGCGCCACCCGTCGAACAGGTTGGGACCGAACCCGGTGCGCTTGATCGATTTCAGGAATTGCTTCGGGATGATGACATCGGTGTCGACGTCGGCGCGGTCCATCGGGGCAACCAGCCCGTTCAGCACGGTGAATTTTTCCATCAGCGCCTTCCTATCTCCATTGGCGCACATCGACGAAGTGGCCCGCGATCGCCGCCGCCGCCGCCATCTCCGGGCTCACCAGGTGCGTGCGCCCGCCCGCGCCCTGCCTGCCTTCGAAGTTCCGGTTCGAGGTCGACGCGGAGCGCTCGCCCGCCTCGAGCCGGTCTGCGTTCATCGCGAGGCACATCGAGCAGCCCGGCTCGCGCCACTCGAATCCGGCGTCGCGAAATACGCGGTCCAGGCCCTCCTTCTCCGCCTGCGCCTTGACCAGCCCGGATCCCGGCACGACCATCGCGAGCCTGATGTTCGATGCGATGTGCCGTCCGCGCACGATCGCAGCAGCCGCACGCAGGTCCTCGATCCGGGAGTTCGTGCACGAGCCGATGAACACCTTGTCGAGGCGGATCTCCGTCATCGGGGTATTCGGCTCCAGGCCCATGTAGGTCAGCGCCCTCTCCATGCCCTCGCGCCGGATCGAGTCCTTCTCGCGGTCGGGGTCGGGAACGCGGCCGTCCACGGTCACCACCATTTCCGGGGAAGTGCCCCAGGTGACCTGCGGCTTGATCTCGCGCGCGTCGATTGTCACTTCCCTGTCGAACTCCGCGCCCGGGTCGCTCCTGAGCGTCTGCCAATGGGCGACGGCCCGGTCCCACAACTCTCCGCGCGGCGCGAACGGCCTGCCCTTCAGGTAGCCGATGGTCGTCTCGTCGACGGCGATCAGGCCCGCGCGCGCCCCGGCCTCGATCGACATGTTGCACAGAGTCATGCGCCCTTCCATCGAGAGCGAGCGCACCGTGCTGCCCGCGTACTCTATGGTGCAGCCGGTTCCTCCGGCGATGCCGATTTTGCCGATCACGGCCAGTATCACGTCCTTCGCGGACACGCCGCGCGGCAGCGGACCCTCGATCCGCACCAGCATGTTCTTCATCTTCTTCGCGAGCAGGCACTGCGTCGAGAGCACGTGCTCGACCTCGGAAGTGCCGATGCCGAACGCGAGGCAGGCGAAAGCGCCGTGCGTGCTGGTGTGCGAGTCTCCGCACACCACGGTCATCCCGGGGAGCGTCGCGCCCTGCTCCGGGCCGATGACGTGCACGATGCCCTGGCGCACGTCGTCCATCCTGAATTCGACGATGCCGTGCTCGGCGCAGTTCGCATCGAGCGTGTCGACCTGCAGGCGCGAAACGGGATCGCTGATCCCGGCCGCGCGGCCGGTCGTCGGGACATTGTGGTCGGCTACCGCGAGGTTGGCCGAGACTCGCCACAGCTTGCGGCCCGCGAGCTTCATGCCCTCGAAGGCCTGCGGGCTCGTGACCTCGTGGACCAGGTGCCGGTCGATGTACAGGAGGGTCGTGCCGTCTTCCTCGGCGTGGACGGCGTGAGAATCCCAGAGCTTGTCGTACAGCGTGCGCGGGGTCATTGCGATTTCGACAGCGGCAAACGGAAATTATACCGGATTGCCCTCCACGAAGACCCGAAACGCCCGCCGGAACGGCGCGCTAGCGCGAGTGCGCGGCCTCGTACAGCGGCATGACGCGCTCGGCGTAGCTCTGCACGTCGCGAGTCCGGGTCTGATCCGAAGGGTGCGTCGACAGCCACTCGGGCGGCTTGCCGCCGCCCAGCTTGCCCATTTTCTGCCACAGCGACACGGCGGCGCGCGGATCGTAGCCGGAGCGCGCGGCGAGCTCCACGCCGATGCGGTCGGCCTCGGTCTCCTGCGTGCGCGAATGGGGCAGCGCCAGCGTGACGTCGAGCACGGTCTGGGTCAGCTGCGTTCCGATGTCGCCGATACCCAGCGCGATGCCCACTGCCTGCGCTCCCAGGTTCTGGACCATCTGCTCGCTCGCGCGCTCGCGACCGTGCTCGCGCAGAGCGTGCCCGATCTCGTGCCCCATCACGGCGGCGAGCTCGTCGTCGGTGATTTTCAGGCTGGTGATCAGGCCCGTGTACACCGCGATCCTGCCGCCCGGCATGCACCACGCGTTCACCTCGTTCGTGGTGACGACGTGCACCTCCCATTTCCACCCCGGCGCATCGCCGCGGAACGCCGCCGTGCTCGGAATGAGGCGGTTGGCAATGGCGCGCACCCGTGCAAGCTGGGCCGCGTCCTGGTCGAGCTGGTTCTTCTTTCGCGCGTCGGCGAGGACCTGGGCGTAGGCCTGCGCGGCGCTCCGTTCCATATCGGCTTCGGAAACCAGAAACGACATGCTCTGCTTGCGATCGACGCCGACCACGCCGCTCTGGGTGGTCTGCACGCTCTGGCAGGCGCACAACGCCGTAAGCGCCAGGGTCGAGGCGGCGCGCTTCGTGATTCTCGGCAACGCTCTCATGTCGCTAAGTATAATGCCGCGTCCCTGCGCCGAACCGACGACATGAGCCGCGTACCCCGCAGCGCGTTCTTCTTCCTCTTCACCGTGTCCGGTTTCGCGGGGCTGATCTACGAGTCGATCTGGAGCCACTATCTCAAGCTGTTCCTCGGGCACGCGGCCTACGCGCAGACGCTGGTGCTCGCGCTTTTCATGGGCGGGATGGCGGTCGGCGCCTGGCTGTGCAGCCTGTGGTCTGCGCGCTGGCGGAATCTTCTGCGGGGCTACGCGCTCGCCGAGGCGCTGATCGGGCTCGCGGCGCTCGCGTTCCATCCCGTCTTCGTCGCGACGACCGACGCCGCATACACGAGCGTGCTCCCGGCGCTCGGCGGAGAGGCGTCGGCGACGCTCTTCAAATGGACCCTCGCCGGCGCCCTGATCCTGCCGCAGTCGGTGCTCCTCGGCATGACCTTCCCGCTCATGAGCGCGGGGCTGATCCGGCGCTATCCGGCGGCGCCCGGCGAGGCGCTCGCGATGCTCTACTTCACGAACAGCTTCGGCGCGGCCGTCGGCGTCCTGGCGAGCGGCTTCGTGCTGATCGAGGCCCTGGGGCTGCCCGGAACGGTGCGGGTCGCCGGCGTCCTGAACCTCGCCCTCGCCGCGGTCGTGTGGACCCTGGCCGGAGGCGCCGAGCCGGCTCCCGAGGCGCGCGTCGCCGCGGGCGATCGCGGAGACGGCCGGACCGAGCGCGTCCTTCTGGCCGTCGCGCTGCTCACGGGCGTGGCGTCGTTCGTATTCGAGATCGGCTGGATCCGGATGCTCTCGCTCGTCCTCGGATCCTCCACGCACTCGTTCGAGCTGATGCTGTCGGCCTTCATCCTCGGCATCGCTTGCGGCGGCTACTGGGTGCGCCGGCGCATCGACGCCATCGCCGATCCGGCGCGCTTCCTGGGCGTGGTGCTCACGATGATGGGGCTGCTCGCGCTCGCCACGCTGCCGCTCTACGGCCAGATGTTCGGACTGATGCGGCTGGTGATCGAGGCGCTGGCGAGAACCGACGCGGGCTACGCGCTCTTTCTCGTCGCCAGCGACGGCATCGCGCTCGCCGTCATGTTCCCCGCCACGTTCTGCGCGGGCATGACGCTGCCCCTCATCACCTACGCGCTGCTGCGCGGGGGCCAGGGCGAAGAGGCGATCGGCGCGGTGTACTCGGCGAACACCCTGGGCTCGATCGCGGGCGTGTTCTTCGCGGCCCACATCGGCCTGCCCTGGCTGGGACTGAAGAGCCTGATCGCCTGCGGCGCGGCGCTCGACGCCGGCCTCGGCCTCGTGCTGCTGTGGCGGGCGGCGGGAGAGCGCTCGCTGCGGCTGGGCGCCGCGGCGCTGTGCCTGGTCTGCTTCGGCGTCGTCCTCGGCCTGGTTCAGCTCGATCCCTACAAGATGGCGTCGGGCGTGTTCCGCCACGGCGACCTTTACACGACGAGCGAAGCGAGCATGATCTCGTACCGCGACGGCAAGACGACCACGGTGAGCCTCATGGATTTCGGCACCGACCGCAGCCTGCGCACCAACGGGAAGTCGGACGGCGCCATCAACATGGACCCGGACGGCCCGCGCGTCTCGGACGAGGTCACGATGACGCTCACGGCGGTGGTTCCGCTCGCCCACCGGCCCGACGCGACGAGCGCCGCAGTGATCGGGATCGGCACCGGGCTCACGACGCATACGCTGCTCGGCTCGCCAGTTCTGCGCTCGGTCGAGACAGTCGAGATCGAACCGGCGATGGCCGAGGCCTCCCGGCTCTTCGCCCCGCGCAATTCCAACGCCTTCGCCGATCCGCGCAGCCACATCGTCTTCGACGACGCCAAGACCTTCTTCTCCACGCACAACCGCAAGTACGACATCATCGTCTCGGAGCCCTCGAATCCCTGGGTGAGCGGGGTGTCTAGCCTGTTCACCTCCGAGTTCTACCGGCTGGTGCGCCGCCACCTCAACCCGGACGGGATCCTCGTGCAGTGGTTCCAGATGTACGAGATCGACTCGAGCCTCATCGCATCGGTGCTGCGCGCGCTCGGCGAGAACTTCCCGGACTACGCGGTTTTCGCCGCCACCGGCAGCGACCTCCTGATCGTCGCGGGCGAGACGTCCACGCTGAACCGCCCGCTCGCCGACGTCTTCGCTTCGATGCCCGGCGCCGCGCGCGAGCTGCGGCGCGTCCACGTCACCTCGATCCGGGACATCGAGGCCCGGCGCATCGGGGGCAAGCGCTCGCTCGCCCCGATGTTCCTCGGCTACGGCGTGCCGGCGAATTCCGACTACTACCCCTACCTGGACCTGCACGCGGCCAAGTACCGCTTCCTGCATCAGACCGCCGACGAGCTGACCGGCCTGCTGTCTTACAGCGTTCCGGTCGTGGCGCTGCTCGAGGGGAGGAAAACGAGCACCGCCGATCCGAAAGGCGGCGGGCAGGAATACCTCGACGCGCTCGAGCAGGCGCGCCGCGCGCAGTACGCGAAGGACTACCTGCTGCTGCCGAAGCCGCCCGAGCCGGTCGCGATTCCGCGCCCCTACCAGAAGGACCTCGAGCTGGTGCGCACGCGCCTCATCGAGTGCCGCGACGTGGGGCGCTCGGACATCTGGTTTCATTCGCTCTACGAGCTGTCGCGCACGCTGAACCCGATGCTGTCCGCCGACGAGGCGAAAGCGGTGTGGGACCGCATCGGGCAAGCGCCGTGCAGCGCGCAGCTCACCGCGGCCGAGCGGCAGTGGATCGGCCTGTTCCGCGCGGTGGGAGAGCGCTCGGGCAAGGACATGGCGCGCATCGCCGAGACGCTGCTCGCGAAGGACAGCGATCTTCCCATGGGGCACCGGCAATACCTGATCGCGGCCGGCATGGCAGGGTATCTCGCGCAAGGGGAGCGCGCGGAAGCCGCGGCGCTGTGGAACCGGTATCCGGAGGACACCGACCGGACCGGGGACGTGGGCCTGCGCCTGCTCTACGCGAACGCCTTCCCGGCGAGTTCTAGCGCGCCTTCCCAGGAATCGGCGGCAGCGGAGCAGTAACGTCTGCGCACTGCGCACGGTGGCGCAGCGCGTGGTCCATCAGAACGCAGGCAAGCATCGCCTCGGCGATCGGCGTGGCGCGGATTCCCACGCAGGGATCGTGGCGGCCGGTCGTCTGCACCGTCGTCGCGTTGCCCTGCCGGTCGATCGAGCGCCGCGGCAGGCGGATGCTGGAGGTGGGCTTGAGCGCGATGGAAACGAGGATGTCCTGCCCCGTCGAGATGCCGCCGAGCATCCCGCCCGCGTTGTTCGAGAGGAAGCCTTGCGGCGTCAGCTCATCGCCGTGCTCCGATCCTTTCTGCTCGATCGCCGCGAATCCCGCGCCGATCTCCACGCCCTTCACCGCGTTGATGCCCATCATCGCGGAAGCGATGTCCGAGTCGAGCCTGCCGTAGACGGGCTCGCCCCAGCCGACCGGGACGCCGCTCGCGACCACGTTGACGCGCGCGCCGCACGAATCGCCCGAGGCGCGCAGCCCGTCCATGAAGGCTTCGAGCTTCGCCACGATCGCGGGATCGGGCGAGAAGAAGGGATTGCGGTCGACCTCGTCCCAGGACTTGAACGCGATCTTGTTCGGCCCGAGCTGCGCGAGGTGCCCGCGCACGGCGACGCCGTAGCGCTCGCCCAGCCATTTCTTCGCGATCGCGCCCGCCGCGACGCGTATCGTCGTCTCGCGCGCCGAAGCGCGGCCGCCGCCGCGGTAGTCGCGGATGCTGTATTTCTGCCAGTACGTGTAGTCCGCGTGCCCGGGGCGGAACGTGTCGGCGAGCGCGGAGTAGTCCTTCGAGCGTTGGTCCTCGTTGCGGATCAAGAAGCCGATCGCCGTGCCTGTGGTCTTCCCGTCGAGCACGCCGGAGAGGATCTCGATCCGGTCCGATTCCTGGCGCTGCGTCACGTGGCGGGACGTGCCCGGCTTCCTGCGGTCCAATTCCTTTTGTATGTCAGCCTCGGCGAGCGCGAGCCCCGGCGGGCAGCCGTCGACGACGCCGCCGTAGGCGGGCCCGTGGCTCTCGCCGAACGAGGTCACGCAGTACAGAAGCCCGAACGTGTTGCCCGACATCGATTCCCTCGCCAGAAATTCCCTTGGAGTTTAGCATAGGGGTCATTGCGAACCCCTTGATGCCATGGCGGAAAACGATCCCGACAAGCTCAAAGGACCCGGCGGCCTGACGCTGCGCCAGGTGCACGAACAGGTGCGCAAATCGGTCGAGCGCGACCGCGAAGCGCACAAGATGAAGAACCAGCTCGCGCAGAAGCCGAACCGCTGGCAGAGGTTCGTGCGCTACGTGTGGGATCGGAAACGCGGCTAGAACGCGGGCTCAGGCAGCCAGCTGGAGCTTGCGGATTCCCGATTCCAGCGCGAGCAGCGCTCGCTTCCGCTCGATCCCACCTGCGTAGCCGGTGAGGCTCCCGTCCGAGCCGACGATGCGGTGGCAGGGAACGATGACGCCGATCGGGTTGCGGCCGGTCGCGGCGCCCGCGGCGCGCGCGCTTCCCGGGCGTCCCGCCCTGCGCGCGAGTTCGCCGTACGTGATCGTCTCGCCGAACGCGACGGTCGAGATCGCGGTCCACACCTGCCGCTGGAACGGAGTGCCCTCGGGCGCGAGCGCGGCCTCGAAGCGCTTGCGCTCTCCGCCGAAGTATTCGGCGAGCTCGCGCTTCGCCTGCCGCACAATGGCGCTCGAATCGCGCCGCCACCCCGGATCGATGCCGGGAAGATATTTCTGCCCATCGAAATAGACGCCGCACAGTCCGCCGCCGTTCGCGACCAGCAGCATGCGTCCTTGTGGGCTGTCGTAGAAATCGTAGTGCTTCATCGTTGCTCCTTTGCCAATGATTGCCACAAGTGCATGACCGCGTACGCCCGCCACGGCCGCCAGGCCTCGCCCGCTTCCAGCACGCGCTTCGCGCCGCTCTCGCCGAGCGCCTTCATGACGCCGAGATCGGTGTGCGGGAACGCGTCCGGCCACGATAGCGCGCGCATCGCGATGTACTGCGCGGTCCATTCTCCGATTCCCGTCAGCGCGCGAAGGGTTTCGAGCGTCGCGTCGACATCGGCGTTCGGCACGAGCGCGAGGCGGCCGTCGGCGACCGCTCGCGCGAGCGCGACGATCGTGCGGGCGCGCGCGAGCGGCATGCCGATCCGCGCGATGCGCCCGGCCGGGATGCCGGCAACGCGCTGCGCGGCCGGAAACAGCGTCGTGAGCGAATCGAACGGGGTCGTGACGGGATCGCCGAACTGCGCGGCGAACCGTCCCGCGAGCGTGCGCGCCCCGGCGACGCTCACCTGCTGGCCGAGGATCGCGCGCACCGCGATCTCGAAGCCGTCGAACGCGCCCGGCACGCGCAGGCCGGGATGCGGCCTCGCGAGCGCGCCGAGCGCCTCGCCGACCTCGGCCGGGTTGCACGCGAGGTCCATGAGCGCCTTGACGCGCGACAGCACCGGCGGCAGCACCTTCACGAGCGACGCGGACACCGCGATGCGCAGCGTCGGCTTCTCCGGGGACAGCCCGACCGAGACCCATCCGGCGTGCTCCTTGCCGTCGCTCTCGATGCGTGCCGTGCGCCGGTAGCGGCCGTCCTCGAGCGCCTCGACGCCGGCGATCGCGCGCGCGCCGAGGAATGCGCTCACCGCGGGCCAGTCGAACGGTGGCCTGAAACTGAGCTCGAAGTTCAGCGCATCGGGGCCGGTCTCGACGCGGTGGACGCGCAGGCTGCCCGGCTTCAGGCGATAGCGCTCCCTGAACAGCGCGTTGAAGCGCCGCACGCTGCGAAAGCCGCTCGCGAACGCGACCTCGGTCACCGGCAGCGCGGTGTCGGTGAGAAGGCGCTTCGCGAGCAGCAGCCGCTGCGTCTGCGCGAATTCCACCGGCGACACGCCGAATTCCGCGCCGAACGCGCGGCGCAGGTGGCGGTCGGTGACGCCGAGCCGCGCGGCGACGGACTCCAGCCCTTCCTCGTCGCCCGCCCGGTCCTCGAGCATCGTCGCCGCCGCCTGCGCGAGTCGCGTCGTCGCGTCCACGCTCGCGTTGCCCGGCGCGAGCTCGGGGCGGCAGCGCAGGCACGGCCGGTAGCCGCCAGCTTCCGCGGCGGCGGCGCTCGCGAAGAAGCGGCAGTTCTCGCGCTTCGGCGGCCTGACCGTGCAGACCGGCCGGCAATAGATGCGCGTCGAGGAGACCGCGACGAAGAAGCGCCCGTCGAACCTCGCGTCGCGCGCCTTGAGTGCCCTGTAGCAGATGCCGGAATCGAGCGTCATGCGCGCATTATGGGCGCGGCGGCCTGCGCCGTCTCGCCGTTTTCGGACATCGGGATCTAGCCCGGCCCGGCCAGGTCCCGCAGCACGCTCTCCAGCCCCTTCACGACGCGCGCCAGCCGCTCGTAGCTCACCTTGTCCGGCGTATCGCGCAGCGTGTGGTAATGCGGATAGCGGAACACGGCGGTGTCGGTCACCATCACCGCGGGCCAGCCGAATTTCCAGTACGCCCACTGGTCTGACCAGCCGATTCCCGGGATGGACTCCGGCGCCGCCACGCCCTCGGAAGGGAACTCGACGGCGCGCCTGAACGCGCCGACGACGCGGCGCATCAGGCTGCGCGAGCTCAGGTTCGCGACGAAGCCGACGAAGTTGCCCTTCGACGGGTAGAACAGGCTGAACGGAAACGGGTAGCGCTGACTGTCGAAGTTCTCGCTGTACCAGCCGATGGTCTCGAGCGAGAGCATCGCGACGACCTCCCGCCCCTCGCGGACGAGGCTCATCGAGTGCACGAAGCTCCCCATGTTGTCCGTGCCGAACCACGGCAGCTCCTCGTTGACGTAGAACACCAGCCGCACTTCCAGACCTTCCGCGGGCTGCACGGTCTTCAGGAACCTCGCGAGCTCGATCAGCGCCGCCACGCCCGAGCCGTTGTCGTCGGCGCCGACCGCGTCCTGCGCCGAGTCGTAGTGCGCCCCGATCACGACGACCTTCTCTCCGGCGCCTTTGCGCACCTCGAGGTTGCGCACCTTCACGCCTTTGGTCTCGAATTCCTGGCGCGAGACGGCGTAGCCCAGCCCCTTCAGCGTCGCCTCGATGTAGCGCGCCGAGCGCTCGAGCGCCGCGGGGTGGGCGACGTTGTGCTCCTCGCTCGCCACGCCTACGACGTGCTTCCTGAGATTCTCGGCGAGCCTGCGCCCTTCCGGGTCGAGCGGCGGCAGCGGCCCGCGGTGGCTCGCGCCGGGCGTCGCCGTCATGAACCAGGAGGCGAAGACGACCGCGGCGATCGCCAGGAGAACGGCAGCAATGAGCACGAGACGGCCGTAGCCGCGCGGCAGCGTCATCACGGGAAGAAGCTCGCCCTACTCGGGCCAGTTCTTGATGTAGCCCTTGAGCATCCGGTTCTCGAAATCCTGCTCTTCGAGCACCGCCTTCGCGACGTCGCGGAAGGAGACGACGCCGATGAGCCGGTCGCGCTCCATCACGGGAAGGTAGCGCGCCCCGGAATCGATCATGGTGCGGCGCAGGTCGTTCACCTCCATTCCGGGGCTGGCCGTGACCGGATCGCGCTCCATGATTTCCCCGACCTTCGACTCGCCCAGCGCGCCCCTGCCCTTTTCGAGAGCGCGGAGGATCTCCTTGAACGTGAGCATGCCGACCATGCGGCCCCTGTCCATCACCACGAGCGACCCCATGTTGTGCTCCGCCATCACCGACACTGCCTCGCTCAACCTGCCGTCGGGCGCGATCGTGAAGAGGGCATTGCCCTTCACCTTGAGGATTTCGCTGACTTGCATGGTTCTCCCCCTCGCAGCTCTCCTCCCGAGAAGATAATACTCCCGCGTTCCGTGGCCTGCCAGGCGCGCAATCTGGTATGGTTGCCCTCGCCGAGGGAGATGCATGCGATTCGACTGGTCGAAGCTGGGACGGACCCCGCCGGCCGCGCTCGCCGGTGCCCGCGTTATCGCGCACCATGCGGCGCAATGGCCGACCCGGGCCGCCCGCGCGAATCTGAAAGCGGCGCCGGACGACAGCCACTCGGCGTTTACCTGGGAGGCTTCGCACGCCGCGCTGATGACGCAGGGGCTCCACGCGAAAGGCGGTGACGTGCGCACCGGCGTCCGCATACCGCGCCTGGAGCTCATCATCACGCGCGGCGACAACGTGCTCGACGCGTTCCAGCTCGGCGGCAAGACCGACGCGCAGGCGGGCACCTGGCTCGATTCCAAGCTGCGGATCCTCGGCCTCAACCTCGCGAGAGACGTGGATCTCCCCTACGAGCTTCCGCCGCACCCGGCCGCGGGCGGTCCCCACGACCTCCACATGCTGGGCAGGGAGCTGGGAGAGCTCGCGCGCTGGTTCGGCGGCGCGGCCGACGCGCTCCAGGAATTCGTCTCGAGGCTCGCCGGCCCGCGCGCGGGGCCGGTCCTGTGCTGGCCCCATCATTTCGACATCGCGACGCTCGTCAGCCTGGAGAACGGCAAACCGGCGAGCGCCCGCACGATCGGGGTGGGCGTGTCGCCCGGCGACGAGTACTATACCCAGCCTTATGTCTACATCAGCCCCTGGCCGCGCTTCGACGGCGAGAAGCTTCCCGCCGCTCCGTCCCCCGGACACTGGCATACCGAAGGCTTCTTCGGCGCGGTGGCGACCGGCGACGACATCCTCGCCATGGGCGACCGCGGCCGCGGCCTCATGGCGTTCATCAACGCCGCGTTCGATATCAGCCGCGCGCGGCTCGAAGCGCTGAAGCAGCCGTGACGCGAGCCGGCGCCTGCCTCCTCTGCCTCGCCTGCCTCGCGCAAGCGGCGTTCGCCCAGCCGGCCGGCTATCCCAGCCGCCCCGCGCGCGTGCTCGTTGGATTTACCCCGGGAGGCGGGGTCGACATCAACGCGCGCCTCGCCGCGTCCAAGCTGAGCGAGTACCTCGGCCAGCAGTTCATCGTGGAGAACCGCCCCGGCGCGGGGACGAATATCGCGAACGAGGCCGTCGCGAAGGCGGCGCCTGACGGCTACACGCTGCTGTTCAACAGCCCCGCGGTGGCGATCAACATGTCGCTGTACAGGAACCCGGGCTACGACCTGCTGCACGACCTGGTCGCGGTTTCGATATTCTCCGAGAGCACCAACATCCTGGTCGTGCCCGCGTCGCTGCCGGTGAAATCCGTGCAGGACCTGATTGCGCTCGCGAAGGCGAAACCCGGCGCGCTCAACTATTCCTCGGCCGGTCCCGGCACCACCCAGCACCTCGCCGGCGAGCTGTTCAAGCTGCGCACCGGAACGCAGATCGTGCACGTGCCCTACAAGGGCAGCGCGCCCTCGCTCACCGCGCTCATCGCGGGAGACGTCCAGCTCTCGTTCGTCAACCCCATTGCGATCGGCCAGCACGTCAAGTCCGGACGCCTGCGCGCTCTCGCCGTCGCCGGCGCGAAGCGCACGACGTTCCTGCCGGACGTGCCGACGATGAAGGAGGCCGGCGTCGCAGGCGTCGAGGTGCCGCTGTGGTTCGGGCTGCTCGCCCCCGCCGGGACGCCGGGCGAGATCGTCCACGCGCTCGCCGGGGCCGTCGAAAAAGGCGCGCATTCGCCCGACATGCAGAAGAAGCTGCTCGACCAGGGCGCCGAGCCCGTCGGCAACACGCCGGAGGAATTCCAGGCGATGCTGAAAGAGGAAGTCTCGCGCTGGGCCGAGGTCGTGAAGACCTCGGGCGCGCGCGCCGAGTAGCGGCCGCACGGCCTGGCTGCTTCATCAGGCCTTGATGTAGAGGCCAGCATCAAACCGCGGCGCCCCACGATCCACCCTCCCTGATGAATATGTAATGTGGTTCTACTTTTCCCCTCCCCGGGGGCGTTGGGAAAAAGTCCGTTCGAACACGGACTCGGCGATGCGGTTCTTGAGTATCTCGATCGATCCGCCGGCGATCATCCACCCGCGGCAGCGCCGCGAACAGTACTCGACCAGCTCCTCCTGCGTGTAGCCGAGCCCGCCCATCACCTGCAGCGCCTCGTTCGCGACGTCAAATCCCGCCTGGTTGCAGTACGCCTTGGCGATCGCGGTTTCCTCGGCCGAAGGGAATCCCTTGTCCGCGTTCGCCGCGGCGCGGTAGAGAAGGAGCTGCCCGGCGTCGAGCTTGATCTTCATCTCGGCGAATTTCCACTGCAGCCCCTGGAACTCGCACAGCAGCCTGCCGAACTGCCTGCGCTGCGTCGCCCACTCCCGCGCGCGCTCGTAGGCGTAACGCCCGAGCGCGAGCGATCTCGCGGTGTTGCCGATGCGCTCGACGTTGAAGCCGGCGATCTGCTTCTTGAAGCCGCCTTCTCCCAGCACGACCATCTCGGCCGGAACGAACGCGTTCTCGAAATATGTCTGCACCCATTCCTCGTCCGACATGAACTTCGACGGCTTGCCGAAGCGCACGCCCTGCCCTTTCGTGTCGACGAGCACCGAGCCGATGCCGTCGACGCCGGGGCCGAAGCGCACGTACACCAGCATCAGCTCGGCGTACTTCGAATGCGTCGTGAAGATCTTCGAGCCGTTTATGCGCCAGCCCTTGCCGTCCGGCGTCGCAGTCGTCTGCAGATCTGTGACCGCCGAGCCCGCATCGGGCTCGGTCATGCCGACGCTGATGACGGCGTCTCCTGCCAGAAGGCGTTTCAGATACTTCTGCTTCTGCTCCTTCGAGCCGTACTCGGCGAGCACGCGGATCGGGCCGAAGTTTCCCGCCTGGACGACGTCGGCGCTCCGCGGGCAGACCGACGCTACGGTTTCGATCGCGATCACGGCGTCGATCAGCGTCCCGCCCTGGCCGCCATCGGCTTCGGCGATCGTGATGCCGAGCAGCCCCTGCTTCGCCATGAGCTTCGCGACGTCGAAGGGATAGTCGGGCGAATGCGCGCGCTCGCGCGCGCCCTTCGCAAGGTGCTTGTGGGCGAAGCGCAGCACCGATTCGCGGAACTCCTCCTGCTCGGGCGCGAGGCGGAAATCCATGCTTACTCCTTCAGCGCGACGAGGGCATCGACCGCGACCACGCCGTCGCCCTTCACGATCAGCGGATTGATCTCCGCGTCGGCGACCGGCCACCCCGGAACGAGCGCGAGCCGCGAGACCGCGGCCACGGCCCTGGCGAGCGCGCGCAGGTCGCCGCGGGGCAGGTTGCGGTAGCCACGCACGATCGCGAGTCCCTTCACCTTTTCGATCATCGCCGTTGCCTCGTCCTCGCTCACCGGCGCGAGCGACAGCGCGAAGTCGCGGTAGATCTCGGCGAGCGTCCCGCCTGCTCCGACGAGCACCACCGGGCCGACGAGCGGATCGTCGCGGTAGCCGACGATCGCCTCGGCGAGCCCCGGTTCCATCTTCTGAACGAGAATCGATTTCGCGGAGACGCGCTCGAGCATCGCCTTCACCTCGCGGTCGAACGCGGTGCGGTCCGCTACGTTCAGGCGAACGGCTCCGGCCTCGGTCTTGTGGAGGATATCGGCCGAGAGCGCCTTCGCCGCTACCGGATACGCGATGCCGTGCGAATAGCCGGGAGCCTTGGCGATCTCGTGCTCGACGACGGGAACGCCGAGCGAAGCGAACAAGCCGAGCGCTTGCGCCTCGTCGAGGCGCCCGCGCTTCGGCAGCTCTCGCGGCCAGTCCACCGAGCCGGTCATGGCCTTCCGCGGCGCTCGCCAGGCGAAGAACGCGGCGAGCGCGTCGGCGCAGGACTCCGGGGTGCGGAACGCGGCGACCTCGTGCTTTGCGAGAACGGCGAGCGACGCTTCCGCATGCGGCGTCAAAAACGCCGCGAGCGGCTTCGCCGTCTTCTTCGAGCGCACGATCGGGTCGACCGCGAGCCGCGGATGGAACTGCGCCGACGATCCGACCACCGCGAGCACGCCGTCGCACTCGGGCGACGCGAGCAGGCGGTCGAGCTCGGCGGTGTACTGCTCTGGCGTCGCCTTCATCGTCAGGTCGACGATCGGAGACTCCGAGCCCGGCGCGCAGGTCTCGATTCCCGAAAGTCCAAGCCGGTCGACCACGCTCGCGGCCCCGCCGCCGGTCGTCGTCACCACGGCAACGCGCGGGGTGCGCGTGAGACCCGGGGGCCTTCGCCCGGCGAGGAGCGGCGCGATCTCGACCAGGGTCTCGAGCTGGTCGACGCGCACCATGCCGCAGTCGCGGAAGTAGGCGTCGAGCGCGGCGTCCTCGCCGGCTAGCGCGCCGGTGTGCGAACGCGCGAGCGCCGCGCCGAGGCTGGAACGCCCCAGCTTGTATGCAGCGACCGGCTTTCCCGCGGCGTGGGCCTTGCGCGCCGCCGTTGCGAGCGCCTTGCCGTCGCGCACCGTCTCGAGGAAGAGGAGGATGACTTTCGTCGCGGCATCCGCGGCGAGCAGCTCGAGCAGCTCCGCGACCCCGAGGTCGGATTCGTTGCCGACCGAGACGAGCTTGGAGAACCCCAGGCCGCGCGCGGCGCCGCGCGAGAGCACCGTGCCGAGCATGGTGCCGCTCTGCGATACCATGCTCGTCGTTCCCGCGGGCAGGCCCTCAGCCTCGAGCACCGCGTTCACCGTGAGAGCGAGCCGCCCCGGCACGTCGATGACGCCCATGCTGTTCGGGCCGAGCACGCGCACGCCGAGCGCTCTCGCACGCGCGACCAGCCGCCGCTCCCGCGCCGCGCCCTCGGCGCCCGAGTCGGCGAATCCGTCGCTGAAGATCGTCGCGACAGGAATGCCGCGCGATCCGCACTCCTCGATCGCGCGCTCGACGGAATCGCCCGCCGTCATGATGAACGCGTGGTCGATCTCGCCGGGCGCATCGGCGAGGCTCGGCCAAGCGCGCTCGCCGAGCACCTCGGCCCGCGCCGCGTTGACGGGAACGATGCGGCCCGCATAGCCGTGCTTCCTCAGGAACCGCAAGGGGCGCGCGCTGTTCTTGCCCGCGTCGCCGGAGGCGCCGACCAGCGCGACTGCGCGCGGCGCGAACAGCGCCTGCGCCAGCGTCACAGGCGCGGCTCGCGTTCCAGCTTCCACAGCTTCGCGAGCAGCTCGCGCGCCTTCCGCCCTCCGGTCACAGGAACCGCGAGCTCGAGGTACTTGCCCTCGAGCTCCGCGTCCGAGAACGGCAGATCGGGATCGCCCTTGCGCGTCGCCTGGAAGTGCTCATCGCGGCGGCCGTCGCGCGACTCGATGGCGACGCGCGCCGAGCGCCGCGCGGGAAAGGCGGCGTCCACCGCGGGGTCGAGCGCGAGCTCGACGCGGCGCATGAGCGAGCGCGTCTGCGCGTTCTCGAGCCTCGGAGGCTCGAACGCGGCGAGGCGCACGCTGCCGTGGGTGAGCGCGGTGGCGACGAGGTAGGGCGTGGAGAAGCGCGCCTCGGCCGCGGTCGCGGGATCGGCGATCCCGGCGACCTCCAGCGTCGCGCGGTAGCCGCCGACGCGAATTTTCGCAATGTCGCCGGCGGCGACGCCCATCTTCTCCTTCAGAGCGAGCGCGCCGTCGATCGCGGCGAAGGCGTGGCCGCAGCAGGCGTGGTTCTTGAAGGTCATCTTGCAGATGTTGAACTCGTCGCCGAGCCCGGCGAGCGCATCTTCCCAGTTCGGCCCTCCTCCCATCGCGCGCCCGAAGCCCGCGTCGCCTTCCAGGATGTCGAGAGCCCCGCTCACACCTTCCGCGGCGGCGAGCGCGGCCGTGACGCCCGCCTCGGCGGCGTGTCCCGCGTGCATGGGCTTGGACATGGAGTCGGAGCGGAAAGCCTGCTGCAGGCCAGCGGCGAACGTCGCTGCGGTCGCGAGCGCGTGGGCGAAGCGCGGACGATCCAGGCCGAGCAGCTCGGCCGCGGCGCCGGCTGCGCCGAACGATCCGATCGTGCCGGTGTTGTGCCAGTACTGGTAGTGCGCGCGCCCCATCGCCTGCGCGATGCGCGTCGAGATCTCGTAGCCGACGACGACCGCTCGCAGGAACTGCTCGCCCGAGACGCCTTTCGCCTGCGCGAGCGCGAGCGCGGCCGCTATCGTCGGGGCGCCGGGATGGTAGATGCCCTCGCGGAAGATGTCGTCGACCTCGGCCGTGTGCGCGGCCGCGCCGTTGATCAGCGCCGCGGCGCGCACGGTCGCACCCCTCCCGTCCGCGAGCCGGGCTGTCCCTGTTCCGATCTCCTCGGCGAGCGCGCGCTCGAGCGGCTTCGCGGGAGCAACGATCGAGCCCGGGTAGAGCGCCGCGTGCCAGTCGATTACGGCGCGCTTCGCGTGATGCAGGACCTGAGCGTCGACGGGCCGCGCGCGCTGTCCCTGCGCGAATGCGGCGAAGCGCTCGACGACGCGCGTCATTGCGGCGCCGCGATGCCGGCTTCCTTCATGAGCTTCCCCCACTTCGCCTGGTCCTCGCGGATGAAGCGCGCGAACTCCTCGGGCGTGTCGCCCGAGGGGTCGGCGCCGAGGCCCACCATCTTCTCGCGCACCTCGCGCTCGGCGAGCACGCGGTTCGCGTCGGCCGAGATCTTCGCGACGACCGGCCGCGGCGTCGCGGCCGGCGCGAGCAGCCCGAACCAGCCGACCGCCGCGTAGCCGGGCACGCCCGATTCGGCGACGGTCGGCAGATCGGCGAGGGTCTCCGAGCGCTTCGAGCCGGTGAGCGCGAGCGCCTTGAGCCTGCCTTCCCGAACGTACGGCATGACGGTCTGCGCGGGCGCGAACATCAGGTCGACGTGGCCCGCCAGGAGGTCGGTCACCGCCTGCCCGGTGCCCTTGTAGGGCACGTGCAGCAGATCGACGCCGGCCATCGACCTGAACAGCTCCGCCGAGAGATGCGAGGCGGCGCCGGTTCCGGAGGAAGCGAAGCTGAGCTTGCCCGGTTTCGATTTCGCGAGCGCGATCAGCTCGCGGATATTGGACGCGGCGACCTTCGGGCTCGCGGTGACGACGTAGGGCGAGGCCGAGACGAGCGACACCGGAGCGAACTGGCCGACGTTCTTCTCGGTGAGGGACGCGGTCGAGCTCATGAGGAGCGTCGCGCCGTCGGGCGCGGACTTCGCCACGAAATCGGCGCCGATATGGCCGCTCGCGCCGGACCGGTTCTCGACGATCACGGGCTGACCCCAGATCGCCGCGAGCCTCGGCTCCATGATGCGCGCGAGCGTGTCGGCGCCGCCGCCGGGCGGAAACGGCACGACGATGCGCACCGGCTTCGACGGGAAAGTCTGTGCGGCCACCGTCGCCCAGGCGAAAAGGAGAACGGCCGCGGAGAGCGAGCGCTGCATTCCGCACCTATGCTCGACGCGGGGAAATTCCTTGTCAACACCCCTGCTCCTCGCCTTTGCGCCGCCGCCTGGTCTAAACTTGCTCTCGAGGGGGGTGCCGATGCCCAAACGATCGAAAGCCAACGGGTTCGCGCGGCCGGTCATCACGCAGCGCGATTACGAGAACGCGTCCGCCGTCGCGCGGCGGCTGGCCAGCCAGGCGGACCGGGACTCCGCCGCCGAACGGCGGCTGCAGTCGCTGCTGCGGGAGCTGGAGCGCTACGACGAGCTGGAGGAAGAGGACCCGGACGACGAGGAGGACCTGCGCTACTCGGGGCCGCGCCGGCGCTGGTCCGACAACGGGTCCGACGACAGCTAGGCGAGCTTGCGGTTCTTCGCGTCCCAGTTGCGCTCGAGGTTGGCGATCAGCGCCGGGCTGAAGTGGCAGTACGCCTGCTCGAGCGCGTACACGGAGAAGTAGGTCCGGAAGAGGTCGAGCGGCTCCTGCGCGACGCGGAACGCGCGCCGGTTCGAGGCCGCGCTGACCACGCCCGAGCCGGTGAGCTTGTCGACTGCGCGCGCGATCGCGGCGTCCATGTCCGGCTGGGGCACGACCTCGTCGCAGACGAGCCGGCCCTCGGGGCTGTCGCACTCGATGCGCAGCTCGGCCATCACCGCCTGGCGCGCGATGCGGTCGCCGACGAAGCGCGGCAGCCGCAGGTTGGCGGCGCCGGGGACGATGCCCTCCTTGCGCGCGGGCAGCGTCAGGTAGGCGTCCTTCGCCGCGATCACGTAGTCCATCACCAGCAGGTACTGGCAGTGCCCGCCGATCGCGAAGCCCTCGACCGCGGCGATCCAGGGCTTCTCCCGCGTCTTTCCCGCGACGTCGTCGGGAAGCGCGTCCTCGCCCGCGAGCCCGCGGTAGATCTTGTTGACGACGCCGAGGTCACGCTCGAGGTACCAGATGAAGGGCACCTTGCCCAGGTACAGGTGCGTCAGGTTGATGCCGCTGCCGAGCACGCGCCGCCCGGCGAGCTTGCCGCCGTGCACGGCGCCCCCGCGCAGCACGCAGATCGCGGTCCGCGGGTCGAGCAGGGCGAGGTCGACGGCGATCTCGGCCGCGTCGAGCGTCGTGTCGTCCTCGGCGTTCAGGTGGCGCGGATTCTTCTGCACGACGTGCGAGGCCCTGCCCGCGCGGAAGACCTCGGCGGCGCCGAGATCCACGCGTCCGGTCCTCTCCAGCTCGGCAAGCCGCTCGAGCGACTCGGCGCGCGGCAGCAGCATGGCGTGGCACAGGTGGCGGCCCGAGGACGGGCTCGCCAGCACCGCCGACACGAATATCCCCTGGTCGATCTCGACGCCGTCCTTGTCGCGCTGCGCGAGCGCGGATTCCGCCTCGACCTGCGCGCGCGTCGGGACGAGGCCGGGAACGGCGCCAGCGGCGTCGTAGACGAGCTTCTCCACCCTGACGAAGCGCGAGCGGTCGTGCGTGAGCCGGTCGTAGACGGCGTCGGCGTGCGCCGCGAGAAAGCGCCGGCGCGCCTCGCGGGCCTCGCGCTTGACGGTTTCCGCGGCCTCGGACTCCGCGGCGCTGCGCGCAGGTTTCGCGGGCAGCTTCGCGAGGCGGGCGGCGGCCGACCCCCAGTAGCGGGAATAGCGCGCGCAGTCCTGCTCGAAACCGGCGGTGTCGCGCGGCGCGTCCATGCCGCGCATCATGGAGGGTAGAATCGGCGCTGTCTAGGAGGCCGACGATGCTCAGGGAAGTCGTGTTGGCGGTGGCGCTCGTGCCGCTCGCGGGCCTGGCGGCCGAGCTGCCCATCTTCGACGCGCACCTGCACTACAGCAGCGACGCCTGGGAATCGCTTCGCCCTGAGCAGGCGGTCGCGATATTGCGCCGTGCGGGCGTGAAAGGCGCGCTCGTGTCGAGCTCGGGCGACGACGGGCAGCAGCGCATGGCCGCGCTCGCTCCCGACCTCGTCATCCCCGAGCTGAGGCCCTACCGCTCACGCGCCGACACCGGCACCTGGTTCCGCGACGAGACCGTGATCACGTACCTCGAGGATCGCCTCAAGAAATTCAGATACGCGGGGATCGGCGAGTTCCATCTTTACGGTCCCGACGCGGATCTTCCAGTTCCCCGCCGCCTGGTGCAGCTCGCGAAAGAGCGCAACCTCTTCCTCCACGCGCATTCCGACGCCGACGCGGTCGAGCGGCTGTTCAGGCAATGGCCGCAGGCCAGGATCCTGTGGGCGCACTCGGGCTTCGAGCGGCCCGAGGGCGTGCGGGCGATGCTGCGCAGGCACAGGAACCTGTGGGCCGATCTCGCGTTCCGAACCGACGAGGCGCAAGGGGGCAAGGTCGACCCCGAATGGCGTGCGGCCTTCCTCGAATTCCCCGACCGCTTTCTCCTGGGGACCGACACCTACACGCCCGAGCGCTGGTACTACGTCCCGGAGCACGCGGCGTGGGCGCGCGGCTGGCTCGCCGACCTGCCGTCCGGGATCGCCGAGCGGATCGCGTTCAGGAACGGCGAGGCGCTGTTCGCGTCGAAGAAGTGATGCGCGCGCTGCTCCTCGCGTTCCTTTCGACCGCCACTGCGGCGCAGGCCTGCGAGCTGCCGGGCGCCTCCGCGCAGAAGGTGCAGTCCGGAAAATATCTCGTGCTCTACCGCACCCAGCCCTCCCCGCTCAAGGTCGGGCAGCACTTCGCGCTCGAGTTCGCCGTGTGCCCCGCGCCGGAATCCGTGCGCGTCGACGCGACCATGCCCGAGCACCGGCACGGAATGAACTACCGGCCCACGATCACGGGCTCGGGCGAAGGCCCCTACCGTGCCGACGGCCTGATGTTTCACATGGCGGGGAGATGGGAGCTCGTGTTCGAGCTGCGCTCGGGCGGCAAGACCGAGCGCGTCGCGCAGTCGATCCGTCTCGAGTGAAAGCCGTCCTCGCACTCCTCCTTCTTGCCGCGAGCGCGGCGAGCGCGGCGACTTTCAGCGACGAGGACGCGAGGAAGATCGCCACGCACGGGCCGTGGCCAGCGCCCTGGTCGCGCGATCCCAGCAACCGCGTCTCCGGAAACCCCCATGCGATCGACCTCGGCGAGCGCCTGTTCTTCGAGCGGCGGCTCTCGGTCAACGGCCGCCTCTCCTGCTCGAGCTGCCATCTGCCCGAGCGCAACTGGACGGACGGCCTGCCGCGCGCGGTCGGCCTGAAGGAAGTCGACCGCAACGCGCCGAGCGTCGTCAACGTGCGCTACCACCACTGGTTCGGCTGGGACGGCGCGCACGACAGCCTGTGGGCGCAGAGCATCAACCCGATCCTCGACCCGCGCGAGCTGGGAATGAGCGCCGCGAGCGTCGCGAAGCTGCTGCGCGAGGACAAGGACCTGTCGTGCCGCTTTCGCAGGACCTACGGCTCGGCGCCCGCGCCGGACGACGAGAAGGTCCTCGTCGACGCAGCCAAGGCGCTCGCCGCCTTCCAGGAGACGCTCGTCTCCGGGCGCACGGCGTTCGACGACTTCCGAGACGCGCTCGCGCGCGGCGACCAAGCCGCGATGGCGCGCTACCCGGAAGCCGCGCAGCGGGGCCTCAAGCTCTTCGTCGGCAAGGGTGCCTGCGATACCTGCCACTCGGGCCCCGCGTTCACCAACGGCGAGTTTCACGACACCGGGATCCCGTTCTTCGTGCGTCCGGGAGAGGTCGATCCCGGTCGCTACGGCGGCATCAAGAAGGTGCTCGCCGACCGCATGAACCTGCTCGGGCCCTACAACGACGACCCCAAGCGCTCGACCGCGGTCGGCACGCGCCACGTGTCGCTCGAGCAGCGCAACTTCGGCGAGTTCAAGGTGCCGTCCCTCAGGAACCTCGAATCGAGCATGCCCTACATGCACAACGGCAGCCTCGCGACCCTGCGCGACGTCGTGAAGCACTATTCGGAGATCAGCCCGGACCGGCTGCACTCCGACGGCGAGGCGATCCTCAAGCCGCTGCACCTCAGCGACAGCGAGGTCGCCGACCTCGTCGCATTCCTTGGCACGCTGTCGGACGGCGGCGGCCAATACAAGCGGCGCCCCTTCCCCGAGGATTGCCGGTAAAGAAGACTGAAAGAGTTCCGGAGCCGATCCTCTATGGTGTAACCTTGCGCGGCCCGTGTATTCAACGTTAAGCCGCATGATCTACGCCCTCACCCAAGGCGCTTAACATGCTGAGGCTATGCGCGAAGCCCGCGGAGACCGATGACGCTGCCCCGAGGAGGAACCATGCGCGACAGCGACTTGCGAGCACCAACTTCAGATCGGCCGAGTTCCGCTGCACTGGGCTTGCGCATTGCGCAGCTATGGCGCTATCCGGTGAAGTCTCTCCTGGGCGAACGGCTACCCATGCTTCGCGTGGTCGGCGATGGGGTCGACGGGGACCGCATGTGGGGCATTCAGGATCGCAGCGACGGTCGAATACTCACCGCACGGCGCGAACCACGCTTGCTATTTGCGTCGTCGCGTGTCGCGCAGGATGGTGACCTTCCCGTCATCACCCTGCCCGACGGTCAGGAGCTCAAAGGACCCGGCCCAGCCACGGATGCCGCACTCTCGACATGGCTGGCCAAGCCGGTCGCATTGGTGGCCGCCGCGGAGAGTGACGCGGCACGCGCCGAATATTTTGCGGATGCCACTGACGACTCGAGCCGAGCCATTGAGTGGACCATGCCGAAGGGGCGCTTTGTCGATGCATTCCCAGTGCTGGTCATGACCACCGCCGGCTTGCGCGGCGGTGCTGCCGCCCATTCCGCCGGCACCTGGGACGTGCGTCGCTTCCGCCCGAATGTCTTGATCCATGTTGATGGCGAGGGATGGCTCGAGGACGCCTGGGCAGAACGTCTGCTGAGCGTCGGCTCGGCGCAGCTGGTTCCGCGCCGGCGATGCATACGCTGCACGATGGTCAACCGAGCCCAGCCGGGGCTGGAACGGGATGTGAACATCTACAAGACCCTGCATCGAACCCATGGCGGCGAAGCCGGGATGTGGACCCAGGTCGTCCAGCCCGGGGTCGTCTCGGAGGGCGACTCTGTTCAGCTTGCGTAGCCTACGAGTTCGAGGCCCCTCAGCTCCCCTCTCCAACAGCGGAGGACCTGCTAGTCTTCTACCTGCCCGACCCGGTTCAGTGGCAGCAGGCGTGCGCGTCGATGCTTCAAGCCGGGTTCGTTGAAGTCTCGTCGTTCAACCCATATTGGGAGCAGCGCGGCAGGACCTTCGAGGACCACGATCACTATCGCGTGGTTCTTCAACAAGTTCCGTGGGACCCGTCATGAGACTCCAGGGCAACGTCTCCACCCGCGTGATCGCCTCGGCGGCGCTGCTCGCCGCCTCCGGCGCGCTTCACGCTCAATACCCTTCGAAGCCGATCTCGCTCGTCGTGCCGTTCAGCGCGGGCAGCGACGCGGATCTCGCGGGCCGCAATCTCTCCGAGCACGCGTCGAAGTATCTGGACCAGACGGTCGTGGTCGTGAATCAGCCGGGGGCGTCGGGCGCGATCGGCACGATGACGGTACGCAATGCGCCGGCGGATGGCTACATGCTGCTGCTCGCGCGTATCGCCTCACAGGTGATCCTGCCGGCGATGGACGCGAAGACACCGTACCGGTGGAGCGACTTCACGCTGCTCTCGGTGCTTGAGGTGAATCCCTATGTGTGCGCCGTGAAGGCCGACGCGCCCTACAAGTCGATGAAGGACCTGATCGAGAGCATCGCGACGCACCCCGGCAAGCTGAATTTCGCCACGGTCGGCGCGGGCACGATACAGAGCTTCGGGCCGCAATACCTGTTCTCGATCCTCGGGCTGCCGAAGGACGCCGCCGTCGGCGTGCCGTACAAGGGCTCGGGCGACCTCACGGCCGCCTTGCTCGGCGGGCACGTGCAATTTGCCTGCAGCAATCTCGGTGCGCTCCTGCCGCACTTCAAATCCGGGGCGTTGCGGGCCCTGATGACGACGACGCGCGAGCGCCTTCCCGAGCTGCCCGAGGCGCCGACCGCGCGCGCCCTGGGCTGGCCCGCGATGGAAAGGCTCGCCGCGTGGTCGGCCCTGGCGGGGCCGCCGCGGCTGCCGAAGGAAGTCGTGCAGCGCTGGACCGGCGTGCTCGCGAAGCTGGCGCGCGACCCGGATTGGGTCGCCCGCAACGAGAAGCTCGGCGGAATTCCCGCGATCCGCTCGCCGGCGGAGACCGAGGAGTTCGTGCGCGAGCAGTACGAGCTCTATGAGCGGCTCGCGCTTCGCGCCGGCCTGCGCTCTCAATAGCTCCGGCGAACGAGGTCCGGTCTCACTTCATGAACCCCGGCAGGAACGTCGCCAGCTGCGGCCACGCGACCACGATCGCGAGCAGCGCGATAAGGGCGACGTTGAACGGGATGACGCCGCGGAACACGGTGCCGATCGAGAGGCTGCGCAGCAGGTTCTTCACGACGAAGATGTTCATGCCCACGGGCGGCGAGATGAGCCCGATCTGGACGACGATGACGATGACGATGCCGAACCACACGGGGTCGTAGCCGAGCGCGGTCACGACCGGGAAGAACAGCGGCACGGTCAGCAGGATCATCGACAGCTCTTCCATCGCGGTGCCGAGCACCACGTAGATCACGCAGATCGCCGCGACCGCCATCCACGGCGTGTCCTTGAAGCGCAGCGCGAAGTCCTTGAGGTCCGCGGGCATCGTGGTGTAATTGACGAAGTTCGCGAAGATCAGCGCGCCGATGAGGATCATGAAGAGCATGGAGGTGGTGCGCACGCTCTCGACGAGCACCTCGAGGAGCGCCTTCCACGTCAGCGCGCGCCGCGCGAGCGCGAACGCGAACGCCCCGCCCGCGCCGATGCCCGCGCCCTCGGTCGCGGTGAACAGGCCCGCGTAGATGCCGCCTATGACCAGCACGAAGAGCGCGATGACGGCCCACACGCGCTTCAGCGCCTCGACGCGCGCCGCCCAGGGGCTGCGCTCGCCCGGCGGCCCCGCGTCCGGGTCGCGCCAGGTCATCCACACCACGGCGAGGCACAAGAGCGCCGTCGCGACGATCCCCGGCAGGATGCCCCCGATGAAGAGCCTGCCGATGTTGGTCTCGGTCATGATCCCGTAGATCACCATGATGGTCGATGGCGGGATCAGGATGCCGAGCGTTCCGCCCGCGGCGATCGACCCCGCGGCAAGCACGTCCTTGTAGCCGTACTTGCGCATCGGCGGGTAGGCGACCTTGCTGAACGTCGCCGCGGTGGCGATCGACGAGCCGCAGATCGCGCCAAAGCCCGCGCACGCGACGATGGTCGACATCGCGAGGCCCCCGCGCCGGTGCCCGAGGAAGGTGTAGGCGGCGTGGTACAGCTCCTCCGACATGCGCGCGCGCACGACGAAATTCCCCATGAGGATGAAGAGCGGAATGACCGAGAGCGTATACGCGAGCCCGGTCTCGTACGTGGTCTGCCCGATCATCGCCGCCGCCGCGGCGAAGTTCACCTTGTAGGCGAACCCGAAGAAGCCCACGATGCCCATGGCGAACGCCATCGGCACGCGCAGCAGGGCGAGGAGCAGGAAGGCCGCGAGGCCGGCGAGCCCCTCGATCACGCGCCCGGGCCCTCGCTCTCGCCCGGAAAATGGCGCTGCGGCGGGCGGAACAGGGTCGCGACGAGCGCCGCCGCGGTGAGCGCCATGAGCAGGCTCATCGCCCAGGTGAGCCAGGAAAGCCTGAACCCGAGCTGCGACGTGGTCTCGCCGCGCAGCGCGAGCTCCTCCGCGCGCAGGCCCAGCCGCCACGCGAGATAGCCCGTGCAGGCGATCCCGATCAGCGTGGCGAGCACGTGCTGGGCGCGGAACAGCCAGTGCGGGGTCACCGGGTCGAGCAGGTCGACGACGATGTGCTCGCTGCGCAGCGTCACCAGCGGGAGCCCGGCGAAGATGAGCGCCGCGAGCAGCAGCTCGGTCATCTCGAATCCGCCCGTCACCGGTGTGTTGAAGAAATAGCGCCCGACGACGTCGACGCAGGTGAGCAGCATCAGGCAGAGCATCAGCGCGGCCGCGACCAGCCCGAGCGCGGGCGCGACCGCGCGGTCGAAGCGCGGCATACGGCGGCTATTTCTTCTGCAGCGACGCGATCTCGGCGCGCAGGGCCTTGAGGACTGCGGCGCCGTCGACGCCCTTCGGCTTCGCCTTCCTCTCGATCCACTCGTGCTCGAGCTCCGAGGTCTTGGCGCGGATCTGGGCGACGAGCGCGGGGCTCGCGGTAGCCACGGAGAGCTTCGCTTCCTGCATCGCGGCGAGGCCCTTGGCGTCCGCGGCGTCCCAGGCCCGGCCCGACCGCCGCGCGAGCGCCTCGCCGAGCAGCGGGGCGATCAGCCTGCGATCGGACTCGGAGATCGAATTCCACTTCGCCGGGTTCGCCATCCACACGAAGCTGGTGTTGTACAGCCCCCCCGGCACGAGCGTCACGTACTTGATCAGCGGGATGAACTTGAACGAGAGCGGCGACTCCTTGGGGAAGAACACGCCGTCGATCACGCCCGAAGAGAGCAGCTCGTAGGACTCGGGCGCGGGCTTGAGGATGGGCACCGCGCCGAGCGCCTTGGCGACGTCGGTCACCACCCCGCCGCCGAGGCGGATCTTCAGTCCGTCGAAGTCCTTCAGCGAATTGATCGCGTGCTTCACGTTGTAGATCTGGCCGGGGCCGTGGGTGAACACCGAGAGCACCACCACGCCCTTGTGCTCGTCGGCCTTGGCGAGCATGCGCTCGTAGATGCGCTGGTACGCGACCGCCGTGACCTCGGCGGTGTCGCCCATGAACGGGAATTCCGGCGCCTCGGTGAGCGAGAAGCGCCCCGGCGTGTAGCCGTGCGAGGTGAACGAGAGATCGATGAGGCCGTCCGCGACGGCGTCGAAGGTCTGCGGCGGCGCGACCGGCGCCTTGGGAAGCACGTTGCACCTCACTCGGCCGGAGGTGACCTTCGCGATGTCGTCGCACAGCGGCACGAGCATGTTCGCCGTGAGCGGGTGCGCGGGCGATACCCACGAGCTCGCGTTGAGCGTCACCTGCGCGGAAGCGTGCGCGGACGCGGCGAGCGCCGCGGCCAAGAACGGTCTCAGGATTCCTCTCACGGCCTCCCCCTCATGAAGTGTGGTGCATTGGACGGCGGATCAAGAATACAGGAAGACCGGATCGCGGTCCGCTAGAAACGCAGCCCGGGCCAAGCGGCGCCGCCGGCGAGCCCGAGGATGTAGAGCCAGCCGAACAGCCGGTTGTGCGTGAGGCAGGCGCGGTGGTACCAGAGCGGCCAGCCGACGTAGCCCTCCGGGGCCCTGGCGGGGCGAGGCCGGCTCATGAGCCTCATCGCTTGCCACGCGCGCGGAAACGCGACGGCGATGACCGCGGCGAAGGGGGTGAGCTGGCCGAGCGCGATCAGCACCACGGTGACCGCGTAGATGAGCGCGACCGTCGCCACGTTGAGCGCCCGGGCGGCGCGCTCGCCGAGGAGCACCGGGAGCGTCCGGATGCGCCGGCCCCCGTCGAAGTCCATCTGATCGATGTGCTTGCCGACGAGGATGGACATCACGCCGAGCCCGTAGGGCACCGATGCGAGGAACGCCGCGGGCGAGACCTCTCCGGCGATCACGGCGTAGCCGCCGCCGATCATGAGCGGTCCCCACACCAGGAACACGGCCGGCTCGCCCAGGCCGATGCTCTTCAGCGGCACCGGCGCCGCGTCGTAGAGGAAGAGCAGCGCGATGCCCGCGGCGGCGAACGCCGCCGCGGTCCAGCCGCGCTCGACGATGAAGAATGCCATGATGGAAAGGCCGATCGCGGAGACGATCGCGAGCCCGGTGAGGAGCGTGCGCGAGTCGAGCACGCCGCTCGCGAGCGGGTGCACCGTGTAGCGCATCCGCGGCGAGTCCGGCGTGTCGTGGCCGCGCTTGTAGCCGAAGTAGTCGTTGCTGAGGTTGCTGATCATGTGCGCGGCGACGAAGCCAGCGAGCACGAGAACGAAGTCGAGCGGATCGAACCGGCGCGCGCCGAGCGCGAGCAGCCCGGCGATGATCGCCGCCTGGGCGGAGATGACGAGGATGACGCTGCGCGCCGAATAGAGGAACTTGGACGCGGCGTCGAGGCGCCGGACTTCCTCGACGCCCGGACGGTAGAACCCGGCGAAGGCCCCGACCCAAAGGCCGAGCTTCGATCGACTTGCCGCAGACCCCTCGCTCATGCGCTCCCCCGTGCGGGGCATTGGACCTTGGTCCAATGGAATCGCCCCGACCGATAAATTACAGTTCCAGCAACAGGTCGGCAACCCTGAGGCCATGCGCTAGAATTCCTGCGTCTTCCAACTTCCGAACGAGGAGCACCATGAAGGCACTGCGAACTGTCTTTGCTGTCACCCTTGCGATCGCGGCCGGGTCGGCTCTCGCCCAGTCCGGCGCCGAGGTGGTGAAGTCCAAGGGCTGCCTGAACTGCCACGCGGTCGACACGAAGAAGGTCGGGCCGTCGTTCAAGGACATCGCCGCCAAGTTCCAGGGCAAGTCCGCCGCCCTGGTCGAGCAGCTCAAGACCGCGAAGGGCCACCCCAAGGTCAACGCCTCCGAGGCCGAGATCAAGGCGGCGGTCGACTACGTGCTGTCGCAGAAGTAAGACCCGATGGCGGCCGACCGCCGGTCTATCCTCCTGCTGCTGGGCGCCGGCATCGTCGTCGGCTTCGTGGCGACCGCCGGCACGCAGGTCATGGTCGAGCTGACCGGCACCAACGCGTTCTGCGGCGGCGCCTGCCACTCGATGCAATCGGTGGCGAAGGAGTACGCCGAGAGCATCCACGGCGCCAACCGCACCGGCGTGCACGCCGGCTGCCACGACTGCCACATCCCCAAGGGGTACCCGGAGCTGCTCTGGTACAAGGCGAAGGCCGGGACCAAGGACATCATCGGCGAGCTGCGCGGCGTGATCGCCACCCAGGAGCTGTTCGAGAAGGAGCGCGCCCGCCTTGCGCAGGCGGTCTGGGACGAGTACAAGGCCAACGGCTCGCGCAACTGCCGCAACTGCCACGAGTTCACGCGCGCGACGCTGGCGAAGCAGAAGGACTTCGTGCAGCCGATGCACCAGCAGGTGCTCGAGGGCAAGGCGACCTGCATCGACT
Organism: Burkholderiales bacterium; assembly: GCA_035499735.1. GTDB lineage: Bacteria > Pseudomonadota > Gammaproteobacteria > Burkholderiales > SG8-39 > VBDM01. Next base: position 50,150 of record DATJYC010000031.1, read on the forward strand.
GCCACAAGGGCGTCGCGCACAAGGCTCCCGGCTAGTGCACGGCGTCGGGCGAGACGATGTAGGTGCGCAGCGTCGCCACGCCCTCGATCGAGCACTCCACCACGTCCCCGGGCTTGAGGAACAGCTCGGCCGCGTTCGCCTTGCCCACCGCGACTCCGCCGGGCGCGCCGGTCGAGAACATGTCTCCGGGCTCGATCGGGATATGGCGCGAGAAGTGCTCGAGGATCTCGGGCAGCTTCCAGATCTGGTCGCGCGTGTTGACGCGCATGCGCTCCTGCCCGTTCACCCTGCACACCATCCACAGGTCGTAGGGGTCGGGGATCTCGTCCATCGTGACGATCTCCGGGCCCAGAGGCCCGAAGCCCGGGATGTTCTTGCCGGTCCAGAAGCGCGAGCCTGAAGCGACCTCGCGCTTCTGCGCATCGCGGTCGGTAAGGTCGTTCAGTATGGTTACGCCGGCGACGTGGTCGAACGCGTCCTTCTTCTTCGCGCCGAGCGCGCGCTTGCCGATGACGAACACGAGCTCCGGCTCGTAGTCGAGCGCGACGACGCCGTCGGGGCGCGCCACCTTCGCGTTGTGCCCGGCGAGGCAGGAGTTGAGCTTGACGAATGCGGTCGGCTCCCGGGGAGTCTCGGTGAGCAGGTCGTTCCTCCTCAGCTCCTCGAGGTGGGTGCGGTAGTTCTTGCCGACGCACAGGAACTTGTCCGCGTCGGGAACGGGCGGCAGGAAGCGGATCTCGCGTTCGTCGAGCAGCGCCGCGGCGAAGCCGTCGCGGTCGGCCTTCGCCTGCTCGTAGAGCTTCCTCGCCTGCTTCATGGCGGGCTTGCCCGCGGCGAGCAGGTCGCGCATCCGCGAAGGGGGCGTCGCCTCCCCAGCGACGCCGGCGGCCGCGGCGAGATCGAGCACCTGGCGCGATACACGCGCGCCGATCCGCGGGGCGTCCACCCCCCGTATCCTGAACGTGAGCAGGCGCATGGCCGCCGCCGCTACTTCCGGGCCGCCAGCTTCTCCGCGGTGATCTCGGGCTCGATCCCCACCGCCTCGGCGGCGTCGAAATTCAGCTCGACCTTGATGCCGTTGGGGTCGTACATGAACAGCTGGTAGAGCGCCTGGCCATTGGCGCGCCGCTCGCTGAACTCGATCCTGTGCTTGCGCAGGTGAGCCATGGTCTGCGCGAGGCCCCTCGCGCGGAATGCGATGTGGTCGATTGCGCCGGTTCCCGCGCCCGCATCCTGCGCAAGCCTCCCCAGGTAAGTCCTCTGGTTGTCGCTCGCGTGCCTCGCGCTCCTGCCGATGTGCACGACGTCCTTTCCGTCGAGGTACATCCAGTACACGGGAAAGCCGAAGTCCGGGTGCCAGCCTTCCTGCATGCCCAGGACGTCGCGGTACCAGTCGCGCGTGCGCTCCATGTCGTCGGCGGCGACGAGATAGTGCTCGATGTGGGAGAGCGGCATGGCGTCAGTGTAGCACCGAGTCTAGTACCGCTTGATGTCGGCGTGCGCGACCAGCACCATGTAGGCGAGCAGGAACGAGAACAGCGCCGCCGTCCACAGCGAGAATATCGAGAAGCCGCGGCTCAGGTCGAGCAGCGCCACGCAGGCGAAGAACAGGAACACGTCGATCAGCGTGACGTCCAGCAGGAGGATCACCATCTTCGCCGGCCGGTTGTTGAGCACGGTGCGGAGCTTCGAGACCCCGGCGCTCGCCGGGAACTTGGCGACCAGCACGCGCATGGTCCACCACAGGACCGCGAGAACCGACTTGACGAGGGCCGCGAGCAGCACCGCGTCCTTGAACGCCTGCGGCGACAGGCTCCACTGGCTGATGATGAAATTGAAGATCACGACCAGGTTCGAATACACGGGCTTGGCCCCCTGTTCTTGTGTTTCCGCCCTCCCTGCAACTTCCGGGCGCCAGTGTAAGCTGTCTGTTTCTCCGGTGTAAATGCAAGGAGCGATCCCATGAAGAACGAACCCGCCGCGCTCGCGCAGGGCCCCGGCCTGCGGACCGGAGCGTACTGGATGCCGTTCACCTCGAACCGGTACCTGAAGCGCAATCCGCGCTCGCGGATTCTCGCGAGCGCGCAGGGCGCCTACTACACCACCGTCGAGGGCAGGCGCCTGTTCGACTGCCTCTCGGGACTGTGGTGCTGCCCGCTCGGCCACGGCCATCCGAAGATCGCCGAGGCCGTGGCAAAGCAGGTGAAAGAGCTCGACTACTGCCCCGCGTTCCAGATGGGGCATCCGAAGATCTTCTCGCTCGCCGAGCGCCTGGTCGGGCTGGCCCCGCAGGGAATGGGCCAGGTGTTCTTCGGCAACTCGGGCTCGGAGGCCGTGGACACCGCGCTCAAGATCGCCGTCGCCTACCACCGCGCGAAAGGCGAGGCGTCGCGCACGCGCCTGATCGGCCGCGAGCGCGGCTACCACGGCGTGGGCATGGGCGGCATCTCGGTCGGCGGCATGGCGGCGAACCGCAAGATGTTCGCGCCGCTCATCCTCCAGGGCGTCGACCACCTGCCGCACACCTACGATGCGGCGCAGATGGGCTTCTCGCGCGGACAGCCGAAATGGGGCGCGCAGCTCGCCGACGAGCTCGAGCGCCTGGTCGCGCTGCACGACGCCTCGACCATCGCCGCGGTGATCGTCGAGCCGATGCAGGGCTCGGCGGGGGTGCTCGTGCCGCCGCTCGGATATCTCGAGCGCCTGCGCGCGATCTGCGACAGGCACGGCATTCTGCTGATCTTCGACGAAGTCATCACCGGCTTCGGGCGCCTCGGACAGGCCTTCGGGGCGCAGCGCTTCGGCGTGGTACCCGACATGATCTGCTTCGCCAAGATCGTCACCAACGGCGTCATCCCCATGGGCGGTGTGATCGTTAAGCCCGCGATCTACGACGCGTTCATGACCGGCCCGGAGTCCGCGGTCGAGCTGTTCCACGGCTACACCTACTCGGGGCACCCGGTCGCCGCCGCCGCGGCGCACGCGACGCTCGACGCGCTCGCCGCGGAGGACGCGTTCGCGCGCGCACGCGAGCTCGAGCCCGTGCTCGAGCAGGGAATCCACTCGCTCAAGGGCGAGCCCGGAATCGCCGACATCCGCAACATCGGCCTCGCTGCCGCGGTGGAGCTGGAGCCGATGCAGGGCAAGCCCGGCGCGCGCGCGCTGAAGGTGTTCGAGCACGGCCTGGACAACGGGATGCTCTACCGCTTCACCGGCGAGACCATCGCGGTCGCGCCGCCGTTCATCGCCACGAAGGCGGAGATCGAAGTGATGGTCGAGAAGCTGCGCGCCTCGATCCGCGCCGCGGCCTAGGACGCTATTTCGCCTGGTACACGATCCGGCCGCCCACCATCGTCATCACCGGCCTGATGTCCTTGATCTGCGCCGCCGGCACGGCGAGGTAGTTGCGGTCGAGCACGACCAGGTCGGCGTACTTGCCGGGCTGGAGCGATCCCAGGTTGTTCTCCTGGAAGACGAACAGGGCGTTGCTGCGGGTGTGCGCGATCAGCGCCTGCTCGCGGCTCACGCTCTGGCGGTTCACCTTGCGCCCGCCGATCATGCGCCCGGTCACGGCGAAGGACAGCGTGTAGAATGGATTCGAGGTCGTCACCGCGGTCGCGTCCGACCCCAGGCCCCAGACGATGCCGCTGTCCTGCACGCGCTTGAAAGGCGGCATGTCCCAGGCGCGATCGCCGTGCACCGCGTGCATGAGCGCGCCCTGTATCAGCGGACGGCTGTGCAGCCCGGCGTACAGGCCCAGCCGCTTCATGCGCTCGAGCTGCGCGTCGGTGACCTGGTCGAGGTGCGACAGCACCCAGCGCAGCCCCTTGATCGGCTCGACCTTGTTCACCGCCTCCATCTGATCCAGATAGGCGTCGATCGCGTTCTCCATCTCGACGTGGGCGTTCAGGAACATCCCGCTCTCGGCCACCGCGTGCAGGATGCGCTGCACTTGGCGCATGTCCTCGGGCCTGACCGCGAAATCGGCGCGCAGGAGCTGCGTCGTCGCGGGCAGGTAGACCGACTCGCCCCAGCCGATGTTGTCGAACCAGTCGTCGCCCTGGAACGGCGTCGCCTGCTGGATCTCGGCGATCACCTTGTCGACCTCGGCGGGCGTCGAGGGCTGGCGGCTCGTGGTCCAGAAAGCGCGCGCGTTCAGCTCGCCGCGCTGCGCCAGCTCGCGGTAGGCGGCGTAATGGCGCTCGTCGATGCCGCGCCCTCCCGCGTCGTACCACGCGGTGATGCCCATCGCGTTGAGGCCCGCTACGAACTTGCGCACGTTCGCGACCCACTGCTCCTTGTCCGGAGGCGGGATCTTCGCGGCGACGAAGGCGACGCCGCCCGCGCCGCTCACCAGGCCCGTGGGCCGGCCGGCCGCGTCCTTCTCGATCGCGCCGCCGCGCGGGTCGGGCGTGGCCGCGTCGATTCCCGCCGCCTTGAGCGCGGCGCTGTTCAGATAGCTTCGGATGTAGACGGCCTGGAGCACCACGGGGTTGTCGGGCGCGACGCGGTCGAGCTCCTCGAGCGGGAACCCGCGCGGGTCGTCGGTGAACTGGTCCTCCGACCAGCCGCCCAGCGTCGCGATCCATTCCCCGGGCCTGGCCGCGCGTACCCGCTCGGCGAGCATCGCCAGCGCCCTGGCGCGCGAGGTCACGCCGTCCAGGCGCAGCTCGTCGTGCTCGGGCGCGCGGATGAAATGGGCGTGGTTGTCGATCAGCCCCGGGATCACCGTGCGCGCCTTGAGATCGATGATCTTCGTTCCCGGCCCCTGGTGCTCGAGCACGTCGGCGTTGTTGCCGACGGCGAGGATGCGCTCCCCGCGGATCGCCACGCCCTGGGCGATGCTGAAGCGCTGGTCGACGGTCACGACCCTGCCGTTGAGCAGGATCGTATCGGCGCGCTCGGCCGCCCCGGCGGAGATGGAGACGCTTAGCAGCGCGGCGAAGAGACACTTCATGGCTGGATTTCTCCTTGGCGCCGCATGATAACTCGGCGCGCCGCGCGGATGGCGCGCCACACCCGCTCGGGCGTGGCGGGAAGCTCGATATGGTCGACCCCGAGTTCCGCGAGCGCGTCGACGATCGCGTTCGCGACCGCGGCGAGCGCGGGCGTGGTGCCGCCCTCGCCGCCCGCGCGGATTCCCAGCGGGTTGGTCGGCGACGGGACCTCGCTCAGCTCGGTCGCGAGATCGGGAAAGTGGTCGGCGCGCGGCATCGCGTAGTCCATGAAGGAGGCCGAGAGCAGCTGCCCGGTGTCGGGGTCGTAGCGGCATTCCTCGAGGAGCGCCTGGCCCGCCCCCTGCGCGAACCCGCCGTGCGTCTGCCCGTGAAGGATCAGCGGGTTGACCGCGCGGCCCACGTCGTCGACGGCGGCGAGGCGCGCGATCGCGACCTCGCCCGTCTCGGGATCGACCTCGACCTCGCACACCTGGCTGCCGTAGGGAAACCCCGCGACGCGCAGCGTCTCGGTGTGCGCCGCGGCGAGCGGCCCGGCCTCGGCGACGTCGAAGAGGCCGATCGAGCGGTCGGTGCCTTTGACGCAGAAGCGCCCCTCGCGGAACTCGATGTCGGCTGCCGCGACCTCGAGCAGGCCCGCGGCGACCGCCCTGCCTTTCGCGACGATCGCCTCCGACGCCTTTCCGAGCACGACGCTCGCGAAGCGCATCGAGCGCCCGGAGTGCGACCCGCCGCCCTCCGTCACGACATCGGTGTCGCCCTGGATGAGGTTGACGCTCTCGAAGGGCACGCCCAGCCATTCGACGAGCAGCTGGGCGAAGCTCGTCTCGTGCCCCTGCCCGCTGGAGAGCGTCCCGATCACGGCGTCGACGCGTCCCTCGGGCCGCACCGCGAGCTCGGCGCGCTCGGTCGGGAACCCGGAGGTCACCTCCACGTAGTTCGCGACGCCGATTCCGCGCAGCTTCCCGCGCCGCCGCGCCTCGGCGCGGCGCGCCTCGAATCCGTTCCAGTCGCCGAGCGCGAGCGCCGCGTCCATCGCCCTTGCGTACGCGCCGCTGTCGTAGACGAGGCCGAAGGGGTTGCGGTGCGGCATCGCCGCCTCGGGAACGAGGTTGCGCCGGCGCAACTCGACGCGGTCGATCCCCAGCTTGCGCGCGGCGAGGTCGATCAGGCGCTCGACGACGAAGATCGCCTCGGGCCGCCCGGCACTGCGGTAGGGCGTCGTCGGCGGCGTGTTGGAGAGCACCGCGCGCGCGCGCACGTGCGCCGACGGGAAGCGGTAGACGCTGGTGATGATCGACGCGCCCTTGGACAGCGGCACGTGCGAGGCGGTGTGCGCCCCCACGTTGCTCAGGTTCGAGGCGCGCAGCGCGAGGAAGTTGCCGCGGGCGTCGAGCGCGAGCTCCGCCTCGACCGCCAGGTCGCGGCCCTGGTAGTCCGACAGGAACGCCTCCCCGCGCTCGCAGGTCCATTTCACCGGGCGGCCCAGGCGCCGCGACGCCCAGGCGACGAGCGCGAACTCGGGAAAGAAGCTGTTCTTCGTCCCGAAGTTGCCGCCGGTGTCGCGGGCGACCACGCGCACCGAGCCCTCGTCCACGCCGAGCATCGCCGCGAGCTCGCGCTTCTGGCGCACGACGCCGCCCGACCCGGCGTAGAGCGTGGTGCGCCGCGTCGCGGCGTCGTAGGCGCCGAGCGCGGCGCGCGGCTCCATCGGCACGCCGGTCACCCGCTGCACCCGGGTCGAGAGGCGCACGACGTGGTCCGCGCGCGCGAACGCCGCGCCGCTCGCCGCGGGGTCGCCCAGGTCCGCGTCGATCGTCACGTTGGATCCGCGCTCCTCCCACAAGAGCGGCGCGCCGGGCGCCGCCGCGTCGGCCGCCCGCACGACCGCGGGCAGCGGCTCGTACTCGACACGGAGGCGCTCGGCGGCGTCGCGCGCGTCCTGCAACGATTCGGCGACGATCATGGCGACCGCTTCGCCGACGAAGCGCGCCTTGTCCGCGGGCAGCGGATAGTGGGGCGCGATGAAGATCGCGGAGCCGTCGCGGTTCGAGAGGCCGACGTCGGGCGGGCTCGCCGAGAACGGCCGGTGGGGGATCGGCTTCAGGCCGTCGTCGAGCCAGTCTGCGCCCGTGAGCACCGCGAGCACGCCCGGCGACGCGAGCGCTTCCAGCGCGTCGATCGCGACGATTCGCGCGTGCGCGTGCGGCGAGCGCGCCACGACCGCGTAGGCCTGCCCCGGGAGATCGAGGTCGTCGCTGAAGGAGCCCCTGCCCGCGAGCAGCCGAGCGTCCTCCTTGCGCGGCACCGGCGCTCCTATGCCCGCCTTCACGATGTTTTCCATTCGAACCGCGGTATCATGGCACGGCCGTGAGAATCGCATTCATCGCCCTGCTCGCCGCGCTGTCGCTGCCCCTGCGGGCGGAGGACTACCCCTCGAAGCCGGTGCACGTCTACGTGCCCTCGAGCGCGGGGGGCGCCTCCGACATCGCGGCGCGGCTCTTGAGCCCCAAGCTCGCCGAGGAGCTGGGCCAGCCTTTCGTCGTGGAGAACCGCGTCGCCTCCGGCGGCATCGTCGGCACCGCGCAGCTCGCCAAGGCGCCCGCCGACGGCTACGCCATCATGGTGACCTTCGACACTTTCGCTTCCAACCCCCATCTCTACAAGGAGCTGCCCTACGACGTGGTGAAGGACTTCGCTCCGATCATGCTGGTCGTGCGCTACCCGCAAATCCTCGTGGTGCACCCGAGCCTGGGCGTGAAGACGGTGCCGGAGTTCGTCGCGTACGCCAAGAACAACCCCGGGAAGCTGAACTACGGCTCGGCCGGACCTGCATCCTCCAGCCGACTCGCGTTCGAGCTGTTCAAGGACGCCGCGGGCATCCAGGCCGTCGCCGTCAACTACAAGGGCGGCGGGCCGGCGATCAGCGATCTCGTCGCCGGCACGGTCCAGGTGATGCTCGTCCAGGCGGGCGGCGCGATCGGACAGAACGTGAGAGCGGGCAAGCTCATCGGCCTCGCCACGAGCGGCCGGGCGCGCTCGCCGCACTTTCCCGACCTGCCGACGATAGGCGATTTCTATCCGGGATTCGAAACGACGTCGTGGGTCGGCGCCGTCGCGCCGGCGGGCACCCCGGCCGCGATCATCGACAGGCTGAACGGGGCCCTCGCTAAGATCCTCGCCGAGCCCGACATCAAGGCGAGGTTCGACGCGCAGAGCGCCGAGATCGTGGCGAGCACCCCGGAGGAGTTCGGCGAGTTCATCAAGTCCGAATCGGCGAAATGGGGCAAGATCATCCGCGACAAGGGAATCCGCGCGGAGTGATCTAAGCGCGCCTCGCGAGCCCGAAGTCCTCGCCGATCGGCTTGCCCGGATAGTGGAAGGCGATCGGCCCCTCGGGCTTCGCGTGCATGAACTGGTAGACGTAGGGATCCTTCGAGGCGAGCACTTCGTCTGGCGTGCCCTCGCCCGCCACCACCCCGTCGGCGATCACGTACAGGTAGTCGACCAGCTTCACCGCCTCGCTCACGTCGTAGCTCACCACGATCGAGGTCGCGCCCAGCGCGTCGTTCAGCTGCCGGATGAGGCTGGCGATGACGTTGATCGAGATCGGGTCGAGGCCGCCGAAGGGCTCGTCGTACATCGCGAGCATCGGATCGGCGGCGATCGCGCGGGCGAGCGCCACACGCCGCGACATGCCGCCCGAGAGCTCGTTGGGCGCGAGCGCGTGCGCACCGCGCAAGCCCACGGCCTGGAGCTTCATCAGCACGATGCGGCGCAGCACGCTCTCCGGGAGCCGGGTATGGTGCTCGCGCATGGGAAAGGCGATGTTCTCGTACACGCTCATGTCGGTGAAGAGCCCGCCCGCCTGGAACATCATCCCCATCTTGCGGCGCAGCGCGTAGAGAGCGCGCGTGCCGAGCTCGTGGACCACCTGGCCGTCGACCCTGACCGTGCCGCGCTCGGGCGTCGCCTGCCCGCCGATGAGGCGCAGCAGGGTCGATTTTCCCGAGCCGCTCGCGCCGAGAATCGCCACGACCTTGCCGCGCGGGATCATGAGGCTCAGGCCCTTCAGCAGCTTGCGCGGCCCGTAGGAAAACTCCAGGTCCGAGATCTCGACGAGGTTTCCGCTCGCAGGCACGGCGCTAGTCTCTCTGGAGCAGCGCCACCGTGCCGAGGCCGCCGTCGGCGCAGATGCTCACCACCGCGCGGCTTCCCTTCGGCATCGCCGCCAGCTCCTTCACGGCCTGCGACAGGATGCGGGCGCCGGTCGCGCCGAACGGATGGCCGAGCGCGACCGAGCCGCCGTGCGGGTTCAGTCTCTCCACCGGCACCTTGCCCGGATCGAAATCGACGCCCGCCTTCTCGCGCCGGAAGCCCGGGCTCTCGAGCGCAGCGACGTTGCACAGTACCTGCGCCGCGAACGCCTCGTGGATCTCCCACAGCGCGACATCGGCGTAGGCGAGCCTGTTGCGCGCGAGCATGCGCGGAATCGCGTAGGCGGGCGCCATCAGCAGGCCTTCGTGGAAGATGTCGACCGCGGCGATTTCCCAGTCGGCCAGACGGACGCGCGGAACCGAGCCGGGGAGCCGCTTCAGGCCATCGGCGGTCGCGACCCACAAGCCGGCGGCGCCGTCGGTCAGCGGCGAGGAGTTTCCCGCGGTGATCGTGCCCTTGCCGCTCTTCCGGTCGAACGCCGGCTGCAGCTTCGCGAGGCGCTCGAGGCTCGTGTCGGCGCGCGGAAAGCCGTCGCGCTTCGCGTCGCCGGCCGGCACGATCAGGTCGTCGAAGAACCCGGACTTCTGTCCCGCGACCGCTTTCTCGTGGCTCGCGAGCGCGATCCTGTCCTGGGCCTCGCGGGCGATGTTCCAGGTCTTGGCCATCTCCTCGCAGTGTTCGCCCATGCTCTTGCCCGTCGCGCGGTTCTTCACTTCGAGCACGTGCAGGTGGACGTCGCGTGGCCTGAGGCTCGCGAGCGCCGAAAGCCGCTGCGAGGCCGACCGCGCCTGGCCGACGCGCCGCAGCCAGTCGGAGAGATTCTGCGAGAGGCCGACCTGCACGCGGCTCATGGCCTCGACGCCCCCGACCAGCGCCAGCTCCTTGCCGCCGCGCCCGAGCAGCCCGGCCGCCTCGAACGCCGCCACCATGCTGGTCGAGCACGCGAGCACCGTGGAGAACGCCGGAATCGTCTGGTCGAGTCCCGCCTCGATCTGGATCTCGCGCGCGATGTTCGAGTAGCGCAGGTTCGGGATCACCGTGCCCCAGACCAGAAGGTCGGGCCGGATGCCCTCGTGCGTCATGGCCTGCATGACCGGCACCGACATTCCGATCGCGCCGAGACCCGCGAGGGGCCCGTCGACGCGCGCGAAGGGCGTGCGCAGGCCGGCGGCGAGCCAGAGGTCGGGGTCGGAGCTCAAGCCGCGATTGTAAGGCCTGCGAGGTTTCGCCGACCAAGTCGTGCCCCCGTTATACTGGACGCCCCACGGAGGACTGTGAACATGGACCGCCGCAACTGGTTGAGAGGTTTGACCGCCCTGTCCCTCGCGGGCTTCGCCCGCGCCGGCCTGGCGCAGAAGCCCGCAAAAGGAGCCGTGAAAGTGGAAGACCTGCAGAAAAACTGGAAGATGCTGCTCGCCGACGGCGCGGACGTGGCGACCACCACCGAGCCGCTCAAGCTGTCGGACGCCGAGTGGAAGAAGAAGCTTTCGCCGGCCGCCTACGACGTGCTGCGGCACGAGGGCACCGAGCGCGCGGGCACCAGCCCGCTCGACCGCGAGAAGCGTCCCGGCGTGTTCGCGTGCGCGGGCTGTGGCCTGCCGCTTTTCACCTCGGCGATGAAGTTCGACAGCGGCACGGGCTGGCCCAGCTTCTTCACGACCATCCCGGGCGTGTTCGGAACCTCGTCCGACCGCAAGCTGTTCATGGAGCGCACCGAGTACCACTGCGTGCGCTGCGGCGGGCACCACGGCCACGTGTTCGACGACGGCCCGGAGCCGACCGGGCTGCGCTACTGCAACAACGGCGTCGCGCTGCGGTTCATTCCCAAGACGGGAAAAGCCTAGCTACAGGTTGCTCGTCAGGGTCCGCGCCGACTTCCACGAGCTGTAGACCAGCAGCAGCGTGAGGACCGCGGCCGTGATGCCGAACACCGCGTATGCCGCGGTCGCCGGCGACATGAGCGCCGCGTCGGCCGCCGCGGTCTTGGCCGCCTGCAGATTCAGCCCGTACACCGCGGTGTAGTGCATCGCGCACAGCGCGACGCCGATGAACAGCGCGCTGACGAGGCGCATCAGGTTGCCGTTAAGACGAAACGCCAGCCACAGCGCGCCGGCCGCAGCGACGATCGCGATCGCTACGGAAGCCCCGAGCAAGGTCGGGTCATAGCTCACCTTTCCGCCGGGCACGATCATCGCCTCCATTCCCGTGTACTGCATCAGCGCGAAGCCCAGCCCGGCGGCCAGAGCGCCCAGAGGGAGGTTCAGCGGCCCGCCGCCGCTACGTCCCACGATGAAGAATCCGGCGCACGCGGCGAGGAGGGCCAGCGCGAGCGAGGCCAGGACGAGCGCCGGGTCGAAGCCGACCGGGACGCCCAGATCGACCGAATTCATGCCGATGAAGTGCATTGCCCACGCCGCTCCGCCCAGCGCCAGCGCCGCCCCGGTGACCGACCCGATGATCTCGGCCCAGCTGAGTCCGTGCGGGATAGCGAAGGCGAATTGCAGCGCCGTGTAGGTGCCGTACACGGCAATCAGGTACGACAGACCGACGAGGAAGAGCTCGTAGCCGGCTGGGTTCATCGCGACGCCTCCCTGGGTTCGTGTGCGTGTAACCGAGGATACAGGGATTACAAGCTGTTACACCGCCGGGGTCAACAGGCGGCGAGGCCGGGCCGTTTTCGGGTCGTACCCCCAGAAAAGGAGCGGACCATGAAAAAGACCACCGCACTCTTGAGCATCGCGGGCCTTGCCTCGGCGCTCGCCGCCGCCACGCCTGCCCTCGCGCACGAAGGCTGGTACGGGCGCCCGCATTTCGTCTATCCGGGACACCGCGTCGTGGTCGTGCGGCCTCCGGTTTTCGCGCCGCGGCCCGTCGTCGTCTACCCTGCCCCGGTCTACTACGCGCCCGCGCCGGTCGTCTACGCCGAGCCCGTGTATCCGGCGCCGGCCGCCGCCGCGACCGTCGGCGGCGCGATCGCCGGCGCGGCGATCGGAGCCATCGCGGGCCACGGCAGACCGGGCGCGATCGCGGCCGGGACCGTGATCGGCGCGGTCGTCGGCAACGGCTTGGCGCGCTGAATCGTCCGAGCTCGGCATCGGGAAAGTCCGCCTCCGGGCGGACTTTCTTTTTGCGCCCGTACAATGGCGCGATGCCGTCCGAACCGCCGTACGCGGGCCTTACGCCCGACGCCGTGCTCGACGCGCTGGCGAGCACGGGCTTCTCCGGCGACGGCCGGCTGCTCGCGCTGAACAGCTACGAGAACCGCGTCTACCAGGTCTGGCTGGATGACGCCTCGGCCGGATCGGTGGTCGCGAAGTTCTACCGCCCCGGGCGATGGAGCGAGGCGCAGATCCTCGAGGAGCACGCCTTCACCGCGGAGCTCGCCGAGAGGGAGATACCGGTGGTCGCCCCGCTTCGCTCCGGCGGCAAGACGCTGCACCGGTGGGGCGGTTTCCTGTTCGCCGTCTATCCGCGCCGCGGCGGCCGCACTCCCGAGCTCGAGGACCCCGAGACGCTCGAGTGGATGGGGCGGTTCATCGGCCGCATCCACGCGGTCGGCGCGACGCGGCCCTTCGCGGAGCGCCCGGCGCTGGACATCGAGACCTTCGGGCGCGAGCCGCGCGGCTCGCTGCTCGCGAGCGGCTTCGTTCCGAGCGATCTGCTCGAGGCCTGGCGAAGCGTGGTCGACCTCGCGCTCGCCGGTGTCGAGCGCAGCTACGAGGCCGCGGGCCGCGTGCGCGCGCTGCGGCTGCACGGCGACTGCCACGCGGGCAACGTGCTGTGGACCGACGACGGGCCGCACTTCGTCGACTTCGACGACTGCCGCATGGGCCCGGCGATCCAGGACCTGTGGATGCTGCTGTCGGGCGACCGCGCCTCGATGACGCGCCAGCTGTCCGACGTGCTCGCCGGCTACGAGGACTTCTACGACTTCGATCCGCGCGAGCTGCAACTGCTGGAGGCGCTGCGCACGCTGCGCCTCATCCACTACTCGGCGTGGCTCGCGCGGCGCTGGGACGACCCCGCGTTTCCCGCGGCGTTTCCCTGGTTCAACACGCAGCGCTACTGGCAGGACCGGATCCTGGAATTGAAGGAGCAGGTCGCCCTGATGCAGGAGGAGCCGCTCCAGGTATGAGCGAGCCGGCGCGCGGCGGCGCCCTCACCGTCACCCTGGTCGTCGTTTGCCAGGGATTCAACATGCTCACGGTCGGCGGCATCGCGCTCTTCCTGCCACTCATCCGCGAGGACCTCGGCATGAGCTTCGCGCAGGCCGGACTGCTGTCGGCGGTGTCGACGTTCACCTACGCGCTCGGCCAGATACCCGCCGGCGCCCTCGCCGACCGCTTCGGGCCGAAGCGCCTGTTCTTCCTCGGCATCCTCGGGTCGACGCTGCTCGCGTTCAATTTCGGCACGCTGCGGACCTACCCGGGCGCGATCGCCAACCAGATCGCCTCCGGCGCATTCCGCGCCCTGATCTTCGCGCCCGGCCTGACGCTCGTCGCGTCCTGGTTTCCTCCGAACCGCAGGGCGACGGCGATGGGCGTCTACGTGATCGGCGGCGTATCCGGAAACATCCTGCTTTCGCTCGTCGGCCCGTTCCTCGCGATCCGCCACGGCTGGCGTCCGACCTTCATGGGATTCGCGCTGCTCGGCGTGTCTATGGCGTTCATCTACCTCCTCCTCGGCAAGGAGCGGCCGGCCGGCTCCCGGCATCCGGTGGGGATCACGGACGTCTTCCAGCTGTTCAGCTATCCGATCATGTGGGTCTGCGCGGGCATCCAGTTCATCCGCTTCGCCGTCACGACCTCTTTCAATTTCTGGCTGCCGTCGCTGCTCGTGTCGGACCGGGGCCTGTCGCTCGAGGCCGCCGGCCTCATCACCGCGATGGGCGCGGTGCTGACCGCCGTCGCCAATCCGCTGGGCGGCTACGTCTCGGACCGCCTGAGGAATCCGCCGCTCGTGATCGGCGCGTCGCTCGCCATGCTCGCCCTGACGTCGGGCCTGCTGGTCATGGTCGACTCGGTCCCGATGCTGGTGCTCGTGATCGCGGTGAACTCGGTCTTCCTCCAGTTCTACTTCGGGCCGCTGTTCTCGGTGCCGGTGGAAGTGCTGGGGTCGCGCGTCGCCGGCATGTCCGCGGGCTTCTCCAACATGTTCGCGAACCTGGGCGCGCTGACCTTCGCGTACGCGCTGGGAGTGGTGAAGGACGTCTCGGGCGCGTTCAGGCTGGGCTTCATCGCGACCGGCGCGATCTGCCTGCTGGGCATCGCCCTCGCCGCGCTGCTCGCGCGCATGCGGCGGCTCGCGCCGGCGCGGGGCTAGCGCTCTTTCGGGTCGTCCGGGCCCGCGACCGCGGCGCCCTCAACCTTGTTGCGCAGGAGCGACTGCGCGACGAAGCCGCTCGCTTTCATTTCCTCGATGAAGTCGTGCACGTACGCCGCGCCGGCGTCGCGCCCCTTGGGCACGGCCATCGCCTGGTTGATGACCATGAAGCGGCCGGGAAGCAGGCGCACGCCGGCGGTGCGCCTGGCGTCGGCCTCGAGCTGCTGCCTGACGCCCGCGGCGACTTCGAGGTTCTGCCGGATCATGGTGCTCACGACCTCGGGCGACGTCGGCGCCCGCACCAGCATCGCGCGCCTGATCTCGCGGGTGAGAAAGAGGTCGTAGGCGCTGCCCTTGCCCACGGCGATCCTGATGCCGTCGCGGTCGACCTCCGCGTTGCTGCGGATCGTCGACTCCGCCGGGACAAGATACGAGCCCTCGATCATCACGTACGGCGGCGACTGGTACATGTCCGCGCTGCGCAGGGGATCGCGCGCCACGTAGGCGACGTCCCAGGCGCCGGTCTTCACCGCTTCCACGACGCGCCCGGCCGCGGCGTAGGGGACGATCTCGAGCGGCACGCCCAGCCGCGCCGCCAGCTCGCGCGAGAGATCGACCGAGACGCCGCGCGGCTCGCCGCTCGCCGGGTCCCTCGAGGCGAGGACCGGGTTGCCGAAGTTGATCGCTGCCCGCAGCTTGCCCGTCGGCGCGAGCTGGGAGACCACCTCGGGCGAGGGCCTGGGCGGCGCCGATGAGCACGCGGCGACGAGCGCGGCGGCGAGAAGGAGCGCGGTCCGCGACATGGGCCTACAGGGGCCTGATCTCGACCCTGCGGAACTTCACCACGCCCGCACCGTACTGGAGCGCGATCGGCCCGCTCGCGTGCTGGCTGTCGTCGATTTCGGCGGTCTTCACGCCGTTCAGCACGATGGTGAGATGCGGCCCCTTGGCGGTGATGTCGTAGGTGTTCCACTTGCCGCCCGCCTTGAGCACGGTCGAAGCCTTTGCGACGTACACGATCGCGCCGGTGCCGTAGCTGGGATCGGGGCGCTTGTCGAAGATATTGACCTCGTACGCGTTCTTCGCTCCGACGCTCGTGGGATCGCCGCAGCGCAGGAAGACGCCGCTATTCGCGTCGTCGTCGACCCAGAATTCCGCGTGGAGCTGGAAGTCAGTGTAGGAGGCCTTGGAGACCAAGTAGCCCTGGCGCTTCGCGCCGCTATCGGCCAAGACCACGCCATCCGCGATCCTCCAGTTGGCGTTCCCGATCGCGTTCCAGTTGTCCAGGTTGGAGCCGTCGAAGAGCACGACCCAGCCCGGGCCGGATGACATCGACGAGCAGGCGCCGAGCGCAAGGGCGAGCAGCCCGGCGGCGAGCAAAGACACGCGCTTCATTTTCCTCCTCCCAGAGGTGACGATACCGCGCTCATTCTACGCGGATGTGCCGCTCCCGGATGACCTTGCCCCATTTTTCCGATTCGCGCCTGAGGTGCGCGGCGAATTCCTCGGGGGTGCTCGCGACGATCTCGAAGCCCATCTGCTCGAAGAACCGCCGCTGCTCCGGCGCGGTCAGCGTCTCCCTGATGCGGGCGTTGACGAGCGTCACGATCGCGGCGGGCGTGCCCTTGGGCGCGAGCACGCCGTGCCAAGTATAGAACTCGTACCCAGGCAATCCCGCTTCGGCGATCGTCGGCACGTCGGGAAGCGCCGCTGAGCGCTTGCTGCCCGTCACCCCTAGCACGATGAGTTTCCCGGTCTTGGCGTGGGGAATCGCCTCTGAGATGTTCGGGAACGAGATCCCGACCTCGCCGCCGAGGGCGGCGAGCAGCGACGGGCCTCCTCCCTTGTACTGAACGGCGACGATGTCGACGTTCCCCAGGTAGTTGAACAGCTCCCCCGTCAGGTGGGGATTGGTCCCCGCGCCCGCCGCCGAGTAGTTGAGCGCGCCGGGCTTCGATTTCGCGAGCTGCAGCAGCTCGCGCACCGAGCGCGCCGGCACCGACGGGTTGATCACCAGCGTTCCCGGCGAGGAGCACAGCCAGCTGACCGGAAGAAAGTCGGAGAACGGGTCGTACGGAACCTTGCTGTAGAGATAGGTATTCGTGACGAAGGGAATGGTGTTGATCAGCAGCGTGTAGCCGTCGGGTGTGGCGTGCGCGACCGCCTCGGTTCCGATGATGCCCGACGCGCCGCTGCGGTTCTCGATCACGACCTGCTGGCCCAGACGCTCGGAGAGCCTGGGCGTGAGCGCGCGCGCGACCACGTCGACGCTGCCACCCGGAGGAAAGGGGACGACGAGCCGTACCGGCCTCGCCGGGTAGGCCTGCGCGCCCGCGAGCGGCGGGATAAGCAGGACGACCGCCGCAACCAGCCACAACGCTCTTCGAGACATCTCCTCCTCCGGCCCCGTGTACGCGTGATCGCCGGATGATACGCTTCGATACACCCGCTCGCTTGGAGGAAGAGACCATGAAACAACTCGTTGCGGCACTCGCGATCGCCCTGCCCGTCCTCGCGCAGGCCGAGTATCCGAGCAAGCCGATCCGCATCGTCGTCCCCTTCGCCGCGGGCGGCACCTCCGACATCCTCGCCCGCGCCATCGGGCCGAAGCTCACCGGAGCGTGGGGCCAGCCAGTGGTGGTCGAGAACCGCGCCGGCGCGAACGGCAACGTCGGCGCTGATTTCGTCGCCAAGTCCGCGCCCGACGGCTACACCATGCTCCTCTCCGACATCGGCGCGCTGGCGATCAACCCCAGCGTCTATCCGGACATGCCCTTCGACCCGGCTAAGGACTTTTCCCCGATCGTGATGGTCTCGTACTCCCCGCACGTGCTGGCGGTGCATCCCTCGCTTCCGGTCAAGGACGTGAAGGAGCTGATCGCCTACGCCAAGGCGAACCCGGGCAAGCTCAACTTCGCGAACTCCGGGACGGGCGGCGCGCCGCACCTCGCGGGCGTCGAGTTCGCCGCGCGCACCGGAGTGCAGTGGACCTACATCCCGTACAAGGGCGGCTCGGCGGCGGTCCAGGACGTGATCGCCGGCAACGCCAACGTGCTGTTCAACGGCATGCTCGCCACGTACCCGTCGGTGAAGTCCGGGCGCCTGAAGGGGCTCGCGGTGTCGAGCGCTCGGCGCGTGGCCTCGGCGCCCGAGCTGCCGACGATCGCAGAGACCCTCCCCGGCTTCGAGACGGGCTCGTGGCAGGGCGTGCTCGCCGCGGCCGGAACGCCGCGCGAGATCGTGGCGAAGCTGAACGCCGAGCTCGTGCGCGTCCTGAACTCGGCCGAGATGAAGGAGTTCCTCGCGAAGCAGGGCACCGAGGTGCGCGCCGGGCCGCCGGAGGCGCTCGGCCAGTTCATCGCGAGCGAGAAGGCGCGCTGGGCGAAAGTCGTGAAGGAAAACGGCATCAAGGCCGACTGATCACGAAACTGAGGCCGAAAAAAAGCCCCGGGGTGCGCCCGGGGCTTGTCGGTTGGGCGATCACCACCGCCCGTGATCGTCTCAGTCGTGGTCGTGGTCGTCGTCGTCACGGTCGTGGTGGTGGCCGTGCCGCGGCTCGCACTTGTCCAGGCCGCTCCCCTCGAAGTCCAGCCGCCCGTCCACCTCATGCTTGTACTTCACCAGCACGTCGGCGCAGACGACCTTCTTCCTCTCGAGGTTGCCGCCGCAGTGGAAGTTCGCCGCGTCGTCGGTGCTGCCCGTGCCGTTGTAGATCGCCGTCTGCGGATACGGGCACAGCGGCCTGCTGCGCGTGACCGCGCCGCCCGCGCCTGTAGTCGTCGCGAGGATGGTCTTGGGCGCCTTGCCGTTCTCGACCCAGTCGACCAGCGCGCCGAACAGGTTCTGCGGCTGCGGTCCGACGCCGCCTCCGCAGTGCCCGACCCCGGGCGCGCGGAACAACCGGTAGAACTTCTGCAGCTTGTCGAAGTCGGGATCGTCACTGTGCCCGACGTGCGCCGCCTGCAGGCGATAATAGTTGATCACGCCGCGCGGGTAGATGAGCTGGTCGTTTCCGCCGACGAAGGTCAGCAGCTTGCCTCCCGAGCGCCGGTAGGCGTCGAGGTTGCCGAAGGTGTCAGTGACGTCGGCGATGTTCCGCGAGCCGTCCTGCGCCACCTGCGCGTAACCGCCCATCGTGACCGTATGCCAGTCGAAATTGCGGTCGTGCTCGTTCCAATGGAATTGAGTAACGCCGAGCGCGAACGGCGGCGTGCCGTTCAGGCCAAAGCCGTCTTGCGGCGTCCCGTGATCCAGGCCGAACCAGATCTTGCGGCCGTCGGCATTGCGCGGCCCATCCCAGATCTTGTCGATCGCGGCCGCCTCCTGTGGCGTCAGGCAGTTCGTCGCAGGTGCGCCCGGTACGCCGCAGATGTTCGCGGTCGCGCTGAACTTGCAGGTGCGCGGGTCGTCGATGACGCCGTCGGTCACTCCGTCGGCCGCGTCGCAGGCGGCGACCGCCGAAGCGTTCGTCTGGTCGATCTTGGCCGAAGAAACCACCGACCCGACGAGGTCCTTCATCGCGATCTGGCCCCACATCTGCGCCGTCTGGAAGCGAGTCCAGTAGATCGCCGGAGCGTTCGCGAGAATGCCGTCGAGCTCCTTGGGAAGCTCCTGCGCGAGCAGATAGCCCTGGCGTCCGCCGGTCGAGCAGCCGTTCCAGTAGTTGTACGCGGGCTTCGTTCCATAATACCGCGCCGCGACCGCCTTGGAGAATAGGATCTGCTCCTTGATGCCGTTGCGGATGAAGTCGTTGATGAACTGCAGGTTGTAGGTGCCGTCCGTGTTCACGCCCGGCTCGCAGTCGCCGCCTGTGTGTCCGGCGTCCGTGCCCGAGCCGACATAGCCCGCGTTCACCTGCGCGGCGAGCGGGTTGTTGGTCGGGGTCAGGGTGACGCCGGCGCAGCCGCCGCCGCCGATGCCCTGGGTCCTTCCGTTCCAGGCGCCCTGCACGCCGCCGGTGCCGCCGTCCCGCGCGTTGAGCGGCAGGCCGACGCGGATATTGATGTTCTGGTTGGGGTTGGTGCCGAACAGGATGTCGACCTGGCAGAAGGCGACGTTCGCGCCCGAAGCGCTGACGATCTTGCTGGTCGCGGACTTCACGTCCGGGTTGCCGGCGAGTCCGTTAGCGGGGTCGGTGGCGAGCTCGGCGCAGCTGACAGGCGGCGGCGACGTGTGCGCCGACGCTGGCGCCGCGATCAGAGCGAAACCGAACAGGACAGGAATTGAAATCAGACGCGCACGCTCTTTTCGCATAGCCCCCTCCAGACTCTTGGCGAAATGGGAATGGGAATGAATCGCCCGAACAACAAGCGTATGATAAACAGGAAACGCAAACGTAGATGGCGTCGCGGCAAAGATTAGCGATAAGTGAAATCCATGCATGTTGATTTCGGTTATGGCCAGCGGCGATGGGAGGTCGCCAATATGGATCGCCAGCTCACGGAACCTTCGGCGTTCAGTCATTTTCTCTCGACAAATAATTCGGCGGAACCCGATTACGTCGTGCACGGGCCCGGTGGCGACGTGATCGCTGCCAAGTGGCATCGCCCGGCCTCGCGCACCGCAAAGCAAGTCGTATTGGCGCAAGACACGGTGATGTATCACGTCGGAGGGTCGACCTCCGCTGCGAAGTTCGTAGACGGCCGTTGCATCGGCACGCGCACGCAACACGGCTCCGTGACCGTTAGTCCGAGAGACGAGCGCAGTGAATGGGTCCGGGACGGCGTCTGCGAGGTCATGCACGTCTACATCGCGCCGTCGCTCAAGCAAAGGTACGCCGATGAGAATCTCGCCTGCTCGGCCGCGCCGGAGATCGATCCCATGTTCGCCGTCCACGATCCCTGGCTGCAGGGCTATTTCATGATGCTGCAGAGCGAATTCGAAACATTCGGTGGAAGCGGCAAGTACCCGGACGCGCTGCTCCTGACGCAGTCGATGGAGCTGTTGATACGACATCTGGTCTGCTGGCATTCGAACGTGTCGCGGAGCAGCCGAAAACGGCTGGTGGCGGCCGCGCCGCGTCCCTTGGCGCCGCGACACCTGAGGCGAGTCCTCGCCTACATCGACGCCGATGTCGGCCGCGACATCGCACTGGCCGATCTCGCGCAGCTTGTCGGCATTTCCAAGAATCACTTTATTCGCGGCTTTCGCGCCGCCACTCAGCGGACGCCTTACGCCTATCTGGTCGAGCGCCGCCTCGCGCGTGCCGTCGACGCGCTGAGGCACAGCACCATGTCGCTCGAGCGGATCGCGCTCGATTCGGGTTTCAGGAGCGCGCCCGGATTTTCGAACGTCTTCAAGAAGCACTTTGGAATATCGCCAAGCAAGTTCAGAGCTCGGACCCACTGAAAACAAAACGCCCCGGGGTCTCCGGGGCGTTTCGCTTCAGGCAAGCCGGCCTATCGGCTGGCGGTCATTCCTGTCTTGCGGATTGATCCGCTGTTCGAGGCCTTGAAGCCGGTCCTGCCTAGATGGTCTCTCACGGGATCACCTCCTTTCGAAATTGGGAGCGCGTATCGTAGCACGCGCTAGACGCCCGGTGCGGGCGCGCGAGGCAGGAACAGCCACAGCAGGACGTATACGGCGATCCCGAGCCCGCCCACGAGCGCCAGCAGGATGAACGCGACGCGCAGGAAGACCGGGTCGACGTCGAGCCATTCCCCGAGGCCGCCGCACACCCCGGCGATCTTGCGCTCGGTCCTCGACAGGCGCAGCCCCGGAGCGGAAGCGCGCCCGCCCGCGCCCGCTTTTTCCGGAACCATGATCCACAGGAGCACATAGATCACCGCGCCGAGGCCGCCGAAGAAGAGCGAGGCGAGGAAGAACAGGCGAAAGAAGACCGGATCGATGTCGAAATACTCGCCCAACCCCGCGCAGACGCCCGCGAGCTTCTTATCGTCGGCCGGCCGGTGGAGCTTCTTCATGCCGCTACGGTCTCGCCGGGGCCGCGGCCGCATCGCACCCGACGCGGTTGCGCCCGGACTCCTTCGCCCGGTAGAGCGCGCGGTCCGCGCGCGCGATCCACTCCAGCTGGTCCGCGTCGGTCGACTTGAACGCGGCGACGCCCAGACTCGCGGTGACGCGCGCGGCCGCTCCGGTCTCCAGCGCCATGGATTCGACGCGCGCGCGGATGCGCTCGGCGAGCACTTCGGCGCCCTCGATCGGTGTGCCGGGAAGCACGACGCCGAACTCGTCCCCGCCGTAGCGCCCGGGCACGTCCTGGAGCCGCAGCACGCCGCGCAGGATGCGGGCGACCGCGCGGATCACGGTGTCGCCCACCAGGTGGCCGTGGCTGTCGTTGACCGACTTGAAGCGGTCTATGTCGAGCATGACCAGCGACGACGGATGCCCGATCCGCCGGCAGCGCTGGAATTCAGCGGCGACGACGGCCTCCCAGTGGCTGCGGTTGAGCAGGCCCGAGAGCCCGTCGATGCTGGAGAGAGCGACGAGAGTCTGATTCTGCGCCCTCACGCGGCGCGCGAGGCGATAGGTCGCGAACCCGATCGCCAGCGGATACCCGATGAGCAGCGGCAGGGTCGCGACCCTTTCCGCCAGCGACGACTGCAGGTGAAGCTCGAAGCCCGGCGCCATCGCAACGAGCGCCGCGCTCCCGGCCTGCGCCGCGAGACATCGCGCGAGAAAGCGCATTCCGCCGACGCTGACCTTGTCCATGGCCATCATCGCGAAAATCACGGCGCTTGGCGCCGCGCTGAATCCGATCGCAGCCATCCAGGCGCCGCCAGTAGCCGAGTCGAATAGCAGATTGCGCCGCTCGGTGCGGTAGCTGTTGGCGCTGCGCGAAGCGATGAGATACGCGACGTGCGGCCAGGCGAGAGCGTTCAGCGCGAGGATCGCCCAGGTGAGCAGGTGAGCGCCCTGCGTCCACAGCGCTGCGCCGATGCACACCGCGCCGAGCACGGGCCCCAGCACGCGCAGCCGGTACATGCGCCGCGCAAAGCGCAGGCCGTCGTCCAGCGGGCGGCCGGAAAGATCGCGCTGCTCGATAGCCTGATCCATCTAGATGAGCGAACCGGCAGCCGGGTTGCAGGTTGCGTTCACGCAAGTAACTCTACCCTTGGGGCTGCGAGCCGACAACGAAGCAGGCTTGCCGAAGCCTTAGGGAAACCTGTCGCGGCTCACCCCAGCGGCCCGAGGAACGGCTCGCCGAGAAACGCATCGCTCCGCCCTTCCACCGCTTCCGGCCAGTTCGCGTTGTCGATCTTCGGGCGCTGTGAGGCCGGACGCGGCTTTCCGTCCCAGCCGACCTGCTCCATGTACCAGTAGAGCTGGACGGCGAAGCCGTCCGGGTCGATGGCGAGCACGGTGTAGTCGATACCGGGAAAGAGCTCCGGCGGCAGATACTTGATCGTGATTCCGTTCGCCACGAGAAAGGCGACCGCGTCGCGTAGCTGCTTGTAGCTGCCGAGCTGCAGGCCGAAGGAGAACAGCGTCGAGTCCGGCTTCAATCCCAGCTCTTCGCGCAGCGCGATCGGATACAGCGCCATCGAGTGGTGCTCGGTGTTGGCGCGAAGGAAAGTGCAGCGGTGCCCCTTGTACTTCACCTGCTCGGTGACCTCAAAGCCGAGGTCGTCGCGGTAGAACGCGAGCATCGCGTCCATGTCGGCGGCGAACAGCCGCACCGGGCCGATGCGCGCGACCTTGAACGGCCGCGCGAGCAGAATCCCCCCGACTTCGTACTTCTCCTCCCCGCCGAGATCCTCAGCGCGCGTGCCCTTTTCGATCGGAATGCCTTCGCGCGTCGCCTTCTCGACCTCCGCGTACTCGGACTGGTGCGGCAGCTGCGGCGGCTTGGAGTAGCGCACGCCGTACATCTCGCGCGGCTTGGAATACCCGTCCCAGCCGATCTGCTCGATGCCGTAGTACAGCTCGTTCGTGTGGCCGTCGGGATCGGGCGGGTAGAAATGCCAGTTCGACCCCGGGAGGTCGCGCCCGGCGCGCCTGATCGGGCGTCCCCGCCTCGTGAACCAGTCGAAAGCGTCCGAGACTTCCTGCAGCGAGCCGACCTGCCAGGTGATCTGGTTCACCGTCCCGCTTGGCGTGCGCGCGTGCGGGTTGATCGTCTCCAGCAGCTTCCGCGGGAAGAAGACGAAGGAATGGTGATCGGTGCCGTGGCGCGAGAAATAGCCCACCGTGGGACCGACCTTGGCGCGCTGCTCGGGCGGCACGCGCTCGGCGAAATCGAGCGGGTCGGAAACGCGGAAGCCGAGCAGCCGGCAGTAGAAATCCCTGGTCTTCTCAGGGTCGGCGACGTTGACGCCGAAGTGCCCGAGGCGCCGGATGCGGAACGGGCGGGGCAGCTTGACGCCGCCGACGAGGAATTGCGCGGCGGCGGATTCGGGAACGCGCTCGGGCTTGTTCATGATCCCGGCGATTGTACGCCAAGGGAATCTATCAGGATTTCCCTACACGAGCCGTCGGGCTTTCCCGGTATCCGGACCTGGGTATTGACCGGAGGCTCGTGCGCGCGGCATCCTGCTCCGGATAGGTCCATGTCCCTGGGGAGGGAAAGGGCCTCAACAAAAGGGGGGATTCATGTCTGCACGTCGTGTGTATGCGTTCGCCTGCGTCATTGCATCGTTCTCGCTCGCTGCCTTTCACGTTGCCGCCCGCGCCGATTCCGACCGCGACCGCGAGCGGGACCGCAGCAAGGACAGGACCGTCACCGTCGACTGCGCTTCGGGCGACACCATCACGAAGGCGCTCACCCGCGGCGACGACCGCAAGTCGCTGACGATCCTCGTCAGCGGCGCCTGCAGCGAGAACATCGTCATCAACCGCAGCGACGTCAAGCTGGCCGCCGGTACGCCGGATGCGACCGTCATCGGCTCCGACGCCACGCTCGACGTCATCCGCGTGACCGGCAGCCGTGTGACCATCGACGGCATCACGATCACCGGCGGGCGCAACGGCATCACCGCGGACAGCGCGGCGGGGCTGATCGTGCAGAACGCGCTGGTGCAGGCCACCGGGCGCAACGGCATCACCTACGCCCACGGCGCGAGCGGGATCGTGGACACGGTAACTGTGGCAGGCAACGCGCGCGATGGAATCGCGGTCGACGCGGCAAGCGCGACCGTGATCAATTCGCTGGTAACACAGAACACGCGGCATGGGGTGGGCGTCTTCACCAACGGCTCCGCGCGCATCGGGGTCGACAACGCCAACAATCCGGCAGGCAACGTCATCAGCGCCAACGGCAACGCGGGCGTCCACATAGTATTCGGCTCGACCGCGCTCGTCGCCATGAACCAGATCACCGGGAACGGCACGAGCAGCGATCCCACCGCGATCAGGATCGGGATCAACGTGGTGAGCGCCAGCGCCGACATCATCGGCGGCAACACCATCTCCGGGAACACCGGGACCGGCGTCAACCTGTCGAGGAGCTCGGCGGTTTTCGGCGACTCGATTTTCGGCTTCACGACGGTCAACACCGTGAGCGGAAACGGCAGCGCGACCTCGCAGGGCGGCGTCGTGGGGTTCCTGTCCTCGAGCATGACCATCCGCGACGCGGTGATCAGCGGCAACAACGGAACGGGCGTGCTCCTCTCGCTCAACTCCTCCGCCCAGATCGCGTCGACCACGATCCAGAACAACCTCGCGGTCATTCCCGGAACGGGCAACGGCGTGCACCTGCAGCTGGGGTCGACGCTGCTCGCACAGACGCCGACGGGCAGCGTCACGGGCAACGCGGGGTTCGGCCTTCTGTGCAGCGACAACGAGTCGAGCGCGATCGGTATTCTGGGAATCGGCGCGAACGGTCTGGGAGGCGCTAGCTGCACGACGTTCTGAACGGCACCATCCGGTCGCGCGCGAAGGCCAGCGCGCGACCGGCGTCAGCAGCTTACGGAGCCCTGCCGAACAGCCCGACGAGGCCCGCCGAGCGCTTGGCGTGTCCCTGCAGCTTCGACAGGAGCTCGTCGCGCGTCAGGCCGGGCGGCAGCTCCTTGGGATCGAGGTCGGTCGCGATCAGCGTGAACGTGTAGTGATGCAGGCCAGTCGCGGGCGGCGTGCACGGCCCCTGGTAGTTCGAGAACCCGTTCGTGCCCTTGCCGCCGACGTACTTGTCGCTCGTCTTGCTCACCTCGCCCTCGGCGAACCCGGTGACGCTCACGGGAATGCCGTACGCGACCCAGTGGATCACGCCCAGCCCCGCGCGCCCCTCGGGATCGACCATGAGGAGCGCGTAGCTCTTCGTGCCCGCAGGTGGATTCGAGAAGGCGAGAGGCGGCGATACATTCTGACCGATGCAATTGGGATTCTTGGGATTGTCGCCGGCGTTCTTCTTCTCGAGCATCGTCCCGTCCTTGAACTGGGGCGAGGTGAGCGAGAACACGTTCTCGCCGGTCGAGGGCGGACCCGTCATCGAGCAGGCGGAAAGGGACAGCGCGGCGAAGGCGAAGCCGGGTTTCATGGACATCTTGGTCTCCTCTGGTTGAACGCAATTCGCTTCATGATCCGCCTCCCGGGATGCGCGCGCGCAGGTCGCGCAGCTGCTCCTCGAGATCGCGCACGCGCTCGAGCAACGCGACCGCGAGCGCGAGTCCCTGGGGGTCGAGGTCGAAGTCGTGCCGCAGGCGGGACGCCTTGCGCGCGACCACGAGGCGATCCGCGCTGAAGGTCCACTCGCCCGCATCGGGGTCGGAAGGCGCGATCGCTCCGAAGTCGACCAGGACTCGCAGCTCCGGTTCCGACAGCCCCGACAGCTCGCACAGCTCCGAAAGGGAAAGCTCGTAGCGCTCGTGCAGCCACCGCCCCTGCTCGATGCTCATTTGACCGCCTCCTCGCCGAAATGGCCGCGCGGATTGAACGTCGAGATGCCGGCGAGCTCCCGGTAGAGAGCCCGCTCGCGCTCGCCTGTCGCGCTCGGCACCGTGATCTGGACGATCGCGAACAGGTCGCCTTCTCCCGAGTGAGGCTTGGGGAGGCCGCGCCCGGCGAGACGGAGCTGCTGCCCCGCGCGCGTGCCGGA
The DNA here is from genome assembly GCA_035499735.1 of Burkholderiales bacterium. GTDB lineage: Bacteria > Pseudomonadota > Gammaproteobacteria > Burkholderiales > SG8-39 > VBDM01. The sequence goes on from DATJYC010000031.1 coordinate 76,637, forward strand.
AGGAACCTTGAGCTGCACCGGTCCTCCCAGCGTCGGCACCCCGACCGTCGTGCCGAGCACCGCCTCCCACGGGGCGAGCGGCAGATCGAGGAACAGGTCGTGGCCGCTCACGCGGAACAGCGGGTGCGGCCGCAGCGCGATGTTGAGGTAGAGGTCGCCGTCCCGCCCGCCGTTCAGGCCCTTGCCGCCCTTTCCCGCGAGGCGCAGGCGTTGACCCTCGGTCGCGCCCCTGGGTATGCGCGCCTTGAACGAGCGCTGAACGCGGTGCGGGAACCCGCGCTCGTCGTAGTCGGGCACGGCGAGATCGAGCGTGACCTCGGTGCCCCGGTACGCCTCCTCCAGGCTGATGTGCGCGGTGACCTCGTAGTCCTGCCCCGGCATGCGCGCGCTCCGGCCCTGGGCGCGCCCGCCGAAAGCGGAAAACAGGTCGCCGAGATCGAGGTCCTCGAACGAGAACGTTCCGTCGCCGAACTGCTTCTCCCAGCCGGGGGGCGGGCGGAAATCCTGCCCCGGACGGTGGCGCCCCAGCTGATCGTAGGCGGCGCGCTTCTGCGGGTCCTTCAGCGTCTCGTAGGCCTCGGCGACTTCCTTGAACTTCTCCTCGGCGTCGGGTTCCTTGGAGACGTCCGGGTGATACTTGCGCGCGAGCTTGCGGTAAGCGGCCTTGATCTCATCGGGGCTCGCGCCGCGGTCGACGCCCATCACGGCGTAGTAGTCCTTGTACTTCATCGTCGCCGCATTGTATCCCCCCACCGTTTGATCCGGATCAATGGCCGCGGCGGCCCCGCCTCCATACCGATAAAATGGCGACGCACAGGCGAATCCCGGCTCTGGTGTACCGCTAGCAGCGGCGCGGCGCCTGCGCGGGCGGCCCTCACCGGCGCCCGCATGCAGTACCATGCGGGTCGGTTCCGCCATGACCAGGCTGCTCATACTGCTCACCCTGCCCGAGAAAGTCGGAATGCAGTATTACCAGCGCCTGCGCAGCGAGTTTCCGGAGCTCGCCATCGACCTCGTCGACCACCATTCCAAGGTCGATCCCTACATCGAATCGGCCGACATCCTGCTGACCTTCGGGGCGCATATGGCCGATCGCGTCCTCGAGAAGGGTGCGAAGCTCAGGTGGATCCAGGCCCTGGGAACAGGCGTGGACGGAATCGTCGACCGCGCCGCCCTGCGCCCCGGCGTGCTGGTCACGAACATGCACGGCCTGCACGGCGACTCGGTGCCGGAGGCGGCGATCATGCTGATGCTCGCCCTCGCGCGCGACCTGCCGCGCGCCATGCGCAACCGCAACGCGCGCAAGTGGGAGCGCTATCCCTCGCAGCTCCTGAAGGGCAAGACCGTGGGGATATTCGGCGTCGGCGCGATCGCGGGATCGCTCGCGCCCAAGTGCAGGTCGTTCGGGATGAAAGTGATCGGAATCACCTCGGCGGTGCGCCGCGTGGGGGGGTTCGACCGCATGGTCCGCCGCGACGACCTCCAGAGCGTCGTCGGCGACCTCGACTTCCTGGTGCTGCTCACCCCCTACACCGAGGAGACGCGCGGCATCGTGAACGGGAAGATCATAGGCGCGATGAAGCCGTCGGCGTTCCTCGTCAACCTCGCGCGCGGCGGGATCGTGGACGAGGAGGCGCTCCTCGCCGCGCTGCGCGAGAAGCGGCTCGCGGGCACGGCGCTCGACGTGTTCGCGACCGAGCCGCTTCCCGAGGATCACCCGTTCTGGAGCATGGACAACGTCATCGTGACCCCGCACCTCGGCGGCTTCCACGACCAGTACGCCGAGGAGGCGCTTCCCACGCTGGTCGAGAATTTCAGAAAATTCCTTTCCGGAGACACGTCCCGAATGGCCAACGTGGTGAGGCGTCCGACATGACGGCCGGCGAGCGCATCAACCACCCGATCTCCACGCCCGAGCTGGAGCGCCGCTGGGCCGAGGTGCGGGCCGGTATGGCCGAGCAGCGCGTCGACGCCCTCGTCATGCAATCGAACAACGACTGGATGGGCGGCTACGTCAAGTGGTTCACCGACGTGCCGGCGACGAACGGCTACCCCGTCACGGTGATCTTTCCCAAGGACGAGCGCATGACGGTCATCGGCCAGGGGCCCATGGGCGTGGTGCGCGAGTTCGGGCCGCAGGGCGACGGCGTGCGCCGCGGCACCGCGCGCTTCATCGGCATGCCCTCCTACGCCTCGTGCCCGTATACGGCGGACTACGACGCCGAGCTCGCGGAAAAAGCTCTCGCGCGCTACGCGGGAGGAACCATAGGGCTGCTCGGGCGCGCGGCGATGTCCTTCGCGCTCGGCGACCACCTGCGGCGCAAGCTCGCGCGCGCGAAACTCACCGACGCCTCGGACATGGTCGACCGCGTCAAGGCGGTGAAGAGCCCGGAGGAGCTGGAGCGCATCAGAAGGACCGCGATGCTCCAGGACAAGGCAATGGAGGAGACCTTCGCCGCCATCAAGCCGGGCATGCGCGAGCTCGAGGTCGCCGCCATCGCCGAGCACGTCGGCCACAGGCACGGCAGCGAGCAGGGCCTGTTCCTCACCGGCTCCGGCCCCGTCGGCACAGCGGCGGTCTTCGCCAACCGCTACCAGCAGAACCGGGTGCTGCGCGAGGGCGATCAGTTCACCATCCTCATCGAGAACAACGGGCCTGGCGGCTTCTACACCGAGCTCGGGCGCACCTGCGTGCTCGGCCGGGCGTCGCAGGAGATGAAGGACGAGTTCGCCTTCGTGCTCGAGGCTCAGAAGTTCACCCTCGAGCGCCTCGTGCCCGGCGCGAAGGCGAGCGAGATCTTCGCCGAATACAACGCATTCATGAAGAAGAACGGGCGCCCCGAGGAGAAGCGGCTGCACTCGCACGGACAGGGCTACGACATGGTGGAGCGGCCGCTGGTGCGGCACGACGAGACCATGAGGATAGAGAAGAACATGAACATGGTGTGCCATCCCACGTACGTCACCGAGCGCACCTACAGCTGGTGCTGCGACAATTTCCTGATCGGGGAAACGGGCGTCGCGGAGCGGCTGCACAAGTTTCCGCAGAAGATCGTCGAACTAGGAGGATAGTAGATGAGGACATTTGCGCGCATCCTTGCCTTCGCCGTTTCCTGTGGCGCCCTGGTCGACTCCGCCGCCCAGGATTTTCCGAGCAAGCCGGTGCACTGGATCCTGTCGCAGCCGGCGGGGTCCTCGCCCGACATCAGCGCGCGGCTCGTCGCCGACGGGCTGTCGAAGGCCTGGACTCAGCAGGTCGTGGTCGACAACCGCCCCGGCGGCCAGAACGTGATCGGCGCGGTGGCCGCGGCAAAGTCGGCTCCCGACGGCTACACGTACTACTTCGCCACTACCGCCGCGCTCATCAGCAATCCCCTCACCTTCAAGTCGCTGCCCTACAACCCCGAGCACGATTTCGTTCCGGTGGCGATGATCGGCAAATCGCCGATGGTGATCGCGGTGAACAACGCCGTCCCGGCGAAGTCGATCGCCGAGCTGGTCGCGCTCGACAAGAAGGAGCCGGGCAAGCTCGCCGCCGCGAACGAGGGCACCAAGACCTTCGGCGGCATGATGAGCCAGCTGCTCAACGTCGCGACCGGCATGCGGCTGCTGCAGGTGCCCTACAACGGCGTGGCGCCCGCGCTGCAGGACACGGTCGCCGGGCGGACCCAAGTCGTGCTGGTGAGCTCGGCGGCGATGAGCCCGTTCATCAAGCGCGGCGACCTGCGCCCGATCGCGGTCACCTCGGCCAAGCGCGTGTCGGGCCTGGAGAGCGTCCCGACGATGGCCGAGAGCTTTCCGGGCTTCGAGTACGTCGGCTGGTTCGCGCTCGTCGCGCCGGCGGGGACGCCCGAGGCGATCGTGCGCAAGGTCAACGCCGACGTGAACGCGGTGCTCGCCAGGGATGACATCCAGAAGCGCCTGCTCGAGCTGGGGGCGATCAACGAGGGCCCGGGCACGCCCGAGCAGCTCGCGCAGTTCTTCAAGGACGAGCGCGTGCGCTGGGCCAAGCTGGTGAAGGACATCAACCTGCAGCCCGAGTGAGGCCGGCTCTCGCGGCGGCGCTGCTTTTCGCCTGCGCGGCGTGCGCGCACCGCGCGCCGGCCCCGCTTCCAGCGGAAACGGTCACACTGACGGTCGCCCACGTGGTCAACCCGGGCCTCCCGAGCATGAACGCGGCCCAGCTCAGGGACGTGCTCGCGACGGCGCGGCGCGGTGCGAAGGAGAATTTCGGCGTGGAGGTGAGCTTCACCGAGCCCGTGGAGCAATCGCTGAAGGATCTGTTCGATCGCGTCACGCCGGGCGAAGCGCGCGAATGGAACGGCCTGAGCTACGACTTCAAGGGAGGCACGGGGGACCGGAAGCGCCTCGCGAGGGGATACGCCGCGGCTTTCCGCAGCGACGAGAACAGCCTCGGCGACCTGATCGCGTACGCGCAGCCCTACCTCCTCGCCCCGATCCGCGAGCGGAACTACGACGGATTCGCCGACGCCGTCACGGCGACGCTCCTCGCGCGGCTGGAAGAGCTCAGGTCCCAGAAGCTCCCTGACGGGCGCGCGCTGATCGACGCTTCGCCTGCCAACGAAGTGCTCTACTGGGTCTTCATCGGCAAGCTGTCGTTTCCGTACGACGTCGTCATCACCAACCAGCTGATCGCAAGCGCGGAGTACGTCGGGTCCTCGGTGCACACCGCCGTCCGCGGGGGCATCACCGCCGGCATCACCACGGACAACCCGTCCGCGCCGCGCGGAATGACGGCGATCGTGAGCACCTATCCCCTGATCGGCGAGGACGGCCTGATGCGGAGCCTGCGCGGCGGCGAAACCTACTCCGACGCCGAAAGCGCCAGGATCGCCGGCACCCTGCTGGTCCACGAGATCGGCCACCAGCTGTTCGACTTCGGGCACCCCTACGGAAGGAGCGCGTGCGTGATGAACCCGCCCGAGATGCTGCGCTTCCGCGAATGGGCCGGGCGGCTTTCGCCCGCGGACTGTCCAGCCGGCGGCGGGCGATGAGAAGAGTCGTCACCGGGCACGACGATCAGGGGCGCGCCGTCGTGCTGTTCGACGGCGACGCGCCGCACGCCTTCGTCCTCGAGAAGGCCGGCGGCCTGCGGCTCACCGAGATCTGGGAGACGCGCTCCTCGCCCGCGGACAACACCGGCAGCGGCGACGCCGCGGATCACGAGCGGCGCATCGAGCCCGTCGTAGGAGGCACCGTGTTCCGCGTCATCGAGTATCCGCCCGACCGCGTGCGCCTCAGGACGCTCGACCCGGACCGCTTCTTCCGCGCCATGGGCGCGCACGCGGCGGACGCGACGGCGCGCCGGCACCCCGGCATGCACAAGACGGACACCGTCGACTACTGCGTGGTGCTGTCGGGGGAGATCTGGGCGGTACTCGACCAGAACGAGGTGCTGCTGCGCGCCGGCGACTGCCTGGTGCAGCGCGGGACGAACCATGCGTGGAGCAACCGCACCGACGAGCCCTGCGTGATCGCTTTCGTGCTGATCGCGGCGAAACCCGCCCAATGATCCTCGACAAGGATGTCGCGGTGCCCATGCGCGACGGCGCCGTCCTCTGCTGCAACGTCTTTCGCCCGGAGGCGCCCGGAAGCTATCCGGTGCTGATGACGCTCGGGCCCTACGGCAAGGACGTGCATCTCTCCCAGTTCATGCCCGAGGCGTGGGAGGCGCTCAGGCGCCGCCACCCGGAGGTGCTGGCCGCCTCGTCGTGCAAGTACCTCGTGTTCGAGACGCCCGATCCCGAGATGTGGACCCCGCACGGCTACGTCGTCGTGAAGGTCGACTCGCGCGGCTCGGGCAAGTCGCCCGGGCGCCTGGACGTGAATTCGCCCGCCGAGTTCCGCGATTTCCACGACGCGATCGAATGGGCCGCAGTCCAGCCGTGGTCGAGCGGGAAAATAGGCCTCCTCGGCATCTCCTACTACGCGGCTGGACAGTGGATGATCGCCGCCGAGCGCCCGCCGCACCTCGCCGCCATGCTGCCCTGGCAGGGAACCTACGACTTCTACCGCGACCGCACGCGCCAGGGGGGGATCCTCGGTAGCGGGTTCCTCACGCGCTGGTGGAACCGCAGCGTGCTCAGGAACCAGCACGGCAACCCCGACACGCCCCTCCTCGACATCGACACCGGCGAGCGCAACACCGGGCCGGCGGCCCTTTCGCCGGGGGAGCTCGCTGCGAACCGCGAGGACTACATCGGCAACCTCCTCGCGCGGCCGCTGAACGGCCCGTGGTACGAGGAGCGCAGCGCGAAGCTGGAACGTATACAGATACCGGCCCTGGTCGTCGCCAACTGGGGCGGGCTCGGGCTGCACCTGCGCGGAACGATCCTCGGCTACCTCGGCATCGCTTCGAAGGAGAAATGGCTCAAGGTCCAATCGGGCTCGTACTTCTTTACCTTTCTCCTGCCGCAAAACGTGGCGCTGCAGCGGAAATTCTTCGACCGCTATCTCAAGGGCATCGACAACGGCTGGGAGGACGAGCTGAAGGTCGAGGTCGAGGTGCGGGCGGCGGACGACACGGTGGCGAAGGTCGTGCGCGACACGCAATGGCCGCTCTCCGGCACGAAGTGGAGGCGCTTATATCTCGACGCATCGAGCAAGACGCTCGTCGATGCCGCTCCGGCAAACGCCGCGAGCGCGAGCTACCCGGCGAACGGCGAAGGCGTCACCTTCAGCACCGCGCCGCTCGGCCGCCCGCTCGAATTCGCCGGACCGATCAAGGCGAAGCTCTTCGTCTCCTCGAGCACGGACGACATGGACCTCTTCGCCACGCTGCGCGCCTTCGACCCGGACGGAAAGGAAGTCACGTTCTTCTCCGCGGTCGAGCCGAAGGCGCCGGTGTCGCAGGGCTGGCTGCGGGTGTCGCAGCGCAAGCTGGATCCGAAGCGCTCCACCGAATACCAGCCGTGGCATTCGCACGACGAGACGCGGAAGCTCGCGGCCGGCGAGATCGTCGAGGTCGACCTCGAGATCTGGCCGGGAAGCGCGTCGTTGCCCACAGGCTACCGGCTCGCGCTCACGCTCCAGGGCAGGGACTTCGAGCGTCCAGCCGCGCCCGGCCTGCAGCGGGGCTCGGGCTGGTTCCTGCACGACGACCCGCGCGACCGGCCTGCCGCGAGCTTCGGCGGCACGCATACGGTATACAGCGGCGGCGGGCGCGAGGCCTACCTCCTGCTGCCCGAGATTTCCCAGGAGAACCAATGATCACAGGCGCGCAAGCGATCGTCGACTGCCTCAAGCGGGAAGGCGTCGACCACGTATTCGGCATACCCGGCACGATGAACCTCCCCATCCTCGACGTGCTGCGCGCGACGCCCGAGATCCGCTTCGTCCTCACCCGCCACGAGCAGGGTGCTGCCTTCATGGCGTACGGCTACGCCCGCTCGATCCACAAGCCCGCCGTCGTCACCGCAACCGAAGGACCCGGCGTCACGAACCTGGTGACGGGTATCGGCGCCGCGTACAAGGGCTACGTCCCGGTCATCAGCATCAGCGGCGCGCAGGATCTGTTCGTGCGCGAGAAGGACGCGAGCCAGGACATCGACCAGGTGACCCTGCACCGCTCGATCACGAAATGGGCCTACTCCATCCCGTCGGTGGGCAAGATCCAGGAAGCGGTGCGGCGCGCGTTCCGCATCGCGCTCGCCGAGCCGCTGGGGCCGGTGCACATCGACGTGTCGCGGGACATTCTCGTGCAGCAGACCGAGCCCGAGGCGATCCCGCCCGCGGCGTACCGGCCCGCGTCGCGGCCCGCCTGCGCGGCGGACGAGCTCGGCCGCGCGGCCGCGCTCGTCGCGCGCGCCGAGCGGCCCATCCTGCTCGCCGGCGGCGGCGTCCTGCGCGAGGGCGCGCTCGCATCGCTGCAGAGACTCGCGGAAGCGACCGGGATACCGGTCGCCACGCTCCAGTACCACCCGGACGCGTTCCCGACCAGCCACCCGCTCTCCCTCGGGCCCCTTGGCCGCAACGGCTACTCGAGCGCGAACCGCGCGATGCCGCAGGCCGACGTCGTCGTGGCGCTGGGCGCGCACATCGACACCTTCTCGACGACCTTCAAGTACGGGATCATCGCCAAGGAGGCGAAGCTCATCCACCACAGCCCGGTGGGAACGGACATCGGCGTCGTGTTCCCGGTGACGCTGGCGGTCGCGGGGTCCACGGCAAGCTTCATCGACGGTCTCGCCTCGGGGCTCGCCCGAAAGAAATGGCAATGGGCGGACGTCGCGAAGCTGCGCGCCGACTGGGACGCCGAGCGAAAGAAATTGCTCGATCCAAAGCGCACGCCCGTCCTGCCGCCGGTCGTGGCGGCGGCGGTGCGCGAGGCTTTGCCCGAGGACGGCATCGTGATCGTCGACGCGGGCAACGCGGGCAAGCACATGCGCGTCTTCATGGACACCTTCCACCCCGACACCTACATGTATACAGACGACTGGGGATCGGTCGGGGCGGCCTTCCCCATCGCCATGGGCGCCAAGCTCGCGCGGCCGAGGCAGCCGGTCGTCGCGGCGCTCGGCGACATGGGCATGATGTGCAACCTCGGCGAGCTCGAGACCGCCGTGCGCGAGCGCATCCCGGTCGTGTGCGTCGTGTTCAACGATCTCGGCCTCGGCAACGAGCGCGCCTTCCAGAAGGAGCTCTACGGCGGGCGCACTTTCGCGGTCGACTACGGCGACGTCGACTTCGCCGCGCTCGCGCGCGTGTTCGGCTGCCACGGCGAACGGGTCACCGAGCCCTCGAAGGTCCTGCTCGCCGTGAAGCGCGCGCTCGCGAGCGGCCTTCCGGCGGTCGTCGACGTCGTGATCGACAAAGACACCCACGCCGCGGTGGTGCACAAGGCCTAGACCATCCGCCGGAAGTGCGCCTCCATCCGGGCGGCGTCGGGCTTGACGCCGGTGAAGAGCTCGAAGGCTTCGACCGCCTGCCACACGGCCATTCCTCCGCCGTCCAGCGTGCGACAGCCACGACTTCTCGCGACGCGCAGCAGCTCCGTCTCGAGCGGAACGTAGACCACCTCCACCACCCACATCCCGGGACGCAGCAGCGAGGGATCGAACGGCAGGCCGGGATAGCTCGCCATTCCGGTCGGCGTCGCGTGGACGATTCCGTCGGCCCTCTTGGCCACGGAAGCCGCCTCGTCGGACGAAACGAGAACGCGGTCCGGAAACCGCGCCGCCATGCGCTTCGCGAGGGCCTTGGCGCGCGCCTCGTCGCGGTCGACGATGAAGAGCCGCTCGGTCCCCGATTCGAGCAGCGCGTACGCAACCGCCGAGCCCGCGCCGCCGGCGCCGATCAGGGCCACCGACTGCCTCGCTGCGTCCGCGAGCTTCTCGCGGAACGGGATCGCGAATCCCGCGCGGTCCGTGTTGAACCCCTTGCGCGCGCCCTGGCGGAACACTACGGTGTTGACCGCGTCGATGGCGCGGGCCTCCTCCGAGAGCTCGTCGAGGAGCGGCAGCACGGCCTGCTTGCACGGGTGGGTGATGTTCAGTCCGGCGAATCCCATGGCCTGCGCCGATTCGATCAGCCTTGGGAGATCGGCGACAGTCTGGCCCGCCAGCGCGAGATCGATCAGCTCGTAGTGAAGCGTGAGGCCCTGATGCCGGGCCTCCTCTTCGTGCAGCGCCGGGGAGCGCGACCCCTGGATACCCTCGCCGATGAGGCCGATCAGGAACTTGCCCTTGGCCGCGCGGCTCGGCGCCAGAGCGCTGACGTCTCCGTTCTGGCCTTCCGTTTGCGCCATTCGCTCTTCGGCTCGAATCAGGAACGATGCGGTGCGGCTATGGTAAGCCCTGCCGAAGTGCCGGTCACGCCCAGCGCCGGCTCGCGATCGTCGGATGCGTTCAGGAAATTGTCAGTCGCCCTGAGCGCCAGCTTGACGTATTCCTCGACGCCCAGGAGCTTCGATAGAAAGGCCCGGGGGATCTCGAGCGCGCATGGTATCGCCGGCGGGAGACACGCCAGGATCTCGCGGACCGGGAGGCCGCCCTCCCCGGGAAACAGGCGCGCGAACCGCGCGGCGTGGATGATCTCCTCCTTCGTCGCCGGCGCCTGGGCAGGCGCATCGCACACCTGGGCGTAGCGGAACCACTGGCGCGGCAGCTTTCTCAGCTCGTCCAGGCTCGAGCCCGAGCGCGCGAAGTGGAGCGTGTCGACGAGCACGCCCGCGTTGGGCTGGCGGGCTTCGCGCAGCACCTTCGCGGCGGCCGCGAGGTCCGCGGTCTCCGTCCACGATATGAACTCGAGATCGATCCCCAGTCCCAGGGGCAGGGCGAGCTCGCACAGCGCCACGAAGCGCTCGAGGGCGCGGCGGCGGTCGGGATCGGGAAGCTGGGTGAGGACGTGCGCGGCGCCGAGCTCCGCGCCGGCCTCGAGAATGGGCAGGTAACTGCGCGCGTCGTTGTCCGGACCCATCCGGGCGAGCTCGATGTCGAGGACCCTTACGCCGGTATCGGCGAGGCGCGCTTTCGTCTCCGTCATCAGCGCCCGGTCGTCGGCGAGCGCGTACAGCGGCTCGGTCGGGGTCACCCGGTTCAGCCGCAATCCGACGTACTTGTAGCCGGCTCGCGCGGCGACTTCCACGAGCCGCGGAGGAGTCAGCGACAGCGCGCTCAGGTGCGCGAGGGAGAATTCGTATTTCATTTCGCCGTCGCGATCGTCGTGCCGACGTGGTGCACTTTCCTGCCGGGGGAGTAGATGTCCATGATGTTCCAGTGCCCCGCGGTCGGGACCGGCTCGTTCTGCATGGCCACGTCGATCACGCACGGCCGGCCGGACCGGATCGCGCGCTCCAGCGCCGGCCTGAACTCGCCGGCGGACTGGATTCTGACCCCTTCAACGCCGTACGCCTTCGCGATCGCAGTGTAGTCGGGCGAATACGGCTTGCCGCCCTTCTCGAAGACCGTGCCGTAGGTCGTGCCGAAGTGTGCCTTCTCGAGTCCCGCGATGGTCCCGAAGGCGCAGTTGTTCATGATGACCCAGACGACCGCGATGTCCTCCTCGAACGCGGTCGCGAGCAGCGACGGGTTCTGGCCGAAGCCGCCGTCGCCCACGAGAGCGGCCACGGTGCGGTCGGGGCGCGCGAGCTTCGCGCCCAGCGCCGCTGGCGCGCCGAACCCCATCGTGGCGTAGCCGCCGGGCGTGAGGATGCTGCCCGGCTCGTAGACCGGGAACTGCTGCCCGACGCCGTTCTTGTTCCAGCCGACGTCGGTCGTGATGAGCGCGTTGCGCGGCAGCGCCCCGCGCACGTCGGCGAGGATCCGCTCCGGGCGCATCGGGTAGTCGGCGCTCTGTGCGTGCGCGCGGTTGCCCGCGAGGAAGAGCGCGCGCGCCGCGGCGATCTCGCCCTGGCGCTCGGGGCGCCGGATGCCCTCCGGGAGCAGCGCCCGGGCGACGCGGTTGAGCGCCGCGAGCGCCTGCTTCAGGTCGGCGACGGCGCCGATCTCGACCGGGAAGTTGCGCCCGATCTCGGCTGGATCGATGTCGATGTGCATGAGCCGCGCCGGCGGGAAGCTGAATGTGTACTCCGGCTCCCAGGAGCTGCAGTCCGCCTCGGAGAAGCGCGTTCCAAGGCCGAGGACCCAGTCGGCCGAGCGGCACTGCTCGTTGATGAAGCGCGTGCCCCAGAAGCCGGTCATCCCGAGAACGAAAGGATGGTCGTCAGGCAGCGCACCCTTGCCCATCAGCGTGTGCGCGACGGGTATCTGCAGGTGATCGACGAGCTGGCGGAGCTCGGCCGCCGCGTCGGCGAGCAGCACGCCGCCGCCGACGTAGAGCAGCGGGCGGGTCGCGGCGGCGAGCCGGCGCACGATCTCGGCGGTTGTGTCCTCGTCGAGCGCGGGCTTGTGCAGGGTCTTGGTGTTTGCGAGGGCGCGCTCGAACAGCGCGACGTCGACCTCCCTGGAGAAGACGTCCATGGGAACGTCGACCAGGACCGGTCCCGGCCGCCCGCTCTCCGCGAGCGCGAAGGCCTTCTCGACGATCTCCGGAAAGAGTTCGGGGCGGTCGACGCGCCAAGCCCGCTTCACGAACGGGCGATAGATCTCGAACTGCGACGCGTCGGAGTGCAGGTTCACCTCCTGGTGCGGATGCTTGCCGTGGTAGTGCGTCGGCACGTCTCCGGCGATGACGACCATGGGCACCGAGTCGAGCGAGGCGTTCGCCACGCCCGTCGCGGCGTTCGTCAGCCCGGGCCCCAGGTGCGAGAGCACCACCGCGGCCCGCCGCCTCGCCCTGGCGTAGCCGTCGGCCATGTGGGCGGCGATCTGCTCGTGGCGCACCCCGACGAAGCGGACCCGGCTCTTCTCCATCTCGGCGAGCACGGCGATATTGGTGTGGCCGCACAGGCCGAACACGTGATCGACGCCGCGGGCTTCCAGGTAACGCACCAGCTGACGGGAAATGAGCTCCTTCATGCGGCCACCGACACGGTGTCGGCCTCGAGCACCGGATCGTAGAACTCGCCGAAGAGCTCTTCGTCCGAAGGACGGTCCTCGGCGACCGGCACCGACACCCAGGTCGTGTTGAGGTAGTGCTTGAGGTGCACGTTCTCGGAGACGATGTTGCCGCCCCAGGTGCCGCAGCCGAGGCTGGAGGTCATCGGCATGCCGTTGTTGAACGCACCGGCATTCGCTTTGGACTGCGGCTGGCGCACCATGATGCGGCTCACGGGAGCCGCCAGCGCAAGGCGGTGGACGTGCTCCGGGTCGAATGAGTAGATGCCGCAGGAGTGGCCCTTGCCACCGACCTCGTAGATGTCGCGCATCATGTTGAGCGCCTGGTCGAAGCCGCTGTACCTGTATACGGCGAGCAGCGTGGTGAGCTTCTCGCCCGAGAACGGATGCTGCCTGCCGATCGCGTCCGCGCGGACGATGATGAACCTGCGGTCGGGAGGAATCGCGAACCCCGCGGCCGCGGCGAGCTTCTGCGGGGCGATCGCCACGGTATCGGGAAGGCGATGGCCCTCGTCGTCCCACATCACGCGGCGCAGCGCGGCCTTCTCGGATTCGGAGGCGAGATAGCCGCCCTCGCGCTGCAGCTGCGCGAGGAACCGGTCGAAGATCCCCGCCTCGACGAGCAGGTTCCCGTCGGCGGAGCAGCCCGAGCCGAAATCGGAAGTCTTGGAGAGGCGCGTGTTGCGCGCCGCTTCCTCGATGTCCGCGGTCTCGTCGATGATCATCGTCGAGTTGCCCGCGCCCACGCCGTAGGCCGGCGTGCCCGAGCTGTAGGCGGCGCGCACCATCGCCTGCCCTCCCGTGGCGAGGACCAGGTCGGCGCGCGCCATGAGCGCCTGCGACATCGGGATGTTGACCCGGGTCAGGCACTGCAGGAGGTCGGCCGGCGCGCCGGCGCGCTCGAGCGCCTCGCGCATCAGCCTCACGGTCTCGAACGAGGTCTTCTTCGAGCGCGGGTGCGGCGAGAAGATGACGGCGTCGCGCGCCTTGATCGCGTAGATCGCATTGCCGGCAGGCGTCAGGTCCGGATTCGTGGTCGGCACGATGCAGGCGATGACGCCGACGGGCTTGCCGTACTTGACGATTCCCTTCTCGGGCAGCTCCTCGATGACGCCGACGCTCTTCTGGCGCAGGGCGTCGCGCAGCACGCCGCGTATCTTCATGCGCTTGCCCATGCGGCTCTCGGCGTCGCCGAGCCCGCTTTCGGCGATCCCCATCTCGACGAGCCGGGAGAACGTCCGCCTGTTCGCGACCGCCCAGGCGACGGCCCGACACAGGCGGTCGACGTCTTCCTGGCTGAACTTCTCGGCGATCGCCAGCGCCTTCCCCGCGCGCGCGAAGGCGGCGTCGAGCTCCCGCTGCTGCTCGTCTGTTAGAGGCTGGGTGATCACGTTGCAGGATGCTAGAAGCGCGCGTCGCCCGCGTCCATTGGCGACCAGACGCTTGTGCGCGATAATCGGCCAAGGGAGAGCGCCTTTCGCGCGCTTTGTGGGAGGGGCCATGGGGAAGAAGCCGCCGCTCGACAAGCGGGACTGGATCGCCGGCCTGGAAAAAGGGCTGCGCATCATCGAAGCGTTCAACGACACGCATCCGCGGCTCACGCCCTCGACCGCGGCGTGGCGGACGGGGATCACCCGCACGGCCGCGCGCCGCTACCTGCGCACGCTCCACCATCTCGGCTATCTGGAGAGCAACGGCCAGATGTTCTGGCTGACCCCGCGCGTGCTCAGGCTCGGATGGTCCTACTGCGATTCCGCGAAGGTGCCCCGCGCCGTGCAGCCCTTCCTCCAGCAGATCAGCGCCGAGCTCGACGGCGCCAGCTATTTCGCCGTCCTCGACGAGGACGACGTCGTCTGCGTCGCGCGCGACGGGTCCACGCGGGTGCACAACGGCTTCGTCATAGGGGCGCGCGTGTCCGCGAACATCTCGTCGGCGGGAATCGCGCTCCTGTCCTGTCTCGGCGCCCGCGAGGTGGACCGCTGGCTCGCCGGCCGCACCTTCATGCCGTATACGCCGTATACGGTCACGACGCACGACGGGGTGCGCGACCTCATCAACTCGGCGCGCCGCAAGGGGTACGCGCTGCTCGAGCAGCAGCTCGAGCGCAAGGTGCGCGGGATCGCCGTGCCGATCCGGACGCGCAACGCCGGCGTCGTCGGAGCGATAGGCATCAGCCTGGCGATGGAGAAGGAAACCACCGAGCGCGCGGTCGGCCGAGCGCTGCCCCTTCTCCAGGAAGCCGAATACTCGCTGCGCACGCTGCTCTAGCGCCGTCCCTCCCGGCGTCCCGCCGACGAAAGCGGGCGCTTATCGATCCCGCTTGGGCGATTAACGCGCACTAGCGTGCTGCCGCCCATTTGGTTCTGCTGCCCCTCTTCATAACATCCGCTGTGCTCGTAGCGATCGCGAACGAGCCAACCAAGGAGGGGCATCATGAGAAGAAGCAGGTTCGCGCTGGCGCTCGGCGCGCTGGCAACGGCTTACGCCGGAGGTTCCTTTGCTCAGGGGGTTCTGAGCTACAGCAAGGACGGAGCGAACGTCCAGATCTACGGCGACATCGACTACTACCTCAGCTACATGAAGAGCAGCTCGGGAAGCGCGCTGATCGCCCTCCAGGACGGCGCCTACCTGCGCACGCGCCTGGGCGTGAAGGGCAACAAGGAGATCGCCCCCGGCTACGCCGCCACGTTCAACCTCGAGCAGGGACTGAACGAGACCAACGGCGCGCAGGCCGACGCCACGCGCCTGTTCGACCGTCAGCTCTGGGCGGGAATCGCAACCCCGGCGGGCGAATTCCGCTTCGGCCGACAGAACACGGCGATCTTCTACCGCGGAGGATACATCGACTTCACGGCGCGCACGCTGGGTTCGGTCGTCAACAACTTCGGCACGCCCTCGCGCTACGACAGCGACATCGCCTATATCTCGCCGCGCTGGGCGGGGTTCCTCGCCGAGGCCCACTACTCGATCCAGGGCTCCCAGCCGGAGCACAGCACCAACCAGGCCGTATACCAAGGCGCGCTGGATTACGAGATGGGGCCCTTCCGCGTCGGGTACGCGGGAATCGCGGGCAAGCCCCCGGCGGGTTCGGTGGTGGACAAGACCGTTTCCTACAACGCCTTCTACGGCAACTGGGACTACGGCCGGGGCAAGGTCTATCTCACCTACGTCCGGTCGAACAACCAGAGCACCACCGCGGGCACCGGCGGGACGCTCAATAACGGCGGCAACCCGCTCGGAACAACGGGGGCGCTCGTGACCGGTACGGACGCCGGGGCGAACACGTACTACAACATTCCCCAGATCTCGGTCGACTTCCGGCTCTACCCGAACCTGAGGATCGGCGCGCTCTACGGCAAGATCCAGGACTCCACCAACGACCTCAAGAACGCCGACGGCTGGGGCTTCGGTGCGTACTGGGACGTCACCAAGGAGCTGATGTTCTACGGCCTGGGGAACTCTATCTCCAACGATCCCGGCGCGGGCTTCCGTCCTTCGGGCTCGGCCGGCCTGACCAAGACCTTCACGGCTCCGGGCGACGTCAACGGCCAGACGATCCGGATGGGCGCGATCGGAATGGTGTACAAGTTCTGAGCCCTGCGCGAGACGCGGGCCGCGAGCCTGCCCTCGCGGCCCGGCCGGAGCATAATCTTGTCCCGTTAGGAGGAAATCCCAATGCACTTCCGACTCAGCCGCCGCACGGCGCTCAAGGCGGGCGCCGCGCTTGCAGCCTCGATGGTCCTGCCGGCCAGGGCGCAGGGTAAGCCCACCCTACGCTTCGCGGCGGTGTTCTCCGACAAGGATATCCGTGCGGACATGATCCGCATGTTCGCCAAGGACATCGAAGGCGACTTCAAGCTGGAGCCGTACTACGCCGGCACCTTGTTCAAGCAAGGCACGGAGCTCGTGGCCCTGCAGCGCGACAACCTGGAGATGGGCAACGTCGCCCCGCAGGATATCTCCAAGCAGATTCCTGCGTGGTCGATCCTGACCTCGGCGTATCTGTTCCGCGACGCCAACCACCTGAACGCATTCTTTGCCAGCGATCTCGGCGCGCAGATGAAGAAGATGGTCGAAGATCAGGTGAAGGTGAGAATCCTCGGGCCGACGTTCTTCGGCACTCGTCAGGTCGGTCTGAAACCGAAAAAGAAGATCTCGACGCCCGCCGACATGGCCGGTATCAAGCTGCGCATGCCCCCCGGCGATGCGTGGCAGCTCCTCGGCCGCTCGATCGGCGCGAATCCCACGCCGATGGCCTACGCCGAGGTCTATACCGGTCTGCAGACCGGCGCTATCGACGGTCAGGACAACCCACTGCCGAACGTGCAGAACATGAAGTTCTACGAAGTGATGTCGCAGATCGTGCTCACCTCGCACCTCGTCGGCTACGATCTGCTGACGGTGAACCTGAAGACCTGGAACGGCATGTCGCCCGCCAGGCAGAAAACCTTCCAGGCCGCCGCCGACAAGGCGATCGCCTGGAGCACGGCGGAGCATCTGAAGCGCGAAGCGGAGCTGGCGGAGAGCTTCAAGAAGATGGGCCTCGAGGTGTACACCCCGAACGTCAACGCCTTCCGCGCGTACGCCCAGAAGGTATACCTGGGCTCGGATGAAGCGAAGGAATGGCCGAAGGGGATGCTCGAGAAGATCAACGCCCTGAAGTAATTCCCGGCTCTCGCAAATCCGCCGGTCGCGCCCGCGACCGGCGGTATGCTTATGGAGCCCGGGGCTCATCGATGACACCGTTCATTCCGAAGGCCGCGACATGGCTGCGGCGCCGCGCGGAGAATATTCTCGCGGCCATGCTCGCCATCCTGTTCGCCGCTTTCATAATACAGATCGCTTTCCGGTACCTTTTCAACTTCCCGATCGGCTGGACCTCCGAGCTCTCGGTGATCGCGTGGTTGTGGCTGGTGCTCTGGGGCGCCGGCTTCGTCGCGAAGGAAGGCGAGGAAATCCGCATCGACCTCCTCACCGGTGCGGTGCCTCGCCGCGCGGCCCGGGTCATGGGAATCATCGTCGGGATCTCCATCGTGATTCTGTATAGCGCGTCGCTCCCGGCAACCCTCAAATACATCGCCTTCATGAAGGTCGAGAAGAGCTCGTACCTCCACATCCGCATGGACGTCCTGTTCTCGATCTTCGCGTTCTACGTCGCCGCCGTCGTCGTCCGTTATGTCTGGATTCTGTGGCACTTGCTGCGCGGCAAGGATCCCGACGCGACCGGCTCGACCACCGCAGGGCCCGGGCTTTGAATTTCGCCAGTCCTTTCTCGCTGACGATCATGGCGATCGTCGGCCTCACCCTGTTCGGACTGCCGATAGGGCATGCCATGATCGGCGGATCGATTCTCTATTTCTTCCTCGCCGGTATCGACGTCGGGACCGCCGCCGAGCAGCTCTCCAACGGCATGTACAGCGGCTTCGTGCTGCTGGCGATTCCGCTGTTCATGCTGGCCGCGGAGTTCATGACCACCGGCAGCATCACGGAACGGCTGGTGCGTTTCTGCAACGCCTTCGTCGGACGCTACCGCGGCGGCCTGGCCCTAGTCGTGGTCGTGCAGAACGTCATTCTCTCCAGCATGTCGGGCTCGGCCCTGGCGGACGCCGCGGCCACCGGCAAGCTGATGCAGGCGATGATGACGCAGGACGGCAAGTACCGGCCGAGCTTCGCCGCGGCCCTGCAGGCGGTCGCGGCGGTCATCGGGCCCATCATTCCGCCCTCGATTCCGCTGGTGATCTACGCCCTGGTCTCCGACACCTCCGTCGGCTACCTGTTTCTCGGCGGCGTCGTGCCGGGCCTGATGCTCGGCATCGCGCAGATGTCGCTGATCGTCTACATCGCGAAGAAGAGGAACTTCCCGCTCGAGAGAGCCGTCCCCCTGCGCGAGCTGCCGCGCATCACCCTGGAGGCCTTCCCCGCTCTGATGATGCCCGTGATCCTCCTCGGCAGCCTCTACAGCGGGATCACGACGCCCACGGAAGCCGCCGCCCTGGCTGCGCTCTATGCGCTGCTGGTATCGGCGTTCTACTACCGCGCCCTCGGCTGGCGCGACGTCTACAGATCGCTCCTGAACACCGCCAAGATCTCGACCTCCATCGGCATGCTCATCGCCGGCGCGATGGTCTTCAACTATGTGATTACGGTCGAGAACATCCCCAAGACGCTCAGCGCCGTTCTGACGGCGTCCAAGCTCTCGCCGTTCGGCTACATGCTGTTCGTCAACGTGCTGTTGCTGATTCTCGGCTGTCTCCTGGAAGGCACGACGATCATTCTGATCGTCCTGCCGGTGCTGCTCCCCACCGCGGTCGCGCTCGGCATCGACCCGGTGCACTTCGGGGTGACCGCGGTCGTGAACATCATGATCGGCCTGGTCACGCCCCCCTACGGCCTGCTGCTGTTCATCATGGTCAGGATCACGAAGGTGCCCCTGCGGGCGATCGTGGTGGACGCCGCGCCGTTCATCGCCGTCATGATCGCTGCGCTGGCGCTGATTGCCTTCATACCGGACCTCGTGCTCTTCCTGCCCCGGCTCATGGGCTACAAGGGCTGAGACCCGGCGGGCATGCCCTAGCACAGCCGCGAAGACCGGCCGGGCTGTACACTTGGAGGATCGCTGAAAGAGGAAGAACCTCGATGAACGTCCTCGTGCTCCACGGCGTCAACCTGAACATGTTCGGCAAGCGGGACCCGGCGCAGTACGGGACCATCACCCTCGCCGAGATCGACGCGCAGCTCCAGGCCCTCGCCAAGGAGCTGGGCGCGGCGCTGGAGACCTTCCAGACGAACAGTGAAGCGGCGATGTGCGAGCGCATCCACAAAGCGCACGCCGAGAAGGTCGACGCGGTGCTGATCAACGCCGGCGCCTGGACGCACTACAGCTACGGCATCCGCGACGCGCTGCAGATCCTCAAGGCGCCCATCGTCGAGGTGCACATGTCGAACATCCACGCGCGCGAGGAATTCCGCCACCACTCGGTGATCGCCGCGATCGCGAAGGGACAGATCTGCGGATTCGGGGTCGACAGCTACCTGCTCGGGCTCCGCGCGGCGGTGTCGCTGTCGCGCGCGGCCAGGTAGGCGCGAGGCCGATGACCGCCCGAGAGCCCACCCCGGAGCCCAACAACCCCCTGGGGATGGACGGGATCGAGTTCATCGAGTACGCGACCTCGCAGCCTCAGGCCCTGGGGTCGGTTCTGCAGTCCTTGGGCTTCGTCCCGGTCGCCCGCCACCGGTCGCGCGAGGTCACGCTGTACCGGCAGGGCACGATGAACCTCATCGTGAATGCCCACCCCGACGCCCTCCCCGGCATGAGCGCGCCGAAGGCCGCACCGGAGCTCAAGGCAATCGCGCTGCGCGTGCGCGACGCCGGATTCGCCTGGCGGCGCTCGCTCGACCTCGGCGCCTGGGAGATGCCGACGCGCGCCTCCGCCATGGAGCTGAACATTCCCGGGATTCACGGCGTCGGCGACAGCCTGATCTACTTCGTCGACCGCTACCGGGATTTCTCGATCTACGACGTCGACTTCCTGCCCCTGCCCGGCATCGAGGCCCGGCCGCTCGCGCTCGCGGGGCTGCACTATTTCGGCATCGTGCAGTCCATCCTGGGGGACCGCACCGCCGACTGGCTGCAGTTCTACGAGCAGCTCTTAGGCTTCACGGTCCTGCCCGAGGGCAAGTACTTCGGCGTGATGCCCAAGGGCACGCTGCTCGAGAGCCCCTGCCGGAAGTTCTACCTCCAGCTGGTCGAGCCGCCGCCGGGCTCGGAGGACATCCACTGGGAGGAGGGCCTCGTGCGCATCGGCCTGGGAGCCCCCGACGTGCGCGCCGCGACGCGCATCCTCAAGGAGCGCGGGGTGGTCTTCATCGACAGGGGCTCCGTGCAGCCGAGCGAAAAGGGAGCGCTCACGCAGGTCTACCTGGGCAACGTGACCTTCGAGCTCGTCGTCAGCCACCTGAAGCCGGGCAAGCCGTGAACCTCGAGAACTTCGGCATGGACACCGTGAGCCTCGCGGGCTCGCTCGAAGCGAGGTTGCGCGCGGTCCGCGAGGCGGGGTTCGGCCAGATCATGCTGTCGGCGCGCGACCTGGTCGAATACCCGGCCGGCGAGGCCGCGGCGATCGCGGTGGTGCGCGGAAGCGGACTTCGCGTCACCGGATTCCAGGTGCTGCGCGACTTCGAGGGGCTGCCGAGCGATCTGCACGCCTACAAGCTCGACGTCGCCAAGGCGATGCTGACGATGTGCCGCGCGCTGGGCTCGAAGCTGCTGCTGGTGTGCTCCTCGACCTCGGCGCACGCCACCGGCGACCCGGAGGTCCTGGCGCGCGACCTGCGCAAGCTCGCGACGCTCGCGGTGCCGCTGGACATTCGCATCGCCTACGAGGCGCTCTCGTGGGGGAAGCGCATCAAGGACTTCCCTCAGGCCTCGGACCTCGTCGGCGCCGCGAATTCCCCCAACCTCGGCCTGGCGATCGACGCGTTCCACATCCTGGCGACCAGGACCGAACTCGACCAGCTCGACCTGATCGATGCGCAGAAGCTCTTCCTCGTGCAGCTCTCGGACTTCATGTGGCGCGAGCTGCCCTCGATCGAGGAGCGGATCAACACCGCGAGGCATTTCCGCGTGTTTCCCGGGGAAGGGCTGCACCGCGCCGAGCTGGCCGAGCTCGTCCAGAGGCTGGACGACAAGGGCTACCGGGGTGACTACAGCTTCGAGGTGTTCAACGACGACTACACCCAGCTGCCGCCCGCCCTCGTCGCCCAGCGCGCGCGCCAGTCCGCGAAGTGGATCACCGACCACGTGTCGCGCCGGAGCATTCCGGTGCGGCGCCCCGTGCGCGAGGCGCGAGGCTAGAGCTCCCCGGCGTCGATCAGCACGAACGCGACGCGGCAGCTCTCCCTTCCGCGGTTCACCCAGGCGTGGCGGGTGCCGCGCTGCACCAGCACGTCACCGGGCTTGAGGTGTACCTCGGTGTCGTCGAGCAGCATGTCGATCTCGCCGGAAATCACGACCGCGTAGTCGACGCTCCGCGTGCGGTGCATCGTCGCGTGGCGCGGGTCTGAGTGAGCCGCATCCGCGAGCCCCATTTCCTTCAGCATCGCCGCGTTGTCCACCGCGCCGGCTTCCGCCGCGGGAGGAAAGTCCACCACGCGGAAGATCGAGCCGCGCGGCGGAGGCGCGACGCCGATGTCGCGGTCGGCGGCATCGGCGCTTCCGGAATTGTCGGCGGGCGACCCGTCGGTCACCCAGAGGAGCGTGGAAGTGAGACCGGTCGCCTTCCTGAGCTTCGCGTTGGGGGCGTTGCCGTCGATCAGCACCACCGCCGCCCCGGATGCGTCGTGGCCGGTGACCACGCGCCGCGTCGGCCGCATGTCCGCTTCAGGCGGCGAGCGGACGGAAGCGGATTTCGGACCCCGCGGGGTGGTTCCTGACCGACACGCCCCAATGGTCGGTGCGGTTGGGCGGCCACTTCCAGTCCTCGGGCGCGCCCACCTTGTACTTCGGCCCGACGCGCTGGACTTCCGCGGTGTACTCGACCGCGGCTCCGAAGGGCGCGACGAAATACGCGAACACGTTGTTGCCCGGACCGTGGCGCCCCGGCCCCCAGAAGGTTTCGTACCCCGCGTCCTTCAGCCTTCCGATGCCGCGCATCACCGCGTCGATGTCGGGCATCTCGAAGGCGATGTGGTTGAGCAGCGAGTTGTCCGCCTTGGCGTAGGCGATCGCGTGGTGGACGCGGTCGCAGCGGACGAAATTCATGAACCCGGTGCGGTCGGAGAGCTTGAACCCGAGCACGTCGATGGCGAAGCGCGTGCACGCTTCGCGGTCGCGCGCGTTCAGCACAACGTGGGTCACCGCGAGCGGACGGTCGCGCTCGGGACGCAGCTTTTTCGCGCGCTTCCTCTCGGTGACGAATCGGAACACGTGGCCCTCGGGCCCTTCGACGAGAAACCCCGAGCCGCCGCCGGGCTCGTCGAACCCGCGCGTGGGCCCCAGACGCGCGCCGGCCGCCGCCGCGCGCTTGCGGATCTTCTCGAGCTCCGGCTTGGAGCCCGAGAAGGTCACCGCCGCGACCGCGTTCGCGTCCGCCTGCGTCGCCGATACGACATAGGCCAGGTCCTCGGTTCCCCGAAGATACGAGGTGCCGCCGCGCTCGCCGGCGTCCAGAAGGCCCCAGGTGTCCCGCAGGAAGCGCACCGCCGAGTCGCGATCGGTCACCTCCAGCTCAACGCTGCGGAGTCTCATCTTGGCGTGTCTTGTCAACCGGAATCCGGGGCAGTGTAGGCAGAATCCGCACCCGGTGCAAGGCAGATCCGGACGTAAGCATGTTGTAGCGTTGCGCGCCGCGAATCCGGCTACAATCCAAGGCCCAGCAGGAGAGGGAGCGATGAGAAAAAGCAAGACCTTCGGGCCCGCCGAGGTCGATCACCGGAAGTCCCTGTCGCTGCTGAGCGCGACGCTCGAGTCCACCGCCGACGGCGTGCTGGTCGTCGACAACCTCGGGAAGATCACCACGTTCAACCAGCAGTTCGCCGAGATGTGGCGCATCCCGGCGCAGGTGCTGTCCTC
The DNA here is from genome assembly GCA_035499735.1 of Burkholderiales bacterium. Classification (GTDB taxonomy): domain Bacteria; phylum Pseudomonadota; class Gammaproteobacteria; order Burkholderiales; family SG8-39; genus VBDM01. The sequence continues at coordinate 99,683 of DATJYC010000031.1, forward strand.
GGGAAACGACGACGACGCGCTAGGGCACGTGCTCGACCAGCTCAAGGACCCCGAGCAGTTCCGGAAGAAAGTGGCCGAGCTCTACGCGCATCCCAACCAGGAGAGCTTCGACACCATTGAATTCAAGGACGGCCGCATCTTCGAGCGCTACTCGAGGCCGCAGCTGGTCGAGGGGCAGACGATAGGCCGGGTATGGAGCTTCCGCGACGTCACCGAGCACCGGCGCACGCTGGAGCAGCTGCGCGAGAGCGAGGAGCGCTTCCGCCTCATCGCGGAGAACGTCGGCGATCTCGTCGCCCTGGTCGACACGCGGGGCCGGCGCATCTACAACAGCCCCTCGTACCGCACCCTGTTCAGCCACGACGAGATCAAGCCGGACAGCGACTCGTTCAGGGAGATCCACCCCGAGGACCGCGAGCGGGTGAAGGCGGTGTTTCACGAGACCGTGAAGACGGGAATCGGCCGGCGCATCGAGTTCCGCTTCCAGCTCAAAGGCGGGGGCACCCGCCACGTCGAGTCGGAGGGGCGCGTCATCCGCGACGCGCGCGGCAAGGTGACCAAGGTCGTCGTGGTCGAGCGCGACATCTCCGAGCGCAAGCGCGCCGAGCAGCGCGAGAAGATGGAGCACGCCGTGACCCGCGTGCTCGCCGAGTCCGAGACCCTGTCCGAGGCGATCCCCAGGATCGTCCAGACCATCTGCGAGACGCTCAACTGGGACTGCGGCGCGCGCTGGAGCATGGACGAGCGCAAGAAGTTGATCACCTGCGTCGAGACCTGGAGCGTCCCGAGCAAGGCGGTGACGCAGTTCATCTCCGAGGTCCGCAAGCTTTCCTTCCAGCCCACCAAGCGGGGCCTCGTGCGCCACGTCTGGGTGAGCGGCGCCCCGCACTGGATCCCGGACGCGAGCCGCGAAGAGGGCTTCGAGCGCGCCCAGCTCGCGGCGCAGGCAGGGCTGCACGGCGCGTTCGCCTTTCCCATCCTTGCCGGAAACGTGACGCTCGGCGTGCTCGAGTTCTTCTCGAGCGAGATCCGCAGCCCCGACCCGTCGCTGCTGCAGATGGTGCGCGTGATCGGCAGCCAGATCGGCCAGTTCATGGCGCGCAAGCAGGCCGAGGAGAACCTGCTCTACGTCGCGACCCACGACACGCTGACGGGCCTGCCGAACCGCTATATGTTCAACCAGCGCTTCGCGCACGCGCTGCAGAACGCACAGCGCTACCGCAAGAGCATGGCTCTGCTGTTCCTCGACCTGGACCGATTCAAGTTCATCAACGACACCCTGGGGCATCCCTACGGCGACCGCCTGCTCCAGGAGGTCGCGGGGCGGCTGCGGCTGTGCCTGCGCGAGAGCGACACGATCGCGCGCTTCGGCGGCGACGAGTTCGTCGCGCTGATCGAGGAGTTCGCCGCGCCGGGCGACATCGTCAGCGTGGCGCAGAAGATCCTGCACGCGCTGCGCTGGCCTTTCATGCTCGAGGGCGAAACGAGCCACATGAGCGCGAGCATCGGCATCAGCCTCTACCCGAACGACGGCGAGGACCTCGCCGCGCTGCTCAAGAACGCCGACATCGCGATCTACCGGGCGAAGGAGCAGGGCAAGAACAACTACCTCTTCTACTCGGAGGAGATGAACAACCACCTGTCGGCGCGAATCGCCAAGGAGACCCGCCTGCAGGGCGCGCTCGAGCGGAACGAGTTCATCCTGCACTACGAGCCGAAGGTCGAGATCAACACCGGGCGGATCACCGGGATGGAGGCGCTCATCCGCTGGCAGCATCCCGAGCTGGGCCTCCTGCCGCCGGTCGAGTTCATCGGGCACGCCGAGCATTCCGGGCTCATCGTGCCGATCGGCGCCTGGGTTCTGCGGACTGCGTGCGTCCAGAACCAGACGCTACAGGGCCGGGCGCCCTCGCCGCTCACCGTCTCGGTGAACCTGTCCGCGCGCCAGTTCGAGGACAAGCATCTGCTGCGCGAGATCGAGCGGGCCCTCTCAGAGAGCGCACTCAAGCCGAACTGCCTCGAGCTCGAGGTCACCGAGACCTCGGTGATGCAGGACATCCAGAGATCGAAGAAGATCCTCGACGGCATCAAGTCGATGGGGATACGCCTCGCCATCGACGATTTCGGCACCGGCTACTCCTCGCTCGTCTCGATCAAGCGCTTTCCCTTCGACTGCATCAAGATCGACCGCTCCTTCATCAAGGACATCCCGCAGGACCCGGACGACGTCGCGATCACGCAGGCCATCATCGCGATGGCGCACAGCCTGCGGCTCAAGGTGATCGCCGAGGGCGTGGAGACCCAGGAGCAGCTCGATTTCCTGACCGAGCACGGCTGCCACGAGTTCCAGGGATATTTCTTCCGCCGGCCGCAGCCGGCTGAGGACTTCTCGAAGCTGCTGCGCGACAACGCCGCCGCTTCCGCCGCGGCGGCCGGCTGAGCCTATTCCGGCCGGACCCCGGCCGCCGTCAGGATCCTTCCGTATTTCGCGTAGTCGCGCCTGAGGAGGGTCTCGAAGGTCTCGGGTGATCCGCCCGTGATGTCGAGGCCGCCGTCGGCGAAGCGCTGGCGGATGTCGGACTGCTCGAGTACCCACTGGATCTCGCGGTTCAGCTTCTCCACGACGTCCCTGGGCGTCGCGGCGGGCACCATCACGCCGTGCCAGGTCACGAGCTCGAAATCCGGGATCGTCTCCGCGACCGCGGGCAGGCCGCTGAACGCGCCGGCGCCGCGCTTCGCGCTGGTCGAGGCGATCGCGCGCACGCGCCCAGCCTTCACCTGGCCCTGCGCGGTGTTCACGAGGTCGAACAGGAGGTTCACCTCGCCGGCCATGACGGCGTTGAGCGCGGGCGCGTTGCCCTTGTACTGCACCATGATCATGTCGGCGCCCGCGTAGGATCGCAGCATCTCGCAGCCGACCTGCGGCAGCGCGCCGGAGGCCGCGCAGCTCACCGCGCCGGGCTTCGCGCGCGCCTGCGCGATGACCTCGGCCACGGTGCCCGCGGGAAAGGCTGGATTCGCGAGCAGCAGCATCCACGCGCTGTCGAGGTGGATCACCGGGGCGAGCTCCTTGAAAGGATCGATGCTCGCCTTGAGGTAGAAAGGGTTCGTGACGATCGCCGGGACCACGAACAGCAGGGTGTAGCCGTCGGCCGGCGACTTGGCCGCGGCCTCGTGCCCGACGTTGCCGCCGGCGCCCCCGCGGTTCTCGACCACGTTGGGCTGTCCGGTACGCTCGGCGAGCTTGGTCGAGACGATGCGGGTCACCACGTCCGCCGGACCTCCGGGCGGGAACGGCACGATCCAGCGGATCGGCTTCGACGGCCACGCGGGCTGCGCCTGCGCGAAAGGCGCCGCGAACATCGCCAATGCCAGGACTATGGTTCTCATCGCCCTCCTCCGGAAAGAATCCCGGAAGTATTGTAACGGGGCGCCGCTCGGGCCTACTGGGGCGGAGGCGAAGGAGGAGGAGGAGGAGGAACCGAAGGAGCGCGAGGCGGGGGCGGCGGCGCGTATGCCGGGCGGGGCGTGGAGGTTAGACGGCCCGAAACCGGGACCCTGTGTCCCTTCGCGTACATGCACTGCACGTACGCCTGGTCGTAGCGCCGCTGCAGCGCGTACGCCGAGCTCTCGCCGCGGCCCGCGCCCACCGCGATGCCGGTGAGCAGGCCGAAGCTCGCCCCGACGGCGGCGCCGCCCCCGCCGCCGAAGGCCGCACCGAGGCCCGCGCCCACGGCGGTGCCGATCACGGCACCTTTCGCGGTACTCGAGTTCGCCACGTCCGATGGCTCGGCGCCACCGATGTGGCTGCTGGCGAAATTGCGGCAATACCAGTCGTCGTCGCGGAACTGGTCGGAAGTCTTGCCGGTCCCGGGCAGCGCCATCACGCCCGGGCCCTCGGGCACGCTCGCGCACGCGCCGACAAGGAGCGCCGCGGCGAGGACGGCGGGAGCCCCGAGCAGCCTCATCCGATACGCGCGCTCAGTTGCGCGACGCGGTCTGCGGTGGGGATTGCGGCTTCGATAGCGGCGCCGAAGGCGGCGTCGACTGCGGCTGCGCCGTCGGCGCCGGCGCGTGCGGCACGACGCGCATCCAGCCGCCCGGGCATTCCTTGACGTACGGATAGTAGGTTTTGGACTCGGCGCAGTAGTACCAGTAGGACGGCGCCTGCGGTGCGGCGCCGCCCTGCTCGACGTAGGTCGTCGGCGCGGCGGGCGCGACAACGACGGGATACGGCTGGTAGGTGTAGGGCGGGTACGGGTAATACCACGGAAAGAACGGAGCGCCGATCACCACGCCGAAGCGCACGCCCGCCCCGCGCCACGCCCAAGCCGGCCCGCTCGCCGCGAGCAGCGCCGCCGCAATCAGGATGTACATCGCTTTCGTCCGGCTCATGATCGTTCCCGGGTCGCCGCGTACCTCGACATCATGCTAGCAAGCGGGTGCATGCGCCGGAGTAACCATTTGTCACAAATTGTGACACGGAAGCGCGGGGGATCTAGTCGATCTTCGCGCCCGAGCGCTTCACGACCTCGGCCCATTTCGCCGAGTCGCGGCGTATCGTCTCGGCGAAATCCTCGGGCGTTCCGCCCGCGGGCTCGTCGCCGATCTCGCCGAACCTCGCCTTGAATCCCGGGGACGCGATCGCCTTGTTGATCGCGCCGTTGAGCTTGTCGACGACAGGCCTCGCCAGGCCCGCGGGCCCGATCACCCCGCTCCAGGTGCTCGCGTCGTATCCCGGCACCCCCGCTTCGGCGATAGTCGGCAGGTCGGGAAACCCGGGCGAGCGCCGAGGACCGCTGACCGCGAGCGCCTTCACCTTGCCCGAGCGCGCGTAGGGAGCGATCGAATTGAGGCTCTCGAACATCACCTGCACGTGCCCGGCGATGAGATCGTTGATCGCCATCGCGCCGCCCTTGTAGGGCACGTGCACGATGTCGGTTCCGGTCATGTACTTGAAGAGCTCTCCCCCCACGTGGCCCGGCGAGCCGTTGCTCGAGGAGGCGTTCATCAGCTTGCCGGGGTTCTTCTTCGCGTAGTCGATCAGCTCCTTCACCGAGTTCACCGGAAGCGAGGGCGACACCGCCAGCAGCAGGTGCCCGCGTGTGACGAGCGCGATCGGCTGGAAGTCGCGCTCGATGTCGTAGGGAAGCCTGGCCACCATGTGGCGCGTGATCGCAAGCGCGCCGATCGGTCCCATGCCGATGGTGTAGCCGTCGGGGGCGGATTTCGCGACGATGTCCAGGCCGATCGTGAGCGCGCCGCCGGGCCGGTCCTCGACCACCACCGTCTGGCCGAGCGGCCCCGCCATATCGGCGGCGAGCAGGCGGGCAACGGTATCGGTGGCGCTGCCCGCCGCCTGCGGGACGATCAGGCGCACCGGATGCGCCGGGTACTGTCCCGACGCCGCGCCGGCGAGCGCAGACAGCAGCAGGCCCGCTACTGCAGCTCGAGCTTTCTCGCCGTGACCACTTTTTTCCATTTCTCGATCTCCGCGGATACGAGACGCTGCATGTCTTCCGGGGCGCTCGCGCTCGGCGCCCCGCCCCACTCCGCGAATTTCCGGCCGATGTCCGGAAGCGCGAGCACCCGCCGCACCTCGCGGTTCAGCCGCTCGACCACCGGGGCCGGCATTCCAGCGGGCCCCGCGAGGCCGAGAAAGGAGGTCGCCTCGTAGCCGGGCACGCTGTCGGCGACGGTGGGAACCTCGGGCAGCGCAGGCGAGCGCGCGAGCGAGCTCACCGCGAGCGGCCGGAACTTGCCCGCCTGGATCTGCGGATAGGAATTCGTGAGCGCGTCGATGAGGAGCTCCATGCGCCCGGAGAGCACCTCGGTCAGGGGCTCCGCGCCCCCGCGGAACGGCACGTGCTGCATCTGGATGCCAGCCATCGAGACGAACATCTCGCCGGCGAGGTGGTAGAGCGTCCCCATGCCCGGCGAAGGATAGTTGACCTTGCCGGGGCTGCTCTTCACGTAGTCGATGAACTCGTCGAGGGTCTTGAAGCGCGAGTCAGCCCGCACCGAGAACACGAGCGGATAGGTCACGATGGTCGAGACGAAGGAGAAGTCTCGCAGCGGGTCGTACGGCAGCTTCCTCATCGTCGCCGCCTGCGTGACGAAGGCGCCGCTCACGACGAGCAACGTGTAGCCGTCGGGCGCCGACTTGGCGACGAACTCGTTCGCGATGATCGAGCCCGCGCCGGTGCGGTTCTCGGGCAGCACCTGCTGGGAAAGACCTTCGCTCATCTTGGCCGCGACGATGCGCCCGACCACGTCGACGTTGCCGCCGGGCGGAAAGCCGACGATCAGGCGTATCGGCCTGGACGGGTACTCCTGCGCGGCGGCCAGCCCGAAGAGGAGCAGGCCGAGAGCGAGCGTTGCGGCCCTCATTGCTTTTGCGTCCGCGGGACCGGCTCGAGATGCATCGACCAGCCCAGCGCCGAACGGCACCAGATTTGCCGTCGCGGCGGCAGGCTCGCGCGCTGCCAGATCGTCCCCACCCGGAGATTGAACACCTGCGGGTCGGTGACGTCCGCGGAGTAGATCGGGCTGCCGCAATTGCCGCAGAAGGCCTGCGCACGCTTCCTGCCGCTCTCGCCCGTCTTGACGTAGATCTTCGGCTCGCCCTTGAGCCTGAACGCCTCCCGCTTCGCCTGAACGACGACACGGAACGCCGAGCCCGAGAGCGCCTGGCAATCCGTGCAATGGCACACCGACACCGTAGCAGGGTCGACCTCGGCCTCGTAGCTGATCGCTCCGCAGTGGCAGCCGCCTGTGATCTTCACGGCGCCGCCTCAATCCGCCTTGATGCCGTTCTCGCGCACCACCTTCCCCCAGCGCTGCATCTGGGAATCCAGCCACGCCGCCAGGCCGTCCGGCGTGCCGACGACGAGGTCGATGCCCAGCGTATCGGTGAGGAGCTTGTGCACGTCGGGAAGGTTGAACGCCTTGACCAGCTCGGCGTGGAACTTGTCGATGACCGGCTTGGGCGTGCCCGCGGGCGCGAAGATCCCCCACCACGCGAGCGCGGAGAAGCCCGGCAGGCCCTGCTCGGCGAGCGCCGGCACGTCGGGCAGCGCGCGCGAGCGCGTGTCGCCGGTGACCGCGATGGCGCGCAGCTTGCCGCCCGTCACGTGCGGGGTGATCACCGCGACCGAGCCGATCGCGAGATCGATCTGCCCGCCGACCGCGTCGGAGGTCATCGGCCCGCCCCCCTTGTAGGGAATGTGTATCAGGCTGATTCCGGTGGCCTGCTGCACGAGAACCATCGTGAGATGCCCCAGGCTGCCGCTGCCCACCGACCCGATGCTGATGGCGCCGGGCTTCGCTTTCGCCGCGGCGACAACGTCGCCGAAGGTCTTGTAGGGCTTGGCGATCGCAGTAGCGATCGCCATCGGCGCGGTTCCGACGAGCATCACCGGCGCAAGGTCCTTCCGGGTGTCGTACGGAAGATCCGGGATCAGAAACGGATTGACCGCGTGATAGTCGAAGACGAACACGTAGGTGTAGCCGTCGGCCGGCGACTTGGCGACGAAGGCGGTGCCTATCGTTCCGGAAGCGCCGGCGCGGTTCTCCACGACGAAGGGCTGGCCGAGCGAATCGGCGAGCTTGGCGGCGATCAGCCGCGCCATGGGATCGGTCGATCCCCCCGGCGGATACGGCACGACGAACTTCACCGGCTTGGCCGGCCAGGCCTGCGCGCCCGCGGCGAGCGGCGTGAGCGCGCACAGTGCCACGGCCGCGACGTGCAATACGAAGCGAATCATGACCCCCTCCTCTCCCCGAACGAGAGGCAGGTTACCATTGCCCCGATGAAAATCGCAATGATGGGATCGGGCGGCGTGGGCGGCTTCTTCGGCGGGCGGCTCGCTCACGCGGGGTACGACGTGAGCTTCGTCGCGCGCGGCGCGCACCTGGCCGCGATGCGCGAGCGCGGGCTGCTGATCGAGAGCGAAGCCCACGGGAATATCCGAATTCCCAAGGTGAGCGCCACGGACGACCCGGCCTCGATCGGACCGGTCGACTTCGTGATCCTGTCGGTGAAGCTGTGGGACACCGAATCGGCGATCCGTCAGATGAAGCCGATGCTCGAGGCCGGTACCGCGGTGCTGTCGCTGCAGAACGGCGTGATCAAGGACGACATCCTGCGCCGGGAGCTGGGCGCAGCGCCGGTCATGGGCGGGGTGTGCTACGTGGCGACGACCATCGCCCGGCCCGGCGTGATCCTCCAGACCGGGCCGATGCAGCGCGTGGTGATCGGCGAATACGACGGGAGCCGTTCCGAGCGCGCGCGCGCGCTCCACGGGGCGCTGCAGAAGGCGGGGGCCGACGCCGAGCTCTCCGCCGACGTGCGCCGCGCGATCTGGGAAAAGTTCGTTTTCCTGGTCGGAATTTCCGCGACCACGACGTCGATGCGCACGAGCATCGGCCCGATCCGCGAGAACCCGCGCACGCGCGCGTTCCTCCACGATGTCTTCCGCGAGACCGTCGCAGTGGGACGCGCGCACGGCATCGCGCTGCCCGCCGATTACGCCGACGCCTGTCTCGCGCGCGCCGATGGCCTTCCCGCCGAGATGGTCGCGTCGATGGCTCACGACCTCGCGCGCGGCAACCGGCTGGAGCTGGAGTGGCTCTCGGGCGGCGTGGTGCGGCTCGGCGCCAAGGTCGGCGTTCCGACACCGGCCAACCGCGCGGTATGGGACGTCCTCGCGCTCTACGCCGACGGCGGGAAAGAGCCTCGGATGAAGCAGGCATACTTGGGATCGCAATGAAAGTCACCCTGCAGCCCAGCGGCCACAGCTTCGACGTGCCCGAAGGGCAGAACATCGTGCAGGCCGGCCTCGCCGCCGGCTACATGCTGCCCTACAGCTGCCGCGCCGGCGTCTGCCGTACCTGTCGCGGCACCCTCCGCGAAGGCAAGGTCGACTACGGCCTAGTTCACGAGACCTACCTCCCCGAGAGCGACAAGGCGAAGGGTTACGTACTGCTTTGCCAGGCGAAGCCGCTTTCCGACGTCGTCGTCGAGGTCCGCGAAGTTCAGGGGGTGCGGCCGCGCGTGATCCCGTGCCGGGTGGAGAGGCTGGAGAAGCCCGCGCCCGACGTCGCGGTGATCGGCCTGCGCCTGCCGATGAACGAGAATTTCCGGTTTCTGGCGGGTCAATACATCGACTTCCTGTTGAAGGATGGGAAAAGAAGAAGTTATTCGCTCGCCACGCGGCCCGACCCGGCAGGCGTGACCGCGCTCGAGATCCATGTGCGGCATACGCCTGGCGGCCTGTTCACCGACCAGGTTTTCGAGAAGCTCAAGGTGCGGGATCTGCTGCGTTTCGAGGGTCCTCTGGGAAGCTTCTATTTGAGAGAGGACTCGAACAAGCCGATCGTCATGCTGGCGAGCGGGACCGGCTTCGCGCCGGTTCGGGCGATGTGCGAATACGCCGCGGAGAAGAAGATTTCCCGGCCGATCACGCTCTACTGGGGCGCGCGTCTGAAGCGCGACCTGTACAGGCTGGAGCTGGCGCGCTCCTGGCAGCACGTCGAGTTCGTTCCCGTGCTCTCCGACGAGGCCTGGGAAGGCCGCGCCGGGTTCGTCCATCGCGCCGTGATGGAGGATTTCCCCGACCTGTCGGGGCACCAGGTATATGCTTGCGGTGCGCCCGTCGTGGTCGAGTCGGCACGGCGCGATTTCAGCGCGCAATGCGGGCTGCCGGCCGAGGAGTTCTACGCCGATTCGTTCCTGACCGAGGCCGACAAGGCCGCAACTGCATAGGAGGAGAAGACATGGCTGCGCTGACGCGGGAAAAGATTCAGGACGGGATCGCCGACACGGACAACACCAAGTCCGTCGTCAGGCCCTACGTGATGTCGCACGGCACCATGGAATGCTACAGCCTCAAGGAGTCGCGCAGGTTCTACGAGGAGTTCCTCGGCCTCGAGTGCGTGCGCCACGCCAAGCCGGCGATGGTGGTGCGCTGCGGGCTCAAGTTCCACATCGTCGCCGTCGAAGTCGGCGCCGCGGTGCATCCGCAGAACGTGCTCAACCACTGGGGCCTCGACGTCGGCTCAAAGGAGGAGGTCGATCGCGTGCACGAGGAGGCGACCAGGAACAAGGACAAATACAAGATCCGCCAGGTGCTGCCGGTAGTGGACCAGCACGGCGTCTACTCGTTCTACATGGAGGACCTCGACCATAACTGGTGGGAGATCCAGTACTACCCGGGCTTCCAGAACGAGGACCTGTTCGATTTCGGCGACCGCTTCTCGATGGACGACGGCGCGGAAGTGGGCGAGCTGAAGGAGCTCAACATCAGGACCAGCGCCTGATGGCGCGGGTCTTCGCGACTTTCCTCGAGGAGCTGGAAGCCCGTACGGCGATCGAGGATTGCCTCAAGCGCTTCGCGCGCGCCGTCGACCGGCAGGACTGGAAGGCGGCGCGCGCGGCGTACCACGACGGCGCGTTCGACGATCACGGCTTCTTCAAGGGGCCGCCGGACGCGCTCCTCGCGCACATCGCCAAGCTGCACGAGGCGCAGAATCACTCGATGCACTTGAACACCAACGTGCTGATCGAGTTCCAGGCGAAGGATCGCGCGTTTGTCGAGACTTACGTGCTGGTGCTGCAGCGCTTCGCCGACCGGCGCGTCACGGCTTCGGCGCGCTACCTCGACCGCTTCGAGAAGCGCGAGGGCGAGTGGCGCGTCGTGCACCGTACGCTGGTGTTCGGCGACACGGTGGCCGACGCAATGGCCGAGCCGCCGAAGTTCCCGCCGGAATTCACCGTGCAGAGGCACGGCATGGACGATCCGCTCTACCGGTTGAAAAGCTGATTCGCGACTTCGCGGTCATTGAGGGCAATGGCAAAGCGCACGTCCAAAACGGCAGTCCGGTCCAAATCCGCACCCAAATCCAAAGCCAGGTCCAAGGCAAAGCCCGAAGCCTCGGCCGCCGAAGCCAAGACGCCCGAGGCGAAGCCCGGCAGGCCCGCCTCGACCGTCTCCGCCGTCGAGATGGGGGCCCGGCAGCGGGAGATCTCGGTCTCCGAGTTTTTCACCAAGAACCGCCACCTGCTCGGGTTCGACAATCCGCGCAAGGCGCTCCTCACCTGCGTCAAGGAGGCGGTCGACAATGCGCTCGACGCGGCCGAGGAAGCCGGGATCCTGCCCGACGTCACGGTCAACGTCGAGGTCGCGGCGGGCGATGGAGCGCCTCCGCCGCCGGCGAGCCAGGCAACGCGCTTCCGTGTGACCGTGATCGACAACGGGCCGGGCATCGTCCGCCAGCAGATTCCGCCGATCTTCGCGAAGCTTCTCTACGGCTCGAAGTTCCATCGGCTGCGCATGAGCCGCGGCCAGCAGGGCATCGGCATCTCGGCGGCCGGCATGTATGCACAGCTCACGACGGGCAAGCCGGTGCGGATCACATCGCGCACGGGCGCGCGCGCCGCGGCGCACTACTTCGAATTGCAGATCGACACCAAGAAGAACGAGCCGCGGATTTTCGAGAACAAGAAGATCGACTGGGACCACCCGCGCGGGACGCAGGTGGTGCTGGAGATCGACGGGCGCTACCAGAGGGGCCGCGCCTCGGTGGACGAGTTTCTCGAGCAGGTGGCGATCGCCAACCCGCACGTGCAGCTCGTCTACAAGACGCCGGAGGGCGAGACGCGGGACCACCCGCGGACGATCCAGGAACTGCCGCCCCAGCCCAGGGAGATCAAGCCGCATCCCTACGGCATCGAGTTCGGCGTCCTCCTGCGCATGCTCCACGACACCAAGAGCCACTGGCTGTCGGGGTTCCTGGCCGCCGATTTCAGCCGGGTGTCCCCGGCTGTCGCTCAACAGATCTGCGCGACGGCCAAGCTCTCGCCGAACGCGAAGCCGCGCAACATCCACGGCGCCGACGCCGAGGCGCTCTACAAGGCGATCCAGTCCACCAAGATCATGGCGCCGCCGTCCAACTGCATCTCGCCGATCGGCGAGCGAGCGATCCTCCACGGCCTCTACAAGCAGATCAAGGGCGACTTCTACACGGCGGTGACGCGGCCGCCGGCCGTGTACCGAGGCAATCCTTTCATCATCGAGGCGGGCCTCGCGTTCGGCAAGGGGCCGGAGCAGGCGGCGCAGGCGCCGGAAGCGCCGCCTGAGCCGCTCGCCGAGGGCGAGCAGCAGGAGGGCGACAGCGAGCTGGCGCGCGTCATCCGCTTCGCCAACCGCGTCCCCCTGCTCTACCAGCAGTCGGCGTGCGCGACGTACAAGTCGGTGCTCGACACGAGCTGGCGGAACTACGGCGTCGCGCAATCGCGCGGCGCGCTCCCGGCCGGGCCCATGGTGGTGTTCGTGCACATGGCCTCGGTCTGGGTTCCGTTTACGAGCGAATCCAAGGAGGCGATCGCCGACTACGACGAGATCCGCAAGGAGATCCGCCTCGCGCTCCAGGAATGCGGGCGCCGGCTCGGCGTGTTCCTGCGCCGGCGCGAGCGGGCCGCGGGCGAGTTCAGGCGGCGTAATATCTTCGAGCTCTACATCGAGGAGGTCGTCGAGGCGTGCGCGCGGCTGAAGGGCGGCAAGCTCCAGAAGGAGAAGCTCAAGAACCAGCTGCAGAAGATCGCGCTGAAGCGCACTGGCGGAGCCAAGACCGACGAGATCCTGGGGCACGAGAGCGGGCCTGAGGGTCTGCCTCACTCGATCATCGTTACCCCGGAGGGGACCGAGGGCGAGGCGCCCGGGATGCCCGGCGAGCCGACCCCCCCGGAAGAAGCCACACCGGCGAAAGAGGCGAAAGCCCCCCGGCGGGAACCCAAGGCGAAACGGAAGAAGAGGTAACCCCATGGCGAAAACAACCCCGGTTGAAAAGAAGCTCGTCGGCGTGGCCGACACCGTGATCGCGGCCGCCGACCGCAGCCGCGACCCGGCGCTGTCGATCCCCGTGCGCAGCCTCGCCAACGTGAGCTTCAACGAGAAGCGCGGCATCATCGAGATGGGCAGGCGCAGGCAGGAGCGCACGCTCTTCAACGTCGGCATGGCGAAGAAATTCATGCAGACGGTGCTGGTGGCCGATGCGCTGGCCGAGCTGCAGCGCGCGAACCTGACGACGTCGCTGCGGGAGATCTACTACCGGACCAAGCACACCATGAAGGACTCGCACGAGAACACCTTCGACGCCCAGAACGAGTCCGACCCGCTGATCGAGGATCTCGAGGTCACGCTCGCCGCGCTGCGCGAGGAGCTCCACGTGCGCGCGGAGAACGCCGGCAGCATCGTCGGGCCGGTCGTGCTCACCGACGACGGCGACCGGGTGGATTGCGCGCGCCTCGGGAAGGGCGGCTACTCGGTGCCCTCGATCGTCGAGCCCGAATTCATCCAGATCAAACAATGCAGCGCGGACTTCGTCCTGCTCGTCGAGAAGGGCACCCAGTGGAACCGGCTTTCGGAGGACAAGTTCTGGCGCCGCTACAACTGCGTGCTGCTGACGGGCAACGGCCAGCCGCCGCGCGGCGTGCGGCGCCTGGCGCGGCGCCTCCACGAGGAGCACGGGCTCCCCGTCTACGTCCTCGTCGACAACGACCCCTGGGGCTACTACATCTACTCGGTCGTCAAGCAGGGCTCGATCAACCTCGCGTTCGAGAGCGAGCGCATGGCCATCCCCAAGGCCAAGTTCATCGGCCTCTCGAGCGCCGACCCCGATGCCTACGGCCTGCCGCGCAACGTCGGCATCAAGCTCAACGACAAGGACATCGCCCGCGCCAAGGAGCTGACCAAGTACCGCTGGTTCCAGAAGAAGGAATGGCAGGAAGAGATCAAGCGGATGCTCGCGAGCGGACTCAAGTACGAGCTTGATGCGCTCGCCAACAAGGACTTCCGCTACCTGACCAAGACCTATCTTCCGAGGAAGCTGAAGGAGAAGGACTGGCTGGACTGATGGTTCACCAGCAGACCCTCGAGTTCCGCACCCGCGGCTGCGGCACCCGAAAGCGCCGATCCCGAACTCAACGAGCTTCGTCTCCAAACCGGAGCTCACGCCGTCGATCTCGAATGCGCTAAACGCGCAATACTTCACAGCGCGGGTCGCGCCGGCCATGACAATGCGGAAACCGGGCCCGAGAATTCGCCCGGGAGGGTCGATTCAGGAGTCCCTATGAGCGATCGATTTGCCCGGACCGCCGTGCGATCCCTTCTGTTCCTGAGCCTCTCTGCCTGCCTCCTCGTCGGCTGCAGCTCGCCCGAGGTCAGCCGAGGCGCCGGCTCGATTCCCCCCGGCGCGCCCGACACGACTCCACCGACCGTCTCCTCGACAAGCCCTTCGAACGGTGCGACCGGCGTTTCTACCGGCACGGTAGTCCGCGTCACTTTCAGCGAGCCCATGAGCGCCGCCTCGATCAACGCCGCCACCTTCACGGTAAACGGGGTTTCGGGCAGCGTCAGCCTGAGCGGCGCAGTCGCGACCTTCTCGCCCTCGAGCGCGCTCGCGAGCTCCACCACTTTCACCGCCACGGTGCTCGGAGGCGCGCCCGGCGCGAAGGACGCGGCCGGCAATCCGCTCGCCGCGGACTTCAGCTGGACGTTCACTACGGGCGCACCGCTCGCCTGCGCGAGCGCGACGGTGCACTGCGTGGACGTCAATCCCGGCCCCAGCCAGGAATTCACCACCATCCAGGCAGCGGTGAACGCCGCCCAGGCCGGCGACACGGTCCTCGTGCTTGACGGCACCTACTCGGGCTTCGTCGTCTCCCGAAGCGGCACCCAGAACGGCCCGATCACGGTCAAGGCCGCGGGCAACTCGGCCGTCATCAATCAGGTCAATAGCGTCGGCGAGGGCATCCGCGTGAGCAATGCGAGTTTCGTCACGATCGAAGGCTTCACTCTGACCGGCCTGCCGGCCTACGGCCTCACGGCGCGCGACGCGACCCCGGCCACACCCATGCACGGGGTCACCTTCCGCAACAACACCGTCACCAGCTCGGGCTCGACTAACATCTACGCCTCGGAGGTCGCCGATTCGCTGATCGAGGGGAACTCGACGTCGAACGCGGGGGAGCACGGGATCTACCTCGCCAACGGCGGCTCGGACAACACCGTCCTGCGCGGCAATCACTGCTTCAACAACGCCGTGAACGGCATCCACCTGAACGGCGACGCGAGCATCGGCCCGGGCGGCGACGGACTGCACAAGGGCATCACCATCGAGAAGAACATCATTCACGACAACGCGGCCAACGGCCTGGACCTCGACGGCATTCAGGATTCGGTGATCCAGAACAATCTGATCTACGGCAATGGCAATCACGCGGCGCGGGCGTTCCAGATCGACGCTTCGGCCGGGCCGAAGAACCTCGCCTTCGTCAACAACACCTTCGTGCAGGGCAACGGCAACGCCGTGCTCAAGCTTACGCAGGACCTCGGCGGCCACAGCTTCTTCAACAACATCCTCGTGAACGACGCGAGCGGCACGAGCCTCGTAGTGGCGAACTTGAGCTTCCAGAGCAACCATAACGTCGTCAGGGGCGGGTTTTCGCTCGACGGCGAATCGAGCGTCATCAGCCTCCCGCAGTGGCAGGCCGCCGGCCACGACGCCAATTCGCTCGCCTCCACCTCGGCCGCGCTGTTCAACAACCCGGGCTCTGATTTCACGCTGAAGAGCGGCGGGCCTGCGGCGAACGCCGGCCTCGCCTCGTTCAACAGCGTCTCGGCTCCGGCGGACGACCTCCTCGGCGTCGCGCGTCCGCAAGGGAGCGGATACGACGTCGGCGCCTACGAATCCTTCTAGTGCTTGCCTCGTCACCCCCGCGGCGCGAGGGCCGAGGCCACAGCAGCGCACGAATGCACCGCAGGAAACCTCGCTAGCCCTCATACGCAGCGCCCGGACCTTCCTTGAGCACCATCCGCCTCGCCGACATGACCGTCAACCGTCTCGGCTTCGGCGCTATGCGGGTGATCGACAACGAGGACATCTGGGGCGAGCCGAGCGACCGCGAGCACGCGATCGCTGTGCTGCGGCGGGCCGCGGAGCTCGGCGTCGGCCTCTTCGACACCGCCGAGAGCTACGGGCCGCACACGGACGAGTCGCTGATCGCCGAGGCGCTGTATCCGTATCCAAAGGGCCTGGTCGTCGCGACCAAGTGCGGCCTGTCGCGGCCGAGGCCCTCGCGCTGGGACGCCGACTGCCGGCCGGTGAAGCTGAGGAAGGACCTCGAGGGAAGCCTGAAGCGGCTCAGGCTCGAGCGGATCGACCTCTATCAGCTGCACACGGTGGATCCGAAGGTGCCGCTCGAGGTCTCGGTGGGTACGCTCGCCGACATGCGGCGCGAGGGCAAGGTACGCCACGTCGGGCTGTCCAACGTCACGGTCAAACAGATCGAGGCGGCGCGGAAGATAGTGCCGATCGTTTCGGTGCAAAACCGCTACAGCTTCGCCGACCGCGGCTCCGAGAGCGTGCTCCTGCATTGGGAGAAGCACGGCATCGCTTTCCTGCCTTGGTATCCGCTGGGCGACGGCTCCGCTTTGAGGCTCTCCAAGGTAAGGAAGGTCGCGGCGAAGCTGGGAGCCACACCGGCGCAGGTCGCGATCGCCTGGCTGCTCAAGAAATCGCCCGTCATGCTGCCGATCCCTGGGACGGGCAATCTTGAGCATCTCGAGGAGAACGTGGCGGCGGCGAAGCTCGATCTCGGCGACGAGGATTCCCGCGCGCTTTGACGGCGCTCCCTACCACTAAACCCGCTGCGAACGCCCCCGCTCAGGAAGGGCTCCGTGACGAAGACGTCCACGGTCATCGGCCGGTAGCGGTCGCTGTGGAAGCTCAGCACCACCCGCGCTTGACCGTGGCCAGGCGTTGGGATAGCTTGCCTGCGGATTCAGCCGAAAGAAGGTCCGGGGCCATCGGCATCCGGCCCGTCGACCGCAGTGGAAAGGAGGAGGGTATGGACCGCAATCGGATGCACCGATACGGCGTGGGGGCCGTTGCCGCGATTCTCGCGGCCCCGCTTCTCCACGTCATTCAACCCGCGCACGCCCAGGACAAGCCGCAAAAAGTCGTGCTGCGCTTCGCCGCCGACTTCACGCCGCCGCCGCACCCGGCCGGCATGGCGCTGGCGTACTTCGGCGAGCGGCTGCCGCAGGTGATTCCCGGCAGCGAGGCGCGGCTCTACTACGCCGGTGCGCTCTACACCATTCCGGAGGCTTTCGAGGCAATGCGCCAGGGCAATCTGGAGATGGCGTGGATGCAGATGGGCAAGGCGGCGCCTGTCGACCCGTGGATGATGACGGTGGTCGGGCCAGGCGTGATGACCACGGTCGGCGCGGTCGATTCGATCGAGAAGACCAAGACCTACCACATGCTCGTCGACCGGCTCGCGAAGAACCAGGGGATCAAGGTCTTCGGCACCGGTCAGATGAGCTTCGGCATGGGCGTCGGCGGCAAGAAGCGATATCTCACGCCCGCCGACTTCACCGGCCGCAAAGTGCGCAGCATGGGCCCGGTCGAGAACGCCTCGCTCGCGTCGTGGAAGGCGAACCCGGTGGTGATGGCCTTCGGCGAGGTCCCGACGGCGCTGGAATCGGGTGTGATCGACGGGCTGATGACCAGCATCGGCGGCTGGCTCTCCGTGCGCGAGCAGGCGCCGTACTACACGACCGGCGGCGCCGGCGTCTTCACCGGCGACTACTACATGGTGAGCGCGAGCCGGCGCTGGTGGGACAAGCTGACGCCCGCGACCCAGAAGGCGCTCGAAGGCCTCATCGCCGAAACCATCAAGACGCAGAAGGAATACAACTGGTGCGTCGACCGGCTGACCTACGAGAAGTACGGCACCAAGGATCCGTCCAAGCCGGGCGTCTACTGGATGACGCCGAGCGAGGTCCAGGCGATGACGGGCGCGGTGGGCGACAACTCGGCGCAGTACGTGAAGACCAAGCTGCCGCCGGAGGCGAGGCCTTGGGTCGACACCTTCGCCAAGGAAGGCCGCGAGCTGTCGAAGGAGAACCCGGCCGGCTCGTCCTGGATCGAGAAGCTCGACTGCTCGAAGTACGCTTCGAAGATTCACATCAAGTAGGCGCGCCGCCTCCCGACCCCGGAGCGCGTGGAAAGAGCTTACGCACTGTGGCGCGCATTCCAGGACCGGATCCTGGAGCGCGCCACGGCAATAGTATTCCTCGGCTGCACGCTGCTCGCGCTGCTCGAGGTCGTGCGGCGCTACCTGCTCGGCCTGTCCTTCGAGTGGCAGCAGGACGCGGTCACCCTTTTCATTCTTAGCGCCGTCTTCCTCTATTTCGGCGTCTCGCAGCGGCGCGGCGCGCATCTCAACGTCAACCTCCTGACGGGAGTGCTCGAGGAGCTGGGGCCGCGGGCGGCGCGCGCGGCCGAGATCATCAGGCTGCTCGCCGAGATCTTCTCGTTCGTATTCCTGGTCGCGATCGTCTGGTGGGGAGTGCCCGACATCAAGGACAGCGTGACCTACGGCAGCCGCAGCGAGAGCCTCGCCTTCCCGATGTGGCCGTTCCTGATGGCGCTGCTCGTCGGCTTCGCCCTCATGGCGGTATCGCTGTTCTTCCAGATCTACCGGAGCGTACAGAAGCTGCGCGGCCGGACGGTGCTCGCGGAGCCTTTCGGGGAGGGGGCGCCGCCGCACTGATTCCTTGCAAGGCGCACTAACGGGAGGGCCTCGGATGTGGATCGTCGGGATTGTGGTGCTGCTGCTGCTCGTGCTGAGCGTGCCGATCGGGCTCGCGCTCAGCGGTTCGGCCGCGGCCTACATCCTGGTCGACCCCCTGCTCGAGCCCGAGGTCATATTCCGGGCCTTCTTCAATTTCATCAACCGCTACTCGCTGATGGCGATCCCGCTCTTCATCTTTGCCGGATACCTCATGGAGCGCACCGGCCTGATCGCGCTGCTGTTCCGCTTCGCCGACGCGCTGGTCGGCTGGCTGCCCGGCGGCTTCGGCATCGCCACCGTGATCGCCTGCGTGCTCTTCGCCGCGATTTCGGGCTCGAGCGTCGCCATGGCGGCGGCGATGAGCGTGATCGCGATCCCCGAGATGCTGAAGCGCGGCTATCCGCCGTGGGTGGCGGCGGGCCTCGTCGCCACCAGCGGCGGCATCGCGATCCTGATTCCGCCGAGCATCCCGCTGATCCTCTACGGCATCGTCACCGAGACCTCGGTGGTGCGGCTGTTCTTCGCCGGCGTCGTTCCTGGCCTGCTGCTCGCGCTCGCCAACATCGCCACGATCGTCGTCCTGTCTTGGCGGCTGAAGCTCGCGCGCGGGGTATTCGACCGGCGCAGGATCTGGCCCGCGACGCTCGCCGCGCTGCCCGGGTTCGGCCTGCCCGTTCTCATTCTCGGCGGGCTCTACGGCGGGCTGTTCACGCCTACCGAGGCCGCCGCGGTTGCATGCGGTTATGCGATGGTCTACGGGATCATCACCCGGCGGCGCGCCTTTCTGCGCGAGCTGCTGCCGGTCACCTGCCGCTCGCTCAGCCTGTCCTCCGTGATCCTGTTCCTGGTCGGCAGCGTCGGCGTGTTCCAGTTCCTCGCCGCCAACCTGTACTGGCCGCAGACCATCACCAAGGCCATCACCTCACTGGGGCTGACGCCGCTCGGATTCATCTTCGCGTTCATCGGGGTGGAGATGATCCTGGGCTGCTTCGTAGACGGTGTCGCGATGATCCTGCTGACGGTGCCGGTCGTGTTCCCGGTCGCCTATGCGCTCAAGATCGACCCGATCCACCTCGCCATCATATTGACGCTCACCGTCGAGATGAGCCTGGTCACGCCGCCCGTCGGCCTGAACCTCTTCGCGGTAAGCGGCACCTCCAAGATCCCGGTGTCCGAAGTCGTGAAAGGCTCCGTCCCGTTCTTCCTCACGGACGCGATCGTGCTGCTGCTGGCGACGTTCTTTCCCGCGCTGTCGGTCTGGCTGCCGAACCTGCTCGTCACCAACGTGTTCAAGTGAGCGGGCCGCGGCTGAGCTTGCGCGCTATCAGCGCACGGGGCGTGAACGTGCCGATGAAGCTGCCCCTGGGCACGAGCGCCGGGACGCTGCGCTCGGCCGCCCTCCTCCTCGTCGACGTCGAGACCGAGGAAGGCGTCGCCGGGCACAGCTACCTCTTCTGCTACCTCCCGGCAGCCGCCCCGGCGATCAGTGCGATGCTCGGCGAGATCGAGCGCACCGTGAAAGGCGACCTCGTCGAGCCAGCCGAGCTGTGGGCGAAGCTCGCGCGCCGCTTCAAGCTGATCGGCGTGCAGGGCATCGTGCGTATGGCGATGTCCGGGTTCGACTGCGCCTGCTGGGACGCGCTCGCGGTCGCGGCGGGCGTTCCGCTCGCGACGCTGCTCGGCGGCGCACCGCGCCGCGTCCGTGCGTACAACAGCAACGGCCTGGGACTCATGCCTCTGGAAGCGCTGGCGGAAGAGGCCGAGACGCTACTCGAAGGGGGCTTTCGCGCGGTGAAGCTGCGCCTCGGCTACCCGACGCTTGCCGCCGACCTCGCGGCGGTACGCGCGGTGAGGAAACGCCTTCCCGATTCCGTGGAGCTGATGGTCGACTATAACCAGGCGCTCTCCGCCGACGAAGCTTTCGCGCGCGGCCGAGCGCTCGACTCCGAAGGCGTCGCCTGGATCGAGGAGCCGATCCGCCACGACGATTTCCGCAACTGCGCCGAGCTTGCCGAAACCCTGGCGACACCGATCCAGATCGGCGAAAACTTCTCGCTGCCCGAGCAGATGGAGGAGGCGATTGCGGCGAAAGCCTGCGACTTCGTCATGCCCGACCTGGAGAGAATCGGTGGGGTGAGCGGCTGGCTGCGCGCGGCGGCGATCGCGCAGCAGAACAGGAAGCCGATGTCCTCGCACCTCTTTCCCGAAACGAGCGCGCACCTGCTCGCAGTGACGCCGACCTGCCACTACCTCGAGTATGTGGACTGGGCGAACGCGATCCTCGAGGAGCCGCTGGAGATCGTCGGCGGAGAGGCGGTGATACGGGACCGCCCCGGAAGCGGGCTCGCCTGGAACGAGGACGCGGTGAAGCGCTACGAGATGGCCTGAGGGGCCTCGGTGCGCGCCGCGCGGCGGCGCTCGTGGTCGTAGAGGTGGCGCTTGCGCACGCGGATCGACTTGGGCGTGATCTCGACCAGCTCGTCGTCGTCGATGAACTCGACCGCAAGCTCGAGCGTCAGCTTGATCGGAGGAGTCAGCAGGATCGCCTCGTCCTTGCCGGCCGCGCGGATGTTGGTGAGGTGCTTCTCGCGGATCGGGTTGACGACGAGGTCGTTGTCGCGGCTGTGCACGCCGATCACCATGCCCTCGTAGACGCGCTCGCCGGGGCTCACCAGCATCCTGCCGCGCTCCTGCAGCTTCCACAGCGCATAGGCGACCGCCTCGCCCTGCTCCGCCGAGACCAGCACGCCGCTCCTGCGCGACGGGATTTCGGCCTTCATCGGGCCGTACTCGTCGAACACATGGCTCATGAGGCCGGTGCCGCGCGTGAGATTCAGGAACTCGGACTGGAAGCCGATCAGCCCGCGCGCGGGGATGCGGTAGTCGAGGCGCACCCGGCCGCGGCCGTCGGGCATCATGTCGAGGAGATCGGCACGGCGCGCGCCGAGAGCTTCCATCACCTGTCCCTGATGGCTTTCCTCCACGTCCACGGTGAGGACCTCGAAAGGCTCCTGCTTCACGCCATCGACCGTCTTCGTCACCACCCGCGGGCGCGACACCGCCAGCTCGTAGCCCTCGCGGCGCATGTTCTCGAGCAGGATCGTCAGGTGCAGCTCGCCGCGCCCCGAGACGCGGAACACGTCGGCGTCGGCGGTCTCCTCGACGCGCAGGGCGACGTTGCCCTGCAGCTCGCGGAACAGGCGCTCCCGGATCTGGCGGCTGGTGACGAAGCGCCCTTCCTGCCCGGCGAACGGCGAAGTGTTCACCTGGAAGTTCATCGTGAGCGTGGGCTCGTCCACGCGCAGCATCGGCAGCGCCTCGGGGGCGAGCGGGTCGGCGAAGGTGACGCCGATCGCGGTCTCTTCCACCCCGGTGACGAGCACGATATCCCCCGCCGCGGCTTCTTCCATGGGCAGTCGCTCCAGGCCCCGGAAGCCCATCACTTGCCCGACCTCGGCCTTCGCCGGCTCGCGCCCCTCGTGCAGCACGACGACCTCCTGCGCGGGCCGCAGCCTCCCCCGCGCGATGCGGCCGATGCCGATGCGGCCGACGTAGCTCGAGTAATCGATGTTGCTGATCTGCAGCTGCAGCGGCCCGTCGGGATCGCCCGTCGGCGCCGGAACGCGAGCGATGATCGTCTCGAACAGCGGCCGCATGTCCTTCCCGGGCCTCGCGAGATCCAGCGTTGCAGTCCCCAGCAGCGCCGAGGCGTAAACCACCGGGAAGTCCAGCTGGTGCTCCGACGCACCGAGCTTGTCCATCATGTCGAAGGTGGCGTTCACCACCCAGTCGGGCCGCGCGCCGGGCCGGTCGATCTTGTTGACCACCACGACGGGGTTCAGCCCCAGGGCCAGCGCCTTGCGGGTCACGAAGCGCGTCTGCGGCATGGGCCCCTCGACCGCGTCGACCAGCAGTAGCACGCCGTCGACCATCGACAGCGACCGCTCGACCTCCCCGCCGAAGTCCGCATGCCCCGGCGTGTCGACGATGTTGATGTGCACGCCCTCGTAGTCGACCGCCGTGTTCTTCGCGAGGATCGTGATGCCGCGCTCGCGCTCGAGATCGTTCGAGTCCATGACGCGCTCGGCGACGTGCTGGTGCGCGGCGAAGGTTCCCGCCTGGTGCAGCAGCTTGTCGACCAGCGTCGTCTTGCCGTGGTCGACGTGAGCGATGATCGCGAGGTTGCGGACGGAGCGGGGCATTTCAGGACCGGTACGCGAAAAGTCGCGCATTGTACCAGCCTGCTATGTCAAAAGGGCCTTTTCCAGCGCGGCGACCAGTGGCCCCAGCTTGGGCGGGCTCGCCTCGAGCGCAATTTTCACGCGAGCTTCCCGACGAGGTCGGCGAGCTGGGCGCCCAGCCGGCTCTCGAGTATCGCGACGGTCTTGCCTTCCAGGAGCGCCGCCGGATCAGGTGCGCTGCCACGCCGCGCGCCGGAAGCGCCTGCGGCGCGCTGGGGTCGCGACCTTCTGCTCGGCGAACTCGTGGAGCCTGGCACTCATGGCGAGCCGGACATCCTCGGGCAGGGTGTGCGCCGCTGCGTCGAAGCGCGCCACCAGTGGGTCGCCCTTGCCGGATTTCGCGGGCCTGACGCCGTCCAGGAAGAACCCGCTGCGCTTGTGCCACACCAGGGCCCGCTCGCTCGAGTCGATCCCGTAGCAGAGCTGGAACTGCACCAGCTCCCCGCCGCTACCCTGCCACACGAACAGGTCGAAGTAGTCGTCGTGGAACCAGCGCCGGTGAACGCCGGGCTCGTCGGTAACGCCGAGTATTTCGTGCATCATGGAATCCGTTTCGGAGCCAAATTGATTCTTTGACATGCCCGGAATGCGGCGGTTTCACGCTCGGGCATACAATGCGGCATACGCCATGGTTCTAAGCCGTCCTCGTGCTTGCGCGCTCGCTCCGCTGCTGCTTGCGGCCGCGGCAATCTCGCCGGCGCCCGTTCCCGCGCAGGTCTTTCCCTCGCATTCGGTGAGGGTCGTGGTCCCGACCTCCCCGGGCGGCGCGACCGACGCCTTCGCGCGCGCCCTGGCTGCGCGGCTCTCCACCGACTGGGGGCAGCCGGTGGTTGTGGAGAATCGCGCGGGCGCGAACCAGATCCTCGGCGCCGACTACGTCTCCAAGTCCGCGCCCGACGGCTACACCCTGCTCGTCTCGGACGCGTCCTCCTTCGTGATGAATCCGCACCTCTACAAGAACCTTCCCTACGACGGCGTGAACGGCTTCACGCCGATCACGGTGCTGGTGCGCTTTCCATGGGTGATCGCCGTGCATCCCTCGGTTCCGGCGACCACCTTCCAGGAGCTGGTCGCGTACGCGAAGGCGAACCCGGGCAAGCTCTCCTACGGCTCCTTCGGCCTGGGCTCCTCGGCGCACATCAGCGTCGACTACCTGAAGAACCTGCTGGGGATAGAGATCGTGCATGTCCCCTACAAGGGAGCGGCGCCGGCCGTCACCGACCTGCTCTCCGGCCGCATACAGATGATGATGGTGACGCCGCTCCTGGTGGAGCCGCACGCGCGCGCCGGAAAGCTCAGGCTGGTCGCGGCCGCCACGGCGCAGCGCATTCCGGGGCTGCCCGACCTTCCCACGGTCGCGGAGTCCGGCGTGCCCGGCTACGAGGCCGGAACCTGGTTCGCCCTCCTGGGACCCCCGGCGATGCCGCGCGAGACCGTCGCGAAGATATACGCCGACACGGCGAAGACGCTCGCCGACCCGGGATTCCGGGAGCAGTACGTGACGCGCCAGTGGTTCGAGGCCGTCGGCAACACGCCCGAGCAGTTCGCCGACTACCTGAAGTCCGAGTATGTGCGCTGGGGGCGCCTGATCAAGCTCTCGCGCGTGAGCGTGGAGTAGGCTCAGCCGCCCCAGACCTCGCGCGCTGTCTCCACGACCAGCTCCAGTTTCCGCCACTGCTCGTCCTCGGTGAGCAGGTTGCCGTGGTGGGTGCTCGCGAAGCCGCACTGAGGGCTGATGCACAGATGCTCGAGCGGCAAGTAGCGCGACGCCTCGTCGATGCGTCTCTTCAGCTCGTCCTTGTCCTCCAGCACCGGAGTCTTGGTCGACACCAGGCCCAGCACGACCTTCTTCCCTTTCGGCACGAACCGCAACGGCTCGAAGCTCCCCGCGCGCTCGCTGTCGTACTCGAGGAACCAGCCGTCGACGTTCGTCTCCTGGAACACGGCGCGCGCCACCGGCTCGTAGCCTCCTGCGGCGAGCCAGGTGCTCTTCCAGTTGCCGCGGCAGGTGTGCATCACGATCGTCATGCCGGCCGGCCGGTCGCCGACCGCAGCGTTCACCGCCCGCGCGTACATGTGTGGCAGCGCCTCGGGATCGTCGCCGCGCGCGCGGCAGCTCTCGCGGAACTTTTCGTCGCACAGGAAGGAGAAGCTGGTGTCGTCGATCTGCAGATAGGTGCAGCCCGCCGCCGCGAGGTCGCGGATCTCCTCGCGGTACACCTGGCCCACGTCGCGCCACAGCTCTCCGAGGTCGGGATAGGCCTCGCGGCTGATTGCGGCGCGGCCGCCGCGGTGGTAGAGGATGGACGGCGAAGGCATGGTGAACTTCGGCGTGCGCTTCGCGACCGACTTCAGGTAGCGGAAATGATCGAGCATCAGCGGCCGCGTGCGCCGGACCCTGCGGCGCACCTGCGGCGTGTAGCGGGGGTCGTCCGAGCCCGCGAACTTGTAGGACTTCCGGTCGAGCTCGATCTCGACGCCGTCGATCTTCCCGAGGAAGTCGTGGTTCCACCAGCCGCGCCGGTACTCGCCGTCGGTGATGCTCCGCAGGCCGATCGCTTCCTGGCGCGCGACGGCGCGGCTGATGCAGCGGTCCTCGATCGCGCGCAGATCGTCAGCGGAAAGCTCGCCGCGCTCGACCCTGGCGCGCGCCTCCTTGATCTCGGGCGGCCTGAGCAGGCTGCCGACCTGGTCGGCGCGGAACGGAGGCCGCGCAGTCACGTTGAGGGTCACGGATTGACCGCGAGCGTGCCCCAGTTGACCATGAAGCCCTCGGAGCGCTGCAGGAAGCTCGTGAGCACGGCGAGCACGCGCTCGGGCTGGTCGACCTCGATCGCGTGGGCCGCGTCCCAGACATAGACGAGATACGCGTGCGGCAGCCGGCTCTTCAGCAGCTGCACGCTTTCCCTCGGGATCATTCGGTCGGCCGTGCCGTGCAGGATGAGCGTCAGCTTGTCGATCGAGGGCACGAGGGCCAGCAGCTCCTCGTCGGTATCCTGCGCATAGCCGTAGTGCGGGAGCATCTTGCGGTTCGCGGCCTCCATGTCCGCGGGTTTCTCCTCCGGCGGCAGCTTCTCGGGATGCAGGAACAGCAGCTTGTGCAGCTCCGAAGCGTCCGCGGGGCGTCCGCCGTGGGCCTTCGGGCGGAAGCCAGCCGGGCATTCAAGGACGAGGTGGTCGACGAGCCCGGGCCGCTGCGCGGCGAGCCAGACGGCGAGGTAGGCGCCGAAGGAGCATCCGATCACGTCGCAGGGACCGCCGACCGTCTTCTCGACGAACTCGCCCGAGAGCGCTGCCAGCGCCTTCATCGACTTCACGGAAGGATGCGCCGGAGCGCCGTCGAAGCCGGGCGTGATCGGGACGAGCAGCTTGAAGGATTTCGCGAGCTCGTCAAGCACCTTGGTCCAGCGCACGCCGCCCGCCGGGTGCAGGTAGACGAGCGGCCGCCCTTCGCCCGCGGCGAAATAGCTGAGCTCGCCCGAGGAAAGAGCGATCCTGCTCGCTCGAGGCTGCGTCATAGATTCCGCACGTGCGGCAGCACGCGGTCGCGGAAGAGCTCCATGCCGCGCCGGATCACGTCGTCGGGGAGCGTGCCGACCTTCACCGTGAAATTGAACACGCCGTGGCCGAGCTCGCCGTGGACGCGCCTGATCTGCGCGACCACGGTCTCGGGGCTGCCGCAGAGCACAGTGCCGCGCTCGATCTGCTCGTCGAGCGTGAGGGTCCTGCGCTTGTCGAGCCGGCTCTTCCAGCGGTCGCGGCTCTCCTCGTTCTCGAAATAGCGGGTCTTCTGCAGCACGATGCGCTGCGAAGCCTGCAGGCCGCCCATCAGCACCTCGTCGAAGTACTTGAGCCCCTGGCCAAGCCAGCGGCGCGCGTCGGCGTCGGTCTCGGCGATGCAGGTGTGCATGCCGACGAGGATGTTCTCGGGAGCCGGCTCCCAGCCGCTCGCCCTCGCCGCTTCGCGGTACACCCGGATGCACTCCTTGCCGCTCGGCAGGTCGGCGAGCAGCACCATGCCCATGGTGGCGCGCATCTCGGCGGCGAACCTCGCGGAATCGGCGTTGCTCGCCGAGATGACGAGCGGCGGGTGCGGCTTCTGCATCGGCTTGGGCCAGATCGACACCTGGCGGTACTGGTAGTGCTTGCCCTCCCAGCCGAAAGGCTCGGGCTCGGTCCACGCCCTGAGTATCAGTTGCACCGCCTCGCGCTGCCGCTCCCAGGATTCCCCCGGCGGAATGTTGTAGGCGAGATATTCGTGCGGGATGCCGCGCATGAGGCCGGCGACCAGCCGGCCGCCGGTCATGCAGTCGAGCATCGCGTACTCCTCGGCGACCCGGATGGGATTGTTGAGCGGAACCAGATTGCCCGTGATCGCGATCTTGGCGCGCCGCGTGGAGTACGCCAGCGCGCCACCGATGAGATTCGGATTGGCCATCATCCCGTAGGGACTGAAGTGGTGCTCGTTGCAGCCGATCCAGTCGAAGCCGCAGGAGTCCGCGTGGATCATGCTCTCGACGTAGGTGCGGTAGAGCGCGCTTGCCTTCGCAGGGTCGAAGTAGCGGTTGGGGAACGGCCACTCGTGCGATTCCAGCTCCAGATGCGTGTATGGCATCAGGTGGAAGAAGGAGAACTTCAATGCGATCCCCGCTCGTGTTTGAGCGAGAGAATACAACACCAGAAGATGAATCGGACAGCTTCTCCGGCCGCGTTGGGCAGCCGCCCAAGCGAGCACCGACCCGGCAGTGCCTAGCGTCCCCTGCCGTTGCGCGATGCGAGGAGGGCGCGGTAGCGCTCTTCGAGGTCCCGCGCCTGGGCCTCCGACTTCAGCCGCTGGGTGACGTCGTCGACCACGGCGAGGCGCGCCGGCTTGCCGTCGAACTCGAGGTTGAAGGACACGATCTCGACGTCGATCGCCTCTCCGTTCTTCCTGCGGTGCCGCGCAGCCCGCTGCATGTAGGAGCGGCTCTGGTCCTGGAAATCCCGGAGGAGCTTGGCGATGTCCTCCGGATAGCGGAGCTGATCCGCGCTCATCGCGAGGAACTCCTCCCGCGTGTAGCCGTACTGGGCCACGGCCGCCTGGTTGACCGCCAGAAAGCGCAGGGTCTTGGCTTCGACCACCCACATCGGGTGGGGATGGATGTCGAACAGCATCCGGTAGCGCTGCTCGCTCTCCTCGAGCGCCTTCTGCGCCTGTGCCTTGTCGGTGATGTCCTTGCCGATGCCGTGATACCCCTTGAAGCGCCCCTGCGCGTCGTAGATCGGCTCGCCTGTGACGCTGAGGTAGCGCGGCTCGCCCTTGCCGTCGGTGCTCACGTACACGAAATCCTCGAAGGGCTCGTGGCGCTCGAGCTTTTCGCGGTGCTGCTGCCAGACCTTCTCCGGGAGCGGTCCGACGCCGGGAAGCTCCCAGCGCGTCTTGCCGACGAAGAATTCCTGACCCAGGCCGCGTTTTTCCACGCCCGGCAGCTCGACGAAGCGGAAATTCTCGTCCTGAATCCAGTACCAGTCGGAGCCCATCTCGACCATCCGGCGGAACCGGGCCTCGCTCGCCCGCAAGGCGTCCTCGGCCAGCTTGAGCTCGGTGATATCGTGGATCAGCGCGACGGAGCACTGCGGCGTCCGGGACTCGTCCCTGACCAGGATGCCGGTGATCCTCACCCAGACGGTCGAGCCGCTCTTGTGCAGGTAGCGCTTCTCGTAGACACGGGATTGGGACGTCGAGAGGAGCTCGCGCTGGAATTCCTCGGACGCCTTCCGGTCATCGGCGTGCGTGACTTCCTGGAACGACTTCTCCAGCAACTCCTGCTCTTCGTACCCGAGCAGGCGGCACAGCGCATCGTTCGCCCTGAGGAACCTGCCCTCGAGCGAGCCGACCGCCACGCCGACGGCGGTCTGCCCGAAAATCGAATAGAAGAGCACCTCGCCGTCTGGTACAGCGATGCCATGGCGACGATCCGGCCCGTTCATGCGATTTCCTTGGACCCCCTCAAGGTATGGACGCGCCGCGCCTATCGCGCGCGCCGGCTCGTTGGCAGATTAGGGAAGCAAGTCTCGCACCGAGTGTGCCGTGGAACAATGAAATATGTTACAAAACAATGCCTACCGCCCTCGTGGGGGCCCCTAAGGACCCGCGAAGAAACGTTGGGTGGGCGGACAATTCTGTGCGATAGTTGACACGGGAACACCGATGCGAACGCTGATCCTTTCGGCGTGGGCAGCGCTTTCGAGCGCCACCGCGCTCGCACAGGGCTACCCGGCAAAGCCTGTGCGCCTCGTGGTTCCGTTCGCCGCCGGCGGCGCGGTGGACACCGTGGCGCGCGCGCTCGGCCAGAAGCTCGGCGAGTCGTGGAAGCAGCCTGTCTTGGCCGACAACCGGCCTGGCGCCGGCGGCAATATCGCGGCCGACGCGGTCGCCAAGGCGGCCGCCGACGGCTACACCCTCCTGATCACGACGCAGGGTTTCGCCATCAGCCCCGGGCTGTACAAGAGACTGCCGTTCGACGCGACGCACGACTTCACCCCGGTGACGCAGCTGACCTCGTCGTTCCTCGTCCTCGTCTGCAGCCCGCAGCTGCCGGCGCATTCGATCCGCGAGCTGATCGCGCTCGCCAAGTCGAGGCCCGGCGCCATCAATTACGGCTCGACCGGCGTCGGCGCGCCGCCCCACCTCCTGGGCGAGCTGCTCAAGAGCGCGGCAAGCGTGGACATGCTGCACGTCCCGTACAAGGGCGATGCGCCACTCACCCAGGCACTGCTCGCCGGCGAGGTGCAAGCGGCGTTCATGCCGCTCGGCGGCGTGCTGCCGCACATCAAGTCGGGACGCCTGCGCGCGCTCGGAGTCAGCGGCGGGGCGCGATCGGGGACGATGCCCGATGTCCCCACATTTGCGGAAGCCGGCCTGCCGTTCGAGTTCACCGGCTGGCTGGGGATCTTCGCCCCCGCGGGCACTCCGCGCGTGCTCGCGGCGCAGATTCAGCGGGACATCTCCAAGGCGATCGTGACGCCGGATCTGCTCGAGCGCTGGCCGGCCTGGGGCTACGAGCCGGTTGGCAACTCCCCCGAGGAGTTCGCCGCCAAGGTCGCTTCGGACACAGCGATGTACTCCAGGGTAATCCGCGAGGCGGGCATCCCGCTGCAGGACTAGGGGGTTCCCTCTTTTCCGAGAGCCTCGTTCAGGATTCGCGCGAGGCGCACGCCCGCCTTCCTGATCTGCCTCTCGGCCACCGGAGCCGCAACCGCGTAGTAGGCCTCGCCGAGCTCGATCACGCCCGAGATCCGCTCGCCGCAGGACACCAGCAGCGGTGGGTAGACCCGCTCGCGAGCCAGCTCGTGGCTTTCGGCGACCCAGTCGGGAACCGAGCCCTGCTCCCAGGCCTTGCGGTCGGCTTCCGCGATGGGCGCCGAAACGAGGGCACGCTCCCCGCCGCGCTCCGCGGTCAGCCGGCTCAGCAGCTGCACGTCCCAGACGGCGTGCAGATTGAGGCTGCCATAGGGCGGGTTGTCGCGCTGGCCAAAGAACGATACCTGCACGAGGTTGCCGCCGCGGTCGCGGTGGTCGGCGGCATGCAGAGGCTGATGGATATCGCCGACCAGGTGGACGACCCATTTCAGCGCCTCGTTCCTCGCGCGCGGCCTCGCCTGCGCGTCGCGAAGCACGTCGATCTGGCGCGCGAGCTGTGCCGAGGCGCAGCGGCCGTTGCGGCAATATTTCGAGTAATCCGCGCTGCCGCAAAGCGAGACATCGTCATAGTGCCACGATGCGCGGCGCTTGCCCCAGGGAAAATCCTTGATCTCGTCGGCCCAGTTCGCCACTTCGCCGAGGGTGCGCCGACCGGAAGGCTCACCGTCGGCGAGACGGTCGTACCTTAGCAATTCGGACACCTGGGCCTGCGCCTCCGGGCTCAGGTACCTCGCCGCGATGTCGCCCACCATGCGGTGGCCCTGCGGCCCCCAGGCGAGGGCCGGCCCCGAGAAGGCGAGGAAGAGTGTCCAGGTCCAGGGCGCCGCGCGGGTCCGCTTCACTGCGGCTTGAATCCGATATCGCGCGCGAGCTTGCCGTATTTGGCGTAATCGCTGCGGATGATCTCTCCGAAGTACTCCGGCGACTCGGTGACGATGATCAAGCCTGCCGCGACCATCTTGTCGGAGACGTCGGGCAGCCTCATCGCGCGATTGATTTCCGCGTTCAGCACCCCGACGATCTCGCGCGGGGTGCCCGCGGGAGCGACGTAGCCGAACCAGCCGCGCGAATCGTATCCGGGAACGGCGTCGGCGAAGATCGGCAGCTCGGGCTTGTTCGGCACCGGCACCGGGTTGGTCACCGCGATGAGCCGCAGCCGGCCGGAAAGCACGTGCGGCGAAAGGCTGGTGTACGCGCCGATGCCGAGCTGCACCTGCCCTCCCATGACGTCGGTGGCGATCTGGGTCGCGCCCTTGTAGGGGATATGCTGGAAGGTGAAGCCGCCCATCATCGCCAGGTTCTCGAACGCGAGGTGCGGGAATCCGCCCTCGCCGTTGGTGGCAAGGGTAAGCCTTCCCGGGTTGGCCTTGGCCCAGGCGACCATCTCTGCGGCCGTCTTGAAGGGCAGGTTCGGATTCGCCACTACGGCGAGGTAGTTCGTCGCGATCACCGCGATCGGCACGAAGTCCTTCAGGGGATCGTAGGGAATCTTCTTGTAGGTATGCGGGGCGACGACGAGATTGCCGCCCTGACCGACTCCAATGGTGTAGCCGTCCGCGGCCGAGTTCTTGAGAACCTCCATGCCGATCTGGCCGCTGGCGCCGGGACGGTTCTCGACCACCATTTGCTGCCCGAGGCGATCGGATACCTTCGGCCCGATGAGGCGCGCCAGGATGTCGGCGGCGTCGCCGGGCGGGTAGGGAACGATGACCTTGATCGGCCGGGTCGGGTAGGTCTGCGCCGCAGCGGTACCGGCAAGCGCCATCAGCGCAAGGCAAAATACGCGAAGCAGTCTCATGACTCTCGTCTCCCCTTGTGGGTCCATTCTAAGGCCGCGAGGTCGAAAGGTGCAGTGCCCCGCGGAGCCACGTCGCGACCAGCGCGGCCACCGCGTCCTCCCGCCCGTTGTAGAAGTGGTCGCAATCGGGGACGATCTCGACGGTACAGGGGCCGCCGGATCGCTCCCGGAAATCCTCCGCGGGATACGCGTCGCGCGGCTCCTGGTCGCCGCGCACGAAAAGCGAAGGGCACTTCACCCTGGGCGCCAGCTCGAGCGTGTCGGGCGTCTCGGTGAGGCGGTCGAGAAAGCTCTCCGCGCTGATCGCGTACCACCAGCCCGGCATCAGCATCAGGTCGCGCCCGCGGCCCGCCTGCACCATCTCGCTCGCCCGCGCGGCGAACTCCTCGACCCGGTCGCCGACCATGAGGCCGCTCTTCCCGCCCCGCTGGACGATATCCCTCCCGCCGCCGTGCGCGGAAAGCAGCACCAGCGCCGGCGTTCCCGGGTGATCGGCGGCATGCCGCACCGCGAGCATGCCACCGTTGGAGTGGCCGATCACCGCCGGCGCCTCGAAGCCGCGCGCAGCGAGCCAGCGCGCCGCAACCCGGTTGTCCTCCACGCCCTGCCTTGCCGTCTGAAACGCCGCGCCCTCGGCGTCCCGGCTCGATCGCGTGCTCAGGATGTCGTGGCCGCGCCGGTTGAACGCGAGACAGGCGAGCCCCAGACCGGTGAGCACGGGCGGGAGGAAGCGCATCGGCCCCACATAGAAGTTCATGGCGTTGCCGTGAAACAGAAGCGCCGCGCCTCTCGCTCCTCCGCTCTCGGGCTCGTAATACAGCCCGTCGAGCGGCGTGGTGCCGGTGGGGATGGAGACCAGCTCCGCGCGCATTGCGGCTAGGCCGCGGGTATCACGGGCAGGAGCAGGTGCGCCTGGCGCTTTGCGCCGAAATGCAGCGTGACCTCACCGCCGAAGATCGACGGCGGCCGGTCGGTGGGGTCATCGTGGATGAAAGGCCCGCAGCCGCGCATCGGGTTCTTCATGTTCGACAGCGACGCCGCCTCGCCGCCGTGATCGTAGTCCTTGCCGCGTATCGTCAGCGCCACGCGAAAGCCTTTCGGCACGACGATGCATGTCGGCCAGATCTCGACGTCGAGCTCGCAGACCTCGCCCGGCGCGAGCGGCCGTTTCTCGTCGTGCGTGTGGAAGGGCCTGTACGGCAGCGACCGTTTCGGGTCGAGCTTGCGCTGCGAAGCGCGCAGCCAGCCCTGTCCGATCGGGGTGCGCGGATCCAGGGCGCCCTGGAAGGAGACTTCCCCGCCCCGGGGGTCGAATACGCGCAGCACCGCGAAGATGTCAGCATCCGCCGTCGATGACGAGACGAAGAGCTTGAGCGCCGAGGGCCCGGTGATCTCCGTTTCCTTCTCGAGAGCGGGCGTCGAGAACGTCACCCCCTCGCCCGTCGCGGAATAGGTGACGTAGCCCTCGGCCGACGGCTCCGGAGACAGGCGCAGTCCCTCCATGCCGAGGTAGAAGCGCTTCCAACTCGTGCGTCCGAGCGGCCATTCGTTCTCGTGCCGCAGCACGAACTTCTCTCCCGGGTGCCGCACCTGAAGCTGCACCCGGGGCTGCCGGTTCCAACCGTTGTCCTCACCTTTGAGGAAATGGCCAAAGAAGCGCTTCTGAAGCTTGACGCCGTAGTCGGTATAGAACGGAGCCCAGTGCGAGCCGCCGTGAACCTCTAGCCATTTCTGCTTCGAGGCCGCGCCCATGAAGCCCTCGAAGTTGCCGCGAGTGTGCAGGCCCTGCCCGCCCCAGTTGGCCGCGGAGAGCAGCGGGACCGTCACCTTGGAGAGGTCGGGGCTGCGCTCGGCGTAGTACGGACCCCACAGCGGGCGGGACAGGAAGGCCTGCCACATATCCTCGCGGTTCTTCTCAAGCTCGGCGGGCGACAGGGTCTCCGGTCCGCACACCAGATCGCCGGTGACCGCGCTTTTCGCACCCCGTTCGCCCTGTCCGTGCTGCACCGTCTTCACCTGCATGTCCTGCCAGTTCTTGCGGAAAGTGCAGATGATGCCCCCGTGCCGTGCGCTCTCGCGGTAGGCGTCGTTCCAGCCCTCCCAGACGCAGATCGCCGCGAGGTGCGGGGGCTGCGAGGCCGCGGCGCGCCACTGGTTGCTCGCGTAGTAGGAAATGCCGTTCATGCCGACCTTGCCGTTGCACCAGGGCTGCTTCGCCGCCCATTCAATGCACAGGTGAATGTCGCGAGTCTCGCGCGCGTTGTTGTGGCAGAGGTACCCGGGCGAACGTCCGGCCCCGCGCGAATCGACGCGCACGCACACGTAGCCGTCGGGCACCCACTTGTCCGGGTCGACGACTTCCCAGTTGGCGTACCGGTTGCTGCTGCCCGCAACGGCGTCGGGATAGTCGCGCGCCATCAGCTCCCACGCGGTCTTGTAGCCTTCCTGGAAGGCGAGCCCCTTGCCGTAGGGGCCGTAGCTGAGGATCGCCGGATAGCGGCCCTGCGCTTCCGGGCGGAACACGTCGGCCCGCAAGGTGAGGCCGTCGTCCATGACGACCGGAGCGTCCCAATCGATTCTCATGCGCTCTAGCGGGTGACGCGGCTGTTGGCGAGCTCCAGCCTGTCGGCGAGGTTGCGGACCAGGGCGCGCGTCAGGTAGAGCTGCGCGCCCAGGCTCATCTTGCCGACTGCGTCGGGGCGGAACTTCGCGAGCAGCAGCTCGGTAGCCGAATCGACCGTCGCGTTGCGCGGCACTTCGCCGCCGCGGATGTAGGCCATCTCGCCGAAGCACTCGCCCTCGTTGATCATGTTCAGCAGCCGGCCCTGCCGGGTGACCTTGGCCTGCCCCTTGCCGATGAAATAGAAGCTCTTGCCCTTCTGGTTCTCGCTCACGATGGTCTGTTTGGCCGGAATCCGCGCCCAGTCCCCGGCGCGCGCCAGCTCCCAGTACTCGGTATCCGACAATCCCGAGAGCATCTCGACCTTCTTGAGCACCAGGTATTTCTCGGTGTCCGGAATGGACCCGGGCGGGAGTGCTTCCCGGACGGCGTTCGAGAGCGCCAAGGCGAACTCCCCCCAGGTCGGATAGCGGTGCTCGGGCTTCTTCGCCATCGCGCGCGCGACGATCGGATCGAGCGACTTCGGCAGTCCCCTCTTTGCCTGGCTAGGGGGAACCGGATCGTCGCCGCGGATCTTCAGCCCCAGCGCCTCGAGGGTGTCGGCCGTGTACGGCTTCTTGCCGGTGAGCAGCTCGTAGAGCACGACCCCGAGCGAGTACATGTCGCTGTGAAATCCGACCTCGCGGCCTGTGACCTGCTCGGGCGACATGTAATAGGGCGAGCCCATCGCGGCACTCTGCACCGCCTGGGTCTTGCGCAGGTAGGCGGCGCCGAAGTCCGAGATCTTCACGTCCGTCCCCTCGGAGATCATCAGGTTGGCCGGCTTGATGTCGCGGTGGACGATACCCTCCTTCGCCGCGTAGTCGAGGGCGCCACAGCACTTGAACACGATCTGCAGCACGTCGGCAACGGGGAGCAGCTTGTCGGGCGCGATGTGCTTGGAGAGATCGCCGCCTGGCACGTACTCCATGGCGATATGCCCGGACTCCTCCGCAACGACCGCGTCGAGAATGGCGACGATATGGGGATGCCGCAGCTTGCCCGCCAGCGAGGCCTCGTTCTGGAACTGGGTACGGTACACCGAGCCGAACTCCGGATCGCGGAAGACCTCGGGCTCGATCGTCTTCAGCGCGACCTCGCTCCCGGTGAAGGTGTCCCTCGCCAGGTAGACCGTCCCGGTCGTTCCCTTTCCGAGCGCGCGCTGGATCTCGTACCTGCCCACCTGAAGGGTCAGGTCCAGCTGGACTGCAGGTTCCGACACGCCCTCTCCGCTTCTCCGCCGCGACGTCTGGGCAGGGCGCTGATTGTGTCATATTCGCGTGCCACCCGATAGAATCCGGGGCGTGAGGTCCTCGCGTCTCGCGATCTTTTCCTTCGCCGCGCTGCTGTGCTCCGCGGCATGGGCCCAATACCCCTCGCGGCCGATCCGGCTCCTGGTCCCCAATCCGCCCGGGGGCGCGAGCGATACGATCGCTCGGATCGTGGCGCCGCGGCTTGGGAATGCGCTGGGCCAGCCCGTGGTCGTCGAGAACCGTCCGGGCTCCAACGGCAATCTGTCGAGCGAGCTCGCGGCGCGGGCTGCTCCCGACGGCCACACCTTGCTTCTCGGCCAGGACAGCCAGATCGTCATCAGCCCGCACCTCTATCCCAGCCTTCCGGTCGACACGCTGAAGGATCTCGCTCCGGTCGCATCGCTGATCACGACGCAGATGGTGCTCGCGGTGAATCCTGCGGTGCCGGCAAGGGATCTGCGGGAATTCATCGATCTCGCCCAGCGCGCGCGCCCGCCGCTCGCTTACGCCTCGATCGGGAACGGCAGCCAGCACCACCTCACCATGGAAATGCTCAAGGCGCGCGCCGGCATTGAGCTGGTCCACGTCCCCTACAAGGGCGGCGGACCCGCGACGACGGCTTTGCTCGCCGGGGAGGTCCCCGTGATGTTTGGCGGAAACTCGGTAACCGCCCACATCAAGGCCGGGAGGTTGCGCGGGCTCGCGGTGGCGGGAAAGAAGCGATCGGCCGCGTTCCCCGAGCTTCCGACGCTGAGCGAGTTCTATCCGGGTCTCGAAGTCACGGCCTGGCTGGGCATCTTCGCGCCCGCGGGTGTCCCCGCGCCCGTGCTCGCAAGGCTGCACGAGGAGATCAATACCCTGCTCGCGAGCGCCGATCTGCGCGACAAGGTGCTCGGCGTCGGCGGCCTCGAGCCTTTCGTCTCCTCGCGCGAGGAGTTCGCCGCGCTCATCCGCGCGGAATACGCGAAATACGGCGAAGTGGTGCGGGCGACCGGCGTCAGGATCGACTAGCCTTCCACGCGCTCGATTTGCCGCCCGACTTGACTACCCCCTCGATCTCGCTTCCATTGACGCGACCGCGGTACTCGGCGCCCCCGGCGGTAAAGCTGATCTGATCGCCGCGCAGGGTGCCTCGCGAGATCAGCGCCGATACGTTTCCGGTGGTGAGCGTTCCGGTGACCTTCTGGAAGTCCTGCTTGAGCACCAACTCGCCCTGGCCGAGGCGCCACTTTCCCTCGACCCGTGCCGGCACGATCCATAGATATGCCGTGCAATACGTGTCACAGCCGAGCTCGACCGTTTGGTCGGGCTCCCACTCCCCCATCCTGAAAGTGTTCGAAACGATGCGGGTCCCGGGCCTGAGCGTGAGTATCGTCGGCCGGAGCCTGAGGTTGAGGTCGGTGAGAAGGAACAAGGTGATGACAGTAGCCTTCGAGAGGTCCGTCTTGAAGATATCGGCCTCGACGAAGGTCGCCTTGCCCTTGACTCCCGCTTTCTCTGCGTTGCGTCTGGAGAGCGCGACCATGTCGGGGTTGTACTCGACCCCGAGCGCCCTTGCGCCCCGCTTTGCCGCGGTGATCACAGTGCGGCCGTCGCCCGAGCCGAGGTCCATCACGAAATCCTTCGGGGTGACCTTCGCCATATCGAGCATCTTGTCCACCAGCTGCTGCGGCGAAGGGACCCAGACCACGTCCTTGCCCTGCTGGCCGACCTCGGGCTGGAACTCCGCCTTCGGCGTCTGCGCGAGCGCGCATGCGACGAATCCGGAAAGCGCCAGCGCCGACAAACCTAGCCTCGCGGCTCGCGATACCGACATTTTTCTCTCCACGGTTGGGGAAACGCGACTTGCCTGACTCGCAGGCGGGATGATCACCCCGCCGGACTGCCTACGTCAACCGCGGCAGCTCCCCGGAAGATAGATCGGAGGGACGTTCGTCCCGTCGCCCGGGTTGCCGCAACGCCACTGCCTGACGGGCGAACCTCCCCCGCTGGGCAGGCTGCCCGTGTTGTCGAGCGGAGCAAGCGTGAGGTCGTGAAAATCTATCCTGAGATCGTTGAATCCACGCAGAGATGCCTTGATCACGCCGACGTCGTCGGTGCTGATCGTGTCGACGTAGGTGGAAACGTTGCTCGCTTCGCACCCCCAGTTGCCCGCCCCAGGGGGATCTCCTCCCGAAAGGTACACCTCGGTGACTTGGTTCTTGCACGAAGCGAGCGAAAGAATCGCTTCGGACATCTTGGCGCGGACCGCGTTGGATCTCAGGCTCGGCAGAACCAGCGCGGCCAGCACGCCGAGGATCATGACGACGATCATGATCTCGACGATCGTGAACCCCGTTTGCCGGTACTTGCGCATAGCCCCTCTCAGCCGCAAACCTCGTGCCAACCTTAAGGCTGTCCTATAAGTCACTGATATGTATTATCAAACAGGTCTTGTCTCCGCGCAAGTGACCCGCCCGCGCATTGGCGCTTGTGGCTGGATTTCGGCAGAAACTGACGCTGCGTGTCCATTGGGAGCGCGCGGCGTCGTTCGGCGCGCGCGCTGACAGCCGCGCAAATTCTTGTCATAGTCAGCGGGGGGAGGGTTTGCGATGAGGCATCGAGTCCCGGAGCTGCTGAAGAGCAATTTGGGCGACTGAGTCGGCGGCGAATGAGCGACCTGGATTTCACGAAGCCGAAGGAGCCTCCGAAGCCGGCGTCGGCCGCCGCACCGGCTTCGATCTACGACCCCGCGGTCGCGGTCGAGTTCTTCAGTTCCGTCGGCAAGGCCGAGGCGGTGGCGCCGGGCACGATCCTGTTCGCCGAGAACGAGAAGGGAAGCCGCCTCCTGCTCAAGAGCGACAAGATATACCTGCTCCTCGACGGCGAGGTCGGCCTCGTCGCGAAGGGCAAGGTCATCGCCACCGTGAGGAAGGGCGAGGTTTTCGGAGAGATGGCCTCGATCAGCCAGATGCCGCGCAGCGCTAGCGCCGTGACCAGGGTGCCCTGCCGCGTGATCGCGCTGGACGAGGGCCAGTTCCACAACGCCCTGCGCAAGAAGCCCGAGTTCGCCCTCATGTTGATGAGCGTCATGATCCGCCGAATACGCGACGCGCTCGCGCAGCGCGCACCCGGGGACGAAGCCGCCGCGGGCAAGCTCAAGGAGTCGGCGGTTTTCGACAAGTCCGCGCTCGCGGTGCTTAACCGGGCGCTCGCGCAGACCTCGGTGCGCTACGAGCGCGGCAAGACCGTGTTCACCGAGGGGCAGACCGGCGTCCTCATGTACGTCGTGATCGAGGGCCGGCTCGCCGTCTCGATCAAGGGCAAGGCCGTGGAACGGATAGGCCCGGGAGGCGTCTTCGGCGAGATGGCCCTGGTCGACCGCACGACGCGACTTGCCACCGTCGCGTGCGAGACCGACTGCGGCCTGCTCGCCATCGGCAGGAACACCTTCCTCGACCTGGTCAAGGCGAGCCCAGACTTCGCCATGTCCCTGCTCAACGCCGTAGGCGAGCGCGCCAGGTTTGTCGCCACCAGCCACAAGTAGGCCGTGGAAACATCCTGGTGATATCCCAGGGGAAATCCCGCCGTGCCAGGATTCCTACGGATTGCCGATATAGTCGCGCTTGCCGAGATCCACGCCGTTGTGCCGCAGGATGTCGTAGGCGGTGGTGACGTGGAAATAGAAGTTCGGGATGGCGTGCCCGAGCAGATACTGCATCCCCCTGAAGTCGACCTCGCGCTGCCCGAGCTTGAGGTGGATGTTCTTCTCCTCGCTCCCGTCGATCTGCGCCGGCTTGAAGGTCTGGATCAGGTCGATCGTCTTTGCGATGCGTGCCTTGAGCTCGGCGAAGGTTTCCTCGGTATCGTCGTGCCTGGGCACCTCGACGCCCGCAAGGCGGGCGACCGCCCCCTTGGCGGTGTCGCAAGCGATCTGCACTTGGCGCTTCATCGGCAGCATGTCCGGGTAGAGCCTGAAATTCATGAGCGCTGCGGGATCGATCTTTCTCGCCTCGACGTGGGCCTGCGCCTTGTCGAGGATGGCGGAGAGATTCTTGAGGATATTGGCGAAGCGCGGCACGCTCGCCTGGTACATCGAGATGGCCACTGCGGTCTCCGAGGTTTGGGCTGCTAGGCGCGCATTCTACCGCGCGCCCCACCCGCGGACCTGGCTACTTGACGAGCTGCAGGAAGATCAGCACCAGCCCGACGACCGATACCAGCCACGACAGCGTGCGCAGCCACTGGATGCCAGCGAGGTAGATCAGCGCATACGCGACCCGGCCCCAGAAGAAGAGCTGCGCCCCCAGGAGAGTCATGTCGTTCGTCCTGTTCGTCAGCACGGCGACCACCACGAGAACGGCGAACAACACCAGGCTCTGCAGGATATTGAGGTGGGCGCGCTCGGCGCGGCCCGCCCAGCCGACGAGCTTGGGCATGTCCTCGCGGTTGCCCACGAGCTTCATCAGCCCCACCTGCATGAACGCCCCGCCGACCGCGATCAGCACCTGCACGACGGCGAGCGCCGTCGCCCATACGAGCAGATTCAGTTCCGGTTTCATCGCTCCTCCTCTTTGTTGAACAAGGGTTCCGCTACTCCAGCTGCGCACCTAGGCGTGCAAGCTGCTCACGCCGAAAGCGATGTCCTCGCCCGCGAGCGAGGCGAAATCCAGATCGACGCACAGGACCTGCTGCGATCCGTCGGACGCCTCGAACGCGAACGAAAGCGTCACGCACAGCTTGGGCCCGAGGACCGAGAGGTAGGGGCGGGTGATCTGCACCTTTCCCGGAGTCTCGATCGCGCGGCGGAAATAGGGCTTGGTCTGCCAGTCGGTGCCCGCAGACGGCTGCACGACCTCGAAGCGCTTGTCCTGCGAGTGGGTCTTGCTCTTGGCCTCGACGTTGGCGCCGACCTGCAACCCGTTACTGCCGATCAGGTAGCAGCGCTGCGCGCTGGGAAGCTTGAGCAGTCCCTGCACTGCCGGCTGGAGCTTGGCGCCCAGCGAGAGATCCTGAACGGCGTTCTTGATCGCAGCGAGATAGGGCACCAGCCGCGTGTGCTGGCGCTTCTGGAAATCGACGAAGTCCGCCCGGTGGCCGGCGATCAGCCGCTCGAACACGTCGGCGCGCGCGTTCTCCGGCAGCAGATCGGGGCCGGCTGCCTGGAAATAGTCGCCCTGGATCAGATCGGCGTTCGCGTCTATGGCACACAGCGCCTCGCCCTCGGTCTCGATGCCCTCCACGCACACCATTGCTCCCGCCTCGTGCAGCACCGAGATGATCCCGGTGAACATGCGCCGCGCCAAGGGCTCCACCGTCACCCGCCGCGTCATCTCGCGGTCGATCTTCACGATGTCGGGACGCAGGCCCCAGATGCGGTCGAAGTTCGAGTAGCCCGCGCCGAAGTCGTCGATCACGATGAGGCAGCCGAGCTTGCGATAGTAATCCACGGCGGAGGTCAGGCGCCCCTCGTCCTCGAAAGGCGTCTCGATCAGCTCCACCGCAACGCGGTGCGCGGGAAAGTCGTTCGACGCGAGCATTTCGGAGAAAAAGGATCCGTGCCTGGGGCCTTCCGTTGCGACCTGGGGATCCACGTTGAGGAACAGCCAGCTGCGGGCGTTCTCGAGCTTCTGGAAATTGCGCACGTGCAGCGCGCGGCATTGCCGGTCCAGAGCGATCCTCCCCTCGCCGCCCGGCGCCTTGGCGAACAGCTCGTACGGCCGGACCGACCTGCCGCGCGAATCGGCTGCGCGGATCAGGCCCTCGTAGCCGACGGGGCGGCGATGGGCCACGCTGAAGATCGGCTGGAAGTGACTCCACAGACTGAACTCTTCAGAGGCGCCCTGCCCTCCTTGCGCGATGTATCTGTCGAGAAGAGGCGGAGCAAGATCCACCATGTCTAAGTGCCCCAGTGAAGCCGCGAAGTTTTCTGCCTGCCGATCAAGTACGGCGAGTATGCCATATGGCGCCGCAGGACGACGGAATACCGCTACTCCTCCAGCCGCGTGAGGCCGAACGCGAGATCTTCGCCCGCCAGCGCGGCGAAGTCGAGATCGACGCAGAGCACGTGGTACAGGCCGTTCAGCAGCAGCGCGTAGGACAGCGTGACGCACAGCCGGGGACCGGTGGCCGACAGATAGGGGCGGGTGATCTGTATCTTCCCGGGCGCATCCATCGCTCGGCGGAAAAACGGCTTGGTCTGCCAGTTGGTGCCGGTCATCGGCCGTATCGGCACCAGGCGCGGATCGCGCGCGGCC
Source organism: Burkholderiales bacterium (assembly GCA_035499735.1). Classification (GTDB taxonomy): domain Bacteria; phylum Pseudomonadota; class Gammaproteobacteria; order Burkholderiales; family SG8-39; genus VBDM01. The sequence goes on from DATJYC010000031.1 coordinate 141,693, forward strand.
GCGCTACGCTCGCTCTCCGCGCTCGCTCCGATCTGGGAGCCGTCGGCGGCGACGAGATAGCAGCGCTCCGTGCACTGCAGCTCGAGCAGGGCGCGCACCGCGTTCGCGCGGTCGGCGCCCACCGAAAGCGCAAGCACCGCGTCGGAGAACGCCGCGAGATAGGGCTGCAGCCTGGCGCGGCGGCGGTTGCCGAACTCGTTGCTTCCATCACGGAATTGCGCGAACAGCCGCATGAAGATCTCGTCGCAGGCGTTGTCCGCCGGGGGCCGGACCGCGGGCGGAGCGAAGAAGTTTCCTTGCAGCAGATCCGCGTTGGCCTCGGTCGCGCACAGCGCCTCGCCCTCAGTCTCTATGCCCTCCACGCATACCAGTGCCCCCGCCTCGTGCAGCACCGAGATGATCCCGCCGAACATGCGCCGTGCCAAGGGCTCCACCGTCACCCGCCGCGTCATCTCGCGGTCGATCTTCACGATGTCGGGCTTCAGCTGCCAGATGCGGTCGAAATTCGAGTAGCCCGCGCCGAAGTCGTCAATCACGACGAGGCATCCCAGCTCGTGGTAGTGCTCGACCGCCTTTACCAGCCGCTTCTGGTCGTCGAAAGGCGTCTCGATCAGCTCTACAGCCACGCGCCGGGGTGATAGGCCGCGCTCTTCGAGCATCTGCGCAAACGAGCCGAAGCGGCGGCCGCGGACCGCGATGTGCGGGTCGACATTGAGGAAAAGCCAGCTGAGATCGTCGCGCAGCCGCTGGAAGTTGCGGACGTGCAGCGACCTGCACTGGCGGTCGAGGTGCATTCGCGCGACGCCCGCCGGCGCCTGCGCGAGCAGCTCGGCCGGAAGGTAGACCTTGCCGGTCAGGTCGGTTCCGCGAATCAGGGCCTCGTACCCCACAGGACGCCTGTGGGCAAGGCTGAAAATCGGCTGGAAGTGCGTGGCGAGGCGGTATTCCCGCCGTGTTCCGTCCTCGGCGTCGACCGGAAAGACCTCGACGTCGGACTCCGCCCGGTCGGCCGTGCCCGCGGAGCCTTGGCCGGGGCTCATGGCGCTACTCCCCGCACCTCGGACGGGCGGAGTCGGGGGGAATGCCGCCGAGCGCTGTGGACACCAGGCCGGGCGCGTCCTGCTTGCGGGCTTCGCCCGAGAGGAACAGCACGGGATCGACGCGCGCGTTGTTGAGGCTCACGGACCAGTGCAGATGCGGCCCGGTCACGCGTCCGGTGCTGCCGACCAGTCCTATCCTCTCGCCGCGCGAGACGCGGTCTCCCTTCGCCACGTCGATCCTGCTCAGGTGGTTGTACATGGTGACGACGCCCTGCCCGTGATCGAGCACGACCGAGAGCCCGTTGAAGAAGAAGTCTCCGGTCACCAACACGCGGCCCGCGGCGGGCGCGCTGATCGGGGTTCCCTCGGGAGCCGCGATGTCCAGTCCGCTGTGCGGCAGCCGCGGCTCATTGTTGAAGTAGCGCCTCGAACCGAATCCGCCGGAAACGCGTCCGTTGGAAGGCAGGTCGAACGCGAGGTCGTCCGATTCGAAATCGCTGAAGCTCGTGAACGCGCGCGCCAGCAGATCCTGCTCGCGAGCGATGCGCCTCAGGTCTTCGGGCTCGGGCTCGACCTGGCGGCGGTTCGCAAGCGTCACGTACTGCTTGTCGTATTCGCGCGAGCCGACACGGAAGGAGATCGTGCGCTCGGTCCTGTCGTCGCGCGTCACCACGATCTCGTGCGCACCGGGCTTGAGGGCGAGGGGAAGTCCGACGACGGCCTGCCAGGCGTCGTCCACGCGCGCGACGAGCACCCGCTGGCCTTCGAACATCACCTGTGGAGCGGGCCCCGGCGAGCGCCCGATGCAGACGAGCGCGATGCCGCCAGGGACCGGCGCCGCGGCAGGCAAATTGAAACGTAACCCCGGCGCCGCAAGCGCGAGCCCCGGTGCCAGGGCGGCAAGAAGGCAGAGACGGCCCATGGCGTATTGTCCCTCGATTTCGCGCGCCCGGCCGGTGGGGTGTGGAAAATGGACGCCGGGCGCGCTCGCGGGCCTACCCCAGCCCGTATGTCGGGCGCATAATCCCGCTTCCCGGCCCGCTAGCCCTTCGACACGCCCCGAGCGTCGAGGCGCGGCCCCTGTCCACAAGGAAGAAAGATGACTCCAGGCGCTGCGGCCATCGGCTCCTACAACACCTCGGTCGCGATGGAGTTCTTCAGGTTCGCCGGCAAGCCCAGGACTTTCGCAAAGGGCAAGAGGATCTTTGCCGAGAACCAGCGCGGCATTCCGTTCCTCCTGATGCCCAACCGCATGTACCTGCTCCTCGACGGGGAGGTCGGCATCTTCGCGCGCGACAAGCCTGTGGGCACCATCCGCCCCGGCCAGATCTTCGGCGAGATGGCCTCGATCGACCAAGGTCCGCGCACGGGAACGGCGCTCGCCCGGTCGACGTGCCGTGTGATCGCGCTCGACGACCGCCAACTTCGGGCCGCCCTTGGCCGCTACCCCGAGTTCGCGCTGATGCTCATGTCGGTGATGATCAACCGCCTGCGCGAATCCATCAGTCGCATGGGCTCCGGGTTGCCCGCCGCGCGGACCAAGTGGATGCAGCCGGCGCCGCTGCGCAAGGACCTCATCGAGGACCTCGCGCGCGTGCTCGGACCCGAGGCAAACCTCAGCTACGACGCCGGCAGTACCATCGTGCGCGAAGGGCAGGTCGGCGTGCTCATGTACGTTGTGCTCAAGGGCAGGGTCGGAATCCGCGCGGGGGAGACGCTGCTCGAGACGGTGGGTCCGGGAGGCATCTTCGGCGAAATGGCCCTGGTCGACCGCACTCCGCGCCTCGCCAGCGCTCTCGCCGAGTCCAACGTGAAGCTGCTCGCCGTCAACCGCACGGCGTTCCTGAACCTGGTGAAGCACAGCCGGCGCTTCGCGGCGTCGCTGCTCGCGGCGGTGAGCGCGCGGGCCCGATACGCGGCCTCGCGCTGAGGCTACTGCGCCAGCGTTCGCAGGTACAGCACGATCTGCCAGATCTGCTCGTCCCTCAGGCTGCCAAAGGCTGGCATGCTGGTGCCCGGCGAGCCGTTGCGTACGATCCAGAACAACTGGCCGTCCGGAATGCCGTTGACGGTCTGCCTGCAACGGAAGTTGCGGGGCCTCGGGTCGAACTGTGCCGAAAGAGGGCCCAAGCCGTCGCCCTTGATGCCGTGACACATCTGGCAGCTCGGATCCGCTTCCTTCTCGTACAGCCGGCGCCCCGTGGCGACGGCCGCCTGATCGGCTGCCAGCGGGTTGGGCTGGCTGTAGACGGGTTCCGGCGCTTTGCCCGTAAACCGCGGCTGCGGGCACTGCGCAGCCGGTGGATATTGCGCGAGCGTGTTCGCGCCCGTGCAAAGAAACCCCGTCACGAGCAGTGCCTGAAGGAATCGCGCCGATCTCATACCGGTTCCTGGTGGCTCCCAGTATCCTCGGCGCTCGCGGCGCTCGTTTGATCCAGGTCAACGAAGCGCTCCCGAAAATGAAAACGGCGAGGCGGGCGCTGCCCCGCGCCTGCCCTCGCCGTCGTGAAACCCGCTCTTAGCGCTCGTAGGCCAGCGTGGTGCCCGCGCTGCGACCGGACGCGACCGCGCTGGAGCCGGCAACATGGCCGTCCCATACCGCGCCGACCTTCTCCGCCTCGCCCGTCACGGCGCTGCGACGATAGACGAAGTCGCCTTGCTGGAACAGCATGTCCTTGCCGGGCATGAACCCGTCCCAGATCGCGCCGACGCGGACCGCGCCGCCCGACTCCGGGTCCCAGGTGTACATGGAGTCTCCGTACTGGAATATCTCGCTCGCCGGAGTCAACTGCACGCCGGATCCCGCGACCGCAGCCGAAGACAGGAAAACCGCGGCCACCGCAAGCTTGGAAATATTACGCACTTTCATCCCTTCTCTCCCTTCTTCAGCAACAGTCTTGTCGTGGCGGCGACGGAGGCGATCGAATGCTGTCTTCCTCTCCCCGCAAATTCGGACACGAACATCGACAGCCCAGGTAGTAGCAAGACCGATGCCATGCACGGCCGTGAAATAAGAACGGCGGCCGAAGCCGCCGTTTCTTGCCGCCGAGCGCTGGGGCTCAGTAGCCGAGCCACTTCGTGAGGGTGGCGAGCTGCTGCGGATCCCCGGTCTCGTACCCCTTGTAGCCGAGCTTGGCGAGAATCTTTTGGCCGGCCTCGTTCTTCTCCAGGCCGAGCATCACGGCGCGCACTTTCTCGACGTCCGCGTCGCTCATCTTGGTCGAGGCGATCATGTGCTTGATCGGTACGGGCTTGGACTCGAGCAGCACGGAACCGCCCTTCTCCTGCCACTGCTTGGCCACGGCCGGGGAGCCGGTGATACCGACATCGCTGAAGCCGTTCTCGACGAAGAACGGCACCGCGTCCTGATAGCGCGTGGTGCGAATGTCCGACTTGGCCGCGTCGATGCCAAGGTCGCGCATGGTCGCGCGCGTCATTACTGCGGTGATGGAATCGGGATCCGGCATGCCGAAGCGCTTGCCCTTCATGTCCTCGGGGCGGCTGAGGTGCGGGTCCTTTCTCACGAAGAACCTGGCCTTGTACTCGGTGAATCCTTTGGTGAGCACGACCAGGCGGTACTTGCCGTCCCGCATGGACATCAGCGAGTGATGCGCCGGGTGCACGAACGCGAGGTCGTATTGCTGCTCGTCCAGCCCCTTCCGCAGGACTGGATACTGGTCCACCGGAACGACCTTGACGGTCGTGTGCAGGTGCCTGCCGATCAGATCGGCGAGCTCCTTGTATTTCTCGCGGATCTCGCTGGGCGTGACGTAGTAGGTCACGCCCTCGTTGACCGCCAGAACGAGTTCAGCCCGAGCCGGGCCTGCGGTCAGAAGAGCAACGGCGACGGATCCCAGCACTGCGAGTACTTTAGCGAGCCTTTTCATGCGCTTCTCCAGTTTTCGAATAGTCGGCCCCCTTTTTGCAAGTTATGTGCCTCCGTACATATGTCGCAAGCATTTCGTCAGCAATCCAGGGGACGGCCGTCATATTTATTTCATAAACAATACGTTGCAGAACCTCGCGATTCGGGCCCTCGGGCATTTGGATGGCAGTGACCGCTAACATCGAGGGAGCTTTGCGCCCCGCCGGAGTCGGCGATTCGTCAGGGCCTTCAGGCGCTTCGGTATTTCGCGCGCGCGCCTTTCGCGAGCGCCATGCCGTGGCCCGGGCGGTCCGGTATCGCGAAGTGCCCGTCGCTGCAGACCGGCATCTCCTCGAACAGGTCGGGCGGGGTCCAGTCGATGAACTCTACGAGGAATCCGTTCGAGAGCGCGCCCACGACGTGGAGCGACAGCTCGTGGGCGACGTGCGGCGCGAGCGCGACCTCGTGCGCGGCGGCCAGATGGCCGATGCGCAGGGTCTCCGAGAAGCCGAGGGCCCGGCACACGTCGGGCATGAGGTACCGGGCGGCGCGGCGCTCGATCAGCTCGCGGAACTCGAAGCAGGTGTAGTTGTTCTCGCCGGTGGCCACGGGGATTCCGATCGCGCGCGCGACTTCGGCACATCCGGCGATGTCGTCGGCAAGCACCGGCTCCTCGTACCACACCAGATCGAGGTCCTCGAGCGCCCGGGCCTGGCGGATGGCCGCGAGCGGATCGAGCCGCTGGTTCACGTCCACCATCAGGCGCATGCCGCCGCCCAGCGCGCGCTGCACCGCCTCGACGCGCCTTCTGTTCTCGAGCGCGTCGGGATGGTGGATCTTCATTTTGTAGTAGCGGCAACCCTGCGCGGCGTAGCCCTCCGCCTCCGCGACGAGCTCGGCGTCGCTGTACTTCGACCAGCCGCCGCTCCCGTACGCCGGGATGCGGTCCGCGACCGCTCCCCACATCCTGTACAGAGGCATTCGCGCGGCCTTGCCCGCGATGTCCCAGAGGCCGATGTCGAGGGCGGCGAGTGCGTACGCCGCGATCCCCTGCTTCCTGATTCCCATATCCGTGCGGAACATCTTGTCCCACAGGGCCCGGACCCTGAGCGGGTCCTCGCCGATGAGCGCGGGCGCGAGCCGCGCCTGCAAGTACGCGAGCACGGCCTCCGCGCCGCCACCGCCGAACACCAGGCTGTAGCCCAGGCCCTTCACGCCCTCGTCGGTGGCGATTTCCGCGACGACGAGCTTCTGATGCGCGTAGCTCCGCGCCATCGGCTCGCGCGTGGGTATGGTGAGGACGTAGCTTCCTATTGCGGAGATCTTCATACGTGACTCGATGCTGCCGAGAGCCAATCGACGACGTAAGCGACCCCGTAGGCCGCGGCCAGGGCGAGGACGAACACCACCATGCCGCGCACCATGGTTTTCGGGATGCCGATGCCGTCGAGGTAGCGCTTGATGAAAAAGCTCGCCACGAAGAAAGCGATCGTGGAAAGAGCGATCCCGAGCATGCGCACATTGTACGGGGATCGCTTGCCCGCGCGCCCGGAAAGGTGCATCCTTTCGCTCGGGGAAAGTCTCGCAGCATCCAACCAGGGGGAGTCCATGAAGGCCAGACATGTCTATTGGGGTACGGGCGCGGCCGCGCTCGCGATCTCCGTGCTCGTCGCCGCGTGCGCGGGCATGGGGGAGAGTGCCGGAAGCGGCGGAAACATATCGGGCACTGTCACGAGCAGCAAAGGCGCCGAAGCCGGCGTGTGGGTCATCGCAGAAACCACCGACCTGCCGACGAAATACGCCAAGGTCGTCGTCACCGACGACAGCGGGCGCTATCTGATCCCCGATTTGCCGAAGGCGAATTACAGCGTGTGGACGCGCGGCTACGGGCTGGTGGACTCGCCCAAGGTGCGGGCGGCGCCGGGCGCCAAGCTCGACCTCCAGGCAGTGGTCGCGCCGAGCGAGAAGGCGGCCGCCGAATACTATCCCGGCATGTACTGGTACTCGATGCTCAACATCCCGGGCAGGGACCAGTTTCCCGGCACCGGCGAGAAGGGCAACGGCATCTCCTCCAACATCAAGACCCAGGAGGCATGGGTCGACACGGTGAAGAACGCCTGCCAGTCCTGTCACGCCCTCGGGTCGCACGGCATCCGCGTCGTGCCCAAGGAGTTCGGCGGCGGCGTTGCCGGTTGGGCGCGCCGCACTCAATCCGGCCAGGCGATGTCGAACATGGCGCTCGGCCTCGGCTACATGGGCATCGACGCCGCGCTCAAGAACTACGCCGACTGGACCGACCGCATCGCGGGGGGCGAGGTGCCGTTTGCCAGGCCCGAGCGGCCGAAAGGCGTCGAGCGGAACATGGTCGTCACGATGTGGGATTTCTCGACGCCGAAGTACTATCTCCACGACGGCATCTCGACCGACCGGAACAATCCGCGGCTGAACGCCAACGGCCCGATCTACGGCGCACCCGAGGAGAGCACCGACATGGTTCCCGTGCTCGACCCGGTGAAGCACCAAGCCTCGTTCATCAAGCATCCCTACCGCGACCCGAAGACGCCGTCGTCGACAGACTTGCCGATGCAACCCTCGGCCTACTGGGGCAAGGAGCCGATCTGGGACGGCCACTCGAGCATGCACAACGCGATGATGGATAGCGAAGGCCGAGTCTGGTTTACGGCGCGGATCCGGCCGATCGGCGCGAACCCGGCCTACTGCAAGAAGGGCTCGGATCATCCTTCGGCCAGGGTCGCCCCGCAGGACAGCTCGTTCCGCCAGGTCTCGGTGTACGACCCGAAGACCGGCGAGTGGAAGCACGTCGATACCTGCTTCTCCGCGCACCACCTGTACTTCGGCCACGACGCCAACAGGACGCTGTGGACGAGCGCGGGCCCGCCGAACAGCGGCGTGGTCGGCTGGATCAACACCAAGATGTTCCTGGAGACCGGCGACGAGGCGAAATCGCAGGGCTGGACGCCGATCATCGTCGACACCAACGGCAACGGGAAGCGCGACGAGTACGTCGGGCCGAACGATCCGGTGGACCCGAAGAAGGACAAGCGGCTCATGGCGGCCTTCTACGGCATCATGCCGAGCCCGGTGGACGACTCGATCTGGGGCCAGTCCACGGGGATCGGCTTCTCCCGCCTGGACCAGCCCGGCTACGTCGTGCGCATCATTCCCGGGCCGAATCCGTCCGAGACCGCGCTCGCCGAGGTCTTCGTTCCGCCCGAGGGCGCCTGGAGCCCGCGCGGGATCGACGTCGACAGCACCGGCGTGGTGTGGACGCCGCTAGCGAGCGGGCACATCGCCAGCTTCGATCGCAGGAAGTGCACGCGGCCGCAGAACGGGCCCGAGGCGGCGAGCGGCAAGCTCTGCCCCGAGGGCTGGACGCTCTACAGGATGCCCGGGCCGCAATTCAAGGGGCTCGATCCTTCGGGCAGCGCCAACCACGCCTATTACCTCTGGGTGGACCGCTACAACACGCTGGGCCTGGGCAAGGACGTGCCGATTGCAATGGCGAACGGCAGTGAATCGCTGATGGCCGTCGTGGATGGCAACATCGTCGATCTCCGTATCCCCTACCCGCTCGGCTTCTTCACCAAGCTCGCCGACGGACGCATCGACGATCCGAACGCCGGCTGGAAGGGCAAGGGGCTGTGGACCATGTCCGGAACGCGCACCGTGTTCCACAACGAGGGCGGCACGCAGAACAGCCCGAAGGTATACAAGGTCCAGATCCGGCCGAGCCCGCTCGCGGACTGACGCTTCGCTGACTTCAAATGAAACGCCCCGGGGACTTCTCCCGGGGCGTTCTTGTTGCCGTTCGCTCTAGGGCAGCTGAACCACGTTGATCTGGAGATTCCCCGCGATGAAGAGCGTGTCGCCCGCGGGGTTGACCAGCATCTTGATGCTCTGAGGGAAGGCGGTGTTGGCCGGGCACGACGCCAGCGTGATGGGGAACCCCGTCACTACCTCCGTCAGCGGGTTTCCGGCTCCAGTTGGAGAAGCCAGGTCGAACGCACGCACCTGACAGGGACTCGCAATTTCGAGGGTGTAGGCACGGGCACCGTCGGGGCTGACTGCGTAGCCCGCGGTCGTCGACGGAAGGTCGCCCACGGAGCCGAAGTTCGCGTCGTACGCGCTGTACGGCGACCCGCCGCCCACGGCCTGGGGCACGATCATCACACTGCTCGCCCGGTCGAACGCGGGCGCGTTGATGTGCTCACGCACCGAGGGTGTGGATAGGTTCAGGGCAACGTTGGACGCGGCGAGGATTCCTGTCGAGGCCGAATACCGGATTATGGGCTGCGCGGGAGAGACTCCGCTCTGGACGAGCGCGACGGTCGCTCCGTTAGCGCCGGTTCCGGCTACCGCGTAGGAGAGCACGTTGAGGGGGTTATTGCCCGCTTGGAACATCGGAGAAAACGCCGACTGGCTCGCAGAGTATCCATACAAGCCGGTGTCCCCGCTCCCGTTGTACCCCGTCGTGACGAGAGCGATACCGTCGTTCGCGACCGCCAGGCCACGCATGAATTCATTCGCGCCGAAGAAGAACGAATCCGGCTTGGCGACCGTCGTGATCGTCCCCAAGGTCGAAGGGTTCAGCTCCGTCATCGAAGCATCGGAAATCGCGAGAAGCTTTGCGGCGTTCTGCGAGAGCGCGATGTCCCTGAGGTTCGCAAACGGAATCGAGTCCGGGGTAACCGGCCAGCCGCTCAAATACGCGTAGCGCAGCAGCGTGTTGTTAGCGGTATTCGCAAAGCTCAGCGCGACCAGCAGAGCCGCCCGCTCAGCGTCGTACACGAGCCCCCTCACCAGCTGCGGCGCGGACGGATACGCGAGCGTCGTGGTGGCATACGCCGGCGCGTCGATGATCCTGAGCGACGCGTTAAAGGCGACCGCGCCGCCGTTCAGCGTCACAGCGTAGATACCGGCCGTTAGCGCCGGGTAGTCGACGTGGATCTCGGTATCGCTGACCACCGTCGGGGGCGCGACCGAGGGCGTGCCGCCGAAGCTCACCGAGGTCACCGGCGTGAATCCCTGCCCGCGAAGAATCACGTTGCCTGGTACACCGCTGGTACCGAGGTACGGCGCGACAGCGTCGGCCTGCACCGACGACCCCACGTTGTAGCTGACGTTAGTCGTCTTCGGGCTGCCTGCGATGTGGATCCCGGAGCAGTTCGTCACTACCACGTTGCTCAGGCACGCCGAGACAGTGATCGCGGTGCTGTGCGGGCCCGCTCCGAGGTTGGCGGGCGACCCGACGTTGACCGCGGCGGTGCCTTGCTGAGTCGCGGGATTGATGACAGGAGTCGAGACCGACGTCACTATCGCGCCGTCGATGGCGATAAAGACGTACAGCGTGCCGCCGGTAATGCCGGTGATCGTCGCGGTGACGTTCTGCGATGCGGGAGCGCGTGCGCTTGGGGTTGCAGCCGAGAAATTGAGCGTGCTCGGAGACAGGCTAACGAGGGTCGGAACCGGAGGAGCCGAACTTCCTCCTCCACCGCCTCCGCCACCGCACGAGGTGACGGCTAGCAATGCGGACAACACGAGAAAACGGTGGAACGCGCGTCGAGCGTCGCGATGCATGGTGGGTCTCCCTGTTACCCCGTCAGGCCCGGTGTAATTTTGTCGTGTAGCCCGGGCTCCGCCGGTGCGTAAGGTAGCCGACCTCGCGCGACCTCGCCACCTTTCAGTGCGCGGGGATTCACGAAAGGGCACGGTTTTGCGTACCCATTGTTGGGTAAGCGGGGACTGCGCCTGAATACCCGGACCTGGCCGTTCATTCCTCGGGGCGTCGAAGGTATGCTACCGACTCCATGACCCGCGCCATTCGCATCCACGAGAACGGCGGGCCCGAGGTCATGCGCTGGGAGGAGATCGAGCTCCCTCCACCCGCGGCCGGCCAGGTGCGCCTGCGCCACACTGCGATCGCGGTGAACTTCTCGGACGTCAACGTGCGCCGCGGCGGCTTCTACCTCGCGTCGCCCCAGCGTTTCCCCCTGGTCCTCGGGAACGAGGCGGCCGGGGTCGTCGCCGCCACCGGCACCCGCGTCGCCTACGTGGGCACGGGCGGTCCATTCTACGAGGACACCGGCGCGTACGCCGAGGAGCGCAACGTGCCCGCAGACTGCCTGGTGAGGCTGCCCGACGCGATCTCCGACGAGGGCGCGGCCGCGCTTCTCCTCAAAGGCCTGACCGCTGCGATGATCGTCGATCGCGTCTTCCGGCCCGGGAAAGGAGACACGGTGCTGGTCCACGCCGCGGCGAGCGGAGTGGGCCTCCTGCTGTGCCAGTGGTCGAAGCATCTCGGCGCCGCGGTAATCGGGACGGTCGGATCCGAAGAAAAAGCCCGGGTCGCCCGGGCGAACGGCTGCGACCACGCCTTCCTCTACGCCGATTTCCCTGCGGAGGTGAAGAAGGTCGTGCCGCGCGGCGTGTCCGCGGTGTTCGACGGCGTGGGCAAGGATACCTTCGCGCGCTCGATTCCCTGCGTGCGGCGCTTCGGCATGCTCGTGAACTATGGCAACGCCTCGGGCCACGTGCCCCCGCTCGACCTGCTGCTGCTCGCGAAGCACGGCTCGCTCTCGGTATCGCGCCCGGGCTTCAGCCACTACGTCGCCGAGCGCGGCGGCCTTGAGGCGGCCTGCGCCGGGCTGTTCGAGCTCGTCGGAAGCGGCGTCCTCCGGGTGCGGATCGGTCGCCGCTACGCGCTGCGCGACGCCGCGCAGGCGCACCGCGACCTCGAGGCGCGGCGCATATCCGGGTCGGCGGTGCTCGTGCCCTAGGCTCCTGTAAAATTCGCGGAGGAGGAGCGCATGAAGCCCATCTCAGGACTCGCCAGGGGAATAGCGATGGCCGCAATGATCTCGGCTGCGGGCGCGGCGCCCGCAGCGACCTTCGTCTACGTGTCGAACGCGGAGGACGGCGACATCGGCGTCTACGCGATGAATCACGACGGCGCGCTCGATGCCCGCGGGCGCGTCGCCGCGGCGAAGGTGGTGATGCCGATGGCGGTGAGCCCGGACAAGCGCATCCTCTACGCGGCGTCGCGCTCGAAGCCCTATTCGGTGCACGCCTACTCGATCGACCGCGGCACCGGCGCGCTCAAGCTGATCGCGACCTCGCCGCTCGCCGAGAGCTTCCCGTACATCTCGCTCGACCGCACCGGCCGCGTCCTGTTCGGGGCGTCCTACGGCGGCAACCTCGTGAGCGTCAACGCGATCGGCGGCGACCGTCGCGTCCTGCCCGAGCCTCTGCAGGTGATCCCGACCGCGCGCAACGCCCACGCGATCCGCGTCGACAACAGCAACCGCTTCGTCTATGTCCCGCACCTGGGCACCGATCAGGTCTTTCAGTTCGTGTTCGACGAGAGGTCGGGCCGGCTCGCCTCGAACACCCCGCCGCTCCTGCAGATGAAGGCCGGGACCGGTCCGCGCCACCTCGTGGTGTCCTCCGACAACCGCTTCGTGTACCTGCTCTCCGAGCTGGTCGCGACCGTCACCACCCTGTCGCTCGACTCGAAGACGGGCCTCCTGACCGAGGTGAGCTCGGTATCCGCCCTGCCGCCGGATTCGAAGCTCCAGCCCGGCGCGCCGCGCCCCAACTCGCGCAACGCCGACAACGACATCTGGGCGGCGGACCTGCATCTCACGCCCGACGGGAAGTTCCTCTATGCCTCGGAGCGCACCTCGAGCACGCTCGCGGCCTTCTCGGTGGACTCCGCGAGCGGCAAGCTGACGTACCTCTCCAGCACGCCGACCGAGAGGCAGCCGCGCGGCTTCGCGATCGACCCAAGCGGCAAGTTCCTCGTCGCTTCGGGCGAGAGATCCGAGACGCTGTCGGTGTATGCGATCGAAGCGGCGTCCGGCGCGCTCAAGGGCGTCGGGAAGTACCCGACCGGCAAGGGATCGAACTGGGTCGAGATCGTCTCGTTCGACGACTAGGACCCCTATGCCCGACGCCAGCGAGACCGTCTCCGCCTCCGCTTCCGCGCAGCGCCATGCCGGAATCGGCCGGCAGGTCGACAAGAGCCTGCCGCGGCGCCTGCGTAGGATCCTCGCGCTCGACGACTTCGAGGCCCCCGCGCGCCGCTACCTGCCGCGGCCGATGTACGGCTACGTCTCGGGCGGCGCGGAGACGAACGCGTCGCTGCGGGCGAACCGCGCGGCGTTCGACTCCCATGCCCTGATCCCGCGCGTGCTGGTCGACGTCTCCGGCCGCTCGACCAAGGCGACGCTCTTCGGCCGCGAATACAGCGCGCCCTTCGGCATCGCGCCCATGGGCGGCAGCTCGATGGCCGCGTACCAGGGCGACATCGTGCTCGCGCGCGCGGCCGCCGCAGCCAACGTCCCGATGATCATGAGCGGAGCGTCGCTGACGCGGCTGGAGGACGTGCGTGCCGCAGGACGCACTGCCTGGTTCCAGGCCTACCTGCCGGGGGACGACGCCGCGATCAGGACGATGGTCGAGCGTGTCGCGCGCGGCGGCTTCGACACCCTCGTCCTCACCGTCGACGTGCCGGTCGGCGCGAACCGCGAGAACAACGTGAGGAGCGGCTTCAACCGGCCCCTGCGCCCTACTCTGCGCCTCGCGTGGGACAGCGCGCTGCGGCCCCGATGGCTGTGCGGCATGTTCCTGCGCACCCTGATCTTCCACGGCATGCCGCACTTCGAGAACACGGGCTCTCGCGCGCCGCTCATCACGAGCACGGCCGAGCGCTACACGGGTCCGCGCGACAAGCTCTCCTGGCCCCACGTCGAGCTGATGCGCCGGATCTGGAAGGGGCGCCTCGTGCTGAAGGGCGTGCTCGAGCCGCGCGACGCGCGCACCGCGCGCGAGAGCGGCGTCGACGGCGTCATCGTCTCCAACCACGGCGGGCGCCAGCTCGACGGTGCGATGGCGCCGCTGCACGCGCTCCCCGGGGTCGCGGCCGAGGCCGGCGGCATGGCCGTGATGATGGACAGCGGCGTCCGCCGCGGCACCGACGTGCTCAAGGCGCTCGCGCTCGGCGCGCAGTTCGTCTTCGTCGGAAGGCCCTTCCTCTATGCCGCGGCGATCGCGGGCGACGAGGGCGTGCGCCACGCGATCAGGCTGCTGCGCGAGGAGGTCGACCGCGACATGGCGCTGCTCGGGATCACCGCGCTCGCGCAGATGACTCGAGACCGGCTGGCGCCGCCAGCTCGAGTCTAGCGCGCTCTCGCCGTGCGGCCATGCGCTTCATCGCCCACGTCGACATGGACGCGTTCTACGCGTCGGTCGAGCTGCTGCGCTATCCGGAGCTGCGCGGTAAGCCGCTGGTGATCGGCGGAAGGCGGCGCGCGTCGGAGGAACACGGGACTTTCCCAACGCTGCGCGAATACAAGGGGCGCGGCGTGATCACCACGGCGACCTACGAAGCGCGGGCCCTCGGCGTCAATTCGGGGATGGCGCTGATGCGGGCGGCGAAGAAGGCGCCCGACGCGCTGCTGCTGCCGGCGGACTTCGACGAATACCGGCGCTACTCGCGACTGTTCAAGGAGGCGGTGCGCGCGCTCGCGCCCGAGATCGAGGACCGCGGCATCGACGAGATCTACGTCGATCTGAGCGCCCTCGCCGCCGAATGGTCGGAGGCGCACGACCTCGCGCGCGCCATCCAGGGCGCCGTGCGCGAGGCGACGCGGCTCTCTTGTTCGATCGGCGTCGCGCCGAACAAGCTGCTCGCGAAGATGGCCTCCGAGATGGACAAGCCCGGCGGGCTGACGCTCCTCACGGAGGCCGACATCCCGGAGCGCGTCTGGCCGCTGCCCGCGCGCAAGATCAACGGCGTCGGCCCGAAGGCCGCCGCGAAGCTCGAGGCGATGGGGATCCGCACCATCGGCGAGCTGGCGAAAGCCGACCCCGCGCTGCTCGTCGAGCGCTTCGGGCAGAAGCACGGCGCGTGGATGCACGAGGCGGCAAACGGCCGCGACGAGCGGCCGGTGGTGACGCACAGCGAGCCGAAGTCGATCTCCCGCGAGACCACCTTCGAGGACGACCTGCACCCGGTCGACGACCGCGAAGCGCTGTCGCGCGTCTTCACCGAGCTGTGCGAGCGCCTCGCGCGCGATCTCGAGAGGAAGGGCTGCGCCGGAAGGACCATAGGCCTCAAGCTGCGCTTCGACAACTTCAAGACCCTGACGCGCGACTGCACCCTGGAAGCCCCGACGCGCGACGCCGCCGCCATCCGCCGCGCCGCGGGCGAGTGCCTCAGGCGCGTGCCGCTCGAGCGTCGCATCCGGCTGCTGGGGGTGCGGGTCGGGGCGCTCTCGCAGCAGCCGCGCGAAGCCTAGTCGAGGCTGCGCTCCCTCATCACCGTGGTGATGCGCCAGCGCGCGAACTCGCGCTCGAATTCCGGCAGCGTCAGGAATCCGGTGCAGGCGAAGGCGCCGCGCTGCGCGAGGCCGCCTCCTGCGAGCTTGCGGGCGAGCAGGATCGCGGGCATGCACGGGATCTCGGGGCCGTGCAAGGCGTCCGCCGTGAGGTGCCATTCCGCGCGTACGCGGCTGCCGTCGGCGCGCTTTCCCGAAACGCTCACCAGCATCCCGGCGAGGGTGCCGCCGAGGCCGTCCATGCGCGAGGCGACCCAGTCGAGCGCTCCCGCCCAGCGCTCGAGGGGCAGCTGCACGCCGTGCCGGCGCAAGCTAGCGGCGAGCCACAGGGCGCTCTGCTGCATGCCCAGCTCGAGCGCCGCGCGGAATTCGACGGTGCGCGCCTCCGGATAGAGGCGCGGAAGCAGCTCGAGGTCGGGCACGTCGCACGCGGCCGCCCAGCGCGGTCCCAGGCCGTAGAAGCGCAGGCGCTTCAGCTCCTGCCAGCCCCAGGCGTCGCGCCACTTGCCGCCGCTCACCCACTTGAACGGCCGCCCGGCGTGGCCGAGCACCGCCGCGAGGGTCGCGCGCCCGCGCGGCGCGCGCTGGCCGGGGGCGATCGCGATCTGGATCTCCTCGATCGTCGGCACGCGCACTCCCAGGCTCGCGATGACGGCCGACGACAGCGCGGGCACGCTGCTCGCACCCGACACGGCGAGGCGGTCGGCCGAGCGCGCGGCCGACTGCAGGTTCTGGGCGAAGCGCGCGACGAACTGCCGTCCGTCGGCGAGATCGAAATAATGCGCGCCGGCGCCGAGCGCCGCGCGCGCCACGCCGTAGCTCTGCGCCTGGAACGGGCCCGCGCAGTGGATCACGAGGTCGGGCGCGAGGCGCTTCAGCCCGCTCTGGAAATCGCCCGCCGAATGGTCGAGGCGCGCGTGCTTCACCGGCAGCTCGCCGAAGGCGCGTCCGGCCTCGTCGGGGTTGCGGCCCGCGGCGATCACCTCCATGCCGGAGAGGGCGAGCCCGCGGCACACGCGGGCGCCGAAGTTTCCGTAGCCTCCGATTACGACGACGCGCATCGCCCTCCCCCGTGCGGACCAAGATGTCATTGGAATGCCGCGGGCCTTGCAAGTGCACCGGCGGGCGCCGCTACGATAACTATAGCCCACCTTCGTCGAGGCGCTCGATCAGCTCCGGGCCGTCGGCCCTGGCGTCGTTCACGAGCAGCCGCACCTTCCACTGCACGAGCTCGGAAGGCGGCAGCGCCGCCTCGGCGAGCGCCCTGGCCTTTCGCGGATCCGTGAGCCTGCGGTCGAGCCATTGCGCGTGCGCGCTGCGGGGCAGCACGACGGGCGTGCGGTCGTGGATTTCAGCCAGCGCTCCGGTCGCGGCGCTCGTGAGGATGGCGCAGGAGCGCAGCGCCTCGCCCGTCTCCGGGTCCCTCCAGTAGGCCGCGAGTCCCGCGAAGCAGAATATCTCCGCGTTCCGGGGGCGGATGAAGTAAGGCTGCTTCGCCGCCCTGATCTCCCCCGTCGACGGGTCGACGCGCTCGACCGCCCGCCACTCGTACCAGCCCTCGGCCGGGACGAGGCAGCGGGCGCGCGCGAAGGCGTCGCGCCACATCGGCTTGCCCGCCGCCTCCTCCAGGCGTGCGTTGAAGCTCGTCTTCGGCGGCTTCGCCTCCTTCCACCAGTGCGGCACCAGGCCCCAGCGACCCAGGGCGAGCTCGACCCGGTCCGAGCTCGAAGGCAGCCGCAGGAAGGGGATCGTGTCGGTGGGAAAGACGTTGAAGCGGCGCGCGAACGGGTTCGGGCTGTCGCGCCGGCCGAGGTCGAACGCGCGCTCGAGCGCGCGTTCCTCGGGGCTGACGAAGCGGCCGCACATGACCGCATAATATTGGAATCCGTCCCGCCCAGGAGGCCCGCATGGCAGCAGGTCACAAGGTCGTATCGAGCGAGAAGTGGCTTGCCGCGCGCAAGAAGCTCCTCGCGAAGGAAAAGCAGCTCACGCGCCTCGCCGACAAGCTCTCGAAGGAGCGCCGCGCCCTGCCCTGGGAGTCCGTGACCAAGAACTACGTTTTCGAAGGCCCGAACGGACGCGAGACGCTGGCACAGCTATTCGACGGCCGCAGCCAGCTCGTCGTCTACCACTTCATGTTCGGGCCCGACTGGCCCGCCGGCTGCCCGCACTGCTCGCGCTGGGCCGACAATTTCAACGGCATCGTCGTGCACCTGAACCAGCGCGACGTGACGATGGTCGCGGTGTCGCGCGCCCCCTATCCAAAGCTCGCCGCCTACCGCCAGCGCATGGGCTGGAGCTTCAAGTGGCTGTCTTCCTTCGGCTCGGATTTCAACTTCGACTTCAACGTCTCGTTCACGCCCGAGGAAATGGCGAAGAAGAAGGCGTTCTACAACTACAAGATGCAGAATCCGGACGCGCCGGAGCGCGAAGGCGTCAGCGTGTTCGCCAGGGACGCCAGGGGAGACGTGTACCGCACCTATTCGACCTTCGCGCGCGGCATCGAGGCGCTCAACCTCGACTACAGGTATCTCGACGTCGTGCCCAAGGGCCGCGACGAGGGTGGCCGCGGGCCGTACTGGGTGAAGCGGCACGACGAGTATGGACGATAGGCGCGCGGGCGTCGCGGGGCTCGCGGCGCTCTTCGGCGCCGCCGCGCTCGCCTGGGGCTGGCTTCTCGCGGGCGCGGGCGTCGGCATGGAGCAGATGGACATGGGCGGAGGCGACATCACGGACGCATCGCGCGCGTCGCCGGAGCCGTGCTGCTGGCGTGGGGAGGGACGCTGACCGCTTTCTCCGTGCTCTGATCGAGACTTCGCGGCTATCGCTCGGCTTTTTGTCAGGGACAGGCGCGACAATACTGCGCCGGTACTGCAGAACAAGCACCCGTGGGAGGACCCTCCTTGCTTCGCCCTGCCGCAATCGTTCTGTTATTCCTCGCGCAGTTCGCCTGCGCGCAAGCCGCCTCGCCCGACGCCGGCGACCGCTCGCCCGCCGGCGCGGTGACGCTGGTCGAGGGCGACGTGCGCTTTCTCGACGCGAAGCAGCAGGCGCGCCGGCCCAAGGTCGGCGACCCGATCTACGAGGGCGAGGGAGTCGTCACAGGCACTGACGGCGAGGTGCACTTCGACATGCTGGACGGCGGCTACATCGGCGTGCGCCCCGGGACGAAGCTCAACATCGTCAACTTCAAGGCCGAGGGCGGCCCGGACGACAGCTTTCTCCTCAACCTGCTCGAGGGCTCGTTCAGGGCCGTCACCGGCTGGATCACCGGCTCGAGCGGCCGCAGGGCCGAGGTGCAGACGCCGACTGCGACAATCGGCGTGCGCGGCACCGACTACGAGCCGCTCGTGATCCCCGAAGGCAGCAAGACGGGCGAGGCGGGGACCTACAACCGCGTGAACATCGGCGAGACGGAGATGCGCACGGCGCAGGGCTCGGTCATCGTGAAGCCCAACCAGGCGGGCTTCGTGCCCCGCCGCGGCACAGTGAAGCCGCGCTTGCTCGACCGCGTTCCCGCTTTCTTCAGGCCGACGAGGAACGAAAAGCGCTTCGAGGGCCTGCACCAGCGCATCCACCAGAATCTCGAGCAGAAGCGCCAACTGCGCATCAAGCAGGTGCAGCAACGGAAGCTGCAGCGCGCGAAAGCGGCGCCGGCGCAGAAAGCGGCGGCCGAGCAGCGCCGCGAGCAGTTCCGCCAGCGCCAGGAAGCGCAGAAGCAGCAGCGGCTCCAGGAGGCTCAGAAGCGCGAGGCGCAGGCCCAGCGGCAGGCCCAGGAGCGGCGTGCGCTCAAGCAGGACCAGGCCAGGGCGGCGAAGAAGGCCGGGGTCGAGGAGCGCAGGAAGCGCCGCTTCGAGAAGCGGGAATAGACGCGGGTCGCGGCCTCAGAGGCCCAGGTAGGCCTGGCGGATATCCTGGCGCGCCTCGAGCTCGTCGGGCCGCCCCTCGGTGAACACCTTTCCTTCCGCGATCACGTAGGCGTAGTCGCACACGGCGAACGCGAGGTGCACGTTCTGCTCGACCAGCAGGATCGTCAGCCCCTGGTCCTTGAGGGCCTTGAGCGTGGAGAAGAGCTGCTGCACCACGACCGGAGCCAGGCCGAGGGAGAGCTCGTCGATGATCAGGATGTCCGGGTCGGTCATCAGCCCGCGCGCGATCGCGAGCATCTGCTGCTCGCCCCCTGAGAAGGTTCCGGCGCGCTGGCGCCTGCGCTCCTTCAGCCGCGGGAAGAGCGCGTACACCTGCTCGAGGTGCTCGGCGAATTTCCGCGAGGCGCGCGCGGAGAACGCGCCCATCTCGAGGTTCTCCTCGACCGACATCGCGTTGTAGAGCTGCCGCCCCTCGGGCACGAGGACCAGGCCGCGCTCGGCCTTGGCGTGCGGCGAGAGCCGCGTGACGTCCTCGCCCTCGAAGACGACGCGCCCGCCCCAGGGGCGTATGCTGCCGATCGCCGCGCGCAGCGTGGTCGTCTTGCCGACTCCGTTCGCGCCGACGATGGTCGTCAGCTTGCCGACCTCGGCCGCGAGCGATACGCCCCACAGGATCTGGACCTGGTCGTAGCCCGCCTCGAGCGACTCGATGCGCAGCGCCTCGCTCACGACGGCCTCTCTCCGCGGAGCTTCGCCGCGTCCTCCGGGTTGCCCAGGTACGCCTCGATCACCGCCGGATTGTTCGCGACCTGCTCGGGCCGCCCTTCGGCGAGCTTGCGGCCGGAGTTGAGCACGACGATGCGGTCGGACAGGCTCATGATCGCCTGCATCAGGTGCTCGATCATGAGGATGGCGACGCCGCGCTCGCGGATGCGCCGGATCACGACAATCATGCGCTCGACCTCGGAGGGGTTGAGCCCCGCGAGCACCTCGTCGAGCAGGAGCAGCACCGGCCGCGCGGAGAGCGCGCGCGCCAGCTCGAGCCGCTTCTTGCCCGCGATGGTCAGAGTCCCGGCGGGATCGCCGATGCGGTCGATCAGCCCGACGAAGCCGGCGATCTCGAGCGCGACGGCTTCGGCGCGTCCGAGCGGCAGGTTTTCGCGCCCGAAGCAGGCGCCGACGACGCAGTTCTCGAGCACGCTCATGTTGGCGAGCGGCTGCACGATCTGGTGCGTGCGCGCGAGGCCGCGCCGCGCCACGCGGTAGGGCGGCTCGCCGGTGATGTCCTCGCCGCGGAAGATCACGCTGCCGCTGTCGGGCAGGTGCACCCCGTTGATCAGATTGAACACGGTCGACTTGCCGGCGCCGTTCGGCCCGATCAGGCCGAGGATCTCGCCCTCGCCGACGGCGAAGGAGAGCGCGTCGACAGCCTGCAGGCCGCCGAAGCGGCGGCCCAGCCCGCGCACCTCGAGCAGCGCGCTCACTCGAGCACCTTCTTCGCTCGCGGCCAGCGGCGGTGGATCCAGCCCATGAGGCCGCCCGGCACGAACAGCACGATGAGGAGCAGCAGCGCGCCCGCGATCACCATCTGGAAATTGGAGAAGGTCTCGGCGGTGAGCAGCGTGCTGCGCAGCTCCTCGTAGACGAACGCGCCCAGCGCGGGCCCCAGCACCGTCCCCTGCCCGCCCAGCATCACCCCGACGATCGCCTCGGTCGAGAACACCAGGTCGAAGGCGTCGTCGGGCTGGATGAACGCGCTCTTGAAGAAGAACAGCGCGCCGGCGACCGCCGGCAGGAACGCCGAGACGCTGTAGACGAACGCCTTGTAGCGCGGCGTGGGCACGCCCAGCACCGCGGCCGCGTCCTCGTTCTGGCCGATCGCAAGCAGGCCCAGCCCGAGCTTCGAGTTCCTGATCGCGAAGGAGAGCAGCAGCGACAGTCCCATGACCGCGACCAGCAGGAAGTAGATCACCCACAGCGCCGTCGCGGGCCCTCCCAGGGGCGCAAAGGCATCGATCGGAAGATAGATGCCCGTCGACCCTCCCCAGGGCGTGAAGTTGGCGACGAAGGCCTTCACGCCCTCGTTGACGCCGATGGTGGAAAGCGCGAAGTAGGCGCCGCGCAGGCGCAGGATGCCGAGGCCGAAGAGCAGCGCGAGGACGCTCACCGCCGCCGCGCCGGCGAGCGCCGCTGCGACCAGCGGCCAGCCGTGCGAGCTCACCAGCCACACGCAGAAGTAGCCGCCCAGCCCGAAGAACACGATGTTGCCGAAATTGATGTAGCCGGCGTAGCCGATCATCAGGTTGAGGTTGGTCGCGAGGATGACGTAGATCGCGGCGAGCAGCAGCTCCTCGCGCAGCTCGACGTTGTCGTGCCACAGCGGAGCGAACGCGAAGGCGAGCGTGGCGAGCACGATCAGCCAGCAGGTCGGCTTGCCGAAAAACGGCGGCGAATGCATCGCGCGCTAGGATCGCCGGAAGCTGAGCAGGCCCGCGGGGAATGCGATGAGCACGACCACGAACACGACGAACTCGACGATCGAGGTCCAGCTCACCGGCATGAACGGGGTCATCGCGCCCTCGAGCAGGCCGAGCGCGACGCCGCCGAGGAGCGCTCCGGCCGGGTTGCCCAGGCCGCCAAGCACCGTCACGACGAAGCTCTTCAGCTGGTACGCGGCGCCCGCGAGCACGGTGAACGGGAACAGCGTCGCGATGAGCGCCCCCGAGGTGCAGGCGAGCGCGACGCCCAGCCCGAAGGCGAGCGCGAGCACCCGCGTCGTCGGGATTCCGTTCAGCTCCGCCGCCTCGCGGTTGCCGGCGACCGCGCGGATCGCCTTGCCGTGCCGCGTGCGGTAGAGGAAGAGATACAGCAGGCCCGCGATCGCCGCGGTCAGGACCGCGGCCATCATGTGGGTGCCGGTGAAGGTGTAGCCCTCGTAGGTGAGGCCGGGCAGCGACACCGGCACGTTGAACAGCACCGTGCCCCACGCCGAGGTGCCGAGCCCGATCAGCACGAGGTTCGCCGCGAAGGTCGCAAGCAGGCTCATGAGCGGCGGCCTACCGATGACGCGGTGGACGGCGATCCAGTACAGGCAAACGCCGAATCCGAATCCCGCGACGGCGATCGGCGGAATCGCGGAATACGTCGGCAGGCCGGCTACGCTCGCGAGATAGTAGAGCCCGAACATCCCCGCCACGATCATCGCGCCGTGCGTGAGGTTGATCACGTTCATCACGCCCCAGATCAGCGTGAGGCCCATGGCGGCGAGCCCGTAGACCGCTCCGACCAGCACGCCGTCGAGGATGGACGCGAGAATCCCGAACATGGCTCACCACAGCAAAAGGGCCGCGTGCGCGGCCCTATTGCGGCGTCGGCGGGCTATCGGTAGGGGAACGCGACCTTGGCGGTCGCGGCCGAGGCCGGCCAGACGACTTCCTTGACGAGCTTGCCGCCCTCCATCTGCCACTGCGTCAGCACCATCTGGTGCGAGAGCTGCAGGCCGTGGCTCTTGGGATCGGTGGAGAACTGCGTCCCGCCCCACAGCGTCGTGGCCTTCATCTTGTTCAGCTCGGCGGCGACCTTGTCCGGCTCGACCGAGCCGGCGCGCTCGATCGCGTGCTGGAACAGCATGCCGCCGGCGTAGCCGCCCGCCGCGTGGTAGCCGGGCGCGATGTTGTACTTCGCCTCGAAGCGCTTGGTGAACTCGGCCGGCGTGGGGCCGAAGTCCGGCTTGTAGGTCACCTGCGGCGCCCACTGCGAGGGCACGGAGATGCCCTGCGCGGCGGGCCCGAGGCTCGCGAACTGCGGGCTGTCGGGCGCGACCAGCAGCGTCGCCCACTTGAGGCTCGCCTTCTGGTCGTAGAGCTGGCGCGCCAGCGTCGCGCCGTCGGGATAGTGCCCGCCGCCGAGCAGCGCGTCGGCGCCCGACGCGACGATCTTGTTGATGATGGCGCTGAAGTCGGTCTGGCTGGGCGGATAAGATTCGTCCATCACCAGCGACAGGCCCGCCTGCTTCGCCTGCTCGCGCGTCGCGGAGGCGACGGCCTTGGAGAAGGGATCGTCCGAATAGACGAGCGCGATCTTGGCGTGGGGGTTCTTCTCCTTCAGCAGCGCGATGGCGCCCGAAAGGTACTGGTCGGCGGGCGTGTAAGTCTGGAACAGGTAATGGTTGCCGAGCTGGTAGGTTTTGCCTTCCGCGCCGCCGATGCTCATCATGAGCTTGCCGTACTGCTCCGAGATCACGGTGGCCGTGGCGACCAGGCCCGAGGAGTAGGGGCTGAAGAGGAACTGGGCGTGGTCCTGCACGATCAGCCGCGTATACAGCTGCTGCACGCGGCCGCCCTGCGACTGGTCGTCGTAGCTGACGAAGCGAACCTTGTAGTGTTTCGCTCCGGCCTTGATGCCGCCCGCGGCGTTGACCTCGTCGCGCCACATCTCGAAGCCGCGCTCCTGCGCCAGCGAATCGAGATTGAGCGCTCCGGTCCGGGATACGGTGTAGCCGATGGTGAGGGTGTCTTCGTCCGCGGCAAACGCGGACAGTGCGACCAGCATCGCGGCCGCCGCGACCAGGATTTGTCGTGTCATGGTTTCCTCCTTCGGGTTATTGTGAGGGAACTCCGACCGCTGTGACAGCCCCCCAGGGATTCCGTTCGCTTCCCGCCTGTTCGCTGCAGCGCAGCAGCACCCTCAGCGGTACTTCGCGAGCTCCGGATCGTCGATCTTCTGCTCGGGCAGCCCGGTGATCGCCGGGAGCCTGGAGAGTCGCGGCATCCCGAGGTGAGTCTGCACCTGGCCGCCCGAGTCCTTCCACACGAGCGCCGGCGTCCCGGACATGCCGAAGCGCCCCATCAGCGTCATGTTCTCCTCGAGCTCGATGGCGAGGTCGGCGGGCACCTGGGCCGCCGCCTTGATCCCGCCGTCGTAGCTCCTCGCGCGGTAGCGCGTCTCGTTCTCGCGCAGCGCGGCGACGCGGTCCTTCGCCCCCATCACCGCCGCGGCGAGCGCGGCCGAGTTCTCCTTCTGGTAGGCGACCGGCACCCAGCGCACCTGGAGCCCCGCGCGCTCGTAGCGCTGCAGCGCGCGCCAGGTGAGATTGCAGTAGTAGCAGTTCGCGTCCCAGAAGACGTGGAGCACGCGCTTCGGCTCTTTCGCGCCCTCGACCACCGCGTCGGTCTTCTCCAGCGCGGCGAAAAGCGCGCCCCTGGGATCCTGCGCGAGCGCCGGCGTTGCGCCCAGGATCGCGGCGAGGAGAAGCGCTTTCATGCGCTCCTGCGCTCCGCTTTCGAAGAGAGATACCGCGCCCAGCCGTCCCGGCGCAGCTTGCACGCCGGGCACACGCCGCACCCCGGTCCCCAGTCGTGGCGCTCGCGGCTGCCGAGGTAGCAGGTGTGGGTGTGCTCGGCGATGATCTCGAGCAGCGGCTTGCCGCCCAGCTCCTCGGCGAGCGCGAAGGTCTCGCCCTTGTCGATCCACATGAGCGGCGTCTCGATGGTGAACCGCGTATCCATGCCCAGGCCGAGCGCCACCTGCAGCGCCTTGAGCGCGTCGTCGCGGCAGTCGGGGTAGCCGGAGAAGTCGGTCTCGCACATGCCGCCGACGAGCGTGCGTATCCCGCGGCGGTACGCGCACGCGGCCGCCGCGGTGAAGAACAGCAGGTTCCTGCCCGGGACAAAGGTGTTGGGCAGTCCCGAGTCGGTCATCCGGATCGCGATGTCCGCGGTCATCGCGGTGGCGCCGAGCTGGGCGATCACGTCCAGGTCGATCACTCGGTCCTCGCCGAGACGCGCGCCCCAGGCGGGGAAGCGCCTCTTCAGCTCGGCAATGATCACCGGCCGGCATTCGAGCTCGACCGCGTGGCGCTGTCCGTAGCGGAAGCCGACGGTCTCGACGCGCGCGAAGCTCGCGAGCGCCCACGCGAGGCAAGTGGTCGAGTCCTGTCCGCCGGAGAAGAGGACGAGCGCCTGGTCGCGCATGCCGGCGCGCTACTCGACCTTCGCGCCCGAGGCCTTGACCACCTGCGCCCACTTCGCGGTCTCGGACCTGATGTAGTCGGCGAACTCCTCGGGCGTGTTGGCGACGACGTCGATGCTCGCCGCCTCGAGCGCCTTCATCGTCTCGGGGGAGCGCACCGCGCGCACGATGTCGTCGTGCAGCTTCCTCACCGCCTCGGGCGGCGTCCCGCGCGGCGCAAGCACGCCGTACATGTTGTCGACCTGGAAGCCGGGGTAGCCCGATTCGGCGACCGTGGGCACGTCGGGCAGCACCGCGAGGCGCTTCGGGCTGGTGACCGCGATCGCCACCAGCTTGCCCGCCTTGATCTGCGGCAGCGTGGGTGGCGCCGCCATGAAGCCGAGCTTCACTTGTCCTGCGAGCACCGCCGCCATCGCGGGCGCCGCGCCCGCGTAGGGGACCGCCTGCATGTCCACCCTCGCGAGCGTCTTGAACAGCTCGCCGGCGAGATGCCCGGCGAGCCCGATCCCCGGCGTAGCGAAGTCGACCCTGGTCGCGCGCGCCAGCGCTTCGATATCGTGCATGGTGTTCACTCCGGCGAGGCTCGGGTGGCGCACCACGATGGTCGCCGAGTTGCCGACCACCGTCACCGGCGCGAAGTCGCGCACCGGGTCGAAGCCCGGATCCTTGTAGAGGCCGGGATTGGACATCAGCCCCGAGGTCGTGAGCAGGATCGTGTAGCCGTCGGCCGGAGCGCGCGCCACGGCGGCCGTGCCGATGTTGCCGCCCGCGCCGCCGCGGTTCTCGATCACGAGCGGCTGCCCCCAGGTCTCTGGAAGCTTCGACGACAGCAGTCGCGCGACGAGGTCCGCCGGGCCGCCCGCGGGAAAGGGCACGATCATGTGCACGGGCTTCGCGGGATAGGTCTGCGCGAGGGCGGACGCGGCGAGGAGGGAAATTGCCGCAGCGACGGCGCGGACCGAGGTTCTCATGCCGCGGATTGTACGCGTACACTTGCCCCGGAGAGGAGTCCCATGAGCCGATGGCTCGGCTTCCTGTTCGCCGCCGCGGCGTGCCTCGCCGCGACGGCCGCCCTCGCCCACGCCTACCTGGACCGCACCGTGCCGGAGGCGGGCAGCACGGTCCACGGCTCGCCGGCGGAGGTCAGGCTGTGGTTCTCGCACGCGCTCGAGCCGGCGTTCAGCACCGTCCGCGTCGTCGACCGCGGCGGCAGGCAGGTCGATCTCAAGGACAAGCAGGCCGGCGCGGGCGAGACGAAGCTCCTCAAGGTCTCCCTGCCGGCCCTTCCTCCGGGTCCTTACCGCGTCATCTGGCGCGTGCTCTCGGCCGACGGCCACGTGACCCGGGGCGAGTTCGGCTTCGAGGTGGCCCCGTAGCGTGTCCGAGCTGACCGCGGCGCTGCGCCTCGTCCATTACGCGGCGGCGATCGCGCTCGCGGGCGAGTTCGCCTTCCTGCTGTGGGTGGCGCTGCCGCTGCGCCCCGCGGACCGCGGCGAGTGGACCGCGCGCTGCCGGCGCGTCGCGGCGCGCTGGCTCGCCCTCGTCCTCGCCTCGGGCGTCCTGTGGTTCTTCGTGCAGGCGGAAGCGATGAGCGGCGGGCCCTACGATCGCGCCACGCTCGCCGAAGCGCTCACCGGGACGCTCTTCGGGCGCGTCGCGTCGGCGCGGCTCGCGCTTTCGCTGGCGCTCGCCGCCGTGCTCGCGCTGCTGCCGCGCGCGCGCAGCGACACGATGCTGTTCGCCGTGTGCGGCGCGCTCGCGGCGGCGCTTCTCGCCGCGCTCGCCGCGACGGGCCACGGCGCCGCGGAGCAGGGTACCGACCGCAGCGTGCACCTTTCGGCCGATGCGCTGCACCTGCTTGCCGCGGGCGCATGGCTGGGGGCGCTGCCCGCGCTCGCCCATGCGCTGCGCAAGGGCGCCGACATTCCGTTCGCGGCCGGCGCGGTGAGGCGCTTCTCCGCCGTCGGCATCGCGAGCGTGGCGACGCTGATCGTCACGGGATCGGTGAACGCCTGGTACACGGTGGGCGACGTCCCCGGGCTGTTCGGGACGCGGTACGGGGTCCTGCTGTGCGCGAAGCTCGCGATCTTTTCCGTCATGGTGGCGTTCGCCGCGGCGAACCGGCTGCGCTGGACGCCGGCCGCGGCATTCTCGCGCCTGCGCAGGAACGCTCTGGCGGAGGCGGCGCTGGGCCTGGGCGTCCTCGCGCTCGTCGCTGCGCTCGGCGTCACCGTCCCCGCGCTGCACGCGAAGATCGTCTGGCCGTTTCCGTACACGCTCGAGTGGAGCGCGCTCGTCCGCCCGCGCGAGGTCGTTCCCGCCGCGGCCTTCCTCGGGGTCCTGGGCGCCGCGGCCGCCGTGTTCGGGGCGATCACGCGAAGGACCGGCGCCGCAGCCGCGGGCGTGGCGCTCTTCGCCGCGGTCGCGGCAGGCGCCGCCGCGGCGCTTGCCGTTCCCGCGCACCCGACCACCTACTTCGAGTCCCCCGTTCCCTACAGCGCGCCCTCGGTGCTGCGCGGCGAGCCGCTCTACGCCGAGGACTGCGCGGGCTGCCATGGCCCCTACGGCAACGGCGACGGGCCGCTCGCCGACTCGCTCGAGAAGCGCCCGCCCAACCTCGCGACGAGGCTCGCCGCTGCACGCGAAGGCGACCTCGCGTGGGCGGTCGCGCACGGCGTCCCCGGAACCGCGATGCCGGCTTTCGCGCGCCTGTCCGAGAACCAGATCTGGGACGTGCTCAACTTCGTGCGCGCCCAGGCCAACGTCGACGCGGGCCGGCGCCTGGACGCCTCAGTCGAGCGCTGGCGGCCGGTCACCGCGCCCGACTTCACCTTCCAGATCGGCCGCGGCGCGCAGGACTCGCTCGCCGGGCAGCGCGGCCGCACCATCGTGCTGCTCGTGTTCTACTCGCTGCCGCAATCGCTGCCGCGCCTGCGCGAGCTGGCGGAAGCGAAGCCGAGCCGGTTCGCGCGCATGGGCGTGCGCGTCATCGCGCTGCCGCTCGCGGGGACGCCGCCGCGCGACGCGAGGGGCGTGGACGCCTCCATGCTCGCCGTCCCGGACCCGGGGGTCGCCGCCGCCTACGCGATGTTCACGCGCACCATCGTCGGCCCGCAGCCGGCGCCTCCGCGCCACGTCGAGTTCCTCATCGACCGCCAGGGCACCATCCGGGCGCGCGTCATCGAGCCGGGCCGGGAGCCGGTCTGGACCATGGCCGAGCTGCTGCGGCAGACGCTGCTGCTCAACAAGGAGAAATCACGCGCGCCGGCCCCGCGGCGCCACGCGCACTGACTAGGGATTGAGCAGCGGGATGCTCTTCGCGTCGGGGCCCTTGGGCAGGGAGCTCAGGTAGGCGTGGATATCGGCGAGGTCTGCGTCGGACAGGATCGCCTTCTGGTACGGCGGCATGGCCCCGCGGGTATTGCGCACGAAGACTGACATCGCCTCGAGCGGCATGGGATTGGGCGCGAGCCTGGGGCCGGTGATCCCGCCCTGCCCCACGTAGCCGTGGCACTGCCAGCAGCCGTGCTGCACGAAGGCGGCCTTGCCTTTCTCGGCCGAGCCGGCGGCGAGCGCCGCCGGTGCGAACAGCATGCCGACTGCAAATACGAGATTCCTCGCTGCGCTCGGAATGACAATCCTGTTCATCGCGGCTGAGTCCAGACGTTGAGGAGCGCGGGCTGACCGGCCTGCACGACCTTCACCGCCTCGCGGAGCGCCGGCCCGAGCTCCTTGGGATCCTTGATCGGGCCCTTCGCCCACCAGCCCATGGATTCGGCGAGCTTGTGGTACTCGATGTCGGGATTCATGATGCTCGTCCCGACCGGCCCGAGGTCGCCGCCCGTGTTGGCGACGCGGTCGCGAAAATTGGACAGCCGCTGCACGTGCATCACTTCCTGGTGGTAGGCGCGGTTGTTGTGCATCACCGCGAGAAGCGGGATCTTGTGCTTCGCCGCGGTCCACAGCACGCCCGGCGCGTACATCAGGTCGCCGTCGGACTGGATCGAGACGGAGAAGCGCCCGAGGTCGCGGTTCGCGAGCGCGGCGCCGACCGAGGCCGGCGCGCCGTAGCCCACGCCGTAGCCGCCCGAGCGCCCCAGCCACTGGTGGTGCTTCTCGATCGGCCACAGGCGCGCGGGCCAGTTGCTGACGTTGCCCTCGGAGGCGACGAGCGACCAGTCGAGGGACTTGATCGCCGCGTAGGTCTCCATGCACAGCCGCGCGGTGCTGACCGGGCTTGCGTCCCAGCCGAGCGCCGCCGCCTCGCGCGCGCGCGCCATGCCCTCGGCGCGCGCCTTCTTCGCCGCCGCGGCGCGGCGCTCGAGTCCGGCCTTGCTCGGACCGGCCTGCTTCACGGCCTCGATCAGCGCCGGCAGCGTCGCCTCGGCGTCCGCGGCCATCGACACGTCGACCGCCTGGAAGCGCTGGAAGTCCTGGTAGTTCGCCTTGGTGTTCAGCTCGACCGAGGAGATGCTGACGAGCTTCGTGCCCTCCTTGATGCGCGTGCCGTTCGTGCCGATGCCGCCGTTCAGGCCGTTGTCGGTGTAGCTGTTCACCGTGGCCCAGAAGTCCGAGAGCTCCAGGCCCAGGATCACGTCGGCGCCCGACACCGCGGTGGGCGGCGCCGACAGATAGTGCGTGCGCGGGAAGTTCATGCGCCCGCCCTGGTCGATGACGCGGGCCTGCAGCGCCTCGGCGAGCTCGATCAGGAGCTTCACGCCGTTAGCCGTGCGCGCGCAGCGGTCGGCGACGATCACCGGATTCTGCGCGCCGGCGAGCAGCCTCGCCGCCTCCTTCACCGCGCCCGAGTCCCCCTGGGGCGGCGCGGTCGGCACGTAGCGCGGGATGGCGAGCTTCTCGCCGTGCTCCCTCACCGGCTCCTGCTGCAGGCCGGCGTCGAGCGAGATCATCACCGGCCCGTAGGGCGGGGTCGTCGCGATCTTGTAGGCGCGCACGAACGACTGCGCGAAGTGCGCGAGCGACACCGGCGTGTCGTCCCACTTGGTGAAGTCGCGCACCAGCGCGTTGATGTCCTGCGCCGAGTGGAACGTCGGCACGCCCGGCGGCCGGTGCGCCGCGTCCATGTCGTTGCCGCCGACGACGATCACCGGCACGCGGTCGCACCAGGCGTTGTAGATGCCCATGGTGGCGTGCTGCAGGCCGACGGTGCCGTGGCACAGCGTCATCAGCGGCTTCCCCGCGACCTTGAAGTAGCCGTGCGCCATGCCGACCGCGGATTCCTCGTGCATGCAGGAAAGGAACTCCGGCATCCTGTTGCCGCCGTAGTTGATGAGCGACTCGTGGATGGCGCGGTAGGAGGAGGCGCAGTTCGCCGGCAGGTACCTGATGCCGAGCGTCTTGATGACGTCGACCATGAAGTCGGAGCCGGGGACGCCGCCTATCCTCGAGGTTGCCACGGTCGGCGTGCCGGTCTCGGCCGCGGCGACTTGCATCGTGGGGGGAAGCGCCGAAGGCGCGCGCGGCGCCGGCTCGGCGGGCCTCGCTGCGGGAGCCACTGCGCCGGCCGCGCCGGCGGCCACCCCGGCGAGGAATCTGCGGCGATCGGGGTTCGTGTCATGGGCCATGGCTGCCTCCTCCTTGAAACTGCGGGAAATTCTAATCCCCGGGAGGCGTTCTTCGCCCCGGAACGCCGCCGGGAATTGTTCCAGCGCCTGGCAGGAAATCTTTGAAGGATCAGTGGCTTTCACGTATAATGCACGTTTCCCTTTGATTCTTTCCGAGTACCCCACCTTGCAAGAG
Source organism: Burkholderiales bacterium (assembly GCA_035499735.1). Classification (GTDB taxonomy): domain Bacteria; phylum Pseudomonadota; class Gammaproteobacteria; order Burkholderiales; family SG8-39; genus VBDM01. The sequence goes on from DATJYC010000031.1 coordinate 172,555, forward strand.
ATCCTGAAGTACCTGAAAGACCGCGGCGAGAAGCTCGACTCCGAGATCGCTCTGGCCGTCGGGATGCCGCTGGATGCCGTGCGGCGCCACGTGTCCGAGCTGTCCGCCCGGGGCGAGATCATGACCTGCCAGTCGACGCGCTTCATCGAGGGCAAGAAGATCGAAGGCCTGCTCTGCCGCATCGCGGGCTACGTTCCGCCCGCCGCTCCCGGCAGGAAGCCGAAGGCGCAAAAGGCCCTGGCGTCGTAGAATTCGCGCACCCGATGGTGCGCAATCTGCTGCTCGTCTGGCTGATCAACGCGCTGGCGCTGCTGGCGCTGCCGTACGTCGTGCCCTCGGTGCAGGTCGACAGCATCATGACCGCGCTGGTCGCGGCGCTCGTGCTCGGCCTGGCGAACGCGCTCATCCGGCCGGTGCTGGTGGTGCTGACGCTCCCGGTGACGCTGGTCACGCTGGGCCTGTTCGTGTTCGTGATCAACGCCCTGCTCTTCTGGTTCGTCGCCTCCTTCGTCAAGGGCTTCTCGGTCGCCGGATTCTGGTCGGCCTTCCTCGGCTGGCTCGTCTACGCGCTCATCTCCTGGGCGGTGAGCCACCTCGTGTTCGGCCCGCCGCGCGTCGTCGTGGTGCGGCGCGACCTCTAGTGGCGAAGCTCCGCGCCGGGGAGCCCGCGAAGTCCTCCGCCTACGATCCGGCGGTCGCGCTCGAGTTCTTCAGCTCCGCCGGCAAGCCCCAGCCCTTCGCCAAGGGCGCGACCATCTTCTCGGAGAACCGCATCGGCCTGCCGCTGCTGCTCATGCCGAACCGCATCTACCTGCTGCTCGAGGGCGAGGTGGGCCTGTTCGCAGGCGAGGAGCACATCGCCTCCATCCACGCGGGGGAGGTGTTCGGCGAGATGGCGGCGCTCGGCGGAACCGCGCGCAGCGCCACGGCGCTCGCGATGTTCGACTGCCGGGTGATCGGCCTGGACGAGGCGCAATTCGGCGCGGCGCTGCGCAGGAATCCCTCCTTTGCGCTGATGCTGATGGGCGTCATGGCGGCGCGCCTGCGCGACACGATCGGGCGCCTGGGAGGCGCTCCGCCGGCGGACACTGCCTGGCGCGAGGCGGCGGCGCTCGATCCCCAGCTCCTGTCGGATCTCACATCGGTCGTCGGGCCTTCGGCGCGCTTCCGCTATCCGGCGGGCAAGCAGATCATGCGCGAGGGCCAGCGCGGCGTGGCGCTCTACGCCGTGCTCGAAGGCCGCGTCGAGATCAGGATCGGCGACGCCGTCGTCGAGAAGGTCGGGCCGGGCGGGGTGTTCGGCGAGATGTCGCTCGTCGAGCGCAAGCCGCGCCTCGCGAGCGCCGTCGCCGAGACCGACTGCGCGCTCCTCGCCATGAGCCGCCACATGTTCCTGCACCTGGTGAAGAAGAGCCCCAAGTTCGGCCAGGCGCTCTTGAAGGCGGTCGGCGAGCGCGCCGCCTTCATGGCGTCGCGCCTTCACGAGCAGGAGCCGGGGAAAGCGGCGGCCTGAGGCTTCAGGGCTTCCGCGCGTACGCGGCGTCGAACGCCGCTTCGAGCCGGGCGTGCGTGCCGCGCAGCCCGTCGACGACCTGCTTCGCCCACTCGAAGTACTCGCGCCGGCGCTCGAGCGCCCACTGTGCCGGCGGATGGTCGGCCACGTCGCGCAGGTTCGCGATCTTGTCGGCGAGCTTCACGAGCTTCGCCGCGCGCGACAGGCGCGGCGCGTGCTCGACCTGGAGCTGCTTGCGCTCGGCCTTGGGCAGCGCCTTGTCGTCGGTGACCTCGCGCACGACGTCGGCGACCTCGCTGCCGAACCGCGCGGCGAGCTCCCCGTAGCTCGTCTGCGTGTCCTCGATGGTGTCGTGCAGCACCGCCGCGCGCAGCACCAGCGCGTCCTGCACTCCGCCCTCGACGGCGAGGATCCGCGCCAGGGCGATCGGGTGATTGATGTAGGGCGAGGCCTCGGCGTCCTTGCGCCGCTGGTCGCGGTGCTTGTCGGCGGCGAAGGCGAGCGCGTCGACGAGCTCCGCGGGATGCGCGGCGCGCCCGGGCGTGCCGGCGCCGAACTCGGCGAGCAGCCGAGACAGCTTCACGTGCGCGACCAGCGCGTCGGGAACGGCGTCGACGATCTCGCGGTAGGGCACGGTGAACCCGGGGTTGCCCTCGAACCTCACCAGCATCCGCAGCCGGTCGATCACGCCGCGCATCTCGGCCGCGGCGTCGCGGTCCTCCGATTCGGCGAGCTCGTCCAGCCCTGCGATCAGGGCCGAGAGCACGCGCAGCCACTCGAAGGACGCATCGCGCAGCACCAGGTCGAGCAGCTCGCCTTTCGACTCGACGCGGCCGTGCTCGCGCTCGTAGCGAACGCGCTGGGCGTCGAGGAGCGTCTTGTGGAGCTCGAGCAGCGCGTGGTGCAGCGCGTCGAGCTTGGGGTTCTGAGCCATCCGACTTCATAAATGGGGGCGGAACGCCCGGATTCCAGCCGGACCCGCGTTACTGCGAAACAAACGAAACGAGAACGGCCGCCCCCTGAAATCCGCCTGATGCACGTTCCCGATAGAGTCGCGCGGGGACAAGGGAGAAGGCCATGAAGATCCTGACGCTGGGAATCATGCTCGCCGCGGGGACCGCGATCGCGGGCGTCACGAAAGCAGCGGACGACGGGCTGCGCCGCGAAGCGGCGGCGCTGTTCGGGACTATCCCTGCCGCGACGGTCTCGCCGGAGAGCGCGGAAGCGAGGCTCGGGCGGGCGCTGTTCTGGGATACACGCGTCTCGGCGGACGGCAAGACCGCATGCGCGAGCTGCCACGCGGCGGGCGACTGGGGCGCGGACCGGCGGCCGGCCTCGATCGACGCGCGCGGCGAGGCCACGCCGCGGCATTCGCCGACCGTGTTCAACTCGATGAGCCAGCCTGCGCTGCGCTGGCTGGGCGACCGCAAGACCGGCGCCGACCAGGCCGAGGGCTCGCTCACCGGCTCGATGGGCTTCGCGTCGAAGCAGGACGGGGTCGCGCGCCTCGTCAAGCTCGACTACCTGCCCGCGTTCCGCGCGGCCTATCCGAAGGATGCGGAGCCGCTCTCCGCCCGCAACTACGGGCGCGCCCTGGAAGCGTACGAGGCGACGCTGGCCACGCCGGCGCTGTTCGACCGCTTTCTCGCCGGCGACGACAAGGCGCTCACCGGGCGTCAGAAGGTCGGCCTGCGCGCGTTCATCGCCGCCGGCTGCGCCGGCTGCCACAACGGACCGCTCCTCGGTGGTGAGGCGTTCCAGCGCTTCGGCGTCGTCAAGGACTACTGGACGGAGACCGGCTCGAAGAAGATCGACGTCGGCCTCTTCGCCGCGACGAAGAAGGAAGGGGACCGCTACGTGTTCCGGGTGCCGATGCTGCGCAACGTCGCGAAGACGGCCCCGTACTTCCACGACGGCTCGGTAGAGAGCCTCGAGCGCGCCGTGCGCGTCATGGGCGAGGTCCAGCTGGGACAGGCGCTCGACAAGCCCACCGTCGCCTCCATCGTCGCCTTCCTCGAGTCGCTCACGGGCGAGGTGCCTGCGAACTACGCCCCGCCCGGCCGCTAGCCGCAGCGCGGCGCGATCACGCGGAATGAGGAGCGTTCTCGGACTGCGCCCGCGGCGCGGTCTTGACGAGGATCAATACGCGGAGGGGCGAGCCTTGTAATTTCGGACGCAGAGCCCCAGCTAGAGTTCTCCGCAAATCTTTCAGGAACGAATCCATGCTCTTCGAACCCTTTTCCTCGCGCACGCTCGCGCTCCGTAACCGTCTTGTCATGTCGCCCATGACCCGCAGCCGGGCGGTCGACTCCAATACCCCCAACGCGCTCATGGCCGGGTACTACGCCCAGCGCGCCACGGCGGGCCTGATCGTCACCGAGGGCACGTCGCCCTCTCCGAACGGACTGGGCTACGCGCGCATTCCGGGCCTGTTCAACGACGCGCAGGCGCGCGGCTGGAAAGCGGTCACCGACGCGGTGCACGCGAAAGGCGGGAAGATCTTCGCGCAGCTGATGCACACCGGCCGCGTCACGGGCGTCGCCAACCTCCCCGCGGGCGCCGAGGTGGTCGGGCCCATGGCAGAAGCCATGCCCGGGGAAATCTATACGGACGCCGGCGGCATGCAGCCGCACGGCATCCCGCGCGCCATGAGCGAGCGCGACATCGCGCGCGCCGCGGGCGAATACGCCCAGGCCGCGCGCCTCGCGATCCACGCGGGGTTCGACGGCATCGAGCTGCACGCCGCGAACGGCTACCTGATCGAGCAGTTCCTGAACGCCAACGTCAACAAGCGCACCGACGGCTACGGCGGCAGCATCGCCAACCGCAACCGCTTCGCTCTCGAGGTCGCGCACGCTGTGGTCGAGGCGATCGGCGCCGACCGCGTCGGCCTGCGCCTGTCGCCCTTCGGCGCGTTCAACTCGACCGGCACCTATCCGGAGCAGGGCGAGCAGTATCTCGCGCTCGCGCGCGATCTCTCGGCCATGGGCCTTCTCTACCTGCACGTGCTCGACCACTCCGCGATGGGGGCGCCCGCCGTGCCCGAGGAGTACAAGCTCAGGCTGCGCCAGGCCTTCAAGGGCGTGTTCATCCTCGCCGGCGGGTTCGACCGCGACAAGGCGGAGAAGGCGCTCGCCGAGAACCGCGCCGATCTCATCGCCTTCGGCAAGCCTTTCCTCGCCAACCCCGACCTGGTCGAGCGGCTGAAGCAGCGCGCGCCGCTCAACGCCCCGGACTTCTCGACCTTCTACACGCCGGGGGCGAAGGGCTACACGGACTACGCCACGCTCGACCAGCTCGAGGCGCTGACGCAGTAGCTCAGGCGCCCGCCTCCACCGGCGGGCGCTCCCTCACCGCCTCGCCGATGCGCTCGTATTCGGCGATCACCTGCGCGCCGAGCAGCAGCAGCGTCGCGGCCACCTCGAGGCTGAGCAGCACCACGATCGCCGTGGCGAGCGAGCCGTAGACCACGTTGACCTGCGAGAGCGACGCGAAATACCAGGCCAGGCCGAAGCGGATCAGCTCCCACAACAGGCCCGCCGTCGCGCCGCCGATCAGCGCGTGCACGGCCGAGAGGCGCCGCGCCGGCATGAAGTAGTAGATCGCCGAGATCAGCAGGATCTCCGCGGCCACGCCGGCGACGTAGATGAGGAAGCGCGACGTGCCGCCGAATGAGAACGAGTGGCCGAGCACGACGAGGCGCTCGCCCCCCAGCACCATCAGGTCGGCGATCACGTAGGTGCCCGCGAAGAGCGCCGCGCCGATCAGGATGATGTAGGCGAACGGCAGGAGCAGCGTGACGAGGAAATGGCGCTTCCTGTTCTCCACGTGGTGCGTGAAGATCACCGAGATCGCGTTCTCGAGCACGCGGAACCCGAGCTGGCTGAAGAAGATCATGGTGACGAGCAGCACCCAGCCGATCGCGTCGCGGTGGTCGAGGAAGGCGCGCAGCTCGACGAGCAGCTCCTCGTCCTTGCCCGGCACCACGTACTCGAGCGCTCTCGAGAGCGTCGCGAGCAGCACCCCCTCGTCCATGAGGCCGGAGAGCGCGATCACCATGAGGATGAGGAGCGGCACGATGGAGAGCAGCGCGTAGTACGCGACCGCGCCCGCGAG
>DATJYC010000032.1:0-3537 GCA_035499735.1 Burkholderiales bacterium
CGGTGCCATGAACGCGACCTGATAGCCGGACTCGATCGCCTGCAGGGCGGCGAGCGCGGCGACTACGGTCTTGCCGCTGCCGACATCGCCCTGCAGCAGGCGCTGCATGGGCTCGGCGCGCGCGAGATCGTGCCGGATCTCGCCGATTACCCGTCGCTGCGCGGCGGTGAGCGCGAAAGGCAGGCGCGCGTAGAGGCGAGCGCTGAGCGAACCGTCACCCGGCAGGCGCGGCGCGCGGCGTCGCGCCCGCGCGCGGCGGTGCATCTTGAGCGAAAGCTGCTGGGCGAGAAGCTCGTCGAATTTGAGCCGCACCCACGCCGGGTGCGTGCGTCCGTCGAGCGCCGGCTGCGAGGCGTCGACCGGGGGCTCATGCAGGTAGCGCACGGCCTTCTCGAAGCCCCACAGGCGGCGCGGCTCGCGTGTCCACGGCGGCAGGGTCTCGGCGAGATACGCGGGATCGTGTGCGAGCGCCTGCTGCACGAGCTTGCGCAGGTTGTCCTGCGACAGCCCCGCGGTAGTGGGATACACCGGCGTCAGGCGGTCGGGCAGCGGCGCCCCCGGCGCGACGGCGTGGTAGGTGGGATGCACCATCTCCATGCCGTAATAGCCCTCGCGAACTTCGCCGAAGGCACGCACGCGCCGCCCCTCGCCAAGCGCCTTTTGCTGACTGGGATAGAAGTTGAAGAAGCGCAGCACGAGCCTCGCCTCGCCATCCTCGAGCAGGCAAACGAGTTGACGCCGCGGACGGTACTGAATCTCGGTATTGGTGACCGTCGCTTCGACCTGCCACGCGCGGCCGGGCTGCAATGCGGCCAGCGGACAAAGTTGGGTGTGGTCCTCGTAGCGAAGCGGCAGGTGGAGCACGAGATCCTGCTCGCGCGCGATGCCGAGGCGCGCGAGCTTGTCCGCGAGGGCGTTGCCCGGCCCCGGGCCAGCGGTCTGGTTCGCGGTCGCAGACTTTGTCACGCGTGGCGAGACGCTCTTTCCCATCGCCGCGCGCCTGCGAGAGTCCGGTCGCCGCGGCGGTTCGCGATCGATGGATGCGTCACCTGAGCCCGTATTTCTCCTGCAGCAGACACGTGCCGAGCACCCGGAAAAGCACAATGTCCATCAGCTTTGATTGCTTTCCGCTCACGGTTGGACGACGGTCGAGAATGTCCAGGATGCGACCCTGATCGAAGAACGGCACCGCTGCCAGAGCCGGCCCGCGCAGCGTATCGTGAAGGAGTGTGGAAAGCCGTCCACTGACGAGATCGATCGACTTGCCGAAAGGAAAGGGCTGCTTTTCGCGGCGGTAGACTGCCTCGGTGACGTAAGGCCGGGCGGCTTCGCGCAGAACGTACTTGTCGACGCCATCGCGCCGCTTGACGCTGTAGGGCATGTCGCGCACCAACTCGACCACGTGATGATCCAGGAACGGCACGCGGCCCTCGATCGAGTGCGCCATCTGCGAACGGTCCCCGGCTTGGCTCAGGAAAAATGCGGGCAGCCTCGTCTTCTGCCGGATGTATTGCGACGTCGCGGCTCGTTCCCTCCCCGCCAATTGCCCCATGACGTCTAACTGCGAGAAATGCACGAGGAGCAGATCCCGACCCGAAAAGTCGCTCGCGAAGTCAGCCGAAAAGAGCGGACGCCAGATTGGAAGCCAGGAGACCAGGTCTGCCACGTGACTCGGTACGAATCCGAGCACCCGCCGGATGACCCCCAAGCCACCGTTAGCAGACAACGAGCTCGGATTTTGTGTGACGCCTGCATCGTCTGCACCGAGGCGCATGTCATCCTCGGGCGCCTCGTCAAAGTGGCTGAAGATGGCGCCCGCGCCTTCGCCGTCCAGGACGGCCTTCACGCCACACCCCCTGACGAAGCGGCTCAGAAGATACTTGCTCACCATGACGGGCTTTCGCGGTATGCCTTCCCAGTGGTAAATCGCGTCGGCCAGGTTATCAGCTTCCGAATCCTTGCTGGCATAGAAACAGCGAAGATTTGCCCCGAATCTCGCGCTCGAATCCTTGGCAACGGCCTCCTCGTTTCCGATGCGGCTCTCCGGAAAGCAAATGGTGAAGGCGTTGGGGTTTGAAACGTGTTGCGCGGCCATGCCGAGCAGGCACGACGAGTCGATGCCCCCACTGAGGTAGATCCCGACGGGCACGTCCGCGCGCAGCCGCAGCCGCACCGCTTCGTTCAGCTCCGCGCGCAACCGCTCAACGTGCTCGCTGTCGGGAATGGCCGGCGAGCCGGCGCTCTTCGGGTAATCAAAGTCCCAGTAGCGTTCGAGGCGGAAGTGCCCTCCCCTCAGCACGACGTAGTGCCCGGGAGGGATCTGGTGGATCCCCTTGAACAGGGTTCGTGTCGGATCTTCCGCGTTGTGTATTTCCTGGTAGAACGTGTCGTGATCCCAGACCGCGGGAAATCCCGCCCCCAGGATCGCCTTGGCTTCGGAGGCCAGAAGCACGGTGTCTCCCCACCGCGCGTAATAGAGGGGCTTGATGCCGAAGCGATCGCGGGCGGCGACCAGCATTTGATTGCGCTCGTCCCAAAGGACGAATGCGAACTCGCCGCGCAACTGCTGCAAGCAATTGATGCCGTGGTCCTCATACAGATGGACCAGGATTTCGCTGTCGGATCGTGTACGCAGCCTGTGACCGCGCGCGACCAGTTCGCGTTGGGTCCTTTCGTAGTCGTAAAACCGACCGTCGACAATGCCGTGGATCAGCTCATCCTCGTTCGCAAGCGGTTGGTCGGCTGCGGCCAGATCGATGACCGCCAGCCGCGTATGGCCAAAGCCAACGTTTTTTCGAGCTGAAATCCACGTCCGGAGCGCGTCGGGGCCTCTGTGGACGAGCGTTTTCGTCGCCTTGGAGAGGATGTCGCCCGACACCGGTGTCGATGAGGCGATGGCAACCAGGCCGGACATTGAGAGCCTCCCGTTCCGCGTGCGTTTCACCGCCGCTTTCGTCGGGCGGAGGCGGCTCCAGCGCGAACAGGTCCCTAGTTCAGAACGAGAACCGCCTCGACTTCGATGCGCGCGCCCCGCGGCAACCCTGCGACCTGGTAGGTAGCGCGCGCCGGATAGGGTTGCCTGAAACAGCCCACCATGATCTCGTTCACCTTGGCGAAATCGGCGAGGTCTAGGAGAAGAATCGTGAGCTTGACAATGTCGTCGAGCGAGCCGCCGGCGGCCTCGGCCACGGCCTTGAGGTTGGCGAACACCTGCCAGCTCTGAGCTTCGGTCCCCTCGGGCAGGCTCGTCGTCGCAGGATCGAGGCCGATTTGCCCCGAGAGATAAACCGTCTTGCCGGCGCGGATCGCCTGCGAATACGGTCCGATCGCGGGCGGCGCCGCGGCCGTTTGGATGATCTCCTTATTCACAAGCGTGACTGTAGCACGCCCGCGCTCAGCGCTCGACGTCGAGCCCGGCCTCGATCCACGCATCGATGCCGCCGTGCAGCGGCCGGATGCGCTTGAAGCCGAGCCTCTGCAGCCTCTGCGCGACCTTCACCGCGGTGGCCTCGTTCGGGCAGGCGCAATATACGATCA